>DRGC01000081.1 GCA_011050235.1 Phycisphaerae bacterium | reverse complement strand
TGCCGGGCGTCACCATCGGCGAAGGCGCCGTCGTCGCCGCCGGGGCCGTGGTCACCAAGGACGTCCCGCCGTCTGCGGTCGTCGCCGGCAACCCGGCAGCCGTTATCAAACAGCGCGACGTCGCCATGTTTAACGATCTCCGCGATCAGCAACGGCTGTGGCTGCGCGAGTTGGCGCGGCGGGGCGGCCGGGCCGATGGGAACGCAACGCAGGAGGTCTGAGATGGGCGGGTTCTCACTGCGACAATTCGTCTTCGAGCAGTACTGCCTGCCGTGGAAGCTCCGCCTGCTGATCCGCCGGATCGTCCCCTGGCGGATTCGCCGGACCCTCGCGCGCGGGGGAACGAACCTGAACCGCCCGGCGGCCATGGACAAAACCTACGGCGCCCTCGACGACGAGTTCAGCAGCATGGAGAACCTCTACGAGCATCTCCTGCCGCTGCTGCCGCACAAGGGTCGGCTGATCGACATGGGCTGCGGCATCGCCGTGCTGCTGCGATGGGTTCGCCAGCGCTATCCGGAGCTGGAGCTTTTCGGGCAGGATTTCTCGCAGGTCGCCGTGGACCGGACGCGCGGGTACGGGTTCGAGGCTTGCCTGGCCCGGCTGCCGAACGTGCCGTTCCCCGAGGGGCACTTCGACGGCGTGGTCTGCACCGAAGTGCTGGAGCACCTCGACGATCCGCTGACGGCGATCAAGGGGTTCCGCCGGGCGCTGAAGCCGGGCGGGCGGCTGGTCGTCTCCGTGCCGCGCGGCATGGGGCCGGACGAGTGCGACGAGCACGTGCAGGATTTCAACGAACAGACGCTGCGGGAGCTCCTGACGCGAGGCGGACTGGAGGTCGTGTCGATCGAGCCGGTTGTCCGCGAGCCCGAACGCTGCGATGCGGCGTCGTTCCTGGCGTTGGCGGTCAAGCCGACCACCAGCCGACGGTACGGCCGCGACTACTACGCGCGCCGCTCGCAGCACCCGATGTGGATGGTGGAGGCCAAACTCCTTCGCGACCTGGCCGGCGAAACCGCTGGCGGCGTGGTGGTCGACATCGGCTGTGGGGGGGGCGAGCTGCTGGCGTTTCTGGCCCCGGATGCGGGCATCGGCGTTGACAACAATCCAACGGCCGTCGAGATGGCCCAGTTGCGGTTCGACCAGTACACATTCCGCTGCGGCGACGCCGCCGAGTTGGGTGTCGAGGATGGATCGGTCGACTGCATCGTCAGCATGCACCTGATCGAGCACCTCGAATCGCCCGGGCCGGCCCTGTCGGCCTGGCGGCGCGCGCTGAGGCCGGGCGGACGTGTCGTCCTTACGACGCCCAACGCCGCCTTCAGCCATCCGGAGGAATTCGACGACCCCGACCACAAGCACATCTACAGCGGCCCGGAGTTGAAGAGGGTGTTCGAGCAAGCCGGTTTCCGGGTCCCCCGCGTGCTGTCAGTGGGGGTGTGGGGGGTCCGACGCTGGCCGCTGGTCTGGCGGCTGCAGCTGCTGCTGGGGCGCTGGCGCCTGCCGCGTCTGCCCGGCCTGCGATGGCGGGGCCAATCGCTCTGCATCGCGGCGGTCAGGGAGGGCGACGAATGAAAGTCGGCGTGGACATGCGGGCCGTCTACCAACTCCGGCGGCGGGGCACGGGCAAGAACCTGCTGGACCTGTACACGACGCTGGCCCGGATGCAGCCGGACTGGCAGTTCGTGATGTTCCATCGCGGCCGCAGCGGCGACGATCCGTTCGACCAGTTCGAGAACGTCGAAAGCTGCAAGATTGATATCTCAGGTGACAGACTAAACTTATGGCAACAGATTCGACTGCCGCTCGCCGCTCGCTGGGCGGGTGTGAACGTGCTGCACTGCCCGGCGAACACGGCCCCTCGCTGGCCGATCGTGCCGATGGTCGTGACCATTCACGACCTGATCCCTCTGGAGGGCGACACGGGCGACAAGGCGGTCAGCCGATGGCGGCGGAACGTTACACGGGCGGCCAAGAACGCCCGGCGGATCATCACGCCCAGCCAATTCACGCGGGAAAACATCGTCAATCGGCTGCATGTCCCGTCCGATAAAGTAGTAGTGAACCACTGGGCGCCGGATCGCGGCTGTCAGCGCGTCACCGACGCCGAACGGTTGGCCCGCATCCGAAGTCAGTACGGCCTGAATGCCGGCCGGCCCTATGTGTTTGGTTTCGGCGCTGCCGACCCGCGGAAGAACACGCGCGGTATCCTGATGGCGTGGGCCAAGCTACCGTCCGCCATGCGGCAGGCCTACCAGTTGCTGCTGGTGGGCATCGACGAGACGGCGATGGGGCCGGTTCGGGTGCAGGTGGCGCAGCTTGGCATTGCGGACAGTTGCGTGCTGGCGGGGTTCGCCGACGAGGCGGACCTGCCGGCCATTGTCAGCGGCGCGACGGTGATGTGTTACCCGTCGTTGAGCGAAGGGTTCGGGCTGCCGATTCTGGATGCGTTCGTTTGCAGGACGGCCGTGCTGACCAGCTCGACGACGAGCCTGCCGGAAGTCGCCGGCAATGCGGCGGTGCTGGTGGCGCCGGACGATCCGGCCGCGATCGCCGACGGGCTGATGCGCCTGCTGGACGACGAGGCGCTGCGGGCCCAACTGGTCGCCCGCGGGGCCGAGCGCGTCGAGATGTTCGCGTGGTCGGCGTGTGGGCGACGAGTCAGTGCCGTGCTGGCCGAAGCCGTTGCGGAGAATTGATCGAATGGCGTTTGAAACGAAACTGGATTGTCGCCACTACCTGGGCGATCGCCCGTGTCGGTTCCACTGTCGCGGCGCGTGCGAGCATTACGAGCCGATGGGGTTCCGCGTCCTGGTGATCAAGACCGCCGCCATCGGCGACGTGGTCCGCACGACCGGCATCCTGCCGGCTATTCATCGCCAGTGGACCCCCGCGCACGTGACGTGGATCAGCGAGCCGGGCGGGGCGCGCATTCTGCAGAACCATCCGCTGATCGATCAGCTCCTGACCTTCGAGGCCGCAGGCATCCTGACGGCGACGCAGCAGCATTTCGATCTGGTCCTGTCCCTGGACAAAGAGCCCGGCCCGGCGGCGCTGTGCAATCGGGTGCCTGGCGGCGAGAAGCGCGGCATCGGCCTGTCGCCGTGGGGGACCGTCACGCCACTCAACAAGGAGTGCGAGCCCTACTTCCAGCTTGGCCTGGACGACGATCTGAAGTTCCACGACAACACGAAGAGCTATCCGCAACTCATCCACGAGGCGGTCGGCCTGCCCTACGCTGGCCAGCCGTACCGGCTGTACTGCGACGAGCGGACCGAGGCTGCGATTCATGCGATGTTCGAGCCCTGGCGCCAGCCCGGCAAGGTCGTCGTCGGCGTCAACACCGGCTCGGGGCGGGTGTTCGCCAACAAGACCTTCAGCCCGGAGAAATGGGTGACGGTCTGCGAGCGCCTCTTGGACCTCGGCCACACGGTGGTGCTGCTGGGCGGGTCCGATGAGATCAACGACAACCAGTGGATCGGCGACCGCCTTGGCGGGCGGGCGCACCTGGCCGGCAACGGCCACGGCGAGCAGGAGTTCGTCGCAATCGTCAGTCAATGCGATGCGATCGTCACCGGCGACACGCTGGCCCTGCACGTGGCCGTCGCCCGCGACGTGCCGCTGGTGGCGCTGTTCGGCCCGACCTGCGAGCAGGAGATCGACCTGTACGACCTGGGCGAGAAGATCATCTCAACGCACGAATGCGTGCCGTGCTATCACCGCGTGTGCGAGAAGGACCCCAACTGCATGGACGTGATCTCGGTCGACCAGGTCGTCGAGGCGGTCGGTCGCGTTCTGACAATCCAACCGAAACGAGCGGTGGCCCGATGACGTGGTTGTTTGTGACATCCCGGTTTCCCTGGCCGTTGACGCACGGCACGTGGCTGCGCGTCTATCACCTGACCGCCGAGTTGGCGGGGCAGGGGGACCGGGTGAGCGTTCTGTCGTATCCGCCGTCGGCCCAGGCCGGCCGGGCGTATGCGGCCATCGGCGTGGACCTGCCCTCCGGGCCCACGGGCCAGCCGTCCAACCATGGGCCCGCGCGGAGTTGGCTGAGCCCGCACGTGTTCGATTCCGCCCTCGCCGGCAGCGTGGCCGACAGCGCGGGCGATTTCGATACGGTGGTCCTGGTCCGCGAGAAGACACTTCAGTACTCGCCGGAGGCGCGGCGCGCGGCGACCGTGGTGGTCGACATGGTCGACGACCCGGTCCTCGAGCGATCGCGACACCCCAGCGGCGGGCCGGGCAAGCGTGCGAGGCTGGCGGTCTTTCGATTTCGCCAAAGCCGATGCGAGCGACGCTTCAGCGGCGACGTGGATCGGTTCGTGTTCGTCTCGCCCAACGACGCCGAGGCGTTCGCCCATCGACGGGCGGGCGCGGAGGTGGCGTGCGCGCCCAACGGCGTGGACACGGACTATTTCTCGCCCGCTGCGGCCGCCGGCTGCGGCGACCAGGGCGCCTCGACGGTCGTGTTCCTTGGCAACATGGCGCACGAGCCCAACGAGCAGGCGGCGACGTTTCTGATTCGCCAGATCGCCCCGAGCGTCTGGGCGGCGCGGCCGGAGACGCGGTTTCTGATCGTGGGGGCCAACCCGTCGGTGGCGGTCCTGTCGCTCAAGAGCGACCACGTCACGGTGACGGGGTATGTCGCCGACGTCCGGCCGTACCTCAAGGCGGCGTCGGTCGTGGCGCTGCCGATGCAGTCGGGCACGGGCATCAAGAACAAGCTGCTGGAAGCGTGGGCGATGGGCTGTCCGGTGACGGCGACGTCCCTGGCCTGCCAGGGCCTGCCGGCCAGCCACGGTGAGAACGTGTTGATCGCCGATTCGGCCAAGACGCACGCCGACGCGATTTGTCGGCTGATCGCCGACCAGCCCTACCGCCGCCGTTTGGGGGCGGCTGGACGAAAGACGGTTGAGGAGACCTTGACCTGGTCGCATGCGGCGGATCAGTTTCGCCGGGCGTGCACCAAAGGGGCACAAGGATGATGGCAGCTATCGGATGGCGTGACCTGGTGATGGTTGTGGTGGGCTTAGGCCTGCTGCCGCTGGCGCTGTACAACGCCTACTACGGCCTGCTGGCGTATTGCTGGCTGTCGTTCATGAGGCCCCACCAGACGCTGATATGGCACGAGTCGGTGATGGGGATGCGGTTTACGTTCTTCGTCGGCATCGTGCTGATCTTCCGGGCGATGACGACGCCGGGCCCGAAGTTCCGGATGAAGGCGCCGACGATCTTCTTTGTCGGCTTTTGGGTGTGGATGGTCGTCTGTACGGTGATGTCGACGTACCAGGCCGAGTCGACCGTCTTTCTCGAGAAGTTCAGCAAGATCGGCATTGCGGTGATGCTGCTGACCGGTTTGGTGGGGACGCGGAAGCAGTTGAAGTGGATGGTGGTGCTGCTGGCATGGTGCCCGGGCTTCTACGCCGTCAAGCTGGGCCTGTACCTGCTGACGGGCGGCTCGACGGTGACCCACCACGGCGGGCCGGAGGGGTTCGATAACAACGACATCGCGCTGTTCGTGGCGATGGCGTTTCCGATGCTGATCTTCGGCGCCGTTGAGGTGCGGCACATCTGGATGCGGCGGGGCATGTACGTGGCGGCGGCGATGTGCGTGCCCGCCGTCATCGTCGGCGAGTCTCGCGGCGGCATGCTGGCGATGGCGGCCAGCCTGGTGATCACGCTGTGGCGTCGCGTAGGGACGTGGAAGACCGTCGTGGTCCTGGCGCTGGCGCTGCCGGTGATCCTGGCGATCATTCCGCAAAAGACGATGTGGCGGTACAAATCGCTGCAGCAGAAGAACGGCGACGTGGCCGCCATCGGCCGACTGAACGCGTGGAAAGTCGCCACCCGCATGGCCGACGCGCACCCGGTGACCGGCGTTGGCATGGGCGTGGACGTCTTTCTAGCCGAGTACGACAAGTACAAGATCGAGACGGACGACTGGCCCCACGTCGCTCACAGCGTGTGGTTCAGCGCACTGGCGGGGATGGGCTACCCGGGGCTGGCGCTGTTTGTGCTGCTGATTCTGGCGACGTTCTGGACGACCCGGCGCGTGCGGAGGCTGGCGCGGGATTCGCTGGGGGATACAGGCCGATGGGCCGTCAGCTATGCCACGGGCATCGAAACGGCCGTGGTTGCCTTTGCCATCGGCGGATCGTTCCTCAGCCAGATCGGATTCGAATACGTCTATGCCGTCATGCTGCTGAGCGTTCCTCTGCACGCCATCGTTCAAAACGAAATCGCCGCCATCGAGAGCGGCGAAACGGACTTGCCCGCGGGCGATGCCCCCGAGGCCCTGGAAAGCGCTGCCTAATCGTGACGGTTGCGGTGACGGACATGTCTGTTGAGTTGAAACACAACGTTTCGCCATCGACCTGTCAGCCGTTGTCTGTGGGTCGAGTGGCGTTGGTCGTCGACAGCCTGGCCGCCGGAGGCAAGGAACGCGTCGTCGCGACGCTGGCGGGCCAACTTCGACGCAAGGGGTTGGCCGTCGCCGTCGTCTGTCTGTCTCGCACCGGGCCGCTCGCGCAAGGCCTGACCCAGGCTGGCGCAGCCGTCTATTCCGTCACCTCCAGGGGCCGGTGGGACCTCGGGGCCGTATTGCGGCTGAGCAAGATCCTTCATCATATTCGCCCGGATGTCGTGAACGTTCACGACCGTTTCTCGCTGCCGTATCTTGTCGCCGCCAACCGGATCGCTACGGGCGCCCCGATCGTGCTGAGTTGCCACGGGCTGCTGCTATCCAGCGCGGGCCCCACATGGGCTCAGATTCTGGCTGCCCGCGAGGTCGACGCCTTCACGGCCGTCTCGACCGAGGTCGCCGCCGCCTACGCCCGGTTCCTGCGCGCCGGCAAACCGTTCGAACTTCTGGCCAACGGGATCGACCCGATCGAGCCGGACGCCGAGAAGGGCCGGCAGCTTCGAGATGACCTCGGGATCGACCCCGGCACGTTCGTGTTCCTGTCCGTCGGCGCCGTCAAGGCCGAGAAAGGCTACGGCGATCTGTTGGCCGCCTGCGAGCGCCTCTGCGCCCGAAGCGGCGGCGAATCGTTGACCGTCCTGGTCGCCGGGGCGCTGGCGGAGCCATCGCACCTGGAAGAGCTTCAGCAGCACGTGGCCGACAAAGGCCTGGGAGGCGTCGTTCGATTTCTCGGTCATGTCGATAACGTGGCCGCTCTGTACGGGGCCGCCGATGCCCTGGTCCTGCCCAGCCGGACCGAGGGCCTGCCGCTGGCGCTGCTGGAGGCGATGTCGGCGGGCCTGCCGGTCGTCGCGACGGCCGTCGGGGGCGTGCCG
>DRGC01000080.1 GCA_011050235.1 Phycisphaerae bacterium | reverse complement strand
TTTGTCCGCCCAAGGTCGTCGTAGGTGTAGGCCACTGACGTGTAGTTGGTGCCGGCGCTGCCAAGGACGTCGGTAGCGGGAATGTTGTGATACGTCTTCCGCCAGTCGATCCGCCCCTGCATGTCCATGTGGGTCTGCGACCACGCGTACTTCTCATCGTTGTTGACCGGGGCGCCATAAGTACCGATGCTCATAACATCGACATCGTTGAGCTTGTTGTCGCCGTCGCCGGGGTTGTCGTCGTAGACATCGGAGGCGTCGTCCGACGATACCGTCATCCGCTCCACTTCGCGATCCATCTTGCACAGGCGCGTGACCGTGATCGGCCCCACTAGACCGGTATACGTGTAGTCGCCGTCAACGTAGGGCCAGGTCCCGCTGTTGTCGCAGTCGGCGTTGCCGATGGCCGTCCATATCTCGTCGTGACGTGATTCATTGAACTCCTTGTAGACGGCAAACCGCACCGTCCGCACAGACGTCAGCGTGCCGCTGATGTCGACACTATGGCGCGGGCCAAGCTCCTCGATCACCCGGCCGAAGTCGTCATAGACGTACTTCGTCTCCAACTGCATGCCGTAACCGGCGGAGGTGGTCCAGCCAGACGGCTCGGCGACCTCCGTACAGGTCGTGTCAAAGTCACGAATGACCAGGACTGGCTTCAACGGATTCTGCTCGATGTCGTACAGGCCATACGTGATCTCGTAGGTCGTGTCCGTTTCGTCATCGTAGTACTCGCGACTCCACGTAGGCCGACCGCGAGCGTCGAACTGTTCTTCAAAGGACAGCGTGGTCGGTGTGGCGCCTTTGGTGATGGGCCGGTTGGTCACGCGCTTGGTCATGATCCACGGATTGGTGCCGTCCCAGGTGTAGGAATAGGTCGTCTTGAGGGAGTTGGCGGCTGCGTCGTCCTCCTCGAGATAGGTGACCATCTCGCTGAGGACATAGACCTTCTTCGATTCGTCGGCGGACCCGTTATCGGTATATGCGTATTCGTGGAGCTTGAACGGGTCGGTGCTGGCGCCCCCATCGCCTTTTTGAAGCTCTTCCTTCGTCAGATAGCCCGAGCCCGACGGCCCGGAGTTGTTATAGGCGTAGTAGTGGACAACGCCCGCGGCGTTCTCGATGAACTCGAAGTAGTTGTATCCGTTGCTAGTCCCCTCCTTGTGCATCAGGTCCTTGAACTCCGCCTCGACCGCCGCCAGCCCCGTCTTGCCGTTGTATGTATGGTCGTCGATGTCGCTCCAGGCAATGGCCGAGCTCTCGGCATGCATGATCGCGTGCAGGGTCGACTCGTCGTAATAGTAGTAGTCGCCCCGCCGCTGTCGGCGGTTGCCTGATGAGTCATAGTCTTCCACGATCTTGAACATCACCTGGTCGTATAGGTTCATGTACGAGGTGATCTTCTTTCGCAGGACCGGCGTCCCGGTATGGTCCTTTCGCTCGATGATGAACTTCGTGTACCACTCGTTGCTCAGGTACGGCCCCCTGGAGGGGCCCGGGTTCTTTGTGTACGTGATGTGGTCGCGAATGTCCTTGCCGCCCTGAACGCTGTCGCAGCCGCCCTTGCGGACAAGATAATCAAGCTCCCCGTCGCCGCCGTACACGAAGTGATAGGTAGCGAATTCCTGCAGGTCGTTGTCATCGCCGGCCTGCGTGTTGGGCAACAGGTCCAGGGCATTATTACTGATTTTCAACTCATTCGTCCCGCTGTCGAACACGTCGCCGATCTGGATAACCTCCTCGCTCACCAGGCGTGCGAACCATGCCGGCTCAAGAATGTATTCGATCGTGCCGTCGTCGGCCGCCCCGGCCGTGGCGTCCTTGTGGCGGAAGTACCATACCTTCACGTTGGTCCAGTCGGAGTCGAGCGTCTTATCGGGGCTTCCAACACCATCCTTGGGCATCTGAACGACCATCATCTTCAGGTCACCGTCGTTGCCAAAGTCGTTGTCGTCCGTGTAGTCGTCATCGTCGTCGTAGTAGTAATAGCGCACACGACGGATGTTGTGCGAGTCCGACCAGTCTTCATCCCCGACATCCCCCCAGTTCGAAATACCGTTCCAGGGGGCGTCATCCCAACTCTCTTCGCTCTCGAAGGCCCGGCGCAGGACCGCCCACTTCACGTAACCGTCGAAATCACCGCTCGGATAGTAGCCGACACGGACCTCCGTGATGACCCCCTTGGCGCCGTCTGTTTCAGCACGGCGGAGCTTGACGACCTGTTGGTAGGGATCGCCGTAGGTGATCAAGGTCTCCCTACCGTCCTCGTCCTCGTGTCTGTCGCAGAGGCCCTGCATGTTCCACGCCGGGTCGTAGGTGTCAAAGAAGTACCTCTGGAGCTTCCCTGTCCCCTTGTCGCGGAAGCTGTAGACAAATTGGTCGAGGGTTCCACTTTCCCGGAAATCAACGTTGGCAGCCTTCGACCAGGCGGAGCCAACCCGATCGGGGGCTGTTCCGGTGATGGTGAACATCTCCATCGCGCGACCGCTCAGGAAGACCTGCGCCAAGCCACCCATGTAACCGCCTGTGCGAATGTAGGGCGTAGGGGAGCCCCAACCATGTCCCAGGCCGCCGCCAAGTTTGAAATCTGTTCGCGCCAAGGTCCATCTCAGCAGACCCGTCTCGCCCTCAAAGGCGTGCAGGCGGTAACGCAACAGCACACACTCCGGCCGGATGATCGGGTTGCAATCGTCGTCGGTGGCGGTCTGAGGGTTGCTGTAGGGGTCACCCGCCGGCGTGCCGTCGCCTTCCGTATTGATGAAAGGGCTGGGCCAGTAATCGAACGGGCGCTCCCGCGGTTGGCCTGTCGCGACTGAACCGTTCCAAAGCGACACGATAAGCAGCACGAACACTGTTCTGGAGATAACCTTGGGCATTGACATTCTGAAGCCCCTTCCTGCTTTCTTGCAAATGACCTGAATGCTCATGGCGACATTCCCGTCTGTTATTGACCCACCTCATACTCGAACCGGCCGTCATCTGCTCAAAGAAGGCCAAGATCGATCTTGCGGGCACATTTCTTTTCCCGAGGCACGGCCGGGCGAGAAGAACGACATTCTGGCGCTCGTCAGGGCCCCGGAACGATTTATGGCCTACTTCTCAGCCTGCTCAGCTCTAAGCTTTCCCGCGAGACTCGATTGAGCATTCAGTGCGTGAACTCGAATCGCGATGCATTCGTCGGAAAACCGTTCCTGCAGTCCCGCCAGGACGTTCTCCGTCGCAACACCGATCTCCCACAGGGCATTCACGGCATACCAGCGGACGTAAGGATCTTCGTCGTCCAGCACGTCCAGCAGCGGATCGACTGCGTCCGCTGCGTCCGGGCCCATCTCGCCTAGAGCCTTGGTTGCTTCTGCACGCACAGCGCCATCCTCAGAACTCAGCAGAGCTACGAGATCCCCCACGCTCGGCGGATCTTGCTCGTCGCCCGGCTGCGCCCTCAGTAGCCCAAAGGACAAGACGCCAATGACACACAATGCCCCGATCAGTACCACTTTCAGTGTTACGCTTTTCACTCGCATCCACATGAGATATCCCTTTCCTGCTCACATCCGTTCGCTAATGCTGTCGATTGATTCATGCCGCAAATATGCTGTGGAATGCTCAGACCCGCGCCGGGCTTGCGACGGCGCGCGCGCATGAGCTTCTATGTTCTCGACCCTTGGGATCATCCTTGACCCTCTGCGTGCCGCCCTGGCCCCACTGCTTGCCTTGTTCAGGCGGCTTAGCCCCCAATTCCTCCGCCCGGAGGAATTGGGCTTAGGTGGAGTAACTCTTACGGCGTTCGGATAAATCCCGTCAAGAAGAATCCGGCCGTCGCCATGTTTTTTTCTGGCCCCGGCCTCAAAGAGCGACCGGTGAATCGCCTTGCCCGTTCGGCAAAGCCAGTCGCCAACACGGCTAACGCAAGGAGCCCCAACGATGCCGACATAACCATTTTTTCAAGAATAAATTATTGACTTGCAGTTGTGCCCGTCATCTGCTATAGGCCTCATCTGCTAGATGTCCGCGGCAGAACAGAAGCAGGTAGCGCAAGGATGCCTACTGACGTTCAAGGATAGAACGACCATGTTCAGGGGTACTTGGCTTATTCACGGGACCCTACTGGCAGGAATCCTGCTGGGTTCGGGGCCGATCGGATTCGCGCAAGATACTGGACCCTCCACAGGCCCGCTAGCAGGCGCTGGGGAAACCACGGCCACTGCTGCCGCCAACGTAGAACCCGTAGACCAAGAAGACCCCTCCCGGGAGATGATCCAGTTGGCTCTGCCGAAGGAGGTGGAGATCAAGACGCTCGTCGAGTATGTCAGCCAGCGGTTGAGCCTGAACATCCAGTATGACGAGAGCATCGCCAGGAAAAAGATCACGCTGCTGGCGCCGGCGAGGGTGCCGAAGGAGTCCCTGCTCGAGTTGCTTCAAAGCGTTTTGAAGATGGCCGACCTGGCGCTGGTCGACGCCGAGCAGGAAGGCTGGAAGAAGGTCGTGCCGATCAGCGAGGCGGCGGCGGCAGCCGGGGCGCCGCAGGATTCTGAACAACTCCAGGCCCTCTCGCCAATCGAGATCGCCTCACAGATGTTCGTGCTGGACCACGTGACGGTGGCCGCCGCCCAACGGACGATTCAGCCGTTCCTGAGTAAGCCGGGCGGGACCATTATCGTCCTTGCGGATCAGAATCTTCTGATCGTCACGGACTTCGCCGGCACGCTCAAGCGTATCGCCGAGTTGATCCGTATGGTTGATCGGCCGGGGCCGAAGCTGTCGATGGTCTTCATCAACGTGGAGCACATCTCGGCTGCCGATCTCGCCAGGCGCGTTACCGAGCTTCTGAAACAGAAGCGTTCTCTTATCCCGGCGGATGAACAGCCCAGGCAATCCGAGACGGTTATCACCTATGAGGAGCGATCCAATCAGATCGTCCTGATGTCGGCCGGGCCTGCAGACCCCGAGGCCTTGGCGCTGATCGAGGCGCTGGACGTGCCGTCGGAATCGGTCACGCGAAAGTACCACCTGCGTTACGTCTCGCCGATGCGAATTGACCAGCTCATCCAGAAGCTCATCAGCACGGAAGAGCGAAAGACCGATTACAAATCCGCCATCGATGCCGAGTCCGGCCTGCTGGTCGTCTCGGCGCCGCCGCGGATTCAAGAGCAGATCGAGAACCTCAAGAAGCAGTTGGACGTCGCCGACGCCACGGCCGAGCAGGGCTACATGCAGTTCTACAAGCTCATGAACACAACGGCCATGGACGTGCTGGGGACGATCCGGTCCATGGAAGCAAGCGGCCTGGACCTGGCGGCGCTGGCTGAGCAGGGCGCCACCGGGCCCTTGCCCGGGCGAGAGTCGTTCGCCGGCCCGAACAAGCCGCCGCCAGCCATTGGCGACGCGCTGCCCAAGCCGCCGGTTTACACGCCGTCGGATTCTGAGCAGAGCGATGACAAGGAAGACTTGACCGGCCTGCTGACGACCACTCGGACCAAGGACGCCGTCATCACCGCGGACACAAAGACCAACACGATCATCATCATCGCGCCGCCGCCGGTCCAACGGATGTATGAAAGACTGATCAGCATCCTCGACAAACGGCAGCCCCAGGTGCTCATCGAGGTGATCCTGGTGACCATCGACACCTCCGGCGGTCGGTCGGTTGGCGTGGACATCTCCCGAAAGATCGATAAGGGCACATCGGAGATCGGCGGCGAGAAGGTCAGTGACTCAAAACTGGTTTTCAGTTCGTTCGGGCTCAGCGAGATCGATCAGGACACGGGCGTGTTGACCCTGACACCGGGCATCGGCTTCAACGGCGCGATGATTAACGTGGACCTGTTCAACATCGTCGTCAAGGCATTGGCCACCAGCGGCCACGCCACGGTCCTGTCGGTGCCCAAGGTGTTGGTCAACGACAATGCCACAGCCACGCTTTCCAGCATCAGCGAAGCGCCGTTTTCGAGCGTGAACGCATCGGACACGGTGGCGACAACGAGCTTCGGGGGCTATGCCTCCGCCGGGACGACGATTTCGGTGACCCCCCATATCAGCCAGGACGACTACCTGCAGTTGGAATACTCGATCACACTCAACAGCTTCTCGGGGGACGCCGGCGGCAGTCTGCCGCCGCCCCGCCAGACCAACAGTTTGAATAGCGAAGTGACCATTCCCGACGGCTGCGCCATCATTGTGGGCGGGCTAACGCGCGAGGACACAAGCAAGACGGCCTCGGTGATCCCCTGGATTGGTGAAGTGCGGATCCTGGAATATCTCTTCGGCACCCATGCATCGAGCAAGTCGCGAAGCACGCTGTTTGCGTTCGTTCGTCCCATCATCCTGCGGGACGACGAGTTTGAGGACCTGAAGTATCTGTCCTCACAGGATCGCAAGGCAGCCAACGTAGAACCATGTTGTCCGACAAGTGAACCGATGTTGATGGCATCGTCCTTCTAGGGGAGCACACTGACTTGGCCGACGTCTACAACAAGTTCGCCGCGGCGTTAAGAGCTGAGCTGAACGGTCAGTTTGACGCTGTCTTTGGCGACAGCGTGGCCTGCTCGCCGGCCCAGGCCCGACAGGCCGACCTTCCCGAACCGGCCATCGCCTTGGCCCTGTCCGAGACGCTCAACGTGCCGTTTCGCGAGTCGCTGGCCGATTGCCCGGTCAGCCACGAGTTCCTCTCGGGTGTGCCGATCTCGTTCGCTCGACGGCATTGCCTGATTGGTCTGACCAACGACAACGGGCATCGTGCGGTCGCCATCGCGGGCCTGTCCCAGTTGACCCAGGTCCAGGCCCTTTCAAGGGTCCTGGGCAAATCCCTCGAGCCGATCTTTGCGCCCCGTGATGAGATCCTTCGGGCCATCAATGCCGCCTACCAACAGCAGAGCGGCCAGGCCGAGCGTGTCATCGAGGAGCTGGACGGCCGGCAGGTCATGGGCGAGATCGAACAGGCCGCGAAGAACGAGGACCTGCTCGACGTCGCCAGTCGGGCCCCGGTCATCAAGCTGGTCAATCTGGTCCTGTTCGAGGCGATCAAACGCCGTGCTTCCGACGTGCACGTTCAACCCTATGAGGACCGGCTGATGATCCGTATGCGCGTCGACGGCGTGCTGCACGACGTCCTGACGCCCCCCAAGGCGCTTCAGTCGGAGATCATCAGCCGCATCAAGATCATGGGCGGCATGAACATCGCCGAACGACGCATCGCCCAGGATGGTCGCGAGACGGTCGAGGTCGGCGACCGGCTGGTGGACCTGCGGATCTCCACGCTGCCGACCAGTTTTGGTGAGCGCGCCGTGATCCGGTTGCTGGACAAGAGCATCCGCTTGTACAAGCTGGGCGATCTCGGCATGCCGCCTGCCATTCGGGAGCATTTCTGTCGGCTGATCCATTCCGACCACGGCATCGTTCTGGTGACCGGCCCGACCGGTAGCGGCAAGAGCACGACGCTCTACGCGGCCCTTCAGGAGCTCAACTCCAAAGAGCTGAACATTCTGACGCTGGAAGATCCGATCGAGTATCGCCTGGAGGGCATCAGCCAGACACAGGTCAGCGACAAGAAGGGCATGACGTTCGCCACGGGCCTGCGGCACGTTCTGCGCCAGGACCCCGACATCATCATGGTCGGTGAGATCCGCGATGCCGAGACGGCCAAGATGGCGATCCAATCGGCCCTGACCGGGCACCTTGTCTTCAGCACGCTGCACACCAACGATGCCGCAGGAGCGGTCGCCCGCCTGCTGGAGCTCGGCGTTGAGCCTTACCTGGTCGCCAGCAGCCTTCTGGGCGTTGTGGCCCAGCGACTGGTTCGCCGAATCTGCGCCGGTTGTCGCACGTCCTTCGTGCCGTCGCAGGCCGACCTGCAGCGATGGGATCTGAAGAAGAGCCAACTGCCCTCGGGGAAGCTCTTCCACGGGCAAGGGTGTGAGCAGTGCTTGCAGACGGGTTATCGCGAGCGCGTGGGCGCGTTCGAGTTCCTGGAGGTCTCCGAGCCCATCCGTGAACTGGTCAACCAGCGCGCCAAGGCCTCGACAATCAAGGCCGCTGCGATGGATGGCGGCATGACAACGCTGCGGGAGTGCGGCATCGAGAAGGTCGCCGAAGGCATGACGACCATGGAGGAGGTCATCCGTGTTACGAGCCGTGATGAGTTCTAACTGCCCGCGAGGAGGCTACGCAGCCGACGACTGATGGCGGTCTTTGAATACAAAGCGATTGATCTGGACGCCGGGGCCGTGGCCGGCACGATCACCGCCGACACGCCGCGACAGGCGCGCGACGTGCTGCGCGAGCGTGGGCTGACCGTCACCGACGTCGCCTCGACGCAGGAGGAATTGTCCAACCCTCGCAAGGGGCGGCCCAGGCGCCTGCGAAGCCAGGGCGAAGTGACGATGTTCGTGCGAGAGCTCAGTGCGCTGCTGACCACGGGCATTCCGCTTCTCCAGGCCCTCCAGACGCTCGCCAAACAGCACCACCGCCGTTTCAAGACCGTCATCCAGCGCGTGGCCGATCAGGTCACCGGTGGGTCGAGCCTGGCCGAAGCCATGGTCCAACATCCCGCCTACTTCGACGACATCACCACCAACGCTATCCGTGTCGGCGAGAACACAGGGTCACTCGAAGTCGCGCTGAAGCGATTGGCTCAGTTCAAGGAAAAAGGTCACCGGCTCCGCAACCGCGTGACTACGGCCCTGATGTATCCGATGGTCGTGGTCGTCATCGGCCTGGCCGTGACGGTGTTCCTGATGACGTACGTGGTCCCCATCCTTCTGGAAACGCTCACACAATCTGGCAGACCGTTGCCGGCGATCACCGCGTTCGTCAAGGCCATGAGCGACATACTTCTGGGCTGGTGGTGGCTGATCCTGTTGGCCGTCTCAGGCGCCGTAGCAGGCTTGGTGGCGATGAATCGCAACGAGAGAGGCCAATTCCTCTTGCACCGGTTCATTCTGTCCGTCCCGTTGGTCGGCCAGTTGGTGCGCAAGGAAAGCGTCTCCCGCATGGCGGTCGTCCTGGCGGCGCTGCTGAGGAGCAACCTGCAGTTCATCGACGCGATCGAGATCACGCGACGAACGATCCACAACCGGGTCTTCCAGGACGCCCTGGTCGACTACAAGGCCGCCATCGCCTCCGGCAAGGACGTGGCCGGGCCGCTGGAGGCCTCGGGCGTGTTCAGTCCGATGGTGATTCAGATGCTGGCCATCGGCCAGGAGACGGGCCAACTGGAGGAGATGCTGGATCAGTTGGCCGAGACCTATGACCGTGAGGTCGACACGGCCGTCGACCGTCTGACGGCCGTTCTGGAGCCTGTGCTGATTATCTTTCTGGCAATCCTTGTGGGATTCGTGGCGATGGCCACGCTGCTGCCGATCCTGGAGTCAAGCAATGTCCTGTAGACAAAAACACCGTTGCATCCGTCGCGCTTTTTCACTTGTGGAACTCATGATCGTCATCGTCATCCTGGGCGTCCTGTCGGCAGCCGTCACGATTAACGTCCGCAGCTACCTGTTCAAGGCCAAGCAGAACACGGCCAAGAGCGACATTGCCAAGATCGTCCTGGTCCTGGATACGTTTTTCGGCGAATACGGGCGTTATCCGAACTCCGAAGACGGGCTGGAGGTCCTGTCGAAACCATCCGCCAAATTCCCCGAGCCGCTGTTGGAGAGGATCCCCATCGACCCGTGGGGACGGCCATACCAGTACATCTCCTCCGGGCCGAGGGATTGTGAGGTGTTCAGCTTCGGCCCCGACGGCCAGGAAGGCGGTGTCGGCGTGGATGCCGACATCAGCAGCAAGAACCTGGGGGGCGAAGATCAGCCATGAGACGGCGCGGCTTTACACTCCTGGAGATCGTCCTGGTGCTTCTGATCGTCTCGATCATCGCCTCAGCGGTCGTCGTGAAACTCCAGAGCCCCCTCCAAAACGCCCGCCTGGAAGATGTCGTCGGCTGGCTCGGGCAGTTCGACCGCATCACGAGGACCTACGCGCATCGCCAGGATCGGCCGGTGCGAATGATCGTCGATCTGGACAAGCGGCAACTGCGGCGAATGGACTCCAGCGAGAGTGAGAATCTGGGCCCGCCGCTGCAGCTGCCCGCAAGATGCAGGATCGACGCCTTGCGGCTGCCGACGGAAACGCTCACCCGCGGCAGCATCGCCATCGTCTGCTCGACGGGCGGATTGATGCCCACTTATGCATTCAGGCTCGTCGAGACGGGCGGGCGCAGCCGATGGCTTCTGGTCGCCGGCCTGACAGGACACGTGACCACATTCGACGATGAAGACCGTTTCAACAAGATATGGGAAGGGCTGTTCGGGCGCGACGCTGGTTGAGGCGCTGGCGGGCACGGCCCTGCTTGGCCTGGTGCTGGCGACGCTGGTGACCGCCGCCGGCCAGATGAAACGCCAGGCCTACTTCGCCGATGCGCGGACGGAGGCCTGTGATGTTGCCGATGAACTGCTGACCCAGTGGTGGGCCGACCGGGACCACTTTCCCCGCGACCAGACCGGCATTGTTGGGGATCAGTCCCGATGGGCCTGGCGCACGCACCGGGTTGGAACGGTCACAATCGGCTCGGTCACAGGCGAGATCATCGCGGTCGAAGTCCTCGACCGCCAAGCGCCCGAGCCTGAGGTCGCAGTCTACATTGAGATCGTTTTACCCGCACCCGACGATGAATAGGCAACATGGCATGACGCTGGTTGAACTGCTGGCCGCGCTGGCCATCGTCAGCATGCTGATGGTCGCGTCCATGTCCGTCGTGACAGGCGTCACGCGGGTCGGCCGCCTCAGCCAACGACAGGACGAGCTCCAATCGCTCCAAGCGGGCGTGCGACAGTTGCTGGAACCAGACCTGATCCACGCCCGGCGGTATCGCAACACGACTGACGGGTTCGAGATCGAAACCCTCTCGGCCCTGGCGCCCCAGTCGCTACAGCGAAAGCACTGGCCCGCCGTTGTGACCTATCAGACCCGACAGATTGACGACCAGCCGTGGCTTTTCCGAACGCAGGTCGTCGGCGCAATGCCCCCGGTCCGACAGCTCGTGGGCGGGGGGATCAGCAACGTTGACCTGCAGGATGCATCGCTGCCTGACGTGTTGGACTACGACCTGTGGGGGCCGGCGCCTGAGGTGTGGTTGGTGACCATCCATTTTTCGGATGCGGATCGACAGCCCAAGCGGTTTGTCCTTCAGACCAAGTAAGTGTGCCCGATGAAACGACGATGCAGACAGTCCGGCTATGTGCTCCTGATCGTGCTGGTCGTTCTCGTCATTGCGACAACGGCCCTGACGTCAATTGCCCGGTCTTGCCTGAACAGGTCGGCCCGCGCGAGCCACCTCCAGCGGGGCCTCCAGATCCGCTGGGGAGCGATAGGCTGTCAGGCCCTCGTTCTGGCCGAGCCCGATCGGATACTTCGCGCCCATGAGAAGGCCATTGGCGAACCGACGCCCGTCATGCGTCAGACCATTCAACTCGGCGGCCTGGACTTTCACTTGCTCCTCGGCGATGAACAAAGCAAGGCGAACGTGAATCATCTGACCAAGGCCGGCGACTCGGCCGGGATGGTCGAGGCCCTCCAGAAACTCCAGGAAGAACTCCCCGAGCCACTGGGCATCGAATTGTCAAACACCGAATCGGCTACGCCCCTGCCCGCACGTGGTTCCACAAAGGTCCGCTCCTTTGATCAGGTGTTCCGCAACTCGCATCCGGCCAAACTGCTTGGCCTGGATAACCACGCAGATTCCGTCGCCGGCCGCGTGACGTTCTGGACCAACGGGCGCATCAATTTCCGCAGGGCCCATCCCGACGTCCTAAAGATCGTTCTCGACGGGGTCCTGTCACACGGACAGGTGCACGAACTGTTGGCCTTTCGCGAGCAAAGCCCCCACGCCTCCGTGGCCGATGCAATCCGTCACCTGGAGCTTTCCCGCAGTGAGAGTCGAAAACTTTCCGCTCACTTAACGGAGACATCCTCCTGTCACAGCCTGTGGGTGGTCGTGGAAGATGAGACCCGAAGCTGGTATAGGCTCTACGTCAAGATCGACACGGCCGATCGCAGCCAGGTGTTTGCATGGTGACCCTAACACGTCCAGCGCGACAGCGTCTGCTCCGCGCCGCCATCGGTGCGTTGCTGCTGGGCCTTCTTTGGCCCGCGAGTGCGATGCTTCTCGGGCCGCCCGCTCTGGTCGGCCGGCCCGATCGTCAGCGGGATCAGACAACTCGGGCTGCCGCAGCGGCGCCAACGACGGCGCCTTCGCTGGCGGTGATCGAAAGTTATGCCGTCATCTTCGGCCGCGACCTACGCAGGCCGCTCGTGGACCCCGTGCCTCCCAAACCATCGCCGCCGCCGAAGCCCAAGTTGGGCCTGCGCCTGGAGGGCACGGTCCTGGAGCCGGACCACAACTACGCGTTCTTCAAGACCAAATCCGGTGAAACCAAGATCGCCTCCGAGGGGCAGATCGTCGAAGGTGCCGAAGTGATCTCCATCAGCGAGGGCGAGGTGACGGTCAGCTTTGGCGACCAGATGATCTCGTTGAAGACAAAGGCTAAGGCCAACGCCGAAAGGGGCAACCGGTGAGATCGGGCGATTTTCTGATCGGCTTTGACGGCGCCGCGTGGTTCATCGCGCGACCGACCGACGAAGGCGTCGATGTCCACCGCATCCCAATCGACGCGGACGCCGCTCCTGAAGACCACACCGAGCGGGTCGCCGACGAACTGACCCGTCGAGGTTATCGTGGCGGCCCGGTCTGCCTCGGCCTTCCATCTGATATGGTCCTGACGGCCACCATCGAAACTGACAACCTTCCGCGCAGCAGACCCCGGACGGCCATGCTCTACCGCCTCGAGGAGCAGTTGCCGCTCGACGCCGAGTCGCTCACGGCCGACTTCTTTGCGCCGCTCGCCGGCCGGTGCCTGGCCGTCGCCGTCGAGACCGAGCGCATCGAACGCATCGTCGACGCCCTTGTCGACCATGGGGTCGACGTTGCGGCCATCTGCCCAACGGCCATGCTGACGGTGTTCGGGCTTCGCCTGGCCGATGTGTCACTTGGTGGCTACGTGGTCCTGGCGGCGCCTCACAATGTCGATGTCCTTCGAATGGCTGACGGGACCCCGACGACCTGGTACACCCCCACCGACGGCCCCGAGGACCTGGCGCGCTGCATCGAGGCGGACCTTCTCACACAGCCTGCGGGCAATGGGCCGGCGCCCGTCCACATCGTCGGAGGGGCCGACGACGCCAACGTAAAGCACCTCGCGGACAACGACTCGATTGCGGTTGAACGTCTCGATGAGGACCCCTTGGCGCTGGCCCTGCGAGCGGCTGAGGCGCTAACGGCGGGCCGAGGCGGCTGGATCGACCTTCGCCGAGACCAACTAGCGCCGCCCAATCCCTGGGGGCGAGTGAAGGGCTCTCTTCGGACCGTCACAGTTCTGGCCATTGTGCTTCTGGCCTCACTGGCGGGGACATTTCTGTGGCGATCGGGGCAGTACTCGTCCATGGCCGATGATTGTCGGCGACAGATGCAGACCGTCTACCGAACGCTTCACCCCAACCGTCGCGCGGCGACCAGCGTGCGGCGACAGCTCGAAGGCGAACTGAAGCAACTGGCGGGCCTGAGCGGCACGGGACAGGATATCCCTCCGCGACCGAACGCTCTGGACACACTGCGAAGCGTGGTCGCCCACCTGCCGTCCGACACGCGGCTGCGGATTACGGAGATGCGGCTGGACCCGATGAACGTCTCTCTGCACGGCGAGGTGCTGAAGTTCGCCGATGCCGAACGGATTGCCGAAACGCTCAAGGAGGCCGGCTTCGAGGTCGACCCGCCAAGGAGCGAGCGAAAGGCCGAGCGCGGGGTCGCCTTCACGCTGACGGCCAAGCTGCCTTCGAAAAGTCAGCACCTGCTGACCCAGAAAGCTGAAACCCCATGAACCGCCAGAGCCTTCTGATCGTCATGCTCATCGCCCTGCTGGGCGCCTCGGCGCTGTGGGCCCATCAGCGTATGGCCGGCCGCCAGCGATTGGCAGAGGCCGCCTACGATAACCTTCAGCAATCTCGCCGCTGCGCTGCCGAGATCGAGTCCATTCGCCGCCGGCCAGCAATCGCGGCCGACAGCGAAGCGATTGGCGGTGAGGTCCAAAGCGCTATCGAGCAATCTGCAGCAACCGCCGGGATCGAGGCGGCCAGGCTCTCTCGCATCACGCCCGAGTCGCCTCAGCGCCTCGGCGACAGCGTCTACAAGGAAAAACCCACGCGCGTGCGTCTGACGGATGTGACGCTGGAGCAACTGGTCACCTTCCTCCACACATTGGGCCGCCGTCACGTCGGGCTCAACGCTCGGTCTATTCAGCTTCGCGCGCCAAGGCCAGCCGATACCGGCAAACTTTGGATTGCAGAAGTGGTGATCACACACTTACTATACGACCCGCCTGAAACGGGATCGAATCATTGAAGAATTGAGGGCGGAACCATGGTCGGGAGAATCGTTGTCCTTGCAGCAGCCCTGCTTGTCACAGGATGCCAGATGATGCCGTGGGCCTCGCAGAAGAAAGAGCCCAGGCAGTACACCACAATCGCCGAGAGCCCCGACCGTAACAGGGAAGCGGCGGTCTATCACAACGCCGAGGGACTAAGGCTGATCGAGCTTGGCAGCTACGACCAGGCAGAGACCGAACTGAAGCTGGCCCTGGAGGCGGACCTGTTCTACGGCCCAGCGCACAACAACCTGGGGACGGTGTATCTCCGCAGGGAAGACTACTATCGCGCTGCCTGGGAGTTCCAGTACGCCGCCAAGTTGATGCAGGGACGGGCTGAGCCTCTTTACAACCTGGGCATGGTCTTTGAGGAGATCGGCGATCTCACGAAGGCGACCGAACGCTACGAGAAGGCCCTCGATATCTCCCCGGAAGAGGTCCGCATCGCCGGCAACTTGGTGCGAGTTTACAGGCACAAGAATCGAAAGGACCAGCAAACGCGCCAGTTGCTGCAGCAAGTGGCCATGCAGCACACTCGTCCCGACTGGCGCCAATGGGCCCGTCAGCAGCTTGCCCTGATCGGCCAGCCGGATCAGACCCCGGCCACTCAGCCCACCGACGACCCCCCGGCCGATTCCCCAGATTCCTACTGAGGTGCGCGGACAGGGCCGAGCAGCAAGAGAGGAAGCAACAGAGAAATGACTGCCAGAAAAAGGACCACCCTCCCAGCCGCAAGCAGCCCCACAGGATCCAGTCGACATATCTCCTGGCGAAAACTGAACCATCTGGCAATGGCCTTCGCGCTTGGGGTCGTGCTGACGGCATCGGCATTCATCTTCACGCCCCTGGGAAACCCGTTGAACAACGAGCCCAAACCTGCCGAGCTCCGCCAACCTGATCGCCGCCCGACAAGGACTGCTGCGAAGGCGCCGACGCGCGACGCCAGGAGAGCTTCCGCCCCAAGTCAAAGCGATCCCATGGCCGAGCTTCGCCGCATTGAGGAAATCAACGAACGCAATCGTCGCCTGATGAACCCCGCATCCCCTTCGGCGCCACCCGCAGGGCCCAACATCCCCCAACCCCCAGGCCTGCCTCAGCCGCCGACGCCTCACACGCCCCCGACACCCTAGAATCACTACAACCGACCAGCCCTCGACAACAGACTGTCAGAAGACCCCTTCCGGGCACTGAAACTCCGGTTGGGCCAATGCGTCGTAAAGATTGACCTTCTGTCCAGCCGGCAGATCCACACACCACACCCCCGCCTTGCCGGGCTGTTTGATCAGGCGACGACAAATCCGACCACACTGCGTGGCCCGGCAACACAACGTCAGTCGCTGATGGACCCTGTTCGCCGTGTCGTCCGAATCGCCCTCCTCGTGGACATATTCGCGGTCAAGTGAAACCCGCGCCGTCGGGTGATGGGCCGGCGCCGTCCACTGCTCCAAGACCAGCGCCTTGTTGGGACATCGCTTCGCACATCCCCCCAACCCATCGCACAACTCCTCTGCGACCAACCGGGCCTTTCCATCAGCCAGAGCCAACGCCCGTTCAGGGCAAAATGACACACATCGACCGCAGCCGTCGCATGATTCCCGATCGATCCGCACCACCTGCCGCAGTTGACTGATCATCTTCTGTCCCTTCCCTCAGACAGCCCCGAGGTCACATGGGATTGAGCGTGATTCTATCGCCAGCGCAACGAACGTCAAGCATCCAGCTCAGTCTTGGCCCGAAATTCTTTTCGAACCGTCACACCTGCGGCGTCGGCCCGACAAATCCATCACGGCCGACCGGTTCTTTGGCTGGATCAGAATATCCGTGTCGAAGCGCCTCATCTGGCTGGCAGACGCAGCTTGCCTGGTCTTCGCCCGTCCACCGACGACCTGTCGAGTGGTCGGATCTACACTCGGCCTCTCGGCATCGTTGGTGTCCTCGCAGCCGGCCGGACTGTACGCCGACTGACGCAGTAGGCCCACCACAGTGTGGCGACTGTTGTTGGCGGCCCGCCACCAGGGGGCAACCGGCGAATCTGGTGAGCCCACGGGGGCTTGCCTTTGGCGCCCGTTGGCTCGATAATGTCAGAGGGAGGAGATGGGACTGTGGCTTCTTCTGACGACAACATCTTCCGTTTGCCTGATGGCCGCGTTGCTCGCTTTGCGGCCAAGGAATCACTCAATCTCTTGGTCTTCAATGACGGCGGCTGGAAACCCGTGACAGGCCTCAAACTTGCCGCGGTCCTGGGTGCCACGCCACTCACTGCCGAGGAAATCCGGTGTTTGACACCGGCCGGCACCGTCTCCCAGTAGTCTTTCCACGCCTTGGCTGAGGCCCCCACCGCCGCTGACCGCGTCGGTGGGCGTCGTGTGCTTCACGAGGGTGCCCATAACCGTCCCGATATACCGTTCCGATCAACGCCGAGCCCTATGGCAGTCGAATGGCGAGTACAGCTGCGACCGCCATTCCGATCACCCAGGCGCCTACGCCAACGCAAAAGCCGATAGCCACAGAGGCCCTTAGCGACTTGCGTCGCCTAGCTAGCTGACCGCAAAGAATCCCCCCTGCTAGACTCAGACTGGCTATTCCCGTGCCTGTATAGAACAAGATATTGTTCACTGTACCGCCCAGCCTCCGGACATGAGACATCGACGCTCGAAGCGCCGTGATGTTGGCAAAGCACCAGAGGGTGCCGAACACTCCATACGCAAACACCAAGGACAGCAGTTTCCCTAATTTAGTACTTTCGCGCATTCGAGTCTCCATCAGCAAACGATAACTCATCTTCCCGTAACACCTCAAGTGATAATGCTCCACACGCGCAGTTTCGGGACGCACCCGAACAGATGCGACTCTGATTAAACGTCACCAAATGGAAGCACTTATTCATGGAACGCCGCCCACAGGGGACAATGATCACCATAAGCCGCGCGGTTCCAATCCATATCATCGTCGGCCGCTTTAGCCTGGTTGTACTCCGCCTGCTCTCGGTACTTCTTGGCCTGCTTGCGATTCCATTCAGCTGTGGCCTTGTCGCCAATCTTCTCACGGTGAGCTGCCCAAGCCTCATACCTGTCAGCTTGTTTTCTGTCATACGCGGCCCACGCTTCATATTTAGATGACTTGACCCCGTACTGGACCCATATGGAAACCATTGATCGGCAGTTGTGTCCCCAACTGAAACGAGGAGGCGTCTGTTCCAGGATGTTCATGAAAACGTGCAGTTTCTTGTCGGCTTCGCAGGAAGTCTTATGTTTCGTGCCAGTAATGGCGCTTTTGGCGATGGTTACGCATTCAATCTCTCCCGGAACACTCCAAAAGATCGAACCGGCAACATTCCTTGCCGTCTGCCCAACTACGCCTGCCTGGGTGGTTGCGTCAACCTTCGGGTAGAATTGACATTTTCTATACTTCTTGATGCGGTCCTGATCGTCATATACCGGATAGATGACGTAAAGGTGAACTGTACCAGTGACCCAGCGATCAGTTCCCTGTGGATCCACATATGCGAGTGGATTACTCCCGACATACTCGTACAGGTTCATTCCGTCGGCATACTGATCGTAAACGTTTCTGCTCTTCTGCCGCTTTCGCCGCATATTCTGGCTCCATCGCCCGGGGTCTCGGGTGATCCAGGTGGCTAGTGTGGGGTGGTAGTAGCGGTTTCGGGCGTAGTAGGTGCCGAAGGGGTCCCAGCGGTAGCCGGCGAAGAGGATCAGGTTCTCCCAGTCCGACCACTGGAACATGTTGGCGGCCCATTCCGTTACGCCCGTGCCGTCCCTGTCGCCGGCGGATTGGGCTGTGCCCGGGTCGCCGTTGAGGATCGTCGGCCAGCCGTACGGGTCGTACTCATACCGCTCGGCCACCCGGCCGGTGTCGGCCCGCACCAGGGCCGTCACGTTGAAGTTGGCATCCGTCGTGTAGTACAGGATGGAGTCGTTGGGATCATCGTAGTCGCCGTCGGGGCCGGGGGGGGCGTCGGTGTCGTAGAAGCGGACGATCGGCGTGTCGATGTACCGCAGGCACCAGATGTACTGCTTGATCGGATCGACGTCCCCGAAGCTCCGCGTCTCCAACTCCTGCCAGGCCGTATTATAGTAGTAGTCGCGGTGCACCCACAGCGCCTCCGGGTTGACCGAATCATGCATCTTGGCCGTGATCCGCCGGTTCAGCCCATCATACACGAACGACTCCGCCAGCCGGTCCGTCCCGTCATCGAACGTCTTGTTATTATCGAGGTTCTGCCACCGCTCGGTCAACCGATTCCACGCGTCGTACCTGGCCACGCGATGCACGCCGGACCCGAGGCCGAACCACGCGTACTCGGGGCTGGGAATGAACGTCATGTTCCCGTTGCCGGTCCCGGCGTCGTTGATGTCGTCCCACACGTCGTAGACCGGCTCGTGCCATGCGTCCTGTCCCTGCTCTTCACCGATATCGGTGAGCTCGTTGACGTCGTTGTGCGTGCGCGTCTGCTCGAAATCCCAGGCGGCGCCGCTGGTGGCGTCGTCCTTGAAGGTGGCCCAGTTGCCGAGCTGGTCCAGGCCGAAGAGCTGCGCGCCGGCGTCATAGGCTTCGATGCTGCGTTCGCCGGTGGCAAGCTGGCCGCGGTGGAACTCCAGGAGACGATTCAGGTCGTCGTACTCGCTGCCAACGGCGACGCTCTCTTCGTGGTAGAGTTCGCTGTGCTTGTCGGCATTCGTGCCGCCCTGGGCGTTCTTCTTGTAAAGGCGGTTGCCGCCGCCATCGTAGCCATAGTCGAAGCGATCGAACGTGGCGCTGGCGGCTGCGTTCTGCCAGATGATCTTCGCCACCCGCCCGAGGTTGTCGTACCCGTTGTAGTTGTTGGTGGAGTCGCCGAACATCAGCGCCAGCCCGCCGCTGACCGCCGCGGTGGGCGTCGTGCGCTTGACGATGGCGCCCAGGCCCACGTAGGTATACTCGGCGAAGGCCGTGTCCGATCCATCGTACTCACCGGCCGTAGAGCCGTCGTCATCATATATGCCGGCAACGATGGCCAGCCGGTCGGTGATGGTGTCGTCATCGCCGTAGGTATAGTGCACATATCGGCCGTTGGGGTAACGGACCCACTCCAGGCGGTTGCCGGCAGAGGAATCGTAGCTGTACTGGACGTAGGGCTCGGTCCCGGCCACAGCCCCGGCGTGGTCCTGGTATTCCTTGTCAATGTTGCCGTAGTTGTCGTAGACGTATTTGATCTGGTTCAGGACAGTGTTGGAAATGTCCTTGGAGGTCACCAACTCCAGCCGTCCTGCCGCATCATAGTCTCGCTCGATGTACTTGACCGTCAGGTCAACGTCCCCGCCGGTATAATTGCCAACTGTTTCCTCCGTCAGCTTTCCGGCGTCGTCGTAGGTGTACGCAATCGACACACCCCGCTGATCGGTTCGGATCATCGGCTGGGCGTTTCGCCAGTAGTAGAACAGCACCTTGTTGACGCTGTCATCGGGGTACTCGATGCTGAGCAGGTAGTCCTTTCGCTTCTGGGCTGACGTTGAGCACGCGCCGTAGGTATAGGTGGTGGTCTGGTCGTCGCTGGTCGTGTTGCCGTCGGCAGCGGGGTCGAGGGCCGTGATGGTGAGGATTTGGCCTGCAGCATTGTAGGTGTAGGCCGTGACGCGACATTCGTCTCCCGCCCGACTGGCGGGCGCGCTGGGATCGGTGGTCCAGTATGTGGTGCCGTTATTGGCCAGGTAATTCTCGACGACGTAGGTGGTCCGGCCCAGGTCGTCATAATAGCTCTTCGTCACCGCGCCCATGTTGTCGGTGACCGTCTCCATCCGTCCGGCGTCGTCGTAGGCGTAGGCGGTGATGATTTTGTCGTTGGCGCCGGACTGCGCCGGCGCCGAGCCCGGGGCCGGATCGCTGGTTAGCACACCGTAGTTGGCGACGGTCGTCAGGCGATGGCCGTGGTCATACCATCGGTAGACGTAGGACACCTGGGACGCCGGCGGCGAAGCATCCGTCAGCCGCTTGCCCGTGCCGGCGGTGGTGGCATAGGCATCGTCGTCGCAGCGGTAGAGCGCCTCTCGCGTCACATTGCCGACGCCGTCGTAGGTGTAGATGCGCTCCACGACGGCCTCATCGTTGGTTGTTGCGGGGGATCCGAAGTCGTTCCAGACGATCACGTTGGTCGCCCGGCCTGCGTCGTCGTAGACCGTCTCGGTGAAGCCGCCCGAAGGCATGAAGACCTTGTTCATCCGCCCGGCGTCGTCGTAGGCGTACGTCGTGTCGATCTCGCTGTTGGCGTCGATGGTCCCGTTGGCGGGGTTGACGGCGTACTGCCGGCTGGCAAATGGCCGATCGCCGGCCTCATAAAGGGACGTTGTCATTGACAGCATGTAGTACGGGCTGCTGCTATCCTTCGTGCGGGATACCCAATTCACGACGCCGTCGCTGAGTTGGTCCCGCCACGGGCCGTCGGCCGGCTCGGTCCGGCTGACACGGAACTTGCCGTCGTCCGTGCCGTCATCGTCCAGATCGACGTCTACTATAGCCGTTGCATGGGAGTTGTAGGTGTCCGATACCCATGTCTCGCCCATGGTGTCGTCCAGCCGTCGGCGCTCCCTCAGTTCGGGCACCTGGTTGCCGTCGGCTGCACTGCCGTTGTCATCGTAGTAAGACTCCTCGACCGCGATCAGGTCGCTCGTGCCGTCGCCCGGGTCTGTCCGCAGGTTGGCGGGCGTGCCATCGCCGGTCGTCGTACCGACCCATCTTTCCATCACTCGCCCCACGCCGTCGTAGACCTGGGCCGTAATCGTGCCCAGGGCGTCCTTCCGCCGCAACAGCCGGCCAGCCATGTCATAGGCCAGCACTTCGGATTCGTAGTAGTTCGCGCTCGTGCCGGTGTCCCAATTCGCGGGCAGATTGAAGTAGACCCGCGTCTTGTCCGGTCGCTGCTGTCCGTCATACGTGACGGTTGTCCGTGAGAGCTGCGTGAGACTTTCTGTGCCGGTCGGTGTGGTCCCTGAGAGCGTCGCTGTGGCAAGGAACTGACGGGTCCAGTCGCCGGCGGCGGCCGTCCAGCTAACGCTGATCGGACCGGCCAATTGGTAGCTGCCATCGACGTGCGGGTAGACGCGTGTCTCGATGATCGTCTGGGCTACGCTGTCGATGGTCTGACTGACGACAGTGTGGAAGGTGAATGTGTTCTTGCCCTCGGGGTCGGTCACCTTGCTGACGCGCGCAAGCTCGTCGTAGGCGTAGGTGGTCTCGAGGTAGTTCGTGCCGGAGGCGCCCTCGCCCGTGTCCAGGATAAGGTGATAGACCTTTCGCGATCCCAGCAGGCCGTCGTAGTCCAGCCACGTGACCGTCCAACTCAGATAGTCCGCCTGGTCGCTGGTATCGACGCTGTCGTAAGCGTTCAAGGTGTAGTCACGCCCAGTCTCACCCTCGTTGGTATCGGTCCAGTTGGCCCATGGCACGACGATGGTCTGGAGTACCCGGTCGAGCTTGCACAGCTTCTCGACCGTGATCGGCCCGACAACATCGCCATTGCCCGTCGCCGGCTTGTAGCCGGTGGCGCTCCAGCGCTCGTTCAATGAGAACGCATCGTTCTCGATGTAGACCGTCCACCGCGCCGTTTTGGCCTGTTCAAGCGCGCCGTCGCCGTCGGTGTCCACAGCGTGCATCGGGCCAAGCACCTCCGTCACACGCCCACCGTCGTCGTAGGTGTACTCGGTGATCAGGTGCAGGCCAAAGCCGGTGGCCGTTGACCAGGCGCCTCCGCCCGTTGGCAGAAGATCCTCGTTGGCATCGAGAAAATCATCCGTCTCCGTCATGTCGGCGTCATCGATCTGCTTGGTCAACTGGCCAAGATCATTGTGTTCGTAGTAGCTGATCTCACCGGATTCCGCCGTCCGCCACGTCAGCCGGCCGTCGATGTCATAAATCTCTTCCGAAACCAGGACATTACTACCGGGGCCGATATGGGGGCTAAACGCGGTGATTTCGTCGACATCCCGCGTGATCGTGCGCCTCTTGACAACATCAACATAATCGTCCGTATACCATACGTACGCGTACGCAACGAGGGTGGCGTAGGGGCCTGCGCTGGGACCTCCCATGTCCGTAAGGGTCTCCACTTGGGCCAGGCCATACACGCCCGTCGTGCCGTTCTCGATATACCAGAAGTTCTGCTGGTAGACAGGGTCGGACGCCAGCCCTTCTCCGATGTACGTCGCCTGGATATCTAGGCCACCCCTGACATTTCCTCGGATTGACGACGTGGCCGTTGTTGTCGTCGCGTAAGCCCACAGCTGACAGATGCCGGAGTTCGTGTGAATGTACTCATAGAAATCTGGATACCCGGTCTGGTCCATCAGGTCGTGGAACTCGGGATCATTCACTCCATCATCATCCTTGACAACCTCCTGCCAGGTATCGAACTCGCCCGTGATGGCATCATCTATGGCTTCCCAGTTGATCGCGGAATTCTCAAAATGCAAGTAGCTCTTGCCGCCATCGAAGAATTGATAGAAATCCCCGGTTCGATAGACGGGGGCCGCGCCGATGTGCGAGCCGTCCTGCGCTTGCTCCACCACGCGCAGCATCACTTGGCCGAAGGCGTTGTAGAACGTGGTTATTCGCTTGACCACGTTCTCCTCGCTGTCCTCATAGGAGACCACATATTCGGTATGCCAATGATTGCGGTCATCGCCAGCCATTTTCCCGGGAATAGCATCGTTGAGGTTGATTGTGACCGTTTCTTTCAGCACCCGCGACGTGGCGCCGCCGCAATTCCCCTTGCTGTAGGCGGCGGAAACGCTGCCGCCACTGTAAACGTATCGATAATCCAAGTAGTCCTTGAATGTCGTCCCCTTGGAAGTGGACACCACATCCTCCGTGCTCAGACTATCGATATACGTCTCCATGGCGCTAAAGGTGGTCTTCGCGCCGCCAGTCGGGTCCGCCGCCAGCCTGGAATACCACGCCGGCGTGAGCACCATCTCCAGCCCGTTCGAGGCACTGTAGCGATAGTACGTCACCTCAAGATCCGTAGGGCTTTGCCCAAGAGTCTGCTTGACGAGGAACTTGAGGTCCCCGGTGCTGCCGTGGGCAGCGTCGGGGCCACCAGTAACGTAACCAAAAAAATTAAACTTGACCACCTCGACCCAAATGGCGGCACGCCACACGGCATAGATCCCCGTGCTGATCCTCGCGATGGATGTCCCGCTGCCGACATAGGTCAGTGTAGCTCTCTGAGAGGAAGGCCCATCACCGCCGCGTACATAGGTAATGACCCGGGGCTCATCGTAGTCCGGATCCTCGCCATATGAGATCGTGAACTTCCTGCCGTCAGGGTCAATGTACTCCGTAGCAACGTAGAGTCCATCCGTCGCATCCTCCCCTTCCGCCACGAACGCCGTATGCTCCGCGAACTTCAGACGCCTTATCTTGCCGGTCTCAACACACGTAATCTTATAGGTGTAGACGCCGCCCTCAGAGAGTGTCAGCGAAAGCTCCACGCCATACTTCTCTGCTATGTAGGTCGATTGTCCAGCACCTCTTGTCGCGTCGTCGAACTCTTCATATGTGTCGCCCCGAAGGACCACGCGATAGACGATTTCATCCTCGCCCGCGTCGTTAACGTCCTCCAGGAATATCTGGAGATAGGGCACAGGGAACCCCCACGTGGTCCCGTATATGTTGACAGGTTTTATGGCGTTGTCGGGGATGATGTCCGAGGTGACCCCCACCTGCACCAGCCCGGTGGCCTGTTCGAAGCGAGCCGTTCGCACAGCCAGCCCACTGTTGCCGTCACCATCGTGAGTTTGCCCCCCAGGGGTGCTTGCCCCCACCGCAGTGTCCTGAGGAGACCACAGATTCGGGTCCCCGCACTCCCAACAGCCTTTCTTGAAGAAGTAGCCCCATCCTGAACCATTGGCCGTGCCAACCACTGCGAACATAACGACTGCCAGAACCCAAAGACGCGCCCGTTGCCTAATCATGGTAATCCCTTTCAACGTTCCGACCCTTGCGAAAGAAGGGGGTATAGTTCTGCTCTTGTCCAAACGCAGATCCGCGCAGACCTAAAGACGGCGCGCACCACGCTGCTGCTGATCAAAAAGAAGCCTGATGCCCCCGCTGCTGTTGAATGCTGAGACCCGCGCCGGGCTTGCGACGGCGCGCGCGCATGAGCTTCTATGTTCTCGACCCTTGGGATCATCCTTGACCCTCTGCGTGCCGCCCTGGCCCCACTGCTTGCCTTGTTCAGGCGGCTTGGCCCTCAATTCCCCCGCCCGGAGGAATTGGGCTTCAGTGGAATAGCTCTTACGGCGTTCGGATAAATCCCGTCAAGAACAATCTAGCCATCGCCATGTTTTTTTCTGGTCCCGGCCTCAAAGAGCGACCGGTGAATCGCCTTGCCCGTTCGGCAAAGCCGGTCGCCAACACGGCTAACGCAAAGAGCCCAAACGATGCCGACATAACCATCTTTCAAAGAATGAATTTTCGACTTGCCGTTGCGCTGCAAGCGTTCATCGACGGCTATATCGCCAGCCGAACGGACGTAAAGCCCCGGACCCGTCTGGTCTATCAGCACACGCGGGGCAACTTGATCGACCACTTCGGGCCGGACAAGGCAATCCGGGACATCACACCGGGCGACGCGGACGAATGGCGTTTGCACCTGCTGAGAAAAGGGCTGGCTGAAAACACGGTGCGGCGACGCTGCGGCGTGGCAAAGCAATTCCTCAGTGCGGCGGTGCGGAAGCGGCTGATCCAGGATAGCCCGTTCGCCGGACTCAAGGCCGCCATGCTGGCCAACGTGAAACGCCTCCACTTCGTCACGCGGGCCGAGGCGGAAAGCGTGCTGGACGCCTGCCCGGACGCCGAATGGCGGCTGATCTTCGCTCTGAGCCGCTTTGGCGGCCTCAGATGCCCCTCAGAGCATCTAGCCCTGCGATGGGATGACATCGACTGGGAGCATGGCCGCATAACCGTCCGCAGCCCCAAGACCGAACATTTGCCGGGCGGGGAATCGCGCCTGATCCCACTGTTCCCTGAACTACTGCCCCACCTTCAGGACGTTTTCGAGGAGGCCGAGCCGGGCAGCCTGTACGTCATCGGCCGATACCGTGACAGCGGCACGAACCTGCGGACACACCTAACGCGGATCATCCGCAAGGCCGGGCTGAAACCTTGGGGGAAGTTGTTCCAGAACCTGCGCAGCACGCGCGAAACCGAGTTGTCCGATTCTTACCCGATGCACGTGGTCTGCGCATGGATCGGCAATTCGCAGCCGGTGGCCGCAAAGCACTACCTGCAAGTGACGCCCGCCCACTTCGCAAGCGCGCTGCAGAATCCGGTGCAGCAAGCGCACGAACGGGGTCGTACAGGTCCGCAACACGACCGCCCTGCCCCACCAGAACATGCCGTTTGCGGGGGAATGCGCAATGAAACAGCCCCGTGCGAAAACACGGAGCTGTCGGGGATACGCCCTGTAGGACTCGAACCTACGACCCGCTGATTAAGAGTCAGCTGCTCTGCCAACTGAGCTAAGGGCGCGCATGCTTATCAAAGCGCCGCATTGTAAAGACTGACGGTCGATCGATCAAGCGCTTGCGTCGGGCTGTTGGCTGTCCAGGTGCTGCTCGATCAGTTCCACCAGCGCTTTGAAGTTCTTGTACCGGTACCGGTCGAGAACGACGCGCGACCCGTCGCGGCCGATCAGGGCCAGTCGCCCCTTGCTCTGCAGGGCCGAGCCGTCCACGCCGGTAAAACCGCTCCAGGGGAGGCGGCCCCTGCGGTTGATGCTGATCCCTTCGGCGTCGGCGACGACAAGGCGACGCAGGGCGCGAACGGCGAGCAAAGACAGAAACGCCGCGACCGGAATGAACACCCACGGTCCAAAGTGGTTCATCGCGTATCCGGCGGCGTCGTTGATGTGCTTCATGTCCCACGCCTCCGGGGGAGGGAAACCGTGCTTTTCGAACAGACACCAGATCGCAAAGCCCAGACACAGCCCCGCGCCGATGAACAGTCGCACGGCGGGGTCCCTGTCGGCCGGGCACTGGACTTGGTCGGCGGCGGTCGTTTCGTCGTTCATGGTCGGCTCCCGTGTCAATGACACACGACCCACCCGGGTCGAGGCCAATATTATAGGGACGCCTGCAGCCTTGCCAAGGTCTTTCGCCGCCCGGGAGGGGCGATTTCGGTTGACAGCCCCCCGCCCGACCGATAGCCTACCCGCTCCGGTGGAGGACCAGATGCCCCCGCCGCCGAAGGGAACTCACACGCTCGCCACCGAGCCAAGCAAGAGGAGCACCTAACCATGGCAGTGACTGTAGGAATCAACGGTTTCGGCCGCATCGGGCGGTTGGCGTTTCGCGCGATGTGCGAACAGCCTGACCGTTTCGACATCGTCGCCATCAACGACCTGGCCGACGCCGACATGCTGGCGTATCTGCTGAAGTACGACTCGACCCAGGGCCCCTTTCCCGGCAAGGTCGTCGCCAAGAAGGGCGCGCTGGTGGTCAACGGAGAAGAGATCCGCATCCTGTCCGAGAAGGACCCGGCCAAGCTGCCGTGGGGCGACCTCGGCGTGACCGTCGCGCTGGAGTCGACGGGCATTTTCACCGCCCGCGCCACCGACAGCAAGGGCGGCTACGACAGCCACCTCGCCGCCGGGGCCAAACGCGTCGTAATCTCCGCCCCGACCAAGGATGACCCCGACGCCACCATCGTGCTGGGCGTCAACGACCACGTCCTGACCAGCGAAACCAGGACCGTCTCCAACGCCTCGTGCACCACCAACAGCCTCGCGCCGGTCGCGAAGATCCTGAACGATTCGTTCGGCATCGTTAAGGGTGTGATGACGACCATCCACGCCTACACCAACGACCAGCGAATCCTCGACCAGATCCACAGCAAGCGGACCCGGGCCCGCTCGGCGGCCATTAACATCGTGCCGACCTCGACGGGCGCCGCCAAGGCCGTCGGCAAGGTCCTGCCCGAGCTGAAGGGCAAGCTGGACGGCTACGCCCTGCGCGTGCCCGTGCCCGTCGGGTCGATCACGGACCTGAGCATCTGCACCGCCAAGAAGACCAGCATCGAGGGCGTCAACTCGGCCGTCAAAGCCGCCGCCGACGGGCCGATGAAGCACATCCTCGAGTACAACGCCGATAGCATCGTCTCGTCGGACATTATCCACAACCCGCACAGCTCGATCTTCGACGCCTGCAACACGCTGGTCGTCGACGGCGACCTGGTGAAGGTCACCATGTGGTACGACAACGAGTGGGGCTACTCCTGCCGCACCGCCGACCTGATCGAGAAGCTGGCCGGCCTCTAGCCCCGGCCAGCCTCTAGCCGCCCCACCGACGAACCGGTTGAAACCCGGGCCCGTCGGAGCGTTCCGGCGGGCCCGTTCTTATGCGCCTGCGCCGGCAATAAATCGGTGATAAAATTCCTTGTCACTGGTGACCGTAATGGACTAGAATAAGTGGAAGGCCGCGTCGTTGCGTGGATGGGCCCAACGGACGGGTTCGATCGGCACAGGTCGGCGCGCAGCGCGGGCCGGTTTTCGGATACGGACATATGCCTACCAACGAAAAACGGGCCAAATGGATGTGGGGCATCGCCGGAGGGGTCTGCCTGATCGCGCTGGTGGTCGTGCTGTACCCGGCCAAAGCCCAAGTGACCGGTGAAACAGCAAAGCAGCGCGTCGACAGCGTTGTCCGCCTCGCCGGTGACCGTTCCTACGGCGCCGCCGACGCCCTCGCCCGCACCGTCGCCAACGACCTCGACCCCACCGTTCGTCGAGCCGCCCTCACCTGCCTAAGCGCCTTTGGCAGGTCGTCCGACCGCCCCGTCATCGAGGCCGCCCTGGCCGACGAGGACCAATCCGTTCGACGAACCGCCGCCCAGCATCTTGTCCTGATGTACGATGACCCCGCCGCCGTCCAGCGGATAATCGAAATCGACCAGGACGCCAGTTCGCCGGCGGATCAGCAGGCGGCCCTGGCAGCCCTGGGCCTTAGCCGCCAGCCCGAAGCCTTGGTGAGATTGGTGCAGACGATCGAAAGCGGCGATCCGCAGCGACGCCTGGCCGCCGGGGAGGCCCTGATCCGCAGGTTCCCGATGGCGTTGGTTCCCGCCAAGCTGACGGCTGAAGAATGGCGGCGACTGCTCGTCGGCATCAAGCACATCACGGAAGTCGAACAAGCCTATAAGCAGACCGGCACGGCGCTGGTGATCGACCGGGCGCTTGAAGCCCAGTTGAACCAAGAGCATGCCGAGTACTGTCACACGACCGGCGGCCAAGACGCTCGCGTCGATGAAGCCCGTTCTTCCCACGCCCAGCCCGAGGAGAAGCTCCCATGACACGCAAAGCGTTCTCACTTATTGAACTGCTGATCGTTGTGGCCATCATCGGGCTTCTGTCATCCATTGTCGTGCCGTCAACGGCCCGGTACCTGGCTGTGGCCCGCAGGACCGTCTGCGCCACCAACCTCCGCCTGCTGTTCAACTATATCGTGACAGCACAAAATGAACGCATCGCACGCCACGAGACCGAAGGACCGCAGTCGTACCTGCTGGAAAAAGATTTCTGGCCGCGAAATGTGATCATCGAAGCCCGCAATGCGGCCGTGTTCCTGTGCCCCGATGACGACGGCCCCGGCATGGAGCACTTGCCGCTGGACTATAAATCCGGCATCCACGGCGGATGGATCCCGTTCGACGAATCTCACTATTCCTGTGCCTCCCGCACCGGGGTCGATGCGAGCGGCCACAGCTACACGGAATACGTCATCGAGGAGGCCGCCTGGCTGCCGTCCAAGTGGGACCATCGTGAGTGCCACGGCCAATCCATCTGGTCAACCAATGACGGTATCTGGCGCGTCACGGAGCCCAAGGGAGGAATACGCACACTGGTCCTGACCTACTACGAATGCTCCTTGCCCAACGAGCTCGACGTGAACGGCAAGATCTACAAAAATCTCTCCGCCAAGGTCGGATTGAAGTTCTATTTCCCCGATGTCCCCACAAGCTACGGCTACAACGTCCAGCTTGACGAACACGCGATCGTCGATCGCGAGACCATCGTGCTGATGGACTTCAAGGACATCTACGTCGACTCAGCCGATCCCTTGATCGTGGACGACCTCAACGATCTGGACAGTGCCAGGCACACCGGAAAGCATAACATCCTCTACGCAAGCGGCGCTGTCAAAGCCGTCGGATCGACCTGGCTGTATCCCACCATCTACCCCGCCCCCTGGACGCCGGAAGTGGACTAGATTCTCCCGCCGCACTGACGGTTGAGCAATGGCGACGACCGGTCGTCGCCAACAAGCACATAAAGGAAATCGAACAAGCCTATGAGGAGACCGGCATGGCGATGGTGATCGACAGGGCGCTTGAAGCCCAGCCCGAGGAGAAGCTCCCATGACACGCAAAGCGTTCTCACTTATTGAACTGCTGATCGTTGTGGCCATCATCGGGCTCCTGTCATCCATTGTCGTGCCGTCAACGGCCCGGTACCTGGCTGTGGCCCGCAAGGCCGTCTGCGCCACCAACCTCCGCCTCCTGTTCAACTATATCGTGACAGCACAAAATGAACGCATCGCACGCCACGAGACCGAAGGGCCCCAGTCGTACCTGCTGGAAAAAGATTTCTGGCCGCGAAATGTGATTGTCGAGGCCCGCAATGCGGCCGTGTTCCTGTGCCCCGATGACGACGGCCCCGGCGTGGAGCACTTGCCGCTGAATTATAAATCCGGCATCCACGGCGGATGGATCCCGTTCGACGCATCGCACTATTCCTGCGTTTCGCGTACCGGGGTCGACTCGAGCGGGAACAAGTACACGGAATATGTCATCGAGGAGAACGACGGGCTGCCGTCCAAGTGGAACCACAGTGGGTGCTGCGGGTGGGGCCAATGGTCAACCAATGACGGTATCTGGCGCGTCACGGAACCCAAGGACGGAATACGCACACTGGTGCTGACCTACTACCACTGCTCCTTGCCCAACGAACTCGACGTGAACGGCAAGATCTACAAAAATCTCTCCTCCAAGGTCGGAATGAAGTTCTATTTCCCCGATGTCCGCACAAGCTACGGCTACAACGTCCAGCTTGACGAACACGCGATCGTCGATCGCGAGACCATCGTGCTGATGGACTTCAAGGACATCTACGTCGACTCAGCCGATCCCTTGATCGTGGACGACCTCAACGATCTGGACAGCGCCAGGCACACCGGAAAGCATAACATCCTCTACGCAAGCGGCGCTGTCAAAGCCGTCGGATCGACCTGGGTGTATCCCACCATCTACCCCGCCCCCTGGACGCCGGAAGCGGACTGAGTCCGCCCTGTGGTGCTGGACCTCTGGATTTGCGGGGGGTGTTGCGATACACTCTCGCCCCGCGCCGGCTGTTGATCGACGCGGCGGCGATGGGATGACCTCCACACTCCTGCGAAGGATCACCATGGCGACCAAGACCATCTCGGATATCGACGTTGTGGGCAAGAGGGTGCTCATGCGCGTGGATTTCAACGTTCCCCTCAAGGACGGGGCGGTCACCGACGACCACCGGATCGTGATGGCCCTGCCCACGATCCAGACCGTCCTCGATGCCGGCGGGCGGCTGGTGCTGGCCAGCCATCTGGGCCGCCCCGGCGGGGAGGGCTTCGAGGAGGCGTTCTCGCTGAACCGGTTGAAACGCGGGCCCGTTCTTATGCGCCTGCGCCGGCAATAAAATTTGTTGTCCCTTGCAGCCGTAATGGACTAGAATGGGTATAAGCCCGTGGTATTGCGTGGGCGGGTCCGATCGGCACAGGCTGGCGCGCAGCGCGGCCCGCATTTCGGATACGGACACATGCCGACAAATAAGAAATGGCTGTGGGGTTTCGCCGGAGGGGCCGGCCTGATCGCGCTGGTAGTCGTGCTGTACCCGGCCAAAGCCCAGGTTACCGGTGAAACAGCAAAGCAGCGCGTCGAAAGTGTTGTCCGCATCGCCGATGACCGCTCCTACGGCGCCGCCGACGCCCTCGCCCGCACTGCCGCCAACGACCCCGACCCCACCGTTCGTCGAACCGCCCTGGTCTGCCTAAGCGCGTTTGGCAGGTCTTCCGACCGCCCGGTCATCGAAGCCGCAATGCAAGATCTATCCCCCAGCGTTCGCCAGGCCGCCACTAAGGCGCTCATCCGGTCATATGACGATCTGGCAGCGGTTGGACACCTGAGGGACCTGCTGCATGATGAGGACGAGGACGTTCGCAAGAGCGCTGCCTCTGCATTGACCACCAGTAAGAATCCACATGCCCTCGTCGCTCTGGTCCAGACAACCGACGCCGAGCAAACGCCGGACCTTCAAATCCTGGCGGTCCGCGCGCTGGGTAAGAAGTATCGCATCAGCTTCGAGGTCGATCCTGCAGAAGCCGACGGTTTGGCCCGGTCCATCGAGATCATCAAGCACACCGATGAGGTGATCGAAGCTTTCCGCGCGACCGGCACGCCACTGCACCGTAACATGGAACTGGTCCATCAAATGATGGCCGAAAATCCTTGCCACGCGATCGAGGAGCCCACCGAAGGTGAAGGTCCGGCCATCAACACAAGGGAGCCGCAGCCATGAAGCGAAAAGGATTCTCACTTACTGAACTGCTGATCGTGATCGCCATCATCGGCCTGCTGGTATCGATTGTCGTGCCCGCCACGGCCCGGTACGCTGCCGTTGCTCGACGGGTGGTCTGCGCCAGCAACCTCAGCCACCTGATGAAACTCATCGTCGCCACGCAAAGCAGCAGACGTCAGAGCGGCCTAGCGCAGTTCGCCGAACCCTTGTTCGCAAAGAAAGAGTTCTGGCCCGGCCAACTGGCGGCTGAGATTATGCACGGCAAGCATGAGAGTAACCCCCTGTTTCTTTGTCCCGACGGGATCAGCGCCTTCGGAAACGGGGCCCCGCCCCTGCTATACAGATCGGGCATCGACCCGAACAAGTTCATACCCTTCGACGCAACAGAGTTCCTCTGTGCATCGCGACGGGGGGTCAGCGCAAGTGGGGAGTCCTATACGGAGTATGTTATCGAAGAAAATCCCGGCGTGCAGTCCAAGTGGGATCACTCTCCGTGCTGCGGACAACCCTCCTGGTCAACCAACGACGGGATCTGGCGTATCTACGACCGCGCCGAAGACGGTATGCGGACCGTGGAGTTGATTTACTATGAGTGTTACTGGCCGAACGAGCTCTGGGTCAATGGCGAGTTCCACTGGAAGAATCTCGCTTCACATGTAAATGAGGTCCTGAAATTTCGAGACGTCATCACCAACTACGGCTACAACGTCATGGCAAGCGAAGCGCCAACGGTCAGCCCGGACACGATCGTGCTGATGGACTTCAACTACCTGTATGTCGATGCCCAAGCGGAAGACATCACGTTAGACCTTAACGACCTCGACACCGCTCGCCATCTCGGCAAGATCAACGTGCTTTATGCCAGCGGCGCTGTCAAAGCCATCGGGCCCGCCTCCATCTATCCCGAACTCAACCCCGGCCCCTGGACGCCGGAAGCGGACTGAATCCGCCCTGTGGTGCTGGGCCTTTGGATTTGCGGGGGCTCCTGCAATACACTCTCACCCCGCGCCGGCTGTTGATCGACGTGGCAGCGGGTAGGGCGGGTCCTTTGACTTCGGCGAACTCAGTCGAGGCGGACCCACGCCTTCATGCCACGCCCGCGCGTGGGTGCGTGGTGCGGCTCGGCGCTACTCGCCACAGGCGGCGGCGCACCCGCCCTCCCTGCTTATCTCTTCCGCCGCAGCATCGCCAGGCTGCCGATACCCAAAAGCGCCAACGTTGCAGGCTCGGGGACTGGTCCCGGTGGCCCCTGCCCGACGGTGTAGCTGGCGACGATATGCTCGCCGCCTTTCGTGCCGGTGACGTAGAAGTCGAAACTGATGACCTCGTCAAGCTGACTAACGAGGTACGCGAGCGGCCAATCAGGGA
>DRGC01000079.1 GCA_011050235.1 Phycisphaerae bacterium | reverse complement strand
GCCCAGGCCTGCACCAGCGCCGCCAGCGCCAGCACGACGCTCGTCAAATGTCCGACGGCGACGGCCGTCTCGCCGACAGCGGAGAATCGACGCCTGGTCAGCGCCGCCAGAATAAACAGCGCCGCCACCAGGCCGGCCCCCAAGGCCAAACGCGCCTCAACGCCGGGGAAGCTGCCGTAGATCACCAGCACGCCCGCCAGGGCCAGCATCCCAACGGCCAGCCGCGCAGACGGCACGCCGCGCCCCAACGCCCACGCCAGCCAATAGGCCGCCGAAAGGACCAACAGGCACAGGCCCATGTTCGTCGCGCCCGCCTGCCCGGCCGATCCGACCACCACCACCGCAACCGTCGCCGATACCGCAACGACCTGCACAAGCCGATCGAAGAGGTCCGCTCTCCCGGCTCGCGCCGCTCGGGCCGCCATGAGCACCGATACCGCCCCCACGGCCGTCGCCGCATACAGCAGCGGCGTCAGGCCCATGGCGCCGGCAATGATCGCCGCCGCCACCGACAGGATCAGCCACGCCAGATTCGTCGCGCCCCGGATCACGGCCCGATCGCGCAGGCCCGCCCATATGAACGCCACGCCCGCCAGCGTTGCCGCAGCCGCACAGCCGGCCCAGGCCGAAAAACTCGGCCCACGATGCACCAGCAGCATCCCGCAAACAACCGCCCCACCCAGCGCCGGGCCGATTGCATAGTGACAGGACCTCATACTCCGCCGCAGGCCGATGACAACAACCACCGCCAGCGCCGCAGCGGCCGCGATCAGGGCCACCAGCCACTCTCCCTGCAGCAGCGGCGCGTACCAGGCGAAAAAGGCCGGAAAGACCGCCGCCCCGCCCAGCGCTGCCAGGACTACCTGGTGCCTGGCCCCATCGAACAGCCGTCGCGCCGCAACCAGACCCGCCAGCAGCATTATCGGAACCGCGACGGCCCATCCCGCAGCGATCGGCCCCGGTAGATGCCGCGCCATCCCCAGCAATCCTGCAGAGACGAACATCGAGGCCGCCAACACGTAGCGAATGTTATTCCGCGGGACAACGTTGTCGCGACGCCGCCAGAAAAGCCAGCAGAACGTCACCCCGCAGACCAGCGCCGCCCCTGCAACGTAGGCGTTCGACGGCATGATGAAAATCACCACCGCAACCGGCAGGGCCATCGCCATCGAGCCAAAGAAGAAGCACTTGGCCGTGACTCGCTCGCCCATCCTCGCCCCCAGCACGTCGGGAACCGCCCGGGACAGCCAACCGTAAGCCGCCCACAGCAGCAGCGACCCCAGGGCCATATCCACAATGACCAGCGGCCACCGCAACAGCGACAGCACCAGCGACACGCAGATCGCCCCGGCGGCAGTGAAGTAGAAGTTTCGCGACCAGCCGGGCGGCCCATCGCGATGGAATCTCGTTCCCGCCAGCAGGATCGCGCCCGCCGACGCCATCGCCGGTATCCACGCGAATGCGACTGCCCACACCAGCGAGACCGCAAGAACCGACCCGAGGACCAACGCCCCCGAGAAGACGTAGACGTGGACGGCCTTTTTCATGGCCGCGGCGTGCACGAAATACAGGCCCGCATAGCCCATCAACGTAAGTGCCGCAACGTATCGCAGCACGTCCGGGCGGCCCATCACCTGGGGGGCCTGGGCCAACGCCCACAGCCCGAAAACGCCGGCCGTTATGTTCATCGCCCGAAAGATCGTGCGCGGATAATCCGAAAGCTCCGCCGGCAGCCGCGCCCTCAGATAGTGGCCGACGGCCAGCAAAGCCCCGACCAGAGGCACTGACAGCAGCGGAAACGATGTCCCCGGCGCGCCAAGCGCATTGCACGCCAGAAAGTACGACACCGCCCCCAGCAGCATCGTGCCGTAGAGGAAGCTTGCTCGCCGGGTCACTGCCGAAGCGACCAGATACGATAACGAGAACACGAATACGAGAACGGTCGTCAGGACCGGCCGATCACCCGTAAAGCCGTTCGCCGCCATCAGGAGAACGAACGCCAGCAACAGACCCAGATTTTGAAGTATGTTTGCTGGAAAAGCTGACAGTCTTTTCTTCATCCGTGCATGTCCTGATTCTCTGCGGCTACAGAGAATCCACAGTGCTCCACAAGGCTTTCAGCAATCACCGTGCCAGACCGCGCCTCGCCGCCGATGCAACGTCCGTAGTGGCCAGAACGTCCAGCCTTCCCCTGTCGATCCGCAAGCGATGCACCCACGCCCACCTCCCGGCGACAGCCGCGGTGACTCGCATTTCCCGGCATCAGGAATCCCCCAAACTCCCCCGTCTCTATAATGAGACCTCCACGCAATCCTCACTCTAATACCACTTTAATTCAATTGGTATTGATGTGTTGCTTTACGAGTTAGCAATGCCGTCAGATCAATATACTACGAGCAGTTGGGACCGTGCTGCTGTCAGGGCGGCGGGCGCCCTCAGCGAAGTCGACGCCACCGGCATGCCGTATAACAAGTACCGATCTGCCTCTCAGCATTTCCACGACACGCCATGTGCGACGCTGTCATCCGGATAGCGGCTCATTTCGAGCCTTGCCTCACATTGTGCGATGATCGTAGAGTACCCGCAGCACATGACGCCAATTGTCCAGCGAAAAGGAATGAACGTGAGCGCTGACCGCGATGATGCCGCATCGATTGACCGGTTGATCCGCTCGGCCGCCAGCTACATTGCAGGCGGCGTGGTCTCGCTGAACCGCAAGGTCGAGCCGGACATTACGTTCGTCCGCGCCGCCGGCAGCAAGCTCACCGATATCGACGGGACCGAGTACATCGATTACCACGCCGCGTTCTCGCCGCATCTGCTGGGGCACAACGATCCGGGGGTCAACGCCGCCGTGGTCGAGGCCATCGACCGGCAGGAATCGTTGATGGGCACGGGGACGACGCCGTGGGAGGTGACGCTGGCGCGGCTGCTGTGCGAATCGGTGCCGTCGCTGGAGCGGGTGCAGATCACCAACACCGGCAGCGAAGCCACCGCCCACGCCATCCGTCTGGCCCGGGCCTATACCGGCCGCGATGACATCATCCTGATGCTGGGCGGCTACAACGGGTGGCACAATGACGTCGCCCGGACCGTCATGCCCACCATCGAGCAGATCGGCCCGCGCGTCAGCCCCGGCGAATATCCTGTCTTGCCGTTCTCGGCCGGGATCCCCCAAGATGCTCTGCGACACCTGCACGTGGTCAATTTCAACGACTCGGACTCCGTCGAGTACGTGATGGGCGAGCGGCCGATCGCGTGTGTACTGGTCGAGCCGGTCCTGCAGAACATCGGCGTCGTGTTGCCTCGGCCCAGCTACTTGGCCCGCCTCCGCGAGCTGTGCGACCGGCATGGGGCGCTGCTCGTGTTCGATGAGGTCAAGACGGGTTTTCGGACCTGCCTCGGCGGGTACCAGCAGGTCTGCAACGTCACGCCCGATCTGAGCCTGTTCGGCAAGGCCGTCGCCAACGGCTACCCGATGGGCGTCATCGGCGGCCGTGAGCGGATCATGCGATTGTTCCATGACCCCGATCCCGCCCGCAAGACGCTGATCGCCGGGACCTACAACGCGCATCCATTCACGAGCGCGGCGGCGATAGCGACCATCGAGCGGCTTCGCGATCACGGCGACGAAATATACGCCAGGCTCGACCGGCTCACGGCGAGACTGGTCGCGGGGCTGACGGAAATCTTCAGCGATCGTGGCATCGCCTCGACCACGCCGCGCAACGGCTCGGCCTACTGCACGTATTTCTGCGACCACGCGCCGGTGGACTGGCATGATATCGCGGCGAATCACGATTTCGAGCTGGACCGCAGGTACCGGCGCGCGTTGATCGAGCGGGGCATCTATCAGTTCCCACAGCCCTGCAAGCAGGGATCGGTCAGCGCAGCCCATAGCGACCAAGACATCGACCGCACGCTGGAGATCGCAGCCCGCGTCGTGGGGGAGCTATGAGCGAACGATGATCGTCGATTGTCATACCCATCTCTGGCGATACCCCGGCGAGCTGACGGATGAACTCGTTGCGGAAATGGCCATCGCCCGCATGAGGGAGTTCGATCCGAACGTCACCGCCGACCAGCATCGCCAGGCCGTCAGCGAGGTCGACCGCGCCATCGTGTTCGGCCTGCGAGCGCCCTATACGGGCTTTCTGTGCGAGAACGAGACGGTGGCCGAGTATGTTCGGACCGACCCCGGCAAGCTGATCGGTTTCGGATCGGTCTGCCCGACCGAGGACGGGGCCGCCGATGAGGTCGAGCGCGCCTCGCGCGAGCTGGGCCTGCGCGGGCTGAAGATGAGTCCCATCTACGGCAACTGGCATCCGCACGACCAGCGGGCCTCCGCGGTCTTCGCCCGGGCGGAAAAGCTCGGCATGCCGATTATCTTCCACCAGGCGACGACGTTCCCCCGCAAAGCGTCGCTCGCGCTGGCCAATCCGATTCTGCTGGACGATGTCGCGATACGGTTCCCGGACCTGAAGATGGTGGTCGCCCACCTCGGCCATCCGTGGGAGGCCGAAACCATCGTCATGATCCGCAAGCAGCCCAATGTCTTCGCCGATATCTCGGCGCTGTTCTATCGGCCGTGGCAGTTCTACAACTCGCTGCGGCTGGCGGTCGAGTACGGCGTCACGCACAAGCTGCTGTTCGGGACCGATTATCCGTTCACGACCTTCGACGAAAGCGTCGCCGGTCTGCGCAGCGTGGTCCAACTCAGCCGCGAGATGAACCTGCCCGAACTGCCCGACGATCTGCCCGACCAGATCATCCACCGCGACACGCTCGCAGTGCTGGGCCTGGATAGCTGAGGGTTCTCATGACGACCGAACACAAGACACCTCTGCGAATCGCCACCCAGGCCGAGCCGGACCCCACCGACGAAGCCCTCGCCCTGATCCAACAGATGGGCGTGGACCAGGTCGTGCTGTGGGTCAAGGGCGAGAAAGCCTGCTACGATTACTACGTCGCTCAGCGGGAGGCGTTCGGGGCGGCCGGCATCGGCATCTATGCGCTGGGCAATAGTGCGATCCATTGTCAGGACGCGATCGTGCTGAACTTGCCCAACCGCGACGAGATCATCGAGCTCTACAAGCAGCACCTCCGCGACCTCGGCGCTGCCGGTATTCCCTATACCACCCACGCCCATATCGGCAACGGCGTGTGGTCCTCGCCCGCCGGGACAACACGCGGCGGCGCAGAGACGCGCGCGCTGGACCTGGATGGCGAGGCATTCGGCGGCTCGCCGCACGGCACGTTCCACCGGCCGCTCTCCCACGGCCGCCAGTACAGCGAAGACGAGATCTGGCAAAACTATGAGTACTTCGTCCGGCAGATCGTCCCGGTGGCCGAAGAAGCCGGCGTCAAGATCGGCGTCCACCCCGACGATCCACCCGTGGCAACCCTCGCCGGCGTGCCGCGGTGTTTCAACAACTTCGAGAATTACCGGCGCGCCCTCGAGATTGCCGACAGCCCGAATTTCGGCATGTGCCTGTGCGTGGGCTGCTGGCTGGAAGGCGGCGAGGCGATGGGCTGCGACGTGTTCGAGACCATCCGATACTTCAGCCAACAGAACAAGCTGTTCAAGGTCCACTTCCGCAACGTCGATCGGCCCGGGACGCAGTTCGTCGAGACCTTCCTCGACGACGGCTACATGGACATGTTCAACGTCGTCAAGGCCCTGGCCGACGTGAACTTCGACGGCGTCCTGATCCCCGATCACGTCCCCCTAATGGGCGGCGACCCCCGCATCGGCACCGCCTACACCATCGGCTACATGAAGGCCCTCATCCAACGCGCCGAAGCGGGGAGATAACTCGGCTGGCGGGGCGTAATTGGCGTTCGAGGTGTCGGCTGGCGGGGCTCCCTGGCGGATCCGGCCAGTTCTTGCTTGGGCTTGTTGATCGTTGGGCCCCAACGGGGTCCCTTGCTTAGCCCAGGGCGTAGGCCGTCAGGCCAAGCCCTGGGTTATCGTCGGCATTGCGCCAAGCCCCGTAAGGGGCGTCTTGGCTTTGTCGACCATGCGATTGAGACCCTCGTTGAGGCCATCGCATCGCAGCTGCCGGCGAGATCGGGCCCGTCAAGGCGCCCCGTTGGGGCTTTCCCCTTTGGCCGGTCCATTCCCCAGGGCTCGCCGTTCAACTGCTCGCTGCGCTCACGCTCACGGCTTCCCCCTGGGCTATGCAAGACGGCCCTCCGGGCCTGAGGTGACGGCTCGATCGCTACGGACTTACGTAAGGCGGCGCTAGTCTTCCATCTCGACGGTGTTGGTCAGCGCGCCGATGCCTTCGATCTCAACGATCGTGGTGTCGCCGGCCTTGAGGAAGATCGGCGGCTTGCGCGAGAAGCCCACACCCTCGGGGGTGCCCGTCAGGATAATGCTGCCCGGCAGGAGCGTCATGCACTGGGAGACGTAGCTGACCAGCTGCCTGCAGCCGAAGATCATGTCCGCGGTGTTGGAGTTCTGCATGGTCTGGCCGTTGACCGTCAGGCGGATGCCGGCGTTGTCGCCGTCGAGGTCCGTTTCGATCCACGGGCCGATCGGGGCGAACGTGTCGAAGCACTTGCCGCGAGCCCACTGCTTGTCGAAACGGAGCTGACAATCCCGCGCGCTGACGTCCTGGGCGCAGGTATAGCCCAGCAGGCAGTCGAGCGCGTCGTCTTCGGAAACATTCCTGGTCCGCTTGCCGATCACCAGGGCCAGCTCAGCCTCGAAGTCCACCTCCGCCGGGGCCATCTTCGGCAGGACAATCGGCATGCCGGGGCCGGTGATGGTGTTGAGCGTCTTGACGAAGATCAGCGGATGGTCCGGCAGCTCCATCCCGCTTTCTTTGGCGTGCCTGCGATAGTTCAGCCCAATGGCTATGATCTGCGGCGGCTCGACCGGGGCCAGCAGCGTTGCCGAATCAGCCGGCAGCACACGATCGGTCTTCTTCCAGTCGCCGAAGATGTCGCCTTCCACCAGGTGATAGCCGTCTTGGTCCGCTACGGCGTAGGCGGCGGTGTCATCCATCCTAATTCTTGCAAGTCTCATCATGTCTCCGGGTAATCTGTGTGCATCTGTTTACCCCATTCGCGCGCCGCTTGCCATTGCAGAATCCCCCTTCACCTGCCCTCCATCCCTGAGAGGCCCGGCCCGCGGTCTTGGGCTCTCGGCCCACAAAAAGGCCGGCCGCAACGTTCGGTAGCGACCGGCTTTGGCTTGCGCCAAAAGACACGCCCGAGAGGATTCGAACCTCCAACCCTCGGTTCCGAAGACCGATGCTCTATCCATTGAGCTACGGGCGCTTGGGTGGCTGGCCTTGATTGTATGCCCCCGACCGCGCTTTGGTCAAGCGCGCCGGGGGCATCTGCGCGATGTGCGTTGTCCGAAGGGATGGAAACGCACGGCTGTTTCGGCCATACTGATCGGGTCGTTCCAGCCATCACGCATCCGTTCGAAAGGGCATTCTTATGAATAACACCAGGCGTATGCTCGCAGCCGTCTGCATCCTGGCAGCGTCGTTTGCCGGCGGGGGCTTGTCGCATTGGCTGCTGTCGGCCGGCGAAGCGCGGGCCCAGGAGGCGGGTCACCCCAAGTACGTCCGGGCCACCGACCTCTACATCGTCGACAAGAACACCGAGACCGTCCGGTCCGTCATCAACGTCAGCGACGACGGCACGATGAGCTTTACCGTGCGGGACAAGAACGGCCGATCGCGGTTCACGCTCGAATCCAACCGCGCCAGCGGCCATCCCGAGCTAAAGCTGCTGGACGCCAACGGCCGGACACGGGCCAAGCTCGTGACGCTTTCGGACGGGAGGCCCGTCATGCACCTGCTGGGTGAGTCCGGTCGATCGGCGGTCCAACTGTCCGTCGAGGGCGCCCCCCGCATCGCCCTGACCGATAAGAGCGGCGCCGTCCGCGCCGACCTGTCGCTCGATGCCGGCGGCTCGGCGAGCCTGACGATCTACGACGCCGGCGGCAAGGAGCTTTGGAAGGCCCCGCCGCCGCCCGAAGCCATCGCCGCAGCCGATTCCGCGGAAGATTATTGATTGTCCGCCCGGCCCGTGGTAGTTTTTGGACCGGTTCTGCCAGCGGGAAACAGACTATGCCAACTGTGCGCCGACCATATCAACCTGTGTGGCTTCTGTGTGTGCTGACGACAGTGTTCGCATTGGCCGGTTGCCAGAAGCCGTGGGAGCTCTACGATCCCGACGCCCTGGCCGAAGCCGACAAACTGCTGGTCATGCCCGCCACCGGTGCACCGGGCCCCCATGGGCCCAACGCCGGGCCGGTCGAAACGGGACTCCTGATCACGGCGATCGATCAACTGGGCCGATTCGACGTGGAAGGCCCCGGCCGAATGCGCGCCGCCTTCAAGTCGCTCGACACCGGACCCGCCGAATGGAGCCCGAACGCCCAGAGCGACCTGACCGGCCAGTTCGACGCGGACCTCCTGGTCATCGCCGAGGTGTTCGACTTTCGCCCGCTGGTTGTGCACCGACACAGCGACTATTGGATTAGCGAGCGCAACTGGACGGAATCGAGCTTCATTGTGGGGGTGACCGTGCGAATCGTCGATCCCGTCCGGGGACAGTTGATCTACCGCGGCAACGGATCGGCCAAGTCCGAGACGGGATATGGCCAAGCCATGACGCAGGCGACCGACCTGGCCCTGGAAGGCCTCCGTCAGTTCGTCGCCAATAACCCGGTCAGGAAGACACCCCCCGCCCAGGAGGCCGCGCCATGACCGGGCCCGCACGGATCATTGCCGGCGTATGCCTGGCCGTCGCGATCTGCGCCGCCGCCGGGTGCGAGCCGCCGCAGCCGGCACAGTTCGACAAGCCCGCGCTGGCGGAGGTCTACAGCGTGGCGGTTCTGCCGATGCGGTCGAGCACGCCCGGCGTCGGCCCGGTGGCCTCGGGGATGACGTTCACGTATCTCGTCGACGCCAAGCTGCCCCAGCTATCCGTCGCCGCAGCGCCGGCGCTGCGGCGGCTGCGGCGCGAGCCTGAGAAACTGACGCCCGGCATAGCCGGGCAGGCCGGCCGAGAGATCGGCGTCGACGCCGTGGTCACCGGCGCCGCCCAATACGTCCTGCCGCCGCTGGAGGGCGCCGAGGCCCAGACAGCCGTCACCGTGCAGATTCTCTGGTCGCAGACGTCTGAGGTGATCTACGAACACACAGGCCAGGGTAAGGACAAGGACATCCCGGCGGCGTTCGCCAAGGCGATCAAAGTCGCCCTCGAGCCGCTGGAAAGATACTGGCGAGAAACGCGAAAGAACCGCTGAGGAGAACGTTACGATGAAAGACGGCATGCGCAAAGCGATGGTTGGATGGGCGGCGATTGGCCTGCTGGCGGCCGCGATGTGGCTGGGCGGCTGTGAAGAGCAGTTGCAGGTCGACCCCGAAACCGCCAAAGCGCTGGAGGGTGTCAAGTCGATCGCGGTGGTTCCCTTCGTCGATGCACACAATGCGGCCGGTTCGGGCGAGTTAGTCGTCACGGCAGCTATGGAGCATCTGTACACGTGCCCGGACCTGCGGGTCTACGAGCGGGCGCAACTGAAAGCCCTGATTGACGAGCACGATCTGCTGAAGGCGATGGGGTCCGATCAGGAGGTCGCCGCCAAGATCGGCCAACTGACGGGCGTTGACGCCGTCATCCTGGGCGAAGTGACCCAATATGAAGCCCAAGCCGAAGCTCATGCCGGTTCCGTGGGGATGTTCGCAAGTTCGCGCACCAAATACATTCACCGCGTCGGCATGTTTGTCCGGGCTGTGCGAATCCGCGACGGGCGGGTGATCTATGCCCACAGCGGCGAAGGCGTCAGCCCAGACGGATATACCGGGGCCGCCGGCGTGGCCGCCAAGCAGGCGTTCGGCCCGTGGGTGGCGACCTTCAGGCACCGAGCCAAAGTAGAAGCAGAAAAACAAGCCAAGGCGGAACAAGCACGAGCCAACGCCGAACGAGCGCGAGCCGAAGCGGAAATAGCGAAAGCCAAAGCAGAAAAGGCGCGAGCTGAGGCGGAAATAGCCAAAGCCGAGGCAGAAAAGGCACGAGCCGAGGCAGAGACGAAATGATGCGTCGAGTGGACCGATGGAGTCTGTGTCTGGTCGCAGTGGCGCTGATGCTGCAGGGCTGCGAGGCGGTCAATCTGTCGACCGAGGACCAGCAGGCCCTCAAGGACATCGAGTTCGTTGTCGTCCTGCCGCTGACCGACGGCCCGGAGTGGACGGCCGAGGGGTCGTCATGGGTCGCCCGCGGCGCCGTCCTGCAGGAGATGTACCGCCTGGGACGCTACAAGATCATCAACATTCCGCGCAAGGAAGTCGAGGAGGCCGCAGCGGCGACCGGCTACGACGTGCTCGACTGTTACGACCCGCACGTGGCCGCTGCAATCGCCCGCCATCTCAAAGCCGACGCCGTCGCCTGCGGCGAAATCACCCAGTGGAGCACCCGCCAGGAAACGGACAGCTCCTCGGCGCCGTTCGTCACATCCACCAAGACCAAGACCGACCACTATGTCGGCCTGAGCCTGCGCGTCGTCGCCGCCGACGACGCCGCCATCCTCTACACCGGCGCCGGCAACGGCTTCAGCAACAAAGGATACACCTCCGCCGCTCGCCTGGCCGCCCAGCAAGCCACCCGAGAACTTCGAGAGTTCTGGCGTCAGATGAAGTAGGTGTGCCGACACGCTGCCCGGTCGCCCGTGAATTCCCCTCGAGATAATAGCGATACTCACGCCGCCAGCAGCGCACAACGTCCGTCTCCTCGCCGGCGCAGGCGATGGATCAGAAAGCTGGTGCTGGTGATCGTCTCCACGCTCGTGGGGCTGGAAGTGGCGGGTCAACTTCTCGTCTGGCGCCTGACCGGTCAATGGGAGGCGATGAAAACGCAGGACGACCACTACTACGCGCCGGTCGACAATCGCCTCCTGGCCTACGGCCTGGCGCCGAGCGTCTCGCTGATCACGGAGGGCCGAACGCTGCACATCAACCGCCATGGCATCCGCGACGATGACGACGCCCTGCACGCCGACCAGCGCAAGATCGCTCTGCTGGGCGACTCGGTGACGTTCGGCATCGGCCACTCGCAGGACCAGACCATCGCCGCGAAGCTGCAGGCCAGGCTGGATGCCGCCGGACCGGCCGTCAAGGTCCTGAACTTCGGCGTTCCGGGCTACGGGCTCGACGAGGTCCTCGAGCACCTAAAAGTCAAGAACGCCGTGTATGCCGTCGACCGCGCGATCTACATTCTCAACCTCAACGATTTTTCGCGCCGCGACAGCATGTACGAGGGCGCCGCTAACGGCTTGTACCGCATGTACCGCCGGCCTCGAATCGCCAGCCTCTGGATATTCAGGAAACTCGTCTATCGGCTGCGGAAGGGCTCGCTGCGCCAGTCGACGGCGACGACCATAGGGTGGTACCGCTGGCTGTTCGACGGCAACGGCGCGCACGGCTGCAGCCAACTTCGCGAAATGAAAGCCTACTGCGACGCCAACGGAATCGCCCTCACCGTCGTGCTTCTACCGGCCGGCTGCGCGTACGTCGAAGGCCAATACACACTGGCCGATATCCATCAGAAGCTTCGCGAGTTTGCCGAACGAAACAGCATCGACATGATCGACGTCGCGCCGTTGTTCACCGCAGACCCCCGGCGGTTCTTCGACGACACGGACCACTTCCTGCACGATGGTAATGAATTGATGGTGGAGATTCTGGCCGACCGGTTGCGCACAGCCGCGCCCAGCAATTGACCGGATCGACGGGCCGTAGTTCTCAGACGAGCACCACGTGCTCACCGGCCACCATCAGTGTCACCGCGGCGCCCTCGGGGGGAGCGGCTGAAGCGGATTCCCCCAACACCGTGACTTTCCACACGTCGTCGTTGGCCAGCCGGCAGGTAAGCTGGGCCATCTCGCCGAGGAACACACCCCCTACCACCGTCGCCGGCAGCGCCGCGGCCTCCGGCCGTGCCGCTACGGCGCCCATCTGCAACGTCACACGCTCCGGCCGGATGCAGCACGTCACCGTCGCGCCGGCGGCCGGGCCGTCGTCGATGCGCGCCAACAGTTGCCCCGCCGGCGTCTCGATCACGGTCGTTGCGCCCGTCTTGGCCACCCGCCCTTCGATAAAATTGCCCTCGCCCAGAAAATCCGCCACGAATCGGTCGCCCGGGTGATCGTACACGTCGCGCGGCGTGCCGATCTGCTGGATCCGACCGTCGTTCATCACCGCAATCCGATCGGCCATCGACATCGCTTCTTTCTGATCGTGCGTCACATAGACGGCCGTCGCGCCGGTGCTCTTGATGAGCCGTCGCAGTTCGCTCCGCATCTGCAGGCGAAGCTTGGCGTCGAGGTTGCTGAGCGGTTCGTCCAGCAACAAACAATCCGGCTCGGCCGCCAGGGCCCGCGCCAGCGCCACCCGCTGCTGCTGCCCGCCGGACAGCTGCACCGGCTTGCGGCGAACGTACCCCTCCATCTGCACGATCGACAGGACCCGCCCGGCCGTCTCGCGCCGCTGGGCGGCGGCGACGCCCTTCATCTTCGGCCCGAACTCCACGTTTTGGGCGACCGTCATGTGAGGCCACAGCGCGTAGTTCTGGAACACCAGGGCCGTGTTGCGCTTGTCGACCGACACGTCGGTGACGTCGCGATCGCCCAGATGGATTCGCCCCGCGGTCGGCCAAGTCAGCCCCGCAATCATCCGCAGCAGCGTGGTCTTGCCGCACCCGCTGGGCCCCAGCAGGAAGAACAGCTCGCCCTCGGCGACCGTCAGCGACACGTCGTCGACGGCCCGCTCGTCGGGCCGGGCGAGGTCGTAGACCTTCGTGATGTTCTCGATCCGTATGCTCTTCATGGCGGTTGCCTTTCGTACCATCCTTACGCGCGGAAGATCGCTCCCAGGCGCCTGCCCAGCAGCGCCCCGGCCAGCGCCATCGACCCACCCAGCAGCACCATGCCGTACACGCCCAGGGCCGCGGCGACGCTGGCGGCATCGCGATTGCCCGAGGTGGCCTGCCGGTAGATTTCCTTGGTGATCGGGTAGTGACTTTCGGTCTGAGCGAGGATCAGCGAGTCGCTGACCTCCAGCATGGCGAAGGAAAACGTCAGCACGGTCGCCGCAAGGACGCTGGCGGCGATCAGCGGCAGTGTGATGCGAAGCACCGTCGCGGGTCTGGAGGCGCCGAGATTGCGAGAGGCCTCCTCCAGCGCAATCGGAATCTGCTCGAGGCCCGCCGACACGCCCCGCACAATGAACGGCAGGCGGCGCACGGAATAGGCGATCACCAGGATCACGAACGGGTTATTCATCGGGCCGATGCTCTCCAGCCAGGACCCGCGCGCGGTTATGGCCACATAGCCGGCCGCCAAGATCAGCCCCGGCACGGCCAGCGGAAGCATGGCCGTCGAATCCAGCAGCGTTCGCCCCCGGGCCCGGGTGCGAACGAGCAGCCATGCGATGATCGATCCGATCACCACGTCCACCGCCGTCGACGCCCCGGCGTATCGCAGGCTGTTCATGATGCACACTCTCGTCTCCGGGCGGACCAGCACGAACCGCAGGTGATCGAACGTAATCTGCGACGGCAAGATCGTGTTGACCCACCGCGCCGAGATGGCCGTCAGGACCACGCCGATGTGTGGGAGAATGGCCAGGCCGATCACCCCGCCGAACGCCAGCCACGCCCATGCCGTGCCAACCACGCCCAGCCGCGGCGCCTCGACCGCCACCGTCGCCTTGGAGCTATCGAGGCGAACACTTCGCCCGAAAACGAACTTGCCCAGCACGTACAGCGTCACGGCCCCCGTCAGCATCACGAACACGAGACTGTAGGTGCGCGGATTGATCTCCGCCCGGGCCAGTTCCTTGAACAACGTCACCGCCGTCAGCCGCTCATAGCCAAGGATCAGCGGCGTGCCGATATCGGTCAGCGCCCAGATGAATACGATCGTGCCGCCGGCGAACAGCCCCGGCCGCATCAGCGGCAGCGTGACCGACCGAAATGTCCGCCATCGCCCCGCCCCCAGGTTGCGGGCGGCCTGGGCGTAGGCCGGATCGATGTTCGCCAGCGCCGCCGAGGCGTTCAAATACAGGATCGGAAACAGGTGCAGCGCCTGAAGGGCCGCCACACCCGCGAACCCACCACCCAACCAGTCCGGGCCCGCCGCTGCGTTGGAAAGAATCCCCACGCGCGCCAGTATTTGGTTCAGCACGCCGTAGTGGGCCAACAGACGGCTCATCGACATCGCCCCGACGAACGGCGGCAGGATCAGCGGCAGCAGGATCAGCACGCTCAGCACCCCTTGCCCGCGGAACCGTACGCTGGAGCGAATCATCGCCAACGGCACGGCCAGAAGCAGCGCGATCGCTGTGGTGGTGCACGCCAGCAGAACGCTATTGAGCATCTCCGACAGCAGGATCTGGTTCGTCAGGATTCGGCCGAACCAGTACACGCTCGCCTTGCCGTCATGGGTGAACCCCCGGCTGACCGCGCGAATCAGAGGCATCAGCAGCAGCAGCGCCAACAGTGCGATCATCACGACCACGACTGCGGTGGCCCTTCGACGGGCGGCGCGCTCGCCAGGCGAGGTGGTCAGAGGCAGCCTGTCTTTGGGCAAGACGGTCACTCAGCGATCCCCCTGTACTTGTCGCGGAAGAACCGGCGCCAGGTGGAAACGATCCGCTCGGCCTCGGTGGGATCCTTGAGCCTGCGGGCGATCTCAGCAATGTCGGCCACGGTGTCGACGTCGTCCGGCAGCCGGTTGAACTCCGCCAGCCGGGCCGGGTCGGCCGTCCGGATCAATACGCGGCGGGCGGCCTTCATGTCGGCGAGGTTGTCGACCGCCGCGGCCCGGACGAGCTGCTTGAGCACGGCATAGCGAATGCGCCGCACGTCGATATCGAGCGTCATTTCATTGCCCGCCTCGTAGGGGTTGACCACCCACGGCGACATCCCCTCGGCATAGAGGCCGTACACATCACGCCGAATCGGCTGACGACCCAGCGGCGTTCGCACGGGGCCGTCCCTCTCGCCGATTTTCAGGGCCAGCAGCGCCTGCCCCTTGGCCGAAAGCACAAAGTCCACGAAACGCTGGGCAAGCTGGCGATTGGGCGCGCCCTTCAGGATACCGATCGGATCGGGCGTGAAGGCGGTTTGCCCCTTCGGGCTCACGTAGACGAGCATGTCCGGGGCTTCGGCGGCGACGTTGGCGCCGTAGAAATCAATACACGTCGCCACCGGCGCCGTGCCCAGGGCCGGCGCCTTGGCGGCGGCCCCCGCGCTGCCCTCGAACCGCCACGCATTGCTCAACACGCCGAGCAGCTTGGCCCAGCCGGTCGGCCAGTCGGGGGCGGATTGGACGATCATCTCATAAGCGGCGGCCGCCGAGCCTGACTGCGTCGGATCGGCCAGGCATATCTGGCCGAACATCTTGTCAGCGGTCAGATCGTCCCACGAAGTCGGTTCGGCAACGCCCAGCGCCGCCAGCACGGGCCTGTTGTAGAGGAACCCGAACCCGCTGACGGCCGACCCGCACCACAGACGGCCCGGATCTCGCATCGTTACGCCGCCAAACATCTCCGGGATGGCGGCCAGGACCTCGGGCGAGAGGTCCATCGGCTCGAGAACCCCCTCGCCGGCCATCCGCTGGAACATGTGCTCGCCGCCGCCCCAGACAATGTCGATGCCGCTGCTGTCCTGCCCGCCGGCATAGACGTTGCGGAGATAGCTCAGGATCGCGCTGCCGCCGCCGCCCACGTCGTGCCACTCGATGTCCACCGTCTGGCCGAACGTGACGGCGTGGTAGAGCGAGAACGCCCATTCATATTCGTCGGTGATGTTCTTGTTGTGGGGGCTGATCGCCAACAGCTTCAGCGTCGGCAGATCGGCGAGGCCCTTGCCCCACTTCCGGCGGACCTGTTCGTCCACGCCGCTACGGCGGGGATCATCAGGTGTTTGGGCCGATCCGGCGCACCCGGCCGACCCGGTCGCCAGCGCGATCACCAGGGCCGCAAGAACGAGGATGGACCGGCCCCGGTTTCGTTGCATGCTGTTCATCCCGCGGTTCTCATCAAACAGGTTCGGATCCCGATTGGCCGCTTGCAGGCCCGGTGGATATCATCGGCCGTCCAGCGGCGGCTCGGGCGCGCTGGGAATGTCGGTGGGCAGCTTCTGTCGATCAACCCGGTAGACGCGAACAATCTCCGGGGTGCGAGGCTTGTCCTGCGTGAAGGAGTCGATTTCCTCAAACACGCCGCTGTCAAGGAAACGTCTGAGCGCCGGATTGGGCGGGACATTCTTCTTATAGCCGTCGACGTGGCGATCGCTCAGGGCCAGCAGACCCGCTTTGCTCTCGTGGAGCGACGCCAGAAGGTCCCTCGGATCGATCCACATATTGTGGACCTTCACCACCTCGCCGCGATGGTCGCTGTAGTGGAGCATCCACGCGTTATCCGTCAGGATGGTCTCGTCGGCCGAGGCGGCCCGGCCCAGGAACTCCCCCGCCTGGCGAAAGTAGCCCTTGTCAGCGTGCAAGGGCCGCATCGCGTGCAGGCCCGTCCCTACCGCCAGCGCACCCGCAAACACCCCGACGGCGACCGTTGCCGGCAAACGCCGGCCCGCCCGCTCGGCCAGATGCGCGATCAACTCGCCCACGACAATCACGCCCGCCCCGCCCAGTGGGGCCAGCATCGCCGCCATCAGCATCATGTATCGAAACGATACGTTCGAGTAACGCATTCCGAAAAAGACCATCAGGGGCGTGAACAGCGCCAGCCACCCGACGATCAACAGCCCGCCCGGCCAGTGCAGCTTCGGCTGGATGGATTCGGGTAGTTTTCCCCGGGCCGCTCGCCCCGCCACCCGCACCGTCAGCCAGATCCCGACCGCGACGGCCATCACACCGTGCATGGCTTCGACGAGCTTCTTGAACATCTCATAGAAGATGCCGTGCTCCAGCACGTAGACGGTCGCCAACAGCCCCCCCGCCGCCCCAAGCGCCGGCGGCGCATGGCCCGAGTCGGCAAGTTGGTGACTGAGGCCCCCGACGGCCAGGAAGTACGGCCCGGCCGTTAGGGCAATACCCGCCGCCATCGCTGCAATGCACATGAGGCTCAAAGGCCACACCCGCACCGGCATCGATGCCCCCTTGCCCGCGCGGACGGCAAAGGCCAGCCATAACGCCGCAACAAGGGCGGCGATGAGCATACTTTCCCGCGCGACCAGACATGCCGCGCCGATGGCGGCCCCCGATATCGCTGACCACAACAGGGCCGATCGCCCCAGCCGCTGCAGCCGCCGAAACGCCAGCAGCGCAAAGACAATCGCCCAGGTCTGCAAGGCCAGGGCCAGGCCTTCGGACAAAACATCCGAACCGACGGCCACCCAGTTTCGGCCGATCCCCAGCAGCAGGGCCGCAGCCCACGCCGCCCGCCAGTTGAAGAACACCCCGGCGAGCCACCACACCGCCGCGATCGACGCGAGCGTGCCGGCCACCGAGATCAGTTGACCGGCCAATTCCCAGCCCCCCAGGCCCTCCGACCCGCCACAGTCGACGAGCCAGCCGCGGACGGCCCCCAAGGCAACGCCATAGCCCGGCTCGCGAGAATAATTGTCCAGCATCCACCGCGTGCCGTGGTCCGACCAGTCGCGGGCCATGCGCACGTAGAACACGCCGTCGCGGGCGATCATCTCCGTCTGATGAACCACCGAGATTCTCACCAGCGCACAGACGGCCAGCACCAACACGATCTGAAGAACGTGGCGTCGGCCGGGAGGCGATCCGAGGGCGCCGGGCAGCAATGCAGGCTTTGGCCCGTCAGTCACAGTGCCTATACCGTAGTCACTGCCGCCCGTAGGTCAAGCATCCGCGTTGAGATGTACGATGTGGAGCGGGTCCGGGGTCACGCGCGGGGGCGCATCAGGCGCCGGCAAGGCTCGTCAAAGACCGTGCCACTCGGCACGGCGCAACAGTTCCAGGTGCGGTCGAAGTCATCGTCCAGTCTTCCATCGCTGCGCAGGCGGTGGACGGTGTAGTCTTCCGGCAGGGCGTCGCGGACGTCGTTCAGCGTGTACCGCGCCCGCCCGATTTCGTTGTACTCGAAAATCAGCAACGGCCGCTCGCGCCGGATGAACTCGCTCCCCCCGCGAAGCACGTCAAGTTCGCTCCCTTCCACGTCGATCAAGCAGATGCTGGGGTTCGCACAGGCCGCCAGTTCGCGGTCCAGGGTGGAGACGGTCACGTTGGCCGGCAGCGAGGGATCGTCGACGGTGACCCACGACGATGTCTGACAGCGCGGATCGATGTGCAGGTGGCCCCGCCCGGGGTGGGCCCCCAGGGCGATGGGGCGAACCTCGACGGGCCCGAAGTCGTTCAGCAGGAGCGACTGCCGAATGGCCTCGGCGCAATCGGCAATCGGCTCGAAGGCGACGCACGAGTCGACGTTGGGCGCTCCGGCCATGTGGATGACCATCGCCCCGACGTTGGCGCCGACGTCGACGAACCGCACAGGGACGGCCAGGCCCGCCAGCACGCGGTCCAGAAAGCCGTGTGTTTCCGGCTCAACATACCACCCGCCCGGCAGGCAGGCGTAGCTGGCGGCCACCGAGGGGGACAGGAACATCGTGCGGCCCTTGACGCGGAACACGTGCGGCTTACGAATGCGCCGAAGGAATGGCAGCAGGCCGCGGATCCGCCAACCGGTCACGGCCAGGACCATGCCGTAGACGAAGCCGTACGCACGAGCCAAGTTGTACCAGAAGGCGTCCATCGTTCGGTGTCGGGCCGCGTCACGATCCTCCCAAGTCAGCAGGGCGACAGAGCCAAGAGTATAGGCCACCCCCCGGGCGCGGGCAACGCCGTCTAGTCGATTCGAAGGCAGGGACGGGTCCCTCGCCGGGCGAGCAGCCAGCCGTAGATCGCCAGAATCCGCGGGGAGTGATCCCCTCGTGAGGCTGGCCAGATACCGACGATTTGCGTAAGATAATCGCACATCCCACTGGTCGCCGCGCCCCGCGAGAGCCCCGGCGGGCGGTGCAGGGATATCCGGACCATGACTCTTACGTACGCAATCATCTACATCGGATCCGTGCTGGTGGCGTTGGCGGCAACGCCCGTCGTCGCCCGGCTGGCGCGCGCCTTGCGGATGGTGGATCGGCCCGGGGCGCGCAAGGTGCACACCACCCCCATACCGCGGGTGGGGGGCGTGGTGATCCTGCTGGCGATGCTGGCGACGACACTGCCGGTGCTGATGCTGGATCAGCGCCTGGCCGATCGGGTAGCCGCCGCGGCCGCACCGGCAATCGAAGAGACGACCACCACGGCAGCAGCGCCGGCCGAACCGTTGGCCTGGGCTGACCTGCAGTGGCGCGTGCTGATCCTGCTGGCGGCCAGCGCCTTCATCTGTCTGGTCGGCCTGATCGACGACATCCGCTCGCTGTCGGCTCCGATCAAGCTCGTCGGCCAAATCGCCGCGGCGGTGCTGGTGTGCTATGTCGGCATCCGTATCGAACGGATTGGTCTGGCCGGCTGGGGGACCGTGGAGTTCGGGGTGTGGTCGTGGCCCATCACCATTCTGTGGATCGTCGCCATCACCAATGCCGTGAATCTCATCGACGGGCTGGACGGGCTGGCCGCGGGGATATCGGCGATCACCTGCGGCGTGATCACGGTCTTTTCGCTCATGACGGGCCAAGTGGTCATGATCGTGCTGATGCTGGGACTGCTGGGCAGCCTGACGGGGTTTTTGGTGTTCAATTTCAACCCCGCCAAGATCTTTCTCGGCGACAGCGGCAGCATGTTCCTGGGGTTCGTGCTGGCCTCGGCGAGCGTGCTGTCGGTAACGAAGACCTACGCCGTCATCGCCCTGGCCATGCCGCTTCTGGCGCTGGGTGTGCCGGTCTTCGACACACTGTTCACTATGTTCCGCCGCACGTTGGACCGGCGGTCTGTGTTCGCGCCCGACCGCGGGCATATCCATCACCGCCTGATGGACATGGGCCTGCAGCATCGCCATGCCGTGATCGTGATGTACATCGTCACCGCCCTGGCCGCCGGCTTGGGGCTGATGATGACGTTCACGCGCAACCTGGGTACGGTGCTGGTTCTGGTAGCGGCGCTGCTGCCGGTGCTGATCGTCTTTCGCATGGTGGGCGCCATCCGATTCCGCGAAGCGATCACCGCCCTGCAGCGCAACCGTGCAATGGCGCGACAGGACCGCCGCCAGCAAAAAGGCTTCGAGGAAATGCGCCTGCAACTGCAAGACGCCAAGAGCTTCGACCAGTGGTGGCGGGCGCTTCGTCGGGCGGCCCGGCGGCTGGGGTTCGTCCGCATGATCGTGACCGTCGACGACGGATCGGGCGCCGTCCAGCAGCATCGGTGGCGATCGGTCGCAAAGGAACTGCAGGTCGTACAAGTGCTACACGTGGTGTTTCCGCGCTTTCGCCACGGCGCCGGCCAGATGATGACCATCGAAGTCGATGTCCCCGCCGACAACGCACTGGAAACGGCCAGCCGGCCCGTCACGTGGTTCGGTCGATTACTGGATGAGGACCGTGTGCAACAGTTCCTGGATGAAGCGGGCGCCGAATCGGCCGACGCGCTGGCCCGGTAAGGCCTGAGCCCGTCCGGCCGATCGGACCCGCCACGACCGAAACACCATGACTCAGACACCGCCGAAATCCTCGGACCCCTCGCATCCCCAGGACGTCCCACAAGACGCCCTACGGGCGATCGGCGGCGCCAACGGCGACGTATTGGGCGTTCGACAGCCCGGTCTGTCGGCCTATGTGGGCACCTTCGGCGTGGAACTGATGATCCGCGGGTGCACGATCATCCAGGCGCTGCTGGTGGCGAATTTTCTCCCGCCCGAGCAGCGAGGCGAGTTGGCGGCCGTCATTCTCTGGCCCATACTGATCAGCAACCTGCTGCTGCTGGGCGTCGACGTCTCGGCCAGCCGGCGCGTCGCCAAAGGCGACGACATCGGCCTGAATGTCCGCACGACACTCATGCTGATGGTGATTCTGTCGATCTTGGGCGTTCTGATCGGATGGGCGCTGCTGCCGCGGCTGCTGCCGCCGGAGTACAGGGCCTACACGTGGCTGGCGCGGGTGTATCTGATCTTCGTACCCATAAACCAGGGCGCAGCCGCGCTTAGGCGGATCGACCAGGGCCAGGGCAATTTCAGGCGATTCAACATCGTCCGGTCCATCGTCAACCCGGGCATGATTGTCGGCGTTCTGCTGGGGGCAGTACTGGGACGCGTAACCGTCCCGTGGGTTGTGGGGACCTACCTGGTCGCGCAGAGCGTGCCCTTCGTCGTGCGTCTGGTGTGGACCGCCGGATGGCTGCGAGGGCGAGTGAGCCTGCGACACGCCGCGGCGCTGCTGAAGGAGGGGATGGGTTTTGCCGTCATGCGCGTCGTGACAGAGATGTACTTCCACCTGGACAAGATCCTGATCATGTGGATGCTGGTGCGCGAAAAGTTGGGGCTCTACGCGCTGGCCTTGTCGGCGGCGGGCGTGCTCAACGCCATTACCCAATCGGCGGGCATGATCGCCTTCACCCGGTCGGCCCAGAGCCCGTTTCGCCAGGGATTTCACCAGATCGCCCAGGCATTTCGGATCATCGCGTGGGCGGCCATCTTCGGCGGCGCACTCCTGGCGGCGCTGCTTCCGGTGGCGATCCCCCTGGTCGTGCCAAAGTACGCCGCCGCCGCGCCGATAGCCGCTGCGTTGGTGGGGGGCATGGTCCTGGCCGGACTGGCGGACTTCGTCGACCAGTGCCTCCAAGGCCACGGCCGGCCGATGGTCTCAACGATCGGCCGGGCCATCTACATAGCCGTCATGCTGGCGGCGGGGCTGCCGCTGCTCTACACAATGGGCCTGATGGGCTTTGTAATCGCCTTCATTATCGCCCAGGCAATCTACCTGTTATGGCTGATCCTGAATCTGGTGCGAGAGTTGGACAACGCCTCGTTCGCCGAGATGGTGCATCTGCGATTTGGGGATCTGCGATTCGCTGCGGACAAGCTCAGGCAGGCAATCAAGAAAGCGCCCACCCCGTGACCTCCCCCGCCACCCAACCGCACGAGCCGGACCGCTCGCCCGTGGCTATCCTGTTCGGGAAGGTCTATGTCTGCCATGTCGCCCGGGCGCAGGCGGCGGCCCGAGCCCTGGCGGCAACAGGCCGGCAGGTGTTGGCCCTGGAGACGACCCGAAGCAACGACGCGTGGTGGCCGCCATCGGGCCGGTGTGACGGCCTGATCCGCCGGTCGCTGTTCCAGGAGACGAGCTACTCGCAACTGACCAACGTGCACATCTGCCGGCGCACGGTCGAGGCGCTCGAAGAGTTCCAGCCCGGCGCGGTGGTGGTGCTGGGATGGGCGTTCCCCGAATCGCTGGAGGCGCTGCGATGGTGCCGCCTGAACAACCGCGCCGCCGTCATCGTCTCCGAGAGCAAGGCCGACGACAGTCCACGACACCGGCTGTCGGAGACCATTAAACGCCGCATCATCGCTCTAGCCGACAGCATGCTGGTCGGCGGCCAGCCGCACCGGGACTATGCCATTGAACTGGGAATGTCGCCCGACCGGGTCTTCCTGGGCTGTGACGTGGTGGATAACGACTACTTCCGAGCCGCCACCGACGCCGTCCGCGCCAACCCGGGCGCCATGAACCGCCGCGCGATGGGCCTGCCTGACGGGCCCTTCTGGCTGAGCTCGAACCGGTTCATCCCTCGAAAGAACCTGCCCGCCCTTCTGGACGCTTACGCGCACTACCGACAGGCCGTCGGGGCCGATGCCTGGGCCCTGGCGCTGCTGGGCGATGGCGAGCAACGCCCGCTGCTCGATGCCAAGATCCATCAGGAGAAGATTGACGGCGTCTGGCTGCCGGGGTACAGGCCCATCGACCAGTTACCCAACTACTACGGGCTGGCGGAGGCGTTCATCCACCCGGCCCTGAACGAACAGTGGGGGCTGGTGGTCAACGAGGCGATGGCGTCGGGCCTGCCGGTGCTCGTGTCCCGAACGGTCGGCTGTCGCTATGACCTCGTCGAGGACGGGGAGAACGGGTTCCTGTTCGATCCGACCTCGACGGATGAGATCGCCGGGGCCATGGTGCGGTATCATCGGCTGAGCGAATCGCAGCGCCGCCGGCAGGCGCAGGCCAGTCGGCGGATCATCGCCGAATGGCCTGCCGATCGGTTCGGACAAGGCCTGCTGCAAGCTGTCGACGCCGGGCTGCGACACAGCCGCCAGCGCCGCCGACGGTCTCTGTCGGACCGAATCTCCCTGCTGGGAGTGCGATGGCTCGCCCGCCGGATCCGTTTCAGCGAACAGAGCTTCGGCCCGCCGACCCGCCAGCCCGGCGACACATAGGACCGCATCCCGACACGCCTGCTTTAACCAGGGGCCGCCATGACGGCGTCGCCACAGCCCCTCTGGACGGAGACGGCGACCCGCACGTACCATAGACCCGTGAAAACTCTGACCATCGTTCATGTGAGTGCTTCGCTGTCGCGAATCGGCGGCGGCATTTCGGCGACGGTGCGGGCCATCGCCACCGAGCAGGCCCGAGCCGGTCACCGGGTGTCCGTGGCGGGGATCGTGGACGAACACACCGACAGCGATACGGCCGAGTTCGCTGATATCCCCCTCGCGCTCGGCCGGGTCGTTGGGCCAAAGGCGCTGGGGTACTCGCCGCAACTGAAGCGCCACCTCGGCTCTATTGACGGGCGCATCGACATCGTCCACTGCCATGGCCTATGGATGTGGCACAACGAAACGGCGCGATGGCTGGCCCGGCGTCACAATGCGGCGCTGGTGATTTCTCCCGACGGGATGCTCGAGCCATGGGCGTTGCAGCGATCCGTCTGGAAAAAGCGACTGGTCAACGTGCTGTTCCAGCGGCGCGCCCTGCGAGCGGCCGTCTGCCTTCACGCCGCGGCAGCGAAGGAGGCCGACAATGCCCGAACCTGGGGATGGACCAAGCCCATCACCGTCTACCCAAACGGCGTCTATGCTCACGAATACGACGTGCCCCCGGACAAAGAGGCCGTCGCGGCGCGCTGTCCCGCCCTGGCCGGCAAGAAACTGTTGGTCTTCCTCAGCCGCGTTCATCCCGCGAAAGGTCTGCCCACCCTTGTCCGCGTCTGGGCCGATCTGTGCCAAACCTTTGCCGACTGGCAACTGGTCATCGCCGGCCCGGACGAGGTCGACCACCAGGCGCAAATCGAGCGCGAGGCCAAATCCCTGGGGATCGGCCAGCGGATCACCTTCCTGGGACCGGTCTACGGCCAGGCCAAGAGCCAACTGCTCGCCGCCTCTGACCTGTTCGTCCTGCCCACGCACAGCGAGAACTTCGGCATCGTCGTCGCCGAAGCCCTTGCCGCCGGGCGCCCCGTGATCACGACCACCGGCGCTCCCTGGGAAGGGCTGGCCTCTCACCAGTGCGGCTGGTGGATCGAGATCGGCGCCGACCCGCTTGCCCACGCGCTCCGCCAGGCCATGTCCCTGTCGGACGATCAGCGATCGGCCATGGGCGGCCGCGGCCGAGCGTGGGTCAATGAGGAGTTCGCCTGGCCCGCCATTGCCCGTCAATCCATTCAGACCTATTTGTGGCTGGCAGGCCACGCCGAAGCGCCGCCGTGCGTCCGGATCGAGTAAACTATTGGGCCCCATAGGACGGATATGAACCGTATGGCCAGACTTCGTGTAGATACCAGTCACTGCCCCAGCCCCCACCCATTGGGCAACCGGATCGGCCGAGTCTGCTGGGAGATCGTCTGGTGGCTGTTGTTCCGCTGGTCGCTACGGCCTTGCCACGCCTGGCGGCGAATGCTGCTGCGCGCGTTCGGCGCCAAGGTGGGCCGGCGCGTCCACGTCTATCCGTCCTGCCGCATCTGGGCGCCGTGGAACCTGACGATGGGCGACTATGCCTGCCTGGCCGACCACGTCGACTGCTACTGCGTCGCGCCGATCTCCATCGGCGAGCACAGCACCATCTCGCAGTACAGCTATCTGTGCACGGCCACGCACGATCACCGCCAGACCACCATGCCACTTGTGCTCAAGCCGATTGTCATCGAGGACCAGGTGTGGGTCTGCGCGGACGTGTTTGTCGCGCCGGGCATTCGTATCGCCCAGGGCGCCGTCGTTGGCGCGCGATCGACGGCCACCCAGCACGTTCGCCCGTGGACCATCGTCGCCGGCAATCCCGCCAAGTTCATCAAAGAGCGCATCCTGAAGGGCTGATCCGATGGCCCCCTCGGTCCTTATCCTGACACTCAACGAGCAGAGCAACCTGCCCGACTGCCTCGCATCCGTTGCATGGTCCGATGACGTCGTCGTTCTGGACTCCTTCAGCACCGACAGCACAGCCGAGATCGCCGAGACAACCGGCGCTCGCATCATCCGCCGCCCGTTCGACAACTGGGCCTCCCACCAGAACTGGGCCGTTCGCAACATCGACTTCAAACACCCCTGGGTCTTCTACCTCGACGCCGACGAGCGATGCGACGACGTCCTCGCCGGCGAGCTGACCTCCCCGGACGCCCTGGCCGACACCTGCGCAGCGTTTCAGGTGCGCCGCAAGGACTACTTCATGGGACGATGGCTCAGGCGGGCGCAGTTTTATCCGACCTGGCTGACGCGCGTGTTCCGCCCCGATCGAATCCGATACGAACGTCTGGTCAATCCGGTGGCCGTCGTGGACGGCCCGAGCGGCCAACTCCGCGGCCATCTGATCCATTATCCCTTCAGCCACGGCCTGGCCCACTGGGTCGCGCGCCATAACAACTACAGCGACATGGAAGCCCAGCAGTGGCTGGCCGAAACCCAAGGCCGGCAGGACTGGGCGGGCCTGCTCGCCGGCGATGCAACCCGTCGACGACGGGCGCTGAAGCAACTGGCCTATCGCCTGCCCGGCCGCCCGGCGCTGGTGTTTTGGTACCTGTACCTGTTTCGAATGGGCTTTCTGGACGGCCGGGCCGGGCTGACCTACTGCCGCCTGCGGGCGATGTACGAACGCCTGATCGACGTGAAGATCGCCGAGCTGCAACGCCGCCGGAAGAACCTGCCGATCTGAGGGGGCCGACCCCCGGAGCCAATCACCTTGCGCATCTGCCTGCTGAACCAGTTCTATCCGCCCGATACCGCGGCGACCGGACAGCTGCTGGCCGACGTCGCCGAGGCCCTGGCCTCACGAGGCCACCACGTCCACGTCATCTGCAGCCAACGGGCCTACGACGGTGGAAACGTCACCGACGCCCTCACACCCAGCAGCGTTTGCGTTCGCCGCGTGGCGGCGACCGGCTTTGGCCGGGGGAACCTGCTGGGACGCGGGATCGATTACGCATCCTTCTATATGCTCGCCCTGCGCGATGTCCTGGCCCTGCCGCCCATGGATGTGTGCGTGTCGCTGACGACGCCGCCCTTTATCGGCATGGTCGCAGCCGCCCTCAAACGCCGGCGAAAGACCCGACTGGTCCTCTGGTCGATGGATGTGTACCCGGAAGTGGCGGTCGCCCTGGGCGTTCTGTCGGCCGGCTCGACGATGCACCGATTCCTGGCCGCTGCAGCTCGGCGGCTGTATGGGGCCGCCGATGCGATCGTCTCCCTGGGCGATGTGATGACCCAACGGCTCATCTCCGCCGGGGCCGAGGCGAGCCGGATCGTCACCGCTGCCAATTGGGTCCCCGGCGAGGGCGTCTTTCCGATCGCCCCGCGCGCCAGCGCCGCGCGACAACTGTGGTCGCCTGACCGGCGGACGACGGTGATGTACTCGGGCAATCTCGGGATGGGCCACGAGCTGGACACCGCCCTCGAGGCCGTCGCGCAGCTGGACAATCGTTCCGATCTGCGCGTGCTCCTGGTCGGCCGGGGAGCGATGCGCGAGCGGCTGCAGCGCCTGGCGGGCGAACTGAATCTGGAGAACGTCGAGTTCCATCCGCCCCAGCCGCTGGCCAAGCTGGCCGACACACTGGCCGCCGGCGACGTGCACCTGGTCGCCCAGCGCCCGGGCACGCAGGGGTTGATCGTCCCCAGCAAGCTCTACGGCATCATGGCGGCCGGCCGGGCTGTGCTGTATGTCGGGCCCGACGATACAGAGGTCGCCGAGACGATCCGCCGAGCCGACTGCGGCCTGATCGCCCCCCCCGGCGACGCGCCTGCCGTCGCCGACGCCCTGCGGGCGCTGATCGGTGATGCCGACCGGCGAGTCGACATGGGCCGCCGAGGCCGGGAGTATTACGAATCCCACCTTGGGCGCGACCGCAGCGTCGGACGAATCGTCGACGTCATCGAACGCCAGGCGCGCGCCGGTTAGGACTGGCGTTTGCGCGTGGACAGAAGCACCAGATCACGCAGGTGTTCGATCCGGGGGGCCGCCAGCCAACGCTCCATGAAACCGCGTTCCTCGACGATCTGAGCGATGGCCATCAGCGCACGGAGGTGGTAGTTGCGTTCATCGCGGCTGCCGATCAGCACAAAGCCGGCCCGCACCGGCTCCTCGTGGCCGTGAAAATGAATGCCCTCCCGACAGCGGACCAGCAATATTTCGAACAGGCCTTCCCCATCCACAACGACGTGCGGGATCGCCAACCCCGGTCGGATCACGGTGCTGGATTCGTCCTCGCGCGCCTGAAAAAGCCCGAAGAGCTTCTCGTTGTCGATGCCCAGCCGCGGCGCCAACGCGTCGGCCACCTGTTGAAACATCTCGTCGGCCGTTGTCGCCGAAGGCAGGTCGAGGATCGGACACTGCTGGATCAGGCGGTCGAAGCGGTCGTGGATGATCTCGTCGCGCTCCAGCGCAATCTCTCGAAGCTCGTCCTCAAGAGTGCTTCGGCGTATCTGTTTGCTGATGACGTTGCGAATCATAAATACAAATGCACTCTCCCGAGTCGTGTGCGGGCGGACGTAAACCAGGTACCACAGGACCCCCGCCACGACGAATCCACTGGATGTCATCAGTGGAATCCAGTGCATTTGTCGGCTCATCTCGATGATCAGGAACGCATAGGTCCCAATGCCGGCTAATTGCATCCACGGGTACAGTGGGCTTCTAAACAACGGGCGGTAGTTCTGAATCTTGCTGCTGCGCATGATGATCACCGCCACGTTGGCCAATAGGAACAAGACCAGCATCATCGTGCTGGCGAACTTGACCAGATCGATGATTCTCAATGAGGCGATCACCGCGATCATGAGGGCAGCCGTCGCCAGGACGCTGACATAGGGGGTTTGGAACCGTCGGGCCGTGGCCTTGAAGACCTTCGGCAGAAGGCCGTCGCGGCTCATCGCCAGCGGAAAACGCGAGGCCGTGAGGATCCCGCCGTTGGCCGTGGTGACAAAGGCCAGGATGGCGCCGACGGCCAGGACCACCATGCCGCCCCGGCCCAGAAACACGCCAGCCGCATCGCTCAGCGGGGTGAGGTTATTCTCAAGCTTCTCGGGAGCGAGGACCCCCTGAGTAACAAACACGGCCCCCACATACAGCAATGAGACGACGAACAAGGCGGCAAACATGCCGGCCGGAAGATTGCGCCCGGGACGGTGCACCTCCTCGGCGATCGACGCAACCTTCGTCAACCCGCCAAAGGATACGAACACCAGCCCAGCGGCGGCAAAGACCGCCAGCATTCCTTTGTCCATAAACCCGGCCAGAGACTCATGACGGACCTCCGGCAGCCCCCGACCGACGAACAGCGCCAGGATCCCCAGCAAGATCACCACCATTACAACCTGGAATCGTCCGGTCTGTTTGACGCTGAGGCAATTGAGCGCCGCAAAGACGATGCAACATCCGATTGCGACGGCCTTGATGCCCCACGGCTCCATGCTCGGCCAAAGTAGTCGCGCAAAGGCCCCGATGCCGACGAGCGCAAAGGCGCTCTTCAGTGAGATCGACAGCCAGCCGGCCAGGCCCGCCAGTGTTCCCGGCAGCGCCCCCATACTCCGTTCGATGAAGAAATAACTTCCCCCGCTGCGCGGCATGGCCGTCGCCAGTTCGGCCTTGGACAGCGCGGCGGGGATCGCCATCATCGCCGCGAGCCCGTAGGCCAGCACCATCGCCGGGCCGGCTCCGGCGAAAACCAGGCCCGGCAGCACAAACAGGCCGCTGCTGATCATGGCGCCGGCCGCAATGCAGAAAACGCCCCAGAAACCAAGTTTACGTTTCATGCTCACGCGAGCGATCCCATCGAACAGCGCATTCGTGATCGGACACGTTGGGCCATGTCTTGTTTCCCACTGCCCCAGGCTGCAGGGAGCAGACGTATTCTTACCTGCCAGCGACACGGCCGCAACAGATCGCTTCCGCCAAATTGCAATGCCCCTGGCGCCGGAGACTGGATTTGCCCTGACAGATCAACAGATGCTATACTCCCGGCCCCCATACCTTTCGAGATCGATGACCAAACGCACACGAAAAGTCCTCATGGGTATCGTCAAGGTCGCCATCGCCGCGGCCCTGGTGGCGTTCGTAATCTCGAAAGTCCACTGGAACGACTACACCACCGTCGGCGACGACGGCGTCGAACAGACCCAGGCGGGCCTGCGCCACAGCCTGCTGGGCCTGGACGTCCGCCTGGCGGCGTGCGGGCTGGCGGGCTTCGTGCTGTCGACGATGACCGTAGCGGTTCGCTGGCGGCTGTTGATGAAGGTGCTCGACATCCGCCTGTCGCTGTGGGAGGCGATTCGCCTGACGTTCCTGGGCACGTTCTTCAACAACGCCGTCCCCGGCACGGTCGGCGGAGACTTGTTCAGGGGCTACTACGCCTCCAAGCACACACCGCACAAGGCCGCGGCAATGGTCAGTGTGCTCATCGACCGGGCCATGGGCTTTACGGAACTGGCCCTGATGGCGGCCGTGATGCTGGCGATGGTGCGGGTGTTCGACCTGGCCCCCTTGGAGCAACTCGTCTGGCCGGCCATTTGCCTGGCGATTATCTTTGCCGTGCTGATCGGCGGATTGGCGTTCCTGCTCAGCCGGCGATTGCGCCGCGCGCTGCGGCTCCAGAATATCTATGGCCGCCTGTCCATCGCCCACCACCTCGCCGCCGCCGGCGAGGCGACAAGTCAATACCGGCGCCAACCGGGCAAACTCGTCGAGGCCGTGGGTATTTCGGTCATCGCGCACATTTTCTTCGTCGGCGGCGTCGTCCTGCTGGGCGAAAGCCTGTCGTTGAACGTCCCGTGGCACAACTACTTCCTGTTTATCCCGCTGATCTATGTCATCGGGGCTGTGCCGATCACGCCCGGCGGCATTGGGCTGGTCGAACAGTTGTACCTGGTTTTCTTCCTGGTCGATCCCAGCCAAGGGCTGGCCCTGGCGCTGCTGGCGCGCCTCATGCCGATCCTGTGCGGCCTGCCGGGCCTGTGGGTGTTCCTGACCGGCCCTCGCCCCCCAAAAGGTGCACTCATCAAAGCGGAATTCGACGCCGACGAGTCCCCATCCCCCGACTCCGCTGCTGAATAGGCCCACCCAGCCGCGACAGCGCGATCCGCATCTAACGAATCAGTCCCTCGTACAGATCCAGGTATCGCCCTGAGACCGCATCCAGCGAGAACGCCTCCATCGCCTGTCGGCGACAGGCCTCGGACATCTGGCCGCGCAGGCCGTCATCGCCCAGCAGTCGCTCCAGCGCCTCGGCGAGGCGGCCTGCATCACAGCCTTCAACCAACAGGCCCGTCTGTCCGCACTCGACGGCGTCGGCGACGCCGCCAACGGAAAACGCCACCGACGGCAGCCCGCACGCCATCGCCTCGATGATCGTATTCGGCAGGTTGTCCTGCACGGACGGGGCCGCCAGCACATCGGCAGCCGCATACAGGCCCGCCATCTCAGCCTCATCCGTCACGGGCGCGACGTGGCAATGGGCGACGCCGCGCGGCGGGTAGCACTCGCCTTGGCCAACGGTCAGCAGTGTCGGCCCGCCCGCTTGCGACAAGCGGCCAAGAGCGTCCATCAGCAGCGCCGCCCCCTTGCGCCGATCGTTTAGATGGTGCGCCACGAACAGCACGACCCGCACATCGTCGGCGATAGCAAGCCGGCGGCGAGCGGCGCTGCGGTCAAGGGGCGTAAAGAGGCCCGTATCCACGCCGTTGGGGATGACGGTCACCTCGAAGCCGCCCAGCAGGCTGCTGCGCCGGGCGAGATCGGCCATCCATTGGCTGGGCGCGACGATGCGGAGGCGCCCGGCACGGACGCGGCTGAGCGCATCGAACTTTCGACGCCAGATTCGCCGCGACAAATCGCCCTCGCGGCGGCTAGCCAGTTGCGGGCACGCCCCGCAGCGTTCGGTGAAGCGCTCGCACCCGCCCGAGTAATGACAGCCGCCCGTGAAGGGGTTCATGTCATGCAGCGTCCACACCAGCGGCGCTGCGGCCGCCGCCGGTGGCAGGAACGCGCCGTAATCGACCAGCTCGGCCACCCAGTGCAAATGGATCACGTCGCAGGGCGGCATGGCCCGCAGCAGGTCGCGACCGAACTGGGTGCGGGCAGCGCTGAACAGGTCCGCATCCGGCGGACGAACGCGCCTGGTGAGCTTCAACGGCCCGTGCGCCCGCATGCGGCGCAGGACGCGCCACCATTGCGCGGGGCCTGTGAGCGTGGCCATCTCGCTGACGGCATCATCATCGCTGCGACGCCACGCGACCTGCATCCGCGACCCAACCCCCTTGCGCTTCAGGGCCGAATGTAAACGATGGGCGGCCATGGCGGCGCCGCCGAGCGTGTCGTGTGTTGAAACGTGGACAATGTTCACCGCGTTGGTGTCCTTATCCTATCGCCACCGCAAGCGGTTAGCGCTGCGATCATATCGCAAATGCATCATCCAGCGGTACAGACGGCCCGGAAGGTGACACTCCGACATCGCCTTCAGCAGCCATCGCAGCCGCCGATAGCTCTTGAGCGACAGCAAGGCCTCGACGTCGCTGTTGTCGCGGCAGTCGACGTCCAGCACACCGGCGTGGGCGTCGTCCATCATCTGCTTCGCCGCCGGCGGGTGCTGGCCGTCGAAACGCTCGAACCAGCTCGGATGGACGTGAACGTTGTGCGCGCGGAACGGCCAGGTCACCGGCGACAGAAAGTTCCGCTCGGCCCAGGCCATCACTCCGGCGGCGTAGTCGCCCCAATCGCGGTTGGCGTAGTGAGCGCACTTGTTGCGGACCTGCCGAGGGAACATCAGCGAGTAGTGATAGAGGCGCACGCCCCGCCGCGCCAACGCCCGCCCGCCAATCCAGTTGCCCGCTCGGCAGTCGACGCCGGCGGCATCGACAACGGTGGGCGGCTCGTGCTCGATATACCTCGCGCCGGGACCCCATTTGAACAGCCGATGGTAAACGTTCGCCCCGCGGCGGAGATACCACCCGTCGACAACATAGTCCAGGCCGGCCCAGAACGTCATCTGCTCGAACGACATCGCCGTAATCGTCGGATCGTCGCGCAGGATCGCGATCACGCGCTGCATGTCGTCGGGGCGATAGAACTCGTCGACATCCACTTGCCACAGGTACTCGCCCGTAGCGCGCTCGGCGTAGGCCTGCGATTGCTGGGTGAGGGTCTCCCACGGCCGGTCGCTGGTGACGATCTGAACGATCCCGCGCGGGTCCTCCTCGGCCTTGAATCGCTCCAGCTCCGCCAGCGTCCCGTCGGTCGAATGACCGTCATCGCTGGCGACCGACATCGCGCTGGTCGTGGCCCCCTCGACCACGATGATCTCATGAGCGAACGGATACAGCGACCGCAGGCAATATCGCACGAACGGCAGGCCGTTCAGAACGATCAGGCCGAACGTTATCTTCAGGTCTGTCGGCATCCGACCTTCCTCGCCGCGCGCAGCACCATTCGAATGGGCCAGCCGATCAGCCGGCCGATGCGCGTCCGTCCCACGCTCAGCGCCAGGGCCGTGCGGATGAACACCAGCTTGTTGCGCCAACGGTACGGCCGCGGGCAACACACATCGACGAAGCGAAGGCCCATGGCCAGTTGATACGACGACCGCCGCGAGACCAGCACACGCCACGCCTGGCCGGGCGACAGCGTCGCCGCCTCCCGGTGGTGAACGCCGGTGGTCTCCTCGCTTTCGACGTTCGTAATCCGGGCCCGAAGCGAGACCATCAGCTCGAATCCCGCCCGGCCGGCCCGGTAGAAGAACTCCGTGTCGCCGCCATAATGCGGAAAGCGCTCCACATCGAAATTGCCCACGCGCTCAAGGACCTCCACGGGAATCAGCGTCCCCCGCCCGTACAGCCAATCCAGCCCGCGCAGAACGCCAACGGTATCCAGATCGTCGTCGCTCACCTCGTCCAGGCGATCGGCGGGCAGGCCGTGCTGCCGCAGTTGGTCGCCGAGCAGTTCGATGCTTGTGGTGCGGCGGGCGGTCTTCCAGACCATTCGGCATCCCTGGTCGATGATAACGCGGCGGTCGCCGTGCTTGCGGCAGAACGATCCGACGATCGCCCGGCCGTTGTCGACACTCGTTTGGACCAGCGTCGCGACGTAGTCGTCGCCGAAAGCGATGTCGTGATTGACCGACAGAATGAAATCGTCGCACCCGCCCTGCCACAGCACGTGCCGAGCGCCCATCGCCATCGCGCCCGTCCACCACAAGTTCCCGTCGCCGGCCAGGACGGTCACATCCGGAAACTCCCGCCGAATCCGCTCGCCCGTCCCGTCGGTCGAACCGTCGTCGATGACGACCGTCCGAACGTCGCGATAGCTCTGGCGGCCGACCGCCCGAAGGCAGGTGAGCGTCAGGTCAGCCTGATTGTGGACCGGAATGAGTATGTGGACGGTCATTTGAGTCCTTCGGCGCCCTGCCGCGCCTCAGGAGCTTGTCCTTCAGCCATCGCAGCGGCGCCGTGAGTGTCCAACTGAGCGAGTCGCGGGCCGCCTGAATCTCCGCGCTGCGCCGCGTTAACTGGTCCTGCTTCTGCTCCAGTGCGCCCTGCGTTTCCTTCAGCAGCCACGTGTAGAGCGATTCCATATCGTACCACGGCGGCCCGGGCTTGCCTGTCGAGGGGCGCTCTCGGACCGGGTAGCCGGCCCGGGACATCCCCGCGGCGTTCCATCGCCAGAAATGGTGCTCCATCACCGGGGTCATCTCCTCTCGCCACTGGCCCGGGGACCCCTTGCGGAAGAACGCGGGCGAGTCGGCCTGCAATTGCGCGAAAGATGGCAGGTTGGCCGGGGCGTCCTCTTCCGGCAGGATGATCCCCAATTCGCTCAACGCGCCGCGGACCCGCGGGAATGGATCGGCCACGAGGTCTTCGTAGGTCACGATAGCCGTCGACGAAGGCCGGTCCCGCCACGCCAGAACGTGATCGCCCCATCGGCCGCGCGGGCTATCCCCAAGAATGAGCTTGGCCAGGCGCTGCTCGAAGCCCTCGCCCTGCTGCTCGACATCGCATTGGTAGTGGGCATAGGACACCAGCGCGTCCCGGCCGTCACGAACGATGTAAATGGCCGGGCTCTCATCGGGCGGCCGGAGATCGTGCGTCTTGACGAAGTGGACGCCGTCGGAGTCTCTCAGCCGTTCAATGCCGCCCTCGGGCAGGCCCTGGTGGCCGACGGCCTCGGCAATGCCCAGACGCTCCAGGTCGGCGTCGCCGTGGACGCTGTAGCTCTTGACGCCGTACAGTCTCGTCAGCGCCATGCGGAACAGCGTGTTGCCCGATCGTGGAAAGGACGCTATCCAGACCAGCATGACGGTTGCTCCTGTCGCCGGCGCGCCGCCCGGCGAGATGACTGACTAGGGTTCTCGAATCGCGAACGTCACCGGCAGCGGCACGACGCCGTGCTGCTGATCGAGGTTGACGCCGCTTCCGTACACATCGCGCAATGGAACGGTCACGACCGCCGCGTGGTCGATCCTCACCAGGTACTCGACGCGCGGGCGGGCGAGCCAGATTCCGACAATATACTCGCCGCCGATCAGGTAGCGGTCGATGCCCTCGCAGCGAAACGCACAATGGGCCTGGCCGTCGATCCGCTCGATCACGAAGTTCGTCACCGCCGGTCCCAGTTCGGCGACAACGATGCCGCAACGATTCGTCAGCAGCACACCGACACCGATATTCGTCATCGGCCGACGCGACCGAACGGCGACATCGATCTCCAGACGAGACGAGCCGCCCTCACCTGCGGCGACAGACGCTCGCAGATTGGTGATGCCGATCTGCTCTGACTTATCGAACACGGGCCAACGCACCGGGCCTTCCTGGGCCTCTTGTTCGGCGGTCCGAAGATACGCATCAACCGTCGCGCCGGCCTCGCCCAGATGCGCCGCCCGGCCGCCCTCCAGCCAGACGGCGCGGTCGCACAGCAAACGGACGGCCGACATGTTGTGGCTGACGAACAGCACGGTCCGGCCGCCGCGGGCGACCTCGCCCATCTTGCCCAGACACTTTTTCTGAAAGCGGACGTCGCCGACGGCCAGCACCTCGTCGACGAGCAATATCTCCGGCTGAAGGTGCGCCGCGATCGCGAACGCCAGCCGAACGTACATGCCGGATGAGTATCGCTTCACGGGCATATCGAGGAACTTCTCGATCTCGGCGAAGGCGACGATCTCGTCGAACCGCACGGCGATCTCGCGCCGCCGCATGCCGAGGATGGCGCCGTTGAGGTAGACGTTCTCGCGCCCGGTCAGTTCGGGGTGAAAGCCCGTGCCGACTTCCAGCAGACTGCCCACGCGCCCGCGCAGGCGCGCCACGCCCTCGGTCGGCGGGGTGATGCGGCTGAGGACTTTCAGCAGCGTGCTCTTGCCGGCGCCGTTTCGCCCGATGACGCCCAGCACCTCGCCCTCGGCCACGTCGAACGTCACATCGCGCAGGGCCCAGAGGTCTTCCAACTCGATCCGGCGGCGAAACGGCCGGGTGACGGCGTCGGCGATCACGTGGCGCAGGCCGTCGGCCGTCGGCCGCTTGTGGCCGATGCGGTATCGCTTACCCAGGCCTTCGACGCGAATCATCGGCTGGCTCATTCGAGGGCGGCTCCGCGGTCAGATCACGTCGGCAAAGACGCGCTGCATGTATTGGAAGAACATCACGCCACTGACAAACAGCACCGCCGCCACGGCCAGCGAGATCGCCAGCGGAAGCGGCGACAGGACGGCATCCGGCAAGATCGCCCAGCGGAAGCCGTCGATCACAGCCACCATCGGGTTGAGCGCATACAGCGGCCGCCACGACGACGCCACCCGCGCACTGGTGACATAGAACACCGGCGAGACGAACAGGCCGATGTTGATCAGAAACGGCACGACGTGCATCACGTCGCGGTAGCGGGCGTTCAGCGCCGCCAGCCAAAGCCCCGGCCCCAGCGCGGCGATCACGGCCAACATCGCCCACAGCGGCAGTGTCAACGCCCGCAGGGAGGGCCCGTGCTGCTGGGCGGCCATCACCACCGCCAGCACGCCCACGCCGACCAGAAAGTCCACCAGCGCCGTCGCGCACGCCGAGGCCGGCAGGATCAGCCGCGGGAAGTAGACCTTGCGGACCATCTCGGCCCCGGTGACCAGCGAATTGACGCAGCCGGTGAGGCACTGGCTGAACAGCAGCCACACCAGCACGCCCGCCAGCACCGCCAGGGAGTATCGCTCGCTGTCGCCCGAGAGGCCGAACAGCCGCCCGAACACCAACGTGCCGAGCCCCATCATCGCCACCGGCCGCACGACCGCCCACAGCATGCCCATGACGGTCTGCTTGTATCGGGCCAGGATCGACCGTTTCGCCAACGCGGCCAGCAGCTCGCGGCACGCCCACAGCTCGCCGATATCCAGGCCCAACCCCCGCGGAGGCCCTATGACACGCTCGTATTGGCCGGGTGTTTCACTCATCGTTGACAGGCGCGCCGCACGATCCCCCACCGCCGCGCAACGGCATTAGCCCAGATCGCCCAAACCCTGTCAAGCAAGCACGGTTGACCCCACCACCTCCTCCTGCGACAATCCCGGCAATCCGGGGCGTAGCTCAGGCCCAAGGGGCCCCCGGCCCGCAGGGCCTCGGCTTGGCAGAGCGTCCCCTAGGGAAGGCCGCTGATCCTTCCGGACCTCCTGGGCTCAGCAGAAGCAACAGAGATATCACCACGGTTGACCGCACCACCTTCTCCTGCGACAATGCCCACCTAGCCGGGGCGTAGCTCAGGCCCAAGGGGCCCTCGGCCCGGAGGGCCTCGGCTTGGCAGAGCGTCCCCTAGGGAAGGCCGCTGATCCTTCCGGACCTCCTGGCCTCAGCAGAAGCAACAGAGATATCACCACGGTTGACCGCACCACCTCCTCCTGCGACAATCTCGGCAATCCGGGGCGTAGCTCAGCTTGGCAGAGCGCCTGCTTTGGGAGCAGGAGGCCGCTGGTTCGAATCCAGTCGCCCCGATTCTGGACTCGGCGAATACGCCGGGGAGACCGTTGTATGAAGTCCGATCAGGGATCTCCGTTCGGAGCTTCGGGAGGAGAGTAACTTGACTGAAGAGAACACATCAGAGGATGCCCAACAGGAAATCAGAGCCAAAACATGCTTTGTCATCATGCCGATCGGCGAGCAGTCCTTCAATGGAAAGAAGGCGACGGAACAAGAACTGCGACAACTGTATGATGACCTGATCCGGGAAGCTATTCTCAAGGCCCGACCGCATTTGAAAGTATTGCGCGCAGATGAGATTGCCACCCCAGGGGACATAACGGCAGACATTTTCGAAAGAATCGCCGACTCAGACTACGTTATCGCAGATCTGACATATCCAAATCCCAATGTCTTCTACGAATTGGGGCTTCGACACGCGACACGACCTGGCACGATTCTGATCCGTCGGCGAGATGCCTCAGACCCTCCATTCGACGTGTCTGTCCTTAGGCACATCCAGTATGAGAACACACCGACAGGGCTTAAGATGCTTGCAGACAGCCTCCGCAAGGTATTTGACTCATATGAGGCAAGCCCTGGTCGACTGGACAACCAGTTCTTAAAGACCATCGAGCCAAGATTCCTACTGCCGGCAAGCGGGCAGACATATCAAGTCCTTCAGATAGGAGAAGACGGCCAACCAAGATGGGATTGGGTGCGTGCCCATTGAGACCTGCTTCCTTGACTGGAACGGTGCGTAATGTTAGCGTCGACCCAGACGGCGGCTTATGCGAAGCGATCTGGACGGTGGCCAGTTTACAGCTCAGCCAGAACACGTGTTCGATGGATGAAAGGGAGAGCCAGATGCCTGCCGAGGAGGAATAGCACAATGAACAGTATCCGTAGCATGCTACACGCCAGACAGAAAGGAATGCGATGGACTCTATGCCGATCATTCAGGCTCTGACTCTCATCGTGATCGGGTTGGGCGTGGTTGTTGGATGGGCACAACTGCGTCTTCTTCGGAAGCAAATCAAGGCGCAGCATGACTGGAACCGTCGGTTGACGTCTCTCCAGTATTCCTTTAGTTCCGACCCGCACATCCGAGAGATCAGGACCAGACTCGACCAGCACCTGAATATCCCCAATCAGAAGACGCGCGAGATACACTTGGAAGAGATTGAAGCTCTCGCAACGCAGCAGTACCCGGAGGTCATGACCGACATACAGTTTATCCTCGGCCGACTTGAGAGCATGTGTGTGGCCATCAAGAACGGCATTGTGGACGAGCGAACGTGCAAAGACATGCTCCGCGGCATCGTGATCGAGTATTTCAGGTTCTTCCGCCAATACATTGAGAGCAAACGCGATATCCGAAACAACCCGAGGCTTTATGTATGCCTTGAGACATACGCTCAGCGGTGGGACAAGGCCGGGGACCCGTCCAGGCCCAAAGTGGATGAGAGTATCTGACACGCAACAGGAATCTGAGGCGACACGTAGGTCCCCTCAATTTGCCATCAGACCATCCCCATTCGCCCGTGGCCAGCTCACCAGGGCCAGCAGGATTCTGGTCCACCACACAAACGTGCTCCTTCTCGGTATGACGGGTCAGTCTCATGCCGTCTCTGCGGGCAACCCACCGGGATTGTTGGGCAAGGTTGCCGAGAGGGTCTTCTACCCGCTGCGGCTGATGGAAGCTAAGTACTGGAACGCCAAGTCAAATTGATCTCAGGGCCAGCGTCGACATGCGGCCCTCAGAAGCGTCCCGCCGGGGACTGAACAACGGGGCGTTGGCCTTTTCGGGATGGGGTGGGAGAGATCGTGGGCGTTTCCTCGCCTAGAATGAAGTGACATGTTAGCGACGACGAAAACGACGGTTTATTCGTTGGCTGAGTTGCTGGACGGCTCGGGGCCGCCAGAGGTGTTCCGAGGTGACGGTGTCGTGCGAGCGGCTGAGGGGGCGGGGTTGGTTGTGACGGCGATGGGCGATGGGACGGTTGTGCTTGTGAGCGATGCGGGGGACGAGCGGATCGCTACCGGCATCGACGAGCCGATTGAGTCGCTGTTGATCCTGGATGCAGAGGGGCCGGAGGTGCTGATCGGCACGGAAGCGCCGCATGTGTACTTGCTGGAGGGCGCATCGGTCGGCCGGGTCGAATCGTTTGCCCAACTGCCCTGCCGCGAGGGGTTCCACACGCCCTGGGGTGGGCCGGCGGCGGTGCGGTCGCTGGCGGCTGCACCGGACGGCTTCGTCTACGCCGACATCCACGTCGGCAGCATCATGCGGTCGCCCGATCGCGGCCGATCGTGGCAGCCGGTGACGCCCGAGCTGCACGAGGACGTTCACCAGGTGGCCACCTGCCCGGCCGGGCCCAAGCGGGTCTATGCCAACGCCGCCGACGGAGTCTGGATCAGCGACGACCGCGGCGATAGCTGGCGGCACCGCGCGGACGATCTGGACAACCGCTACGGCCGGGGCATCACGGGCGCACCGGGAAACCCCGACGTGATCCTGGCGACCGTCAGCGACGGCCCCCATGGTGACAACGTCCACGGCGAGCTTTGGCGGACCGACGACGCCGGGCGCACCTGGCGACACGTAACGGACGGTTTCCCCACCTCGACGCCCGACAACATCAACACCTACCACGTCGCGTTCGAGACGGACGAGTTGGCTTGGGCGGTCGTCGGCGACGCCGTCTATGTCAGCGGCGACGGCGGCGTGAGTTGGCGGCAGATCTGGCGGGGGCCCGAGCCCATCATCATGCTGGCAGGTGCGCGGGGCTAGTCGCGATGGACGGCGGGTGCTACATCGCGGTGTTTCAACTGTCGGTCGGCCAGACGATCGCGGTCGGGCAGCTCGGCGAAATCCACTTCCCTGAGGGGATGTACTTCTACGTCGGCAGCGCGCAGAAGGACCTGTCGGCCCGCATCGATCGCCACGGACGCCCGGACAAACCGCTTCGTTGGCACGTCGACTACCTGTCGGCCAAGGCCTGGATGCTGGGGGCGGTCGCGGTCGCCGGCGGCAAGCAACTCGAGTGCGAGCTGGCGGCCGAGTTGGCCGAGCAGTTCAAGCTGGCTGCGCCCGGCTTTGGCGCATCCGACTGCCGCTGCCGGGGCCACCTGTTCTACTCGCCCGATCTGACCTGAAGCCCCGCGGGGCCCAGCCCCGTCGCTGCGGCGCTTGCGGGGGGCGGCCGGGGGAGCTATAAGCGTCTCTTACGTTAGCCAAGGAGAACGATCATGAACGACAACCTGCAACCAACCCCGCCGCTTCCGCCGGACGCGACCCTCGTGATGGCGCCGCGCAAGCGCAGCCTATTCGGCCGGCTGCTCAGCGCGCTGGGGCTTCTGGTGGTGTTCAGTTCTATCTCGCTGAACGTCACGCTGATCAGCGTTATCGCCAACGAGGTAGTGGCCCGTTACAGGCGGGGGATGGCGATCAAGGTCATCCACGCCGGCCAGAGCGATCAGACCGTGGCTGTCTATCACCTCCAGGGCGTGATCCAACCGGAAGCGGTCGAAGCATTCCAGAAGTTCTTCGACGAGGTCATCACGGACGACAACGTCAAGGCGGTTGTGGTTCGTGTGGTTTCCCCCGGCGGGTCGGTCACCAGCAGCGATCAGATTCGCCGGATGGTCCGCGAGCTCAAAGAGGCGGACAAGAAGGTGGTCGTGTCGATGGGCGGCGTGGCGGCCAGCGGCGGCTACTACATCTCGGCGCCGGCCGACGAGATCCTCGCCGAGCCGACGACCCTCACCGGCAGCATCGGCGTGCTGATGACCTACTTCGTGCTGGAAGGCACGCTGGAGGAGATCGGCATCGAGCCGGTGGTGATCAAGTCCACCCACGCCGACCTGTGGAAAGACGCCGCCAGCCCGCTGCGAAAGATCACGCCGCGCGAGCGGAAGTATCTGCTGGCGATCCTGGACACCTACCAGAAACAGTTTGAGCAGGTCGTGCGCGACGGGCGGGGGAAGCGGCTAAAGACGATAACGACCATGCACAGCAAGACCGTCGGCGAGGGCGACGACGCCCGCGTGGTCAAGGTCACGGAGACCGCGCCGTTCAACGGCAAGGTGTACCTGGCGGCCGACGCGCTGGCGCTGGGCCTGATCGACGGGATCGGCTACCGCGCCGACGCCATCGCCCGCGCCGCCGAACTGGCGGACCTGGACGAACCCCGCGTTCTGCAGTTCCTGACCAGGCGATCGCCCCTCGAGTTGTTGGTGGAAGGCAAATCGTCCAGCGTGCTGCACCTGGGGCCGGAGCTACTGGACAGACTTCAGACCCCGCGATTCGAGATGATCTGGAAGGCCGACTGACGCCGGCCACTCATTACCAGCAGGAGCAGACCATGGCACACAAGCCCGTCAAAGCAGGCATCATCGGATGCGGCAGCATCTCCGATGCGTATTTCACGATGTGTAAGAAGTTCAAGATTCTCGACCTCGCCAGTTGCGCCGACATCGTGATGGAGCGCGCCGAAGCCAAGGCCCAGCAGCACGGCCTGATGGCCTGCACGGTCGATCAGATGCTGGCCGACGACGACCTGGAGATTGTGATCAACCTGACGATCCCCAAAGTCCATGCAGAGGTCAACCTTGCCGCCATCGACGCCGGCAAGAATGTCCACGTGGAAAAGCCCTTCGCCGTCACGCGCGACGAGGCCCGCAAGGTCCTCGACGCCGCCAAGGCCAAGGGCGTGCTGACCGGGGCGGCCCCGGATACGTTCCTCGGGGCCGGGCTGCAGACCTGCCGCAAGCTGATCGACGAAGGCGCCATCGGTCGGCCGATCGCGGCGACGGCGTTCATGGCCTGTCACGGCCACGAGAGTTGGCACCCCGATCCGGAGTTCTACTACGCCCCCGGCGGCGGGCCGATGTTCGACATGGGCCCCTACTACATCACCGCGCTGGTCTCCCTGATGGGGCCGGTCAAGCGCGTTACCGGCTCGACGGGCAAGGGGTTCGACGAGCGAACCATCACCAGCGAGAAGAAGAACGGCAAGGTCATCCCCGTCGAGGTGCCCACGCACGTCGCCGGCGTGATGGATTTTGACAACGGCGCCATCGCCACGATCGTCACCAGCTTCGACGTCTGGACGCATCGGCTGCCCATCATCGAGATTTACGGCACCGAAGGAACGATGTGGGCGCCCGACCCCAACGGGTTCGGCGGGCCGGTCCGGATCGGCAAGGACTGGGAAAAGCAGGACGAGATCGCCTTGACCCACACCGCCGACCCCAACGGCCGCGGCATGGGCCCGGCCGACATGGCCTACGCCCTGCGGACCGGCCGAGCGCACCGCGCCAGCGGCGAACTGGGCAACCACGTGCTGGACATCATGTGGGCCTTCCACGACGCCTCCGACACGGGCAAGCACATCGAGCTGACAACCACGTGCCGGCAACCCGCGCCTCTCCCGGCAGGCCTGGCCCCAGGCGAACTGGACGACTAAGAAACAGCAAGTTTCAAGTTCCAACCCACAAGTTCCAAGGGCGCCTCCGGCAGATCCTTGGAGCTTGTTCTTTTCTTGGAGCTTGGAGCTTCCGAACCGTCAGGTTCGGATCTTGATGCCGATGGGCTTTCGGCCGGCTGCGGTGCAGGCATCCGCTATCAGGTGGGCGTAACTGACCTTGATGGACTCGCCCGCCAGGCCCAGTTTGCGCGCGATCGAAAGAACAAGCCGTTCGCTCGGCCCTTCCACCTCCACGAACAGCCCCAGCAGCGGCAGCTCGTCCAGCTCGATCAGGCATCGCCCCAGGCGGTAGGTGGTCCGGCGTTTCTGGAAGCTCATCACCAACTCGTGGCCGATCGCCATCAGCACCTGTTCGATGGCGCCAGGGGTCTCGAAGTGCGTCTCGATCTCGCGGCGGACCTTGGCCTTTCGATTGGCGTGGATCGGGCCTTTGTAGGTCAGCGTAGGCTGGCCGTCGGGCCGGGCGCCCGCCGCAGCCCGGAGCACCTTCACCTCGCGCACGCGCAGGCCGATCTGATCGGCCAGCAGCGACCGGCCAGGGGTGTCGAAGTAGGCGTCCTCCTGGATAACGGTGCTGCAAAACTCCGCCCCCAGGGCGCTGAGCTTGCGCCGAAGCGACGCGTGAGAGACGACCTTGAACTTGACCTCGATTTCGTCGGCCATGGCCGCATTGTAGAGCGCCGCTTCAGGGGCGGCTAGGGCCGACTTTTGTCTTGTCAGATCGGCGGCGGGCCACTATAGTACGCGGTCTTCGACGGAACGAGATTGACAGATAACCACCGCGAGGTGTCGAATGCACTACCAACACAGAATTTCAAAACGCAAGCGGGCCCGCAAGATCGGTTTCCGCGCCCGGATGCGCACGCCCGGCGGGCGGAAGCTTATCAACCGCAAACGCCGCAAAGGCCGACAGGTGCAAGCGGTTTAACGGGGCCTTGTCGTGGGGTCTCGGCGCCTGGATCAATCAAGAAAAAGCCCAGCCATGGCTATGGCTGGGCTTTGGTATTGCGCTTGTTGCGGCAATGGTTGAAATGAAACCGCGGGGACGGGGTTACAGCTTCAGTGCCTTTCGCAGGGGCTTGACCATGTCGGTCTTTTCCCACGTGAAGCCTCGGCCCCTTCGGCCGAAGTGCCCGTCATGGGCGGTTTCCAGATAGATGGGCCGCAGGAGCTTGAGATAGCGAATGATTTCACGAGGGGCCAGCGGGAACAGGTCTATCACGACCTTCTCCAGCTTGTTCTCGGGCACAATGCCCGTGCCTTGCAGATCGATCAGAATGCTGGTGGGCCTGGGAACGCCGATGGCGTAAGACAACTGCACCTCGCAGACCTTCGCGATCTTGGCTGCCACGATGTTCTTGGCGATGTAGCGGGCCATGTAGCTGGCCGACCGGTCGACCTTGGAGGGGTCCTTGCCGCTGAACGCACCGCCGCCGTGGGCCCCGCGTCCGCCGTAGGTGTCGACGATGATCTTCCGCCCGGTCAGGCCCGTATCACCGGCCGGCCCGCCAATGATGAACCGGCCCGTCGGGTTGATATGGAACTTGATACGGTTGTTCCACAGCTTGGGGCACTCGGCCATGACGACAGGCTTGATGACCTTGCGGATCAGTTCCTCGCGGGCCTTGGGCATCATGTTGCCCGTCCGCGGACTGATGATGGCCTCGGTGTGCTGGGTCGACAGCACGACAATGTCCAGCCGCTGGGGCTGGTTGTTGGCGTACTGGATGGTGACCTGGCTCTTGCCGTCCGGGCGGATCCATTTGACCTTCCCGGTTTCGCGGACCTCGCTGAGCTTTTCGGTCAGGCGATGGGCCAGGAAGATCGGCAGCGGCATCAGTTGACTGGTCTCGTCGCAGGCGAAGCCGAACATCAGCCCCTGGTCGCCGGCGCCCTGGTGGCGGTCCTCGCCCTTGCCGACCGTCACGCCCTGGGAGATGTCGGGCGACTGCTTGTGGATACTGGTGACGACGGCACAGGACTGGTAGTCGAAGCCGATGGTCGGATCGTCATAGCCGATACCGTGGATCGTATCCCGCACGGTCTGCTCGGCATTGAGCAAGGCGATTTCGGCCTTTTCGTTGTGGACGGTCACCTCGCCGGCCAGGACCACCAGACCGGTGGTCACGAGCGTCTCGCAGGCGACGCGGGCGTTGGCGTCGGCGCGGATCAGACTGTCCAGAATGGCGTCGGAAATCTGGTCGGCGACCTTGTCGGGATGGCCCTTGGTGACGGATTCACTTGTGAAAAAGTGCTTTGCCCGGCCGTTGGGAGCAGTCGGCTTCTTGGCGGACGGGCGCTTGGCGGTCTTCTTAGCCATCGCGATTCGATGTCCTTTCAGAAATTCTCACAAAGTCGAATGGAAGAGTCTATCGGCCCCGGACGGGCGTGACAAGCGTGTTTTCGCCCTTTGACCCCCGTCCGGTCTTAGCCCGCAAGAGGCGTTTTCAACGCTTGACACGCCTCGGAGTGACCCCTATACTCCGCGGCTCGTTACACGTGGCCTGGGTGCGGTGTGGAGTCAGCCGCATCGCCCCGGGGAGTTTTCTTTAAGGACATCGTCGTGGCGAAAAAAGCGATCCGTAAGGCGCCGGCCAAAAAGGCCAAGAAAGCCAAGAAGGTCAAGAAGGCTAAGAAAGCCAAGAAGACCGTCAAGGCCGCCGCAAAGACGAAATCCCGCACAGCCGCACCCCGTCGCAAATCCGCCAAGAAAGCCGCCCCGACCAAGAAGGCGCCGCGCGCCGTCAAGGCCAAACAGCCCCTCAAGAAAAGCCCTCTGACCAGGGCGGAACTCAAAGAGTTCCGTAAGATGCTCATGGCCAAACGCCGCGACCTCATGGGCGACATGAACGGCATCGAGGCCGAGGCCTTCCGGTCCGGCCGAGAGGGATCCAGCGGCGACCTGTCCAACATGCCCACTCACCCGGCCGACATCGGCACGGATAACTATGAGCACGAGTTCACGCTCGGCCTGCTGGAAAGCGAGCGCAGCCTGCTGTTGGAGATCGAGGAGGCCCTGGAGCGAGTCGACAAGGGCATCTTCGGCATCTGTCTCGGCACGGGCCAGCCGATCCGCTTGGCGCGCCTTCGCGCCCGCGCCTGGGCGAAGTACAGCATCGAATACGCCCGACAGATCGAGCAGGGCCTCGTCTCGGCCTCTCTCCAGAACGACGTCAGCAACGGCGACGACAACGGACCGTCGGGCGACGAGAACTGATCGGAGCTTCCGGCCTTGCGCCCTGCCCAAGAATCCCGCCCGAGCCCCCCCGCCGACGCCACCGATCATCCAAAAGCCTTCCGCAGCCGATGGGCCGTGATCGTTTTCCTACTGACGGCCGTCGCCGGTCTGGCGGGCGATCTGATCTCCAAGGAATACGTCTTCGATTCCCTGCTGGGCGAGCGGGCCGACCTGGCCGAGGACGTCCGGACCGTCAGCCAAAGACTCAGCGCCCCCCTCGGACCCCCACCCGCCAGCCGAGAGGTCCTGCGGCATCTCAACGTCCGCAGGCCCCTGGCCCTGGGCGTCGAGCTGACGCTGTCGACGAATCCCGGCGTGGTGTTCGGCATGCCGATGCAACGGGCCGCCGTCGTGGTCGCCACGCTGGTCACCGTCGCGATCGTGGGGTTCTTCTTTGCGACGTCTTCCGCTCGGCAGCGATGGCTGCATGCGGCGCTGGGGTTGGTGCTGGCCGGAGCGCTGGGCAATCTGTATGACCGGCTGTTCGCGGCCGTGACGCTGCCCGGCATCGAGCCGATCCGCCGCCAGGTGCGCGACTTCCTCGACTTCAGCGCGTGGCATTATCCGTGGGTGTTCAACATCGCCGACGCCCTGCTGGTCGTGGGCGTCGCTATCATTATTCTTCATGGACTGGTAAACTGGCGCCGAGCGGCCGACGCCCCGCCAAAAGCCAAGGGTTAACACCAACAAGGCGCTGCACCATGAAGGTTTTCCTGGCCGGCATCATCCAGGGCTCCCTCGCCGAGCCCGTCATTCACGACCAAGATTGGCGCGAGCCGATCAAGGCCGCTCTCGCTGCCCACCTGCCACAGGCGGAGGTCTACTGCCACTACAGCCGGCACCCCGACAGCATCACCTACGAGTTGCCCGAGATCCGCGAGACGCTGGCCACAGGCAATCGCTGCGCCGCCGAAAGCGACGTGCTGATCGCCTACGTGCCGTCGGCGTCGATGGGAACGGCCATCGAGATGCACGAGGCCTACGCCCGCGGCGCCGTGATCGTCACGATCAGCCCTCTGACGGCCAACTGGGTCCTTCGGGCCTATAGCGACCGCATCCTGCCCGATGTCGCCGCATTCGAGGCCTTCGCCGCCAGCGGCGAGCTGACCGCCCTGATCGCCGCCAAGAGAAACCTGTGACCCCCGCCCTGCTGGCCATGACCGTCGAGGAGTTGACCGACGCCGTCCAACAGCTCGGTCACCCCGCCTATCGCGCACGGCAGCTGGCCGATTGGGTCTACGCCAAGGCCGTCACCGACCCAGCCGCCATGACCAATCTCCCCAAGGCCCTGGCCCAGGGATTCGACATTCTCACCTCCCGCGTGGTCGCCCGCGCCGATGGCCGCGACGGTACGATCAAGCTGCTGATCGAACTGGCCGACGGCGAGCGAATCGAGTGCGTGATGATGCCCTCGCCCAAACGGGTCACCGCGTGCCTGTCCACCCAGGTGGGCTGTTCGATGGCGTGCGTGTTTTGTGCGTCGGGCATGGAGGGCCTGCGGCGGAACCTGTCGGCGGGTGAAATCCTCGAGCAGATCCTCCACCTCAGTCAGGCCTGCAAGCGAAGGATCACCAACGCGGTCTTCATGGGCGTCGGTGAGCCGCTGGCCAACTACGACGCCACCATTGCCGCCGTGCGCGCCCTGGTGGACCCCCAGCGGTTCAATATCTCCGCCCGTCACGTGACGGTCTCGACCGTGGGCCTGCCCAAGAAGATTCGCCGCCTCGCCCGCGAGGGCCTACCGATCACCCTGGCGATCTCGCTGCACGCACCGAACGACGCGCTGCGGAAGCAGCTGCTGCCGACGGCCGGGGGAACGCCCATCGCCGACATCCTGGCCGCGGCGCAAGAATTCTTCGAGGCGCACAAACGCGAGATCACGATTGAATACGTCCTGCTTGGCGGGGTCAACGATTCGATGGTCTGCGCCGATGCCCTGGCCAAGCTCGCCCGCACGATCCGGTGCAACGTCAACCTGATCCGCTTCAACCCCGTCGACCCGTCAACACTCGTTCCGCCCACGATCGCGACAGTCAAGGCGTTTGCCCAGCGGCTGGGTAAGCGCGGCGTCAACGTCCACGTGCGGCGCCCTCGCGGGCGCGACGTGGCGGCGGCGTGTGGGCAATTGCGTCGAAATCGTCCCCTTCAGTCCGACAGCCGATAGTGCAGCAGCCGGTCCGGCCCGATCGTCTCCTCCGTCGGCGTCAGCGAAGCCACCTCCTCCATCGCGGCGACATCCAGGTGCGGCAGCGACTCATCGTCGGCCTCGTCGACCGTCTTGGGCGAGATATACACCTCCAACTCGTCGGCGAACCCACCCTCGATGAAGCTCCGCAGCACCTGCGCTCCGCCTTCAACCAGCAGATAGGTCCATTGGCGCCGGCCCAGATCGTTCAGCAGCGCCGACAGGTCCACCCGCCCGCCGCGATCTGCGGGCAGCCCCAACACCTCAACATCCAACTGCGACAGCGTGCCCATGTGCGCCCGGTGGCGGCGCGTCGCTGCGAGGGTCGTGGCAATGATGACAGGCGAGACGTCCGAAGACCCAACCAGTCGACAGTCCACGCGAATCGATAGGTTGGAATCCAGCACAATTCGGCTGGGTTGGCGGGCCTCGGTCGTGGCCGTCCACTTGGCGCGGTTGGTCAACAGCGGATCGTCGGCGACGATGGTTTCCACGCCGACCAGAATGCCGTCGCATCGACCCCGAAGCAGATGAACATGCTCGCGGGCCTCCTCGCTGGTGATCCAGCGATCCTGCTCGCTAGGCAGGGCCAGGTACCCGTCGGAGGTCTGGGCCCACTTGCAGATAACCCAGGGCTGGCGTTTGGTCTTAAACTTGACGTACGGCGCCATCAGGGCGCGGGCCTCGTCCTCGCAAAAGCCCAGCGTCACCTTCACCCTCGCCGACAGAAGCTGCTGGATGCCCCGCCCGGCGACGCGTTCGTCAGGGTCTTCCATGGCGATCACGACGCGGCGGATGCCGGCAGAGATGATGGCGGCCGTGCATGGCGGCGTCTTGCCGTAGTGACAGCACGGCTCGAGCGTGACATACATCGTCGCGCCGCGCACGCTGACGCCCTTGCGGTCGGCATCGGCCAGCGCCATACGTTCGGCATGCGGGCCGCCGAACTTCTGATGGTATCCCGACGCGATGACGTTGTCGCCGCGGACGATCACGACGCCGGCCATCGGGTTGGGCTCGACGGCGCCCCGGCCCTCTTGGGCATACTGCAGCGCCAACATCATGAACTGCTCGTGGGGGTCTTCCATGGCAAGCATTATATGGAAACGCTATTATGGTTGTTAGCAAGGCTACGGCAAAATACGGAAAAACAGATCATGAAATATCCAGCCATGATGCTCGCTTTTGCTGTCCTGTCGGCCATTCTGTTGGCCTCCGAACCGACCACCCAGCCGGCTACAGCCCCGACCACAGCCGCAGCCACCACCCAGCCCGCCATTGCGGCCGTCGCCGAGAGGATGGGCGAGGGCTTCGCCCCGCTCGTCGAGACGCTCGGCCACGGCCAGATCGACTGGACGGCCGGAACCGTGATCGCTACCGGCACGGCCACGGGCAGGGGTAGCGGCGGCCAGGCCCGCGCCTCGGCGATAGGCGCCGCCCGCTTGGTCGCCGCTCGCAATGCGATTCTCCTGCTGGCCGAACTGCGGACGGGCGCCCCCGGCAGAATCCGCGCGCTTAGGAGCGGGCGAATCTCCGTCGACGCCGTCCTGAAAGACTTCACCGAGCTCGACCGCAGCTACGACGAGCAGACGCGTCAGGCGACCGTTCGGCTGCAGGCATCGCTGCTGGGCGCCCGCGGGGTGGTCAGCCTGACCGGCGTCGCTGCGAGCGAATCGGCCCGGGCGTGGGACTGGCCCGACAATGTCGACGTCGATGAAGACACCGCCGTCAACGGGATCGTCATCGATGCGCGGGGCGTGGAATTGGCCCCGGCCCTGCTGCCCATCATCCTCACCATCGACGGCCGGCGCGTGTTCGGGCCCGTCGACCGGCGCGATCGACAGACGATGGTCACGTACGTATCGGCCCGGGTCTTGCAGGAGTCCAAGCCCGGTGAGCGAAACAAACAGGCCTCCCTCGCCGCCGCCGCGAGGCGTGTCTTTTCCAGGCCGCTGATTCTCCGCCACGCCGCCGGCGCGAAACGGCGCTCGCTGTCGACACTGATCCTATCGGCCCCGGCCGAGCAGGACCTGGCCCAACACCCCGAGGCCCGCCGGCTTTTCCTCACCGGGCGGGTCATTGTCATCGCCTACGCCAAGGTGGGGGCTGAGAACTGAATGCTGCGACGCTTCTGCCTTTACGGCTTTCTGAAGAACCAGCAGTACTATGACCCGTTCTTGTGGCTGGCGCTGCTGGCCAAGGGGTTGTCGCTCACCGAAGTGGGCCTGCTGATGGGCTTTCGCGCGATCTGCGTCAACGTGCTCGAGGTGCCCACCGGAGCCGCCGCCGACGTGCTGGGCCGGCGACGATCGATGGTCATCTCGATGCTGGCCTACATCGGGTCGTTCGCCGTCTTCGGCAGCACACAAACGCTGTGGGCGCTATTTGCGGCGACGGGGTTGTTCGCCGTCGGCGAGGCGCTTCGCACGGGCACGCACAAGGCCATCATCTTCGACTGGCTCGCCCGCCAGGGCCGCACCGACGAGCGGACGACGGTGTACGGCCTGACGCGCTCGTGGTCGAAGCTCGGCTCGGCCCTCAGCGCGGTAATCGCCGGCGTGCTGGTCTTTGGGTTCGAGAACTATGATGTCGTCTTCTGGGGCTGCCTGATTCCTTACGGCCTGAACGTCATCAACCTGGCGACCTACCCGGCCTACCTCGACGGCCCGCGCCGCAGCGGCGCCGGCATCGGCCAGATCCTTCGGACGCTTCTGGCGGCGGTCTCGGCCAGTTGGCGACGCCGGCCCCTGCGCCGACTGTTGGTCGAGTCGATGGGGTTCGAGGGGCTGTTCAGGACGACCAAGGGTTACATCCAGCCCGTTCTCCAGGCGGCCGTGGTGGCCCTGCCCGTGGCGACATTCCTGTCCGGCCGGCGGCGCACGGCTATCCTGATCGCCGCAGCCGCCGTGGCCGTTAATCTGCTCAGTTCCCTCGCCTCGCGCAACGCCGGCGCACTGACACGCCGCCTCGGCGGCGAGCGGGCCGCCAGCCGATGGTTGTGGACAGTCGACTTCGGCTGCTTCGCCCTGCTGGCGATCGGAATTCTCCTGAGCTGGCCGATCCTGATGATCGTCGCCTTCGTGCTGCTGGCGATCGCACAGAACTTCTGGCGGCCGATCCTGATCAGCCAGTGTGCGTCCCAGGCCGATCCCGATCAGACGGCCACCATCCTGTCCATCGAGTCACAGGCGAAGAGCTTGTTCATCGCCATCTTCGCACCGCTGACGGGTTGGGCCGTCGACACGATGACGCCGATCGTCAAGGGGTCGAACACCATGACCGAATGGTGGCGATTTCTGCCCATTGTGGTTCTGGGTCTGATCATCCCGCTGGGCATGCTGGCAACGGGGCGGCGGCGGGCCTATGATCGCGGCGCCCCGGCCGAAGGGCCTGGAGACTGAGGAGACGGTCATGAAGATGGTGTTGATCGGCGCCGGAAGCGGCAGCTTTGGCCGCGGGCAGATCGCCGACATGTTGCAGTGCAAGGACTTGGTCGGCCGGGGCATAACGCTGTCGCTGGTGGACACCAACGAAGCGGCCCTGACGAAAATGACCCGCGTCGCCGAGCGGATGCGGTCCTACACCGGCTCGGATATCGCCATCGAGGCGACAACCGACCGGCGCGAAGCCCTGCCGGGGGCCGACTACGTCGTCGTCGCCGTCACCGTCCGCCGATGGGAGTTGTGGGAGCAGGACTTCCGCGTGCCCTTGAGCTACGGCTTTCGGCACGTCCTCGGCGAAAACGGCGGCCCGGGCGCCGTCTTCCACGCCCTGCGGAACCTCGAACTGGTCATCCCAATCTGTCGCGACGTCGAGGCGCTCTGCCCCAAAGCGCGGCTGCTGAACTTCACCAACCCCGAGGCCCGCATTCTCCACGCCATCCGCACACTGACGACCGTGGACGGATACGGCTTTTGCCACGGGGTCTTCACCGCAATCGAGACACTCGCCAGATATCTGGACCGACCGGCTGAGCAGCTCGATATCGTCTCTGCCGGGATGAACCACTTCTACTGCATCCTCCAGTGCCTCGACCGCCAGACCAACGAAGATCTGCTGCCGCGGGCCATCGAACTGGCGGCCCGGGAAACCAGCCCGCACCTGCAACTGTTCGCCCATTTCGCCCGCGTGTACGATACGTTTGTGTTCCCCTCCGACGACCACATCGGCGAATACGTCTCCTTCGCACACGAGTTCTGCGGCACGCAGTGGCCCTACGGCCTGGAGAAACAAAAGCTCAATCCCACCGACACGCCCGGGCCCGATCCGCTTCAGGAATACGTTGACGGCGAGCGCCCGGCGGACGACGCCGACGTGCTCTCGCCCAGTGGCGAAAGTGTGGTCCCCATCATCTGCGATATCGAGCTCGACCGCGGCCGCAATCACCCGGCCGTCAATGTCCTCAACGACGCCGGCCTCATTGACAACCTCCCTCGCGACGGCGTGGTCGAGGTGCCCTGCAGGACGGACTCAGGCGGGATTCATCCTGTCGAGGTCGGCTCGATTCCCCGAGCCATCGAAACGTTCCTGCGCCCGCAGTTCGAGATCATTCGGCTGGTGACCGAAGCCTATCGCACGAGCTGCCGAAAGCCGCTCCTGCAGGCGCTGGTGCTGGACCCGGTGGTCGACAGCATCGGCCGCGCCGAAAAGATGCTCGACGAGATGCTGAAGCTGCAGAGCGAGTTTCTGCCGAGCTTTTCTTGATAATGTTGGACAGTTTTTGACCCATTGCACAAGTTGGCCTGTCTACAATGGGGCCGAAGAGAATTCCATTGGAACACCAAGCCCAAAGGAGCAACCCGATGGCTACAGTTGACAATCTCAAGGAAGCTTTTGCCGGCGAAAGCCAAGCCAACCGCAAGTATCTCGCCTTCTCGAAGAAAGCTGACGCCGATGGCCACCCGCAGATCGCCAAGCTGTTTCGGGCGGCGGCTGCTGCTGAGACCGTCCATGCCCACGCGCACTTCCGCGTGTTGAAGGGCGTGGGTTCAACGGCCGACAACCTCCAGGCCGCTATCGACGGCGAAGGGGCCGAGTTCAAGGAAATGTACCCGAAGTTCCTCGCCCAGGCCGAGTCCGAAGGCGACCAGGGCGCCATCGCTTCGTTCAAGAACGCCCTGGCTGTCGAAGAAATCCACCATCGCCTCTACAGCGAAGCGTTGAAGGGCCTCCAAGACAGCGCCGATCTGCCGACCCAGAAGGTCTTCGTCTGCGGCATCTGCGGCAACACCGTCTACGGCGATGCGCCCGACACCTGCCCGGTCTGCGGGGCCAAGAAGGGCAAGTTCTTCGAGGTCGAGTGACCACAACTCACCACAAAGAACACAAAGGTCACAAAGACCTGGCGCGACGAGGCTCTGTCCCGCTGCGTTTTCTTTGTGCTGATGATCCCTTATGATGTCGCCAACGACACAGAGGAGACCATCATGCAGACACGTATTCTCGGCAAGAGCGGCCTGGCGGTTTCGGCCGTTGGGGTTGGCGGCATCCCGATCATGCGAATCTCGCAGGCCGAAGCGGTCGACGTGATCCATCGCGCGCTCGATCTGGGCGTAACCTTCATCGACACCGCCGCCGGCTACGGCGACAGCCAACAGAAAATCGGCGCCGCGATTCACGACCGCCGCGACGGGCTGGTGATCGCCACCAAAAGCGGCGCGACGACCAAGGAGGCCATGCTCAAGGACGTCGAGCGGTCGCGGCAGGAATTGCGAACCGACGTGATCGACCTGTACCAGTTCCACGGCGTCGGCAGCGACGAGCAGTGGCAGACGCTCGCCGGCCCCGACGGCGCGCTGGAGGGGCTGTTGGAGGCGAAAGAAAAGGGCCACATTCGCCACATCGGCTTTACGTCGCACGGTGTGGATATCTCGCTGCAACTGGTCGAACATGAGGCGATGGAGACGGTGCAGTTCCCCTTCAACCTCGTCGCCTGCGAGCCGGGCGAACGGCTTATCCCGGCCGCGGCCGAGAACGGCCTGGGCTTTATCGTGATGAAACCCATGTGCGGCGGGCAGTTCGACGACGCCGAATTGGCCTTCAAGTTCCTCAACAGCTATCCGGACCTGGTGGCCATTCCCGGCATCCAAACGTCTCAGGAGATCGAGCAGATCGCCGCTGTGGTCGAATCGGGCGCCACACTCACCGGCGACGACAAGACCCGCGCCGACGAGATCGTCCAACGGCTGGGCAAGGTGTTCTGTCGCCGCTGCGGCTACTGCCAGCCATGCCCGGAGGGGATCCCGATCACCTCAGCCCTGATCTTCGAAGGCTTCACCAACCGCATGCCGCCCGAAAACGTCGTCGGCATGGCCAAGGGCCTGATCGAAAAGATCCCCGACTGCACCGACTGCGGCGACTGCATAGAAAAATGCCCCTACGACCTACCCATCCCCGACCTGCTCAAAGACATCCTCCCCGCCGCGGAACGTTTCCTGGCTGAGCAAGAAAAGACGAATTAGCCACAGAGGCACTGAGAACACAGAGGAAAGGAAAAGCAGGGCTTCAGGGGATGCAAGGGATTGATTTAATTGTGCAGCGCGGGGCCAGGAGTACCGGTCTAAAATGTTCCCGAACGACTCGGAGCAAATGGAACCGCAGTAGAAACGGACCGGCTGGCCATCTAGTTAACCTTCGCGCCCGCTACGAATCTGACCCCTGATTCCGTCTCACAGAAATAGGCCCACAGAGCCCCCCTGTTGCCGAAGTTGTCGGGGTCACTGACGGTCTCGCCCGGCGATATCCAACCGTCGCCCTCGACGGCATACCAACTGCGAAACTGCTCAGCCGTGAAGTAGCCGCCAGTAATTGTGTGAAGGGTCCATTCGCCATCGATGAGAAGATATCCACCAAGCTTGAGCACACGTATCCGCTCACTACCTATGTTGGTCACTGTCGTAAGGTAGACCAGACGCCCATCCTCGGCCGAGCGATAGTCTGTATGCTCGACCTTCACGTAATCCCTGCCGGTTGACAGCTGATCTACATCGAGGACATCGCGAATGGTCTCTAGGGCGTCCTGGATGTAATCGATGCCGTCTGGAAATGGGCGAAAAGCTCTCACTTCTTCGAGGATCTCCCCGTTGGGGTAAGCGACGATAGCTGCACTGACGTCCCCCAGAACGTAACGATGATCGTGCACGTCAACGAGATCGTCGCCGTCGAGGCGAATCACCCGCGTCCATCGCGAAGGATGCGATGGGGGGACGCCGATGAAAACCAGGTACTCACGATCAAGGAGGAGGTACGTCGGAATGTCCAACATCCCTTGACACTGCTCACGAGGGGCCGAATCGCGTTGGGACAACAGCCAGTAGACAAGGCATGCCGCGCCCGCCAAGACCAACACCGGCACCAGGAAGACCCATCTGCTCATTCCGATCATCTCACCAGGTCGATCCCCGACACATTCGGCTATGATGGAAATCCACAAGAAACTGCTAATACGCTACGACACTCGCCCGGCTACCGCAACGAATAAGCGCGGCGGGACAGGGGTCCCGCCGCGCTGCTCTGCATATATTATCTTCTCTCTGTGTCTCTGTGCCTCTGTGGCAAAAGAGCTACAAGTACGAGTTCAGTAGGTTTTCGAGCATTTCTACTCGGCCGGATTCGTTGGCGGCGGGCTCGCCTTTGTCCTCGGCGTACTTGCGGAGCGACTTGAAATCGGCCTTGCCGGATTCGATGTCGGCGCCGATGCCGCCATCGTAGCTGGCGTATCGGGCCTTGACGAAATTCGCCAGGTCGCCGTCGGCGCGGATGTCGGCGGCGATCTTCAGGGCCTTGGCGAAGGTGTCCATGCCGCCGATGTGGGCGTGGAACAGGTCGACGGGCTCGAAGCTCTCGCGGTGGACGTGACAATCGAAGTTCAGCCCGCCGGTGGTGAACCCGCCGGCTTCGAGGACCTCCAACATCGCCAGCGTGCATTCGCTGACGTCGTTGGGAAACTGGTCGGTGTCCCAGCCCAGCATCAGATCGCCGCGGTTGGCGTCCACCGAGCCGAACAGACCCACCTCACGGGCGAAGCGAAGCTCGTGGACGAAATCGTGCCCGGCCAGCGTGGCGTGGTTGGCTTCGATGTTGAACCGGAAGTGCTCGGTCAGGCCGTACTTCTGCAGGAAGGCGAAGCACGCCTCAACGTCGAAGTCGTACTGGTGCTTGGTGGGTTCCTTGGGCTTGGGCTCGATATAGAACGGCCCGTCAAAGCTGATGTCCTTCTTGAAATCGACGGCCATGTTCAGGAACGCGCCGAGGTGGTCGAGCTCGCGGCCCATATCGGTATTCAGCAGACTCTTGTAGCCCTCGCGCCCGCCCCAGAAGGTGAAGCCCTGGCCGCCGAGAGTCTGGGTGACTTCCATGGCCTTGGCGACCTGCGCGGCGGCGTAGGCGAAGACATCGGCGTTGGGGCTGGTGGCCGCCCCGTGCATGAAGCGCGGGTTGGCGAACAGGCAGGCCGTGCCCCACAGCAGCGTCGTGCCGGTCTTCTCGGAGTGATCCTTGACGACCTTGACGACCTCGTCGAGATTCTTGTTGGTCTCCTTGAGGCTGTCGCCTTCGGGGGCGATGTCGCGGTCGTGGAAGCAGAAGTACTTGACGCCCAGTTTTTCGCAGAACTCAAAGAGGGCGGGGATGCGGTTCTTGGAGTTGTCGAGGCTCTCGGTTCCGTCGTCCCAGGGCATCAGGCGGGTCGGCGCGCCGAAGGGGTCCTGACAGCGGTTGCGGAAGCAGTGCCAGAACGCCACGCTGAACCGCAAGTGGTCGGCCATCGTCTTGCCTTCGACGAGCTCTTCGGCATTGTAGTGCTTAAAGGCCAGGGGGTTCTTGGACTTGGGGCCCTCGTATTCGATCTTGGGGATTCCGGCGAATGCTTCTGCCATGACTAGTCTCCTTGTCTCTATATATAAGGATGGAAGACAGACGTCTGTCGGTCACCCCGGGGGGCGCAGCTGCCCGGAGGGGATGTGGGCGGCATTGTACCGCGCCGAACAGACCGTGCAAGTGCCGCCCAGCCCGGCATTGGCCGGCCGGTGGACCTTGACAGAATGTCGTGGCAGGCGGTATCATTTGCTGATTCTACAGAGGGCGCTCGGCGTGTAGCCGGCCTGTGGTCGGCCGAAAGCGATTGCTCCATCGTCATGGGTAAGAAGAAAGACATCACGACCCTGTTCGAGTTGATCACTCGCCAGCGGGACAAGCTGGACAAGCCCAAGGACCCGGACAAGTTCGTCGTCCCCGGATGGATGGACGGAGATGAGACGGCCCGTCGCGGCGTATCTGAAGACGCGCGCGACAAGGCGGCCGGACCGCAGACCCCATCGGCGCCCGAGACGGCCGAGGCCGACGAATCGCCCGACGAATCGCCCGAGCCGTCGAAGGCCGACCTGCCCAAGCCGGCCCCCACACACATCCCCGCGACCCGGCCCGCCCACCGGGAGTTCACGGACGTTGATGAGCCCGCGGCGGCGCTTAGCGACCAGCAGGGAATCCCGTTCGCGTTCAAGGTCGCCGGGGGCATTTTGGTGGTGATGTTGGCGTTCTTCATCGGGCGATCGACAGTCAGCGTCGGCCCGGGGACCCCCAAGCCGACCGCCAACCAGCCGAACCAGAACATCCATCAAGCCGCCCCCCCTACCAATACATCCATCAGTGGGCCGATCGCCCGAATTCCCGGCAAGCACTACCTGGTCATCGAAAGTCTCCGGGGCCACTCCGACGCGGATTACAGAGAGGCCGAGCAGATTGTTGATTTCTGTGACCATCATGGCCACCCGGCCGAGGTCACTGAATTCGAGTTGACCGACGGCGGGCGATGCTGGGGCATCTGGTCGCTCAAGCCGTTCGACAACCCCAACAGCTCGCGCGCGCGAGCCTATGCCAAAGCCATTGAGGAACTGGGTCAGAAGTACTTCAAACTGCACCGGACGTACCGGTTTCAGCAGCGAACACACCCCGGCGGCGAGTTTCAGCCGCTGTTCTTGACCCACCACCCAGAACCGTCCTCCTAGAGGACGTCGGAGCACACCCCATGAGTATAGATCGTACATTGAAATTTCACGGCGCCCTGAAGGGCTCGCGCAGCGTGCTGACCCGGGCCGAACGGATCACTCTCCTGATTGAGGAAGGCAAGTTCGACCCCGAGGCCGATAACCCGTTCGGGCTGCCGAAGGTCCGCATTCGCCACTCCAAGGTCGGCACGAAGAGCAAGAAGGAAGCCGCCCCCGACGCCGAGGCCGAGGCTGAGGCCGCCGAAGGCACCGAGGCCCCCGCCGCCGAAGCGACCGAAGCGACCGAAAACAAGAAGAAATAGCCCCCAGCGACCGGCCGGCGCCCGCAGTCGTCGCCGGCCGACGCAGGGCAATCCAGACTCACGATGCGCGACCCCCAGAGAATCGCCGCCCGGATGGACCACATCACGGCCTCCGGCATTCGCAAAGTCTTTGACCTCGGCGCCCATCTCAAGGATCCCATCGATCTGTCGATCGGGATGCCGCACTTCGACGTCCCTCAGCCGATCAAGGACGAGGCAATCGCCGCCATCCAGCGCGGTCAGAACCGATACACCCCCACCCAGGGCATCGACCCGCTGCGCCAGGCCGTCAGCCAGGCCTGCCGCCGCGAGTTCGGCTGGACCGACGAGCGGTCGATCATGATCACCTCCGGCGTAGCCGGGGCGCTGACGCTGGCGATCTTCGCCACCGTCGACCCCGGCGACGAGGTGATCGTCACCGATCCGCACTTCGTGATGTATTCGTACATCACCCGCATGGCCGGCGGCGTGCCGGTCGCCGTCGACACCTACGATGATTTCCGCCCGGACGTGCAGCGGATCGCCGACGCCGTGACCGACAAGACCCGGCTGATCGTGATCAACTCGCCCTGCAACCCGACCGGCTGCGTCTATAGCGAGGCTGAGCTGCGCGGCATCGCCGAAATCGCCGAGCGCCACGGCCTGCTTGTCCTGTCGGACGAGATTTACGACCTGTTCTGCTATGACGAGCCCTATCCGTCGATGGCCAGCATCTGCGAGAACACGGTCCTGATGCGGGGGTTTTCCAAGTCGTTCGGCATGCCGGGCTGGCGGATGGGCTGGTGCGCGGGCCCCGAAGCCATCATCGACCGGATGAAGACGCTGCAGCAATGGACGTTCGTGTGCGCGCCGAGCATGGCCCAGGCCGCCGGCGTGATCGCGATGACGACCGACATGAGCGAGACCATCGCCGCCTACAAGGTCAAACGCGACATGGTCGCCGACGCCCTTTGCGATCGGCTGGGCTGGGTCAAGCAAGGCGGGGCGTTCTACGCCTTCGTGCCCGCCCCCGGCGGCGACGCCACCGAGTTCGTCAAACGCGCCATCGCCAACAACGTGCTGATCATCCCCGGCAGCGTCTTTTCCGCCAAGGACACCCATTTCCGAATCTCCTTCGCCTGCGACGACGCCAAGCTCCAGCAGGGCCTGGAGATCATGGTCAAGCTCGCCGATGAGTTCTGATCGAAACGTCCGACTGCAGACCCACGGTCACGTCTCGCCGGAGACATTGTCCGACCCGCCCACAGCCTCCGCCAAGCCGGCCATCGTCTATTACAGCGACGACATCTTGGACCGCGCGCCAAGGCTCTGCTCCAGCATCATCACAGTTCTGCAAGTGGCCCAACAGAAAGCCGACCCTGACGGCGGAAACGCTGCCTGCCCCACTGGCTACAGCGCAGCCGTCCTGTTTGACACGCGCACATACGATGTCGCCGGCGCGGAGGTCGCTTGCGCCTTGCGGGAGTATGGGCTGGCGGTCCAGGAACTTCGGATCGCCGACACGCCCGATGGCCAATCGCCTGTGTGCGATACGGCCACGCACGACACGCTGATGGATGAGATGTTCGAAGTCGATTTGGTCGTGTCGGTCGGCAGCGGCGTGGTGAACGATTTGGGCAAGTGGATCGCGTTCGATCGGCAGTTGCCGTTTGTGACGTTTGCGACGGCGACCAGCATGAACGGCTATACGTCGGCCAACGTGGCCGCGACCGTGGATGGGGTTAAGACGTTGATCCGGGCGGCGGCGCCCAAGGCGGTCTTCGCCGACCCGCGAATCATCCGCGACGCGCCGTTCGAGATGACGGCTGCCGGGCTGGGCGACGTGCTGGCCAAGAGCATCTCCTCGGCCGATTGGCGGATGAACAATCTGCTGTTCGGCGATGACTATTGCGATGAGACGGTCGGCCTGATCGCGAACGTCGAGCCGCTGTATCTCGACGCCCCGCAGGCCCTGGCCGACCGCCAACCGTCTGCCGTCAATGCCGTCTTCGACGCCCTGCTGCTGACGGGCATCGCCATGACGTTGGCCGGCACGTCGGCGCCGGCGTCCGGGGGGGAGCATCTCATCAGCCACGCGCTGGACATGATGGCCGGAATCGACGGTCGCGCTCACGATCTGCACGGCCGGCAGGTCGGCGTCGCGGCGATCCTGACGGCTGAGCTCTACCGGCGCGTGCTGGCGATCGAATCGCCCCGCCTCGTCGATCCACCCGATCAGATCGACCGGACCTTCTGGGGCCCGTTGGCCGGCGCTGTCGCCCAACAGTACGCCGACAAGCGCCCCAGACTTGCCCAGGCCGGGTGCAAGCTGGCCGCAGGCCGCACGTGGGAGACGCTGCGAACGTCCCTGGCCCCGTTGTTGCGCCCGCCCGAGCAGATTCGCGAGTGTCTTCACCGCGCCGGCGGCGCCTGGCGGGCGGAACATCTCGGCTGCGAGCGCGATCGGCTGCGGGCGGCGATGGTCCACGCCCACGCCATTCGCTCACGATTCACGATCCTTGACCTGGCGATCTTGACGGGGATCATGCCGGCGGCCGCCGACGAGATCGTCGAGCAATGGGCCTAAAGGCAATCGGCAAAGGACCAAAGAGGAAAAAACACTTGCATGGGGTTGGAAAACCGGCTTAAATCCTCCATCTTTTAACCTCGGCCTGGGCCGTTGGCGAGGCAGGAACGGGATATGAGATTTCAACTGGTTGACCGCATAGAATCGATCGAGCCGGGAAGGCGAATCGTCACGATCAAGGCGCTGACGTTGGCGGAAGAGTATCTGGGCGACCATTTCCCGGCATTTCCGGTCATGCCGGGCGTGCTGATGCTCGAGGCGCTGACGCAATCGGCCGCATGGCTGGTCCGCGTGGCGCAGGATTTCTCCAAGAGTGTAATCTTGCTGAAAAAGGCCCAGAATGTGCGGTATGCGACCTTTGTCGCGCCGGGCAACATCTTGCGTTGTGAGCTTGAACTCATCTCGATAGACGACGAGGTGGCCAAGTTCAAGGGCACCGGCCTAGTCAATGACAAGAAAGCCGTCACCGGCAAGCTGGAGTTGACGTGCTTCAGCCTCTCGGAGCGAAAAGGACTTGCGCCCGAGATCGACGAGGCTATCATCGAAGAGATGAAGCACAGGTTCCGTTTGATTCACGGCCCGGCGGCCTTGGCGGCCTCGGAGCAACCGGCCGGCTGAGATGATTAGGCCATTGACTTTCCTTGTTGGAATATCTATACATGGACACCTTATCACGCCCGCCAACGGACCGAGCCCGATGGAACGGGACGGATTGACAGGTAAGCCACCGGCAAAACAGGAGACATCGACCAATGCCGATGACTGAAACAGACGTTTTCGAAAAGGTAAGAGAGACACTGGTCGACGCGCTTGGCCTGGACGACGACGAAGTCACGCCCGAGGCCACGCTGACAGGCGACTTGGGGGCCGAGTCCATTGATTTTCTGGACATTGTCTTCCGCCTGGAAAAGACCTTTGACATCAAGATCCCGCGCGGCGAACTGTTCCCGGACAATATCCTCAACAATCCGGAGTTCGTTCAGGACGGCAAGCTGACCGATACGGGTCTGGCCCAACTGAAAGAGCGCATGCCTCACGCGGACTTTAGCGATTTCGAGAAGGACCCGGACATCAACAAGATGGCCGAACTGTTCAAGGTCCAGACGATCGTCAACTACGTGGTCACCAAGGTCGCCTAGCACGAGCGGCATCGGCCAAGCCGCTGCCGACCCCGCCCCGAATCTCAGGGCGGCTTCGTCACAGCGGCCTATCACACGGAGCGGCACATGCGTTGGTTTTGGATTGACCGGCTTGTCGAGCTTGAGCCGGGCAAGCGCGCCGTGGCCATTAAGAATGTTTCTCTGGCCGAGGAGCACCTGCACGACCACTGGGAGCAGTTTCCCAACCATCCGCCCTCGCTGATGATCGAAGGCGTCGCCCAGACCGGCGGCATCCTTGTCGGGCAAGTGAGCGACTTCAAGGAGAAGGTGGCCCTGGCCAAGATCACCAAGGCCGAGTTCTCCGACGTCGCCCTGCCGGGCGATCAGTTGACCTACGAGGTCGCGTTGGATTCCATCGCCCCCGAGGCCGCCGCTACTAGTGGAATCGTCCGCAAGAACGGGGACGTCATCGGCCAGGTGGACCTGATGTTCTCGCACCTGGATCAGAACATGGCCGGCACGGAGTTCCCCGAAGAGAACTTCATCTTCACCGGCTCGTTCTTCCAGAGGCTGGTCGAACCGTTTCTCCGCGGGGAAAGCAATGGCTGACCGCCGCGTGGCCATCACCGGCATCGGCGTGGTCACGGCGGCTGGCATCGGCATCGAGCCGTTTTGGCAGTTGCTGTGTTCAGGGGCCTCTGCCGTCGGCCCCATCGACCTGTTCGATACGTCCCGGTACCCCACCCGCGTAGGCGGCGAAGTGCCCGATTTCTCCGCCCGCTCCCATGTGCCCAAGAGCTATCGCAAGTCCGTCAAGGTGATGGCCCGCGACATCCAACTGGCCGTAGCGACCGCCGATCAGGCCTTTCGCCACAGCGGCCTGGTCACCAAAGGCACGGACGAATCGGCCGAGATGACCGTCGATCCGAAACGCCTCGGATGCAATATCGGCGCGGGGCTGATCTGCTGCGAACTGGATGAACTGGCCGCCGCGGCCATCACGTCCGTCGACGCCAACGGGATCTTCGACATCGCCAAGTGGGGGGCCGAAGGGATCAATAACCTCAATCCCCTGTGGCTGCTGAAATATTTGCCCAATATGCTTTCGTGCCATGTGACCATCATTCACAGCGCGATGGGACCAAGTAACTGCATTACCTGCGGCGATGTGTCGGCCCACCTGGCTGTGGGCGAGGCGTCTCGATACGTCACCGACGGCATTGTCGACGCCGTCATCGCCGGCGGAGCCGAAAGCAAGCTCCACCCCCTCAGCCTTCTGCGCCAGGCGCTGCTGAAGCGTCTGTCCCTGACCGGCGACGACGGATTGGGCGGGCACTGCCGTCCCTTCGACGTCGCACACGAAGGGACCGCCCTGGGCGAAGGCGGCGGATTGTTGATCCTGGAAGATCTTGCCCACGCACGCCGACGAGGCGCCACGATCTATGCCGAGGTGGTGGGCTTTGGCGCCGCCTGCGATCCTGCCGGCATCAAGGTTACCGAAGCGAACGTCGGGTCGCTGCACCTGGCCGCTGCCAAGGCGCTGGCCGACGCGGGGATGTCGCCCGATCAGGTCGATCTGCTGATCGCCCACGGCACGGGCGTCGCCGCCGAGGACGAACTGGAATCCGACGCATGGAAACAGGTCCTCGGCGACCACCGGCCACCGGCGGCCGCCATCACCGGCGCAATCGGGCTCATGTCGGCCGGAGCGGGCGGGGCGGAATTGGCCGCCGCAGCCATGGCCCTGCACACGCAAACCATCCCGGCAACGGCTAACTTCAAGGCCCTGGCCGATGGCTGCGATCTGAACCTCGCCGGCCAATCCCGTCCGGGTAACCTGACCTACGCCCTCAGCGGGGCCTTCACCATCGGCGGACAAAGCGCCGCCTGCGCGCTGAAACGATACGACCCAGAACAATGAGCCGAAGACGCGTTGTCATCACGGGCATGGGGACGGTTAATCCGCTCGGCCACGACGTCGAGAGCACGTGGGCTGCGCTGCTGGCCGGACGCAGCGGCATCTCGCCGATTGAGATCTTCGAGGCCGCCACGTTCCCCACCACCTTTGCAGCGCAGGTCAAAGATTATGACCTCGCCGACCACCTTCCCAACGCCGAACCGCACGCTGCCGCAGGGCGACACGCCAAGTTCGCCCTCGGGGCGGCGCGCCAGGCATGGCAACAGGCCAACCTCGACGCCGACACGGACCTGGACCGCTCACGTGTGGCGATCTACATGGGCTGCGGCGAGGGTCGGCTGTTGTTTGAGAAGCTCTCCGACCTGGTCGTGCGGGCATGGGTCGACGGCCAACTGGACGCCTCACGCTGGTACGACATCTCCTGGGAAACGATGGATGTGTTCGAGGAGACCGAGCAGGAATCGAACATGGTCGCTGCGCACATCGCCGCCGAGTTCAATCTGTGCGGACCGGTCTTCAACGTGCTGACGGCCTGTGCAGCCTCGACCCAGGCCATCGGCGAGGCGGCCGGGCAGATCCGCCGCGGCGAAGTGGACGTCGCCGTCACCGGCGGCGCCCACAGCATGATCCACGCCTCGGGGCTGACGGGCTTCAATCGCCTGACCGCTCTGTCGACGCGCAACGACGATCCCACAAGCGCCTCCCGCCCGTTCGACATGACCCGCGACGGGTTCGTGCTCGGCGAGGGCTCGAGCGTCCTGATCCTCGAGACCTACGAGCGCGCCACCGCCCGCGGCGCGGCGATCCTGGCCGAGATCGTCGGCTACGGCGCCAGCGCCGATGCCTTCCGGATCACCGATCAGGACCCCGAGGGCCTCGGCGCCGCCCAGGCTATGCACGCCGCCCTGGCCGATGCCGGTCTCTCGCCGGCGGATATCGATTACGTCTCGGCCCACGGGACCGGCACCCAGCAGAACGACCAGGTCGAAACGCTCGCCATCAAAAGGGTGTTCGGCAGCGATCCGGCCAAGGCGCCGCCCACCTCATCCGTCAAGAGCATGCTGGGCCACCTGATCGCCGCCGCCGGGGCGACCGAGCTGATCACGTGCATTCTGGCCCTTCGCGACCAGGTCATGCCCCCCACCATCAACCTCCACACGCCCGACCCGGACTGCGACCTCGACTATATCCCCAACGAATCCCGCAAAGCCGATATCCGCGTTGCCATGTCCAACAGCATGGGTTTTGGCGGCCAGAACAATACGCTTATCATAACCGGAGCCACATAGACGGCCCCGGCCGCCATCGGCGTCTGTTGCGAGCGAGCGCACGCGATAGGTCCAACAAGGCCTTGATCATTTCCGGGACCCCTGATCGATCCCAGAGCAGGTGCCACTTGATTTCGTCGGTGGGGGGAACTAGGTTCATAGGAGTCCTGTGAACGCAATCGCACAAACAACGGTGATGCTGGCGGCGAGTAATTTTCTCTCCCGCCATTGGGCGGCGACGGCCATCGCCCTCACGCTGGTGTCCCTGCTCGTTTTTTTCATCCTGCTGATGGCCAGGTACGTTCGCATCGCCCTGAACATCTTCATCGACACCCCTCCGCCGCTGTCGATGGGCCCGCTGGACTTCCAGCGCCTTGGGGGCGAGGAAAAGCGATTCCGCAGCTTCGACGGCACAAGCCTTCAGGGCATGCACCTTCGCTGCCCCAATCGCCAGGACTATCGGGGCACAATCATCTTCTGCCACGAATACGGCTCGGACAGGCACAGCTGCGCCCGCTACGCCCGTCCTCTGCTCGACAGCGGGTTCGACATCTTCGCGTTCGATTTTCGCGGGCACGGCGAAAGCTCCAATCGCAGCCGCTACCGCCCGCTGCAGTGGCCTTCCGATAAGGAACTGGAAGACGTCCTTGGAGCCGCCGCACACGTCGAATCCGCCCTGGCCGCCGAGGGAAAGCCCACAGACATCGGCCTGTTCGGAATCTCGCGCGGCGCGGGGGCCGGGCTACTGGCCGCCTCCAGCGACCCGAACATCAAGGCCATCGTCTGTGACGGAGCCTTCTGCACGGATACGACGCTCATCGCCCTGATGAAGCGATGGGCCCATATTTTCGCCCGCGTCAAGCTGGTCTACGAGCACCACTCCGAAGGATTCTGGAAGATTCTGCTGTGGGTGTTGCTGCGCTTCGCCCGACCCAAGCTTGGCTGCAAGTACCCTTCGGTCTCGCGGGCGCTGAAGGAGATGCAGCCCCGGCCGATCTTCTTTATCCACGGACAGAAGGACAGCTACATTCGCGTCGACCAGACGCGCCTGCTCTATCAGCAGGCGCCGTCCCCGAAATACCTATGGGTCGTCCCCGAAGCCAAACACAACCAGTCCGTGATCGTCCAGCCGACGCAGTACGCCGACCGGACGATCGCATTCTTCCGTCGTCACCTGGCCAATGAGGATATTAACGAGAATGCCATTATCTCCCCGGCCGATAGTATAGAGGAGGTCGCCTGAGCGGCCGATCGCCATCCGTCGAGGCGTCGTCCACAGGGAACGCCAATGAATCTCAAGCGGCTACTGCTGCGACCGGCAGCCCGGCTGGCGGCCACGCACGCTTACCTGACCTTGCGGGCGTTTGTCAACTCCCACCGGCGCACGCGAGAGGTCCAGGACCGTTTGCTGGCCAGCCTGATCGCCCGCGCGCGTGAGACGGCCTTCGGCCGAGACCACGGCCTCGCCGCCGTGCGGACCTACGACGAGTTCGTCAAGGCCGTGCCCCTGGGCAACTACGACACGCTTGAGCCTTATATGCAGCGAGTCCTCGCCGGCGAAACCACCGCCCTGCTGCCCGCCGATCAGCCCGTGCTGATGTTCTCCAGAACCAGCGGGACCACCGGCGAGCCCAAGCACATCCCCGTCACCCCCGCCTTCGCCGCCCATCTGAAACGCACCTTCAGCGTCTTCGGCTACAAGGCCCTCTCCGACCACAAGGAGGTGTGGCTGCGCCCGATCCTGACGATCACCTCGCCCACACGAGAGGTCGATAGCCCCACCGGCCTGCCGTGCGGGGCCATCAGCGGCCTGCTGAACGACAAGCAAATTCGCCTCGTGCGGCGGCTATACACCGTCCCGTCGCAGGTGAAGACCATCGGCCATCCGGTCGCCAAGTACTATGCCGCCCTGCGGTGCAGCATCCCCCGCGACGTCAGCTTTATCACCACCGCCAACCCCTCCAGCACCATCCAGCTCATCGAGACCGGCCAGCAACACGTCGAGCGTCTCATCCGCGACATCGCCGATGGAACGCTCACCCCCCCCGAGCCCATCGACCCCGCCACCGCTGCATCGCTGCGGTTTCGGCCGAACCGCAAGCTCGCCCGCCGGCTGGAAGAGGGCCTCCGCCGCGACGGGCAGCTCCTGCCGAGGCACTTCTGGAACGTCGCCTTCCTGGCCAACTGGACCGGCGGGACGCTAAAGCTCTACCTGCCCAGGTTGCGCGAGCTGTTCGACAACATTCCCATCCGAGACATCGGCCTGGTCGCCAGCGAAGGACGGTTTTCCATCCCGCTGGCCGACGGCACGCCGGCCGGCGTCGCCGAAATTACCGCCAACGTCCTGGAGTTCATCCCCGCCGACCAGCACGACAAGCCCGACCCCACCGCGCTTCGACCCGACGAGGTGGACATCGGCGGCGAGTACTTCCTGGTCGTCACCAACCATGCCGGCCTCTGGCGATACAACCTCGACGACCGCATCCGTGTGGTCGACCGCCTCGGCCAAAGTCCGGTCTTCGAGTTCCTCTGTCGCGGCCTGCACACAGCCAACATCACCGGCGAGAAAATCACCGAACACCAGGTCGTCGAAGCGATGAAATCGGCCTCAGCCGCCACCGGGCACCGCGTGGATCGCTTCATTATGCAGGGACACTTCGACAGTCCGCCCTATTACGAACTTCGCGCTGAAGCCGTGGACGGTGAACTATTATCCCTGGTCGGCGCCGTGGACCAGGCGCTGGGCCGCCTGAACATCGAATACGCCGCCAAACGCTCCAGCGGCCGGCTGGGCCCGATCCAGGCTGTCATCTTGCCGACGGGCACGCTCGAGCGGATCGAGATCGAGACCATTCGCAGCCGCCTCGGCCGAAGCGAGCAGTACAAGCATCAGTACCTCCTGACCGACGTCCTGACGGACAGCCCCTCGTCGCCCGCCAACGCTTGACGATTCCGCCGGCGGCGGCGTATCCTGCCCCTCTGCTGCGGCCGATGCTTGCCCAAAGGCCGCTCGCCGAACAATCATGACCGACGCTCCTTCCATTGCGATCATCGGCCCCGGCATCGTGGGCACGGCGCTGGGCGTTCTGGCCCGCCGCGCCGGCCTGCCGGTGACGGCCATTGGCGGCCGGCAGCTCGCCGCAGCCGCCCGGGCGGCCGAGCGGATCGGCGGCAACATAGCGCCGATGACGATCGAGGCCGCCGCCGGCGCGGGCGACCTGGTGCTGCTGTGCGTCAGCGATGATGCCATCGAGGCTGTCTGCGCCCAGTTGGCCGATGCCAAAGCCTTCGGCGACGGCGTGATCGTGGCCCATTGCTCCGGCGCGCTGAGCAGCGACGCGCTGTCGGCGGCGCGAGAGCTGGGCTGTTCGGTCGGCTCGATGCATCCGCTGCAGACGTTCCCGACGGCCGACGCAGCCGTGGGGCGATTCGCCGGCGTCTACTGCTTCTGCGAAGGCGACAACGTCGCCGTCGCCGCGCTGACGGCGCTGGCTGAGGCGATCGGCGGCCGGCCGGTGAGGGTGTCCTCGGCCGGTAAGGCGCTGTACCACGCCGCAGCCGTGATGGCCGGCAACTACACGACCGCCCTACTCGACGCCGCCGTCGAGATGTGTCGCCAAGCCGATATCGACCCCCAGGCCGCCCAGGCCGCACTCAGCGTCCTGGCCGCAGCCACCGCCGACAACGCCCGCACGATGGACCTGGCCGCTTCGCTGACCGGCCCGATCGCCCGCGGCGACGTGGGGACCGTCCGGCGACACCTGGCGGCGATGGCCGATTGCCCGGCGGATGTGACGCATTTGTATTGCGTCGCTGGCCTGCGGACCGTAGACCTGGCCCTGCGAAAGGGCACGATAGATCACCACACCGCACGCGAGTTGCGGGAAACGCTTGAATACCATGACGAACGGGAGTGACCGATGGCTGCCAAGATTATTGACGGAGAAGCTGTAGCGAAGACCCTCACCGACCAGATCATCGCCGACGCCACCGAATTGACGGCCGCCGGGCGACCGCCGCATCTGGTGGCGGTGCAGGTTGGCGAGAACCCCGCCAGCAAGATCTACACCAACATGCAGCGGAAGAACTGCGAGGCCGCCGGGCTGGAATACGAACTGCTCGAGCTGGACGAGGGCATCTCGCAGAACGACTTGCTGGCGAAGATCGATGAACTCAATAATGACCCGAAGGTCACCGGGCTGATCCTCCAGATGCCGCTGCCCTCTCAGATCGACGCCCGCCAGGTCCAGGTGGCCATCTCACCGGCCAAGGATGTCGAGGGCATGCACCCCGAGAACATGGGGCAATTGTTTTACGGCGGCGGGATCGTCTCGGCGTGCACGGCGGCCGCGGCGGTCGAACTGCTCAAGCAGACCGAAAGCAACCTGGCCGGCAAGGAAGCGGTCGTGGTCGGCCACAGTGAGATCGTCGGCAAGCCCATCGCCGCGATGCTGCTGCAGTCGCTGACGGAATCGCCCACGGTCACAGTCTGCCACATCGCCACCAAGGACCTGGCCTCCCACACGAAGAACGCGGACATTCTTTTCGTAGCCGCCGGCGTCAGCCAGGCCAAATGGCGCGGCTACAACCGCAAGAAAAAGGCCGGCGAAGATGTCTCCCTGCCGGACCTGACGCCGCTGATCACCGGGGAGATGGTCAAAGAAGGCGCCATCGTGATCGACGTGGCCATCAACCGCATCCCCAAGGGCTTCGACTCTGGCGGCGCCCCACTCAAGAACGACAAGGGCAAGAACGCCATGAAGACCGTCGGCGACGTGGACTTCGAGGCGGCCAAGGAAAAGGCCGCCGCCATCACCCCCGTCCCCGGCGGCGTCGGCCCGGTGACGGTCGCCATGCTCCTGAAGAACACCATCGCCTGCGCCAAAGCGATGGCGTAGCTCGACGTCAGTCTAATAGAGAAGCGCGGCGAGACATCCGTCTCGCCGCGCTCTTGTTTTCACCAAATCGGGGGCTGTCAGCCTTACGCCAGGCCGGCGGCTTGGATGATGCCGGGGACGCAGTGGTCCCAGCCGAGCGTCATCAGGTGGGCGCCCTGGCACATATCCTTCATGGTCGAGACCAGCTCGCCGCAGATCTCGATGGACACTTTCTCGCGGTCGGGCTTCTCGCAATCGGTCATCCGCTGGATGATGGCATCGGGGACAACCACGCCGGGAACGCCGCGGTTCATGTACTTGGCCATGCCGGCAGTCTTGAGCATCACGATGCCGACCAGGATCGGCACCTTGATGTGCTCGACCTTCTTCATGAAGGTCTCGAACACTTTGGGCTCATAGACGGCCTGCGTCTGGACGAACTGGGCGCCGGCTTCGACTTTCTTTTCCAGCTTGATAACCTGCGGGTCGACCTCATCGGCACAGGGCGTGACGCAGCAGCCCTTGAAGAACGTCGGCACGCCGTCCAGTTCGTTGGCCTTGCCCTTCATGTCAGCGCCGAGGTCCGTGCCGGCCTCCAGCTTGCACATGGCATCCAGCAGCGAGACCGAATCCAGATCGTAGACGGGCATGGCCTGGGGGTGGTCGCCCATCGTCACGTGGTCGCCGGTCAAACACAGCACATTGCGGATGCCGAAAATATGGGCCGCCAGCAGATCGCTCTGCAGGGCCAGGCGGTTGCGGTCGCGCGTGACCATCTGCAGGACCGGCTCGATGCCGGCATCGAACAGCAGCTTCGCCCCGACCATGCTGGACCCGCGCATAACGGCCGTCTGAATGTCGGTGACGTTGACCGCTGAGACCTTGCCCTTGAGAAACTCCTCGGCTTCGTGGATGACCGGGGCGATGTTCGTGCCCTTGGGCGGGCCGATCTCGGCGGTGACGACAAACTCGCCGGAGTCCAGATCACGCTGCAGATTGCTGACAGGCTCGTTACTCATCGCCGGCCTCCTCTTCAGTCATTTCAGCCAGCACGAGCCGTCGCACGCCGTTGCCGCGATCGGTCCGATGGTCGCGCAACGGCCTCATCGTGCGGTATTCGTCCAGCCGGTCCAATTCTTTCAGCCGCTCGTAGATCATCAGCCACCCGCAGTTCATCTCCGGGTTGACTTCACATTTGCCCTTGTCCGTGCCGCCGCACGTGCCGTTGACGAGGCTCTTGGAGCACTTGGCGATCGGGCAGACGCCGCCGGTCCAGGCCAGCATGCAGTCGCCGCAGCCGCGGCAGTATTCTTCCCAGATGCCCAGGGCGACGTTGGCGGCCAGATGCGTGGTGTTCATGCCCGGCAGGACCGTCACCTTCGGGAACTGCTCGGACATGTATCCCACGCCCGCTCCGCAGGCGATCGAGAGCACCGCGTCGTAGTCGGCCGGGGCCTCCGAAAGGTTATCGAAGAACTCCTTCTCGCACTGGCGGGTGATCGAGTCGAAGTCCACCTGCATCGCCTCGCCCTTGGCCTTGGCGGCCAGGTTCAACTGGCTGGCCAGCATCTCGGCCTGGCGCTCGCCGCCGGTCAGGCAGACGGTCACGCACCCGCCGCAGCCCAGCACGAGCACCTTCTTGCAGCCGGCGAGCATCTGGAAGATCTCATCCATCGGTTTGCGTTCGGCAACAATCATCGTCCTATCTCCTGCCGGATTCCTGAGCGCCGCGGCGCCCCGTCACGGCCTATTCGCTTTCCACTGATTCCTGGACCTTGCCTTCGATACGGTCGGCAGCCTCGGCCATCGCCTCCCGCGTCGCCGCCCGCCCACGATCGGCGACCGCCACGTATTGCACACGTTCGGCACCCAGACCAATCTCGTCCAGAAGCTCCCGGACCTGCTCGACGCGTTTGGCCGCCCGCAGCGGGGCCGTCGGGTAGCGGTCGGCGCCTTCGTTACAGGCCACGACGATCACGCCGGTGGCGCCGGCCTCCAGCGTGTGAAGGATCTCGGCCGCCGACAGACGGGACATACTGGGCAGATACTCCTCGACGACACCGGGGATCGTATCTTCCAGCGTGCCGCCCCAAGCCGTCGCGGGCGAGTGATGCCCGCAGACGTAGGCGACGATCTTGCGCTCGCCTGTTAGAGCATTGATCTTGGCGGCGACCTGCCGCAGATCCTCTTCGGGCGACCAACTTCGGGCGATGATCGCGTTGGCCGGGCAATCGGCGATGCACATGCCGCAGGCCTGACACAGCGACGACTCGATCCGGGCCACGTCGGTGACGACCGGAATATCGAACGGGCACACCCGCAGGCACGTCAGGCAGGCCGCACACTTGTCGACCAGCACCTCGGCCCCACCGCCGCAACTCATGCAGCGCCGCGCCTCGCGGACGGCGATTTCGGGATCGTAATTGTGATCGATCTCGTCGAACGTGGTGATGCGCATCTCAGGCTGCTCGGTATCAACGCCGTATCGCTCGACCTTCAGGACCTTCTCCGCCGTGGCGGGCGCAATCTTGTCGATGGTCGGCGGCAGCGCGTCGTCGATCTGGATCGTCCGACCTGACAGATACAGGTCGATGGCCTTGGCCGCCCGCTGGCCCGATGCACAGGCCTCGACGGCCGATCCGGGCGCGGTGACGATTTCGCCGCAGGCGAACACCTCCGGCAAGGACGTTTGATGCGTCGCCGAATCATAGGTCAGCCGCCCGCGGTCGTCGGCCGTCAGGTCGCTGCCTTCGATGAAATTCAGATTCGCCGTCTGCCCGATAGCCATGATGACGGTATCGCAGGGGATGTTCTGCAGGTCGTTGTCGTCGTATTCGGGGCTGAACTTGCCCTCCCCGTCGAAGACGCGCGTGACCTTCCGCGTTTTCATGCCGACGATCTTGTCGCCGTCGAGCAGGACTTCGACGGGCCCGCGGCGGAAGAGGAACGTCACGCCCTCTTCGTCGGCCTCGTCGCGCTCCCAGTCCCAGGCGGGCATTTCCTCTTCGTTTTCCAGGCACATAGCCGTGACCTGCGCGCCCAGCCGCCGGGCCGTTCGAGCGGCGTCCATGGCCACGTTGCCGCCGCCGATGACCAACACATTGGCCCCGACGTCAGGGGTGCGGTCGAAGGACACGTCGGTGAGAAACGTCAGCACGGGCAGCACGCGTTTGTGGTCAGCCCCGGGCAGGGGCAGCATGCGGCTATCGGCCAGGCCGGTGGCGATGAGCACGGCTTCAAACCCCTCGGCCTCGAGGTCTGCGATGGTCTTGTCCTTGCCGATGTCGCAGTTGGGCACGAAGTCCACGCCGTGGGCGAAGATCCAATCGGTGTCCTGGCGGATCACGTCGCGCGGCAGGCGGTAGGAGGGAATGGCCGTCGCAGGGATGCCGCCGGCGACGGGGAATTTCTCGAAGACGGTCGGGCGATAGCCGATGCGGGCCAACTCCAGCGCTGCGGCCATCCCGGCCGGCCCGGCCCCGACGATGGCGACCTTGGCCAGGTCCTGCTTATCCGCCTTGTGAACCGCCGCCCTGACGCCGGTGAGTTCACAGACGAAGCGTTTGACCTCGCGGACGGCGACGGCCTGGTCGACCTCGCAGCGGCGGCAGTTGGCCTCGCAGGGATGGTGACAAATCCGCCCGCAGACCGAGGCGAACGGCAGACAGTCGCGGACGAGGTTGGCGGCGGCCTCGAACTGCCCGCGGGCGGCCAACTCGATATAGCCCCGCACATCGGCATGGACTGGGCAGTGATAGCGACACGGCGCCCACTCGGCCTCCATCAATTCGCGCGGGCTGGCGAACTCGGCCACATCCGCAGACGTAAGATCACGATCACGCATGACGCCTCTCCGAACCACTTCGCCCCGCCGGGTCGGCGGCCATGCCTCGACACTCAAGCGGGTCGCGGATTTTGGCCTCTCCGGCAGGCTGTGTCAACATCTACCTCGTTGTGTGCGGGCCCTGCGGCGAGGGGCCTGCGGGCCGTCGACGACCGCACCGTCCGTCGACAGCATTCCTCCACATCGATTCTACGAAAATCGACCGGGGCGATGCAAAGACATCGCCCCAGCCAAGGCTAAGCGGCCTTGCGTAAGTCCGTTTCCCGGCAATGGCCCGCTGGGGGGCCTCCCAATGCCGAATGTCGAATGCTGAATGTCGAATGTCCAATGCGACCGCTCTGCAGGTGGGGGCGTGCTTTCCGGTCTTGGGCAAGCGGCATCTCGGTCGAACGGAACGATACCTCGGCACATGAGGTATCGGCCGGCGGCGACGGTCGGGCTCTGATATGCCGAACTCGGGGGGGGCGACCGGTAAGGCCACGACTTGCCCCCCTCCCACCACAACCGCTACAAACTTACGTAAGACCGCTTAGAGGTATTCGGCCAGCAGTTCGACGCTTGGGCGGGGGATGACGACTTCGCCGACAAGCAGGCCCCGCTCGCGAGCGACGGCGGCGGCGGCGGCGACGGCGGCTTGAACGTCGGAGATATCGCCCGTCATCAGGCAGTACCCCTTGCCGCCCAGGGCCATCGCCACCTGAATGCGAAAGAGCGTGACCTTGGCGGCCTTGGCGGCGGCATCGGCGGCGGCGACGATGCTGACGCCGCTGAAGGTCTCGACAACGCCCAGCGCGCCGATGTTGTCGTCATCGACGACGACCGATTGGCCCAGCGCGGGGAAGACGTCCTCGTGCACGTTGGGAATGACGACGTGATCGATGATCGCGTCGTCGGTGACGCGCAGGGCGGTCTCGATGGAACTGGTCACGTCGCTGACGGACCCGCCGATCACGATAAAATACTTGCCCGAGCAGATCGTCCGCGCGATCAGCAGATCGACGGAGGCGGCCTTGAGCATGTCGTCCTGGACCTTGTAGCCCAACGAGATGCTCGATAGTTCGATCGCTCCGATGGCTCTGGGTTCAGCCATGTTCCGTTATCCTTCAATCCAGACCACACCGTCTGCGACGGCGGTGACGGTTCCATCGATCGACGCGTGCACGGGCGCGCCCAGGGCGGCCTTGCCGTTATCGCTGGGCGGCGTGGCGACGACATCGCCGACGCGGACGGCCTGGCCGGTCGAGACGACCGGCTCGCACGGGACGCCGACGTGCTGTTTGAGCTTGATGCCCACCTTCCCTGCCGCTAGCGGCCGATCTGTCAGCGGGCCAACGTTGTTGAACTGCGTCAGGCCGAGCTTGCTCATCAGACGTTTCATCGGCGCCTTGCGGTTGGCCATGTGCAGGTCGGGACGGTTGGCATTAAAGGGCGGGTCGGCCCAGGTGCTTTTCGATTCGGCGAGGCGGCGCTTGTTCTGACTGCAGACGTTCTTGGGATCCAGGTCTTCCGGGCAAGAATACAGGCTGCAGAGGTTGCACTCGCAGCAGTAGCTCGTGCCGCGGACGTTGGACTCGCCGACAAGGTTGAACTCCAGCGACCGCATAGCCCGGTGCGGCTCGATGGGATGCCCCAGCAGCCAGCGCGGGCACAGCTCGGTGCAGAAGCTGCACTGATCGCAGGCGCTTCGGCCGATGCGGACGATCTGCCGCCAGTTCTGCCGGCGGCGGCGGACGACGACGTGGTCGGACGGCAGGACGATAACGCCACCGGTGGTCTTGTCGACAAGGGCGTCGTGGTCATCTTCCAGCGTGCCCATCATCACGCCGCCGACGATGTAGTTGGCGTCGCCGACGGTGGGCTCGGCGACAGCAACGCAGTCGGCCAGCGTCACGCCGATCGGCACGCACAGCGTGATCGGGTTGGCGACGGCGCCGGCGATGGTGAGATATTTGTCGGTGACGGGCCTCGTCGGCGCGATGGCGATGTTCATGGCCGTCTCCACGTTCATGACGACCACGTTGACATTCAGCGGGATGCCGCCGGGCGGCACGACTCGGCCCAGGATATCGTAGACGAGGATGAACTCATCGCCGGCCGGGTAGGCGTCGCGCAGCGGCGCGATCGACATGCCGGCCGACAGCTTCGGCCGAAGCAGATCGATAACGTCGCCGTACTTCTCCTTGATGCCGATGATGCCGCGCGAAGCGCCGACCAACTGCATGGACGCCCCCAGACCGGCCAGGACCGGCTCGATGAAGTTCTTGAGAACTTCCTTGTCCTTGTGCAGCAGGGGTTCGCACTCGGCGGCGTTGATCAGCACCGTGTCGGCCGACGCGAGGAGCTTGACGTGGGTGGGAAAGCCCGCCCCACCGGCCCCCACCACACCAGCGCGGGCCACTTGTTCGACGGAAACATCGCTCATAACGATCTAGAGTATACGGGGGGAGGAACTTAAAACGATGGGCAATTCTCCGCGCGCAAGAGCCACCGTCTGTGAAGGCCCACTCGATGGAGTCGCGGCGAATCGCGAGCTAGACACCGACAACGCTGCCCCTAGGTCTGCCTGCGCCGGCCGCGCACCCGCTGCCCACCCCGCCGCGGCCGAGCTACGCGAGCTGGTCACACTACTCAGCGGGCGGGGGAGGGGTCGGCTTAACTGGCGCAACATCACCGCCGGCCTGTGCTTGGCCTGACGCGCCTTCCATGCCTTCGGCAAGCTTGAGTTTCATCAAGCGCCCCACCTTGAACTTGACCGTTCGCTTGGCGGGAACGTGAACGCGCTGAAGCGTCTTTGGGTTCTGGGCGATGCGGGCAGCGCGCTGCTTGCTTTCGAAGACACCGAAGTCTCTGAACTCGAGCCTGTTACCTCGGCCCAACTCGCTGATGATCTCGTTGAGGAATCGCTGAAGGATGTCCTTGACCACCACTCGCTTGCTGCCGGTCTGATCGGCAATGCGATCAACGAGTTCTTTCTTCGTAATAGTTTCCATGAATCGTCCTTCCGAAACGTTGCCACAGAAACACGCATGCACCTGTGTTGTTATTGTCGGAAATGCCTACTACGATCACAAGTCATCGTAGCTTAACAACTTCTTGCAAGCAAGGGCTTTTTATCTCTTTTTGTAACCCTTTATCCGCCGCAATTGGCCGGCGAAGAGGCCATCGGCGGGGGGATATATATCACGTTGTGACGGACAACTGCTGCGATTCCGCACCGCTCAATATCCTCGGCGGCGCAACTGACGCTTGGGGCTAGGGCTGCTTGAACGGGCCCAGCGGGCGGTATTCCAGACGGGATCCCGAAGGGTTCTCGCCGCCTTCGGTGAACAGCAGTAACTCGTTCTGCTGCTGCAACCAACACTCGGGCAGATAATAGTAGTGCTGCGGGCCGATGGTCCAGAACCGGCCGACGTTTCGGCCGTTCAGGAAAACTTGCCCCTTTTTGGCGGCAAGAATATGCAGGAACAGCGGCACGCCCGTTGGGTTGTATCGGAACTTGCTGGCGTACCAGGCCGGCAGGTTCTTGCCGACGACTCGCCCACCCTCTTTCGGCAGCATCCAAGGCCGAAAGCTCCAGCGTCCTCCCTGCGTGACGGATTCATTGAGCTGATGGAAATGGAAGTTGGTCAGCAGCTTGGCCGAAACCTCGCTGGTCCACAGCAGCAGTTTCACGACGTTTCGGCCGGTCTTCAGTTCGCTCTGCAGCGTGATCTGGCCGTGCCCGCGCTCGAACAGCCCCACGGGCCTGTCGTTGCAGAGGACGGCCACCGGAAAGCCCAGGCCCGAAAAGGACAGATGGACGGGTGTGACCTTCCGCATGGAAATATCGCACTGGGCCGAGGCGACGGGGCTCTTCTCCAGGCGGGAGATCAGGTGGGCCTTGTGTCGCGGCACGATTCGCCGGGAGAAGGACTCCTCGGCGTTGATGCGGAACTTCCGCGCCGGCAACGGGCTGGCGTCGTGGATGTGGCCGTAAAGGCCTTTCCGTTCACCGATATCGGCGCTGAAGTTCAGCCGGCCAAGATTGTCGGTCAGAATGGTCAGCGTATTCGTGCCTCGTTTGAAGGTGGCCGCCATCGGCCGGCGTTTGGCGTCGGCGCCGGCGCCCCACACGCCCACGCGCGCGCCGTTGAGGAAGATCGTCGCTCGGTCGGCACAATCGGGCAGGAACAGATTCTTTCGGACCTGGCGAGGCTGATCGACCTGGACGCGATACCACACATAGCCATAGTGCAGCCCCAGCCGGTCGACGTCGCGGGGACGGTCGAGCTTTTTCCAGTCCGCCTCGTCGATGGGCTCGCTGCAGACGCTGACGCGCCGCCACGCGCTGAGGCGGGGCGCAGTCTTGCGGGGACTGGTCGTCGACGGTTTGAGCTTCTTGGTCGTCAGCAACCCCTCGGCATCCAGAAGGTAGTATAGCTTCGCCGATTTCTTGCAGACCACGTCGGCCAGCGTCTCGCCGACGAACGTCGGCCCGAATACGAGCGTCTCATTGACCCACCACGTTCGCATGGCCAACTCGCTGCTGATCAGCACGACGCGCAGCTCCTCGCACTCGAAGATCAGCGGCTCGTCGTCGGCCTCGGGGATCTCGCCGGTAAGCACCTTCCCTTCGATGCTGACCTCCGCCGGCCAGCCCTCCGGCCCGTGCAGCACCAGCACCTTGCGCCCGAAGAATCCCAGCGGCGTGCAGTTGGCGTAGTCCAGCGTCACCGTCGGCGTCAGGGCCATGTCGATCGGGATTGCGGCGGCGCCGAACGGCTCGAGCGAAATGCGCAGCAGTTTCTCACCGTCCGGCAGGGAGATCGTCACATCCATGACGTCCTCCTGGCCGTTGTTGGTCACGAACACCCACCGCCCCAGCGCGCCGATGAGGTTGCGGCTGTCCGTCCCGTCGTGGATCCACGCGCCCGGGTCCTCCATAAAGGCCGGCGCCAGGTACGGGCCCATGTGATTGGCCAGCATGTTGACCAGCCGGGTGAGGTAGTACTTGTCCGTCAACCCGCCGCCCTCGGCCAGCGGGGCGTCGTAGTCGTAGCTGGTGGTCTGATATGCATCCGGCGCGCTGACCAAGTGCGAGCCCCAGAAGGCGAAGTTCGTCCCCCCGTGGAACATGTAGTAATTGAACTGGGCGCCGCAGCCGACGATCTCCATTGCCCGGCGGGCGACCTCCTCGTCATCGCGGGTCTCGTGGTCGGCGGCGCCCCACGAATCGAACCAGCCCGGCCAGAACTCCGGCATGATCAGCGGCGCGCCGGGTTGGAGGTAGTGGGCTCGTTTCATCGCCCGGTCCGCGCCCTCCCAGGCGTTCATGCATTCGATCCGCTCGGGCAGCTCGGGGCCTGAGAACATGTTGCAGGTGAGAATCGGGATCTCGAACCCCGCCCGGCGGAACAGTTGGCTGATAAACTCCACGTACGCCCGTCCGTCCGGCGTATCGCCGACCATGTATTCATTCTCGTTCTGGATCAGAATGATATTCCCGCCCCGCGTGACCTGCAGTTCGGCCAGCTTCGGCAATAGCTGGCGGAAATACTTGTCGAAGTAATGCATGAACGCCGCGTTGTTCGTGCGGTAGGTCATGCCGGTCTTGGCCGTCAGCCAGCCGGGCAGTCCGCCGAAGTCCCACTCCCCGCAAATGTAGGGCCCGGGGCGGACGATTACATACAACCCCAACTCCCCGGCCAGTCGCACGAACTCGGCTACATCCCGGTCGCCGGACATATCCCACTGGCCTTCGATCGGCTCGTGGAAGTTCCATGCGACGTAAGTCGAGATGCAGTTCAGCCCCGCACGCTTGGCCTTGAGCAGGCGATCGCGCCACAGTTCAGACGGCACGCGAAAGTAGTGGATCGAACCACTAACCAGCCACACGCGCTGATCGTCAATCAAAAGGCTGTTATCGTCAAATGTTACCGTCGCCATTGACAGACCCCTCGCAGGGTCGCCCCGCCGGATACGCCGCGCTAACTGCCCGTATCTTGACCAAAAGTGTAGGTCTGCCAATTTGCGATGCAACAAAAATCCATTAGATGAGAAACCCCTAGAGCCTTGCCTGCTCTTATTGCGATTTTTCCAAGAGAGATCGCCTATCGATCGACCATATTTATCCTTTGCCGCAGAAGGATGTTACCAGCGGGCCATTCCGGAGATGCTTCCATGCCCCTCTTGCCGGGCCGCAAGTAGTGCATAAGGAACATGCCGAGATAACTAGCTCTTACACAATATGTTATGCGCACAATTCGCCAAGAGGCGAGTTTTTTTTTGCCTCCCGGCCATTGTGGGAGCTCGACCCAGCCTGTCAGGACGTCGGCGTCGGCAGAGCTGGATCATCGGGCTGCTTGATCTGCCATAGCGGCCACTGGCAGCGCGGCGATCGACGAGGTCTGCGCGAGCCGGCCGGCGACCCGCACATGCTGCCACAACTGCCTGGCCTGTCGCTCTCACAGGCCGCTTGACACACTCGGTGCGGCCAGCCTACCATCACACGCTACAGACGGAAGCTTTGAATGCTCAAGGAACTGAATGCTATGGCCAGAGCGCACTCGACCCGATTTGCTGCGGCGGTCCTTGTTGTCTTCGTGGCCGTGACGGCCTGGGCGGACCAGCCCCCCAAACTTGCCGGACCCGATGGCGGCCTGCCCGACCGGCTGGCGATTCAGCAGCGCATTACCTACTGGCTTGATGCTCTAGCCGGCGATGAAGATATCCGCAAGATCACCGAAGCGCGCCGTCGTTTGATCAGCGACTACCTGCACTTCGATGATCCGCAGTTTCGCTACGACTACGCCAGCCTGACCGCCACCAGCGTGCTGAAGATGTTCGGCCAGTTGAACGACGGCGAGCTTCGCCAGGTCCGTGAGCTCAACGCCGCGATAGCCGTTGCACGAATGGATCAGGTCAGTGTCCAGCCGGCTTTGGAGCAGATGATCGTTCACCGCAACCCCGCCGTCCGCCTCTGGGGCTGGAGGGGCTTTGCAGCCATCCGGCAATTGTCGCTGGCCCAGGGAGAGGGACCGGCGAATGCGCTGTTCGAAGCGCTTCGCCAGCGCAGTAAGGCCGAGCCGTCGGGGCTGGTCTGCGGGGTGATATTCGACGTGATGGCCCTGCCGCCGGTGGCGCCCGAGACCGTACCTGAAGACGTCTGGGCTGCAGCATCGAAGACGTTCCTCCAAATCCTCTCGGCCAGTTGGTCGCGCTGCACGACCCACGTCAGTGAAGGCCGTCTCCCTTGGATCGATGCCGCCGGACGCGCCTTGCCGACGCTCAAACTCCTCGCACGCCCGCATAGCGATGAGCCCGACGCCGTCAAGGAGCCGCTGCAGTTGATCGTCAATCTGATGTATGCGGCCTTTCGGGCCTACGACCGGTCCGAGCCCGGCGACGATGTAAACAGCACGACCTCGGCCCTGCTGCTGGCGTGCGAATCGGCGCTGCGGTCGTTTACCGGGATCACCGACAGCGCGATCAAAGCCGCCTTGACGAAACGCGGGAACACGGCCGAGCAGAAACGAGATCAGGCCGGGCTGGCCGTCGCGGCGTGGGTAAAGCTGCTGAAGGACTACGAGGTCAAGAAGCCCGACATCAAGTTGGTGGACAACGGGGACGAGACCCCAGCCGACGCCGCCCCTGAACCGGCGCCCGATGACGACTGATCGCCGCCGCCGGCGCCACGGCCGACAGGGGTGGAGATGAAATGGTTCTACATCATCTCGCTCGCCGTCGCCGCAGCGATGATCGCATCGCCCTACCTGCTGTTGCCCTCTGATGCCGGCGGCCACACGCCCCCCGTCACAGTCGGCTATCGCGACGACGGTTCGCCGATCATCAAATCCGCGCCGATCGTCCGCTTTGCCAGCTACCGCTCGGCCATCCGGTCGATCGACCCGGCCACCTGCGGGGATACGTCGTCGGCCCACCTGCAGGCCCACTTCTACGAAGGGCTTTACGCCTACCACTACCTCAAGCGCCCCCTGGAGATCATCCCCCTGCTGGCCGCCGAGCTTCCGGTCATCTCCCGCGACCGGCGCACCTACACGATCAAGCTCAAGCCCGACGTTCGGTACGCCCGCAACGAATGCTTCGGGCTCGGCCCCGACGGCCGGCCCAACACGCGCACCGTCAGGGCCGACGACTTCGTCCTGGCCTTTAAGCGCATCGCCGATCACCACGTCGGGGCGGACCTGGCCTGGGCGCTGCTGCGGGGCCGCGTGGCCGGGTTGGAGGCCTATTACGAGCGGACCCGCACATACGAACCCGGCGACTTCAGCCGATACGATCTGAACATCGACGGCATCCGCGCGCTGGACGATCACACGCTGCAGATTCGCCTGGTCGAGCCCTTCCCACAATTCCTGCAGGTGCTGGCGATGCACAACGTCGCCCCCATCCCGCATGAAATGGTCGACCACTGGCTCGCCCGCAACGGCGAGGCGACCGCGAAGATCACCGACCACCGCTGGATCGTCGGCACCGGGCCCTATCGCCTGGAGACCTTCCTGCGCAAGCACCGCATCGTCCTGGTCCGAAACCCGGACTTTCGCCGCCAGACCTACCCCGCCCAGGGCGCCCCCGGCGACGCCGAGGCCGGCCTGCTCGATGACGCCGGCGAGGTCGTCCCCTTCGTCGACGTGATTCGGATGGACTACGTCGCCGAGGAATACGCCCGGTGGATACGGCTGCTCAACCGCGACGTGGACGCCGCCGCGATCCCGCCCGATCTGTTCGAATCGGTCGTCACGCCCGATCGCCAACTGGCCGACAGTTGGCGTCGCCGCCACATCGCCCTGGAGATCTACGAGTCGCCGATCACCTACTGGCTGGTATTCAACGCCAATGACCCTGTCCTTTCGGCCAGCCCCTCACTCCGCAAGGCGATCTGCCTGAGCATCGACGTCGAGGGCTTCATCGCCGTGCTCCGCAACGGGCGAGGCCGCCGCGCCGTCAACTGCATCCCGGCCAGCCTCCGCAACCTGACGTCCTCCAGCTACGAGGCCCATCAACTGGCCGGCCAGGGACCGTTCTATCGCTACGACCCATTGGCCGCTCGCGAGATGCTCGCCCAGGCGCGCGACGAGCTGGCCGCCGCCGGCCTGCTGGTTGGCGGGCGGATACCGCCCCTGAAGTTGGACCTCGGCGGGCGGGGAAACTTCGATATGAAGAGGGGCGATTTCTACAAGCAACAGTTTCAGCGCGTGGGGCTGACGCTGCAGGTCACGCTGAACGACTGGCCCACACTGCAGGAAAAGGCCCACGCCGGGCGCTGCCAGATATTCGCCATGGGGTGGCACGCCGACTATCCCGACGCGGAGAACTTCCTGCAGAACTTCTACAGCGGCAACATCGGCAGCACGAACAACTCAGGATACCGCAACGCCGAGTACGACCGCCTTTATGAGCGTGCCCGCGTGATGGCCGACAACCCCAAGCGGACGAAGCTCTACGCCCGGATGGCCCGGATCATTAGCGAGGACTGCCCGGTGATGATGACGACCGAGCCGGAGGCCTTCGTCGTCCACTACGAGTGGGTGAAGAACTTCAAACCCCACCCCGTCGGATATGGGTTCGCCAAATACATCCGCATCGACGTCGACCAGCGCCGCCGGCTGGGCGGGCGGGAGGACTGAGGCCCATGGGCGCCTACGTCCGGCGACGACTGCTCCAGGCGGCCCTGACCGTCTTGGGCGTGATGCTGCTGACGTTCGTGCTGTTCCGCGTAATCGCCGGCGACGTGTCGGCCCAGTACCTTGGCCCCCGCGCGACCGAGCAGGACCGCCAGCGGTGGCTCGCCCAGCACGGTCTGACCAAGCCCCTCTTCGTCGACACCCACCACGCGCCGTGGTCGAAGGCGTTTTGGGATTCCCAGTTCGTCAACCATCTGGTCGACAGTGTCACATTCGGCGGGCGGAGCTTTCGTACGCACGAGCGGCTGAGGGACATCATCGCCAAGCGCGGGCGTTATAGCCTGGCGATTTCCGTGCCCGCCCTGGCGGCCGGCTGGGTCGCGGCCCTGGTGATCGCCCTGGTCGTCGCCTACTACCGCGACACGTGGCTGGACCGAACGGGCGTGTTCCTGTCGGTGCTGGGGATGTGCGTGCCGTTCCTGGCCTACATGATTCTCGGCCAGTGGCTGGTGCTGAAGATCCTGCCGTCGGCGGCATGGGGCTTGGGCCACACCACCAACATCTATGTGCCCGTCACCATCGCCGTGATCGCCTCGCTGGGCCATAATGTCCGCTTCTATCGGACGATCATCCTCGACGAGGTCCGCCGCGATTACGTCCGCACCGCCCGCGCCAAAGGTGCGCCCCTGTCGAACATACTGTTCGGCCACGTGCTGAAAAACTGCATGCTGCCAATCCTGACGAATCTCGTGACGGCCGTGCCATTCCTGATCCTCGGCAGCCTGCTGCTGGAGACGTTCTTCGGCATCCCGGGTCTGGGCGAGCAGATGATCAGCTCGATCACCAGCCGCGACGTGCCCATCATCGCCGGGCTGACGTTCCTGACCGCCGTCATCTACGTCCTGGGCTACCTGGTCACCGACATCCTATACGCCGTGTTCGACCCCCGCGTCCGCCTGCAATAGCCGACAAGACCATGGACCATCAACCGACATCCGATCTCGCCTCAGCCGCCGCCGGCGGTCTGCCTGTGGATTCGGGGCGGAGCTTCTGGTCGGATGCGCGCCGCCGGCTGGCGCGATCGCCGACGGCCATGATCTGCCTGGGCGTGATCGCGCTGTACGCGCTGGTGGCTGTCGTCGCGCCGTTGGCTTACGCCGACTGGCAGGGGGATACGAACTACGCCCAAGCCAACCAGCCACCCTCGGCCGACCATCTGTTGGGGACCGACACGTTCGGCCGATCGGTGTTGGCCAAAACGCTGCTGGCGACGAAGGTCGCCATGACCGTCGGACTAGTGACCAACCTGATCGCCATCCCGCTGGGTATGTTTCTGGGGGCGGTGGCGGGCTCCTACGGGCGATGGATCGATGACGTAATCGTTTGGTTTTACACCACGCTGGCGGCCGTGCCCGGCATCATCCGCGTGATCGCCCTGAAGTTCGCCTTCCAGGGCAAGGTGCTGTTTGCGGGCACGGCGTGGGAGCTCGACCTGGCCGGCATGGGGGGGGTCTGCGTGGCGCTGGCGATGACCTACTGGATCGGCACCTGCCGGCTCGTCCGGGCCGAGACGCTCAAGCTCCGCGAGCTGGACTACGTGCTCGCCGCCCGCGCCGCCGGGCGGGGGCGACTGTCGATCTTGCTGCGGCATATCCTGCCCAACGTCGCGCACATCGGCGTGATCAACTTCTCGCTGGGCTTCGTCGGGGCGGTCACCGCCGAGGTGATCCTCAGCTATCTGGGCCTGGGCGTGCAGGTCGGCCAGCCCAGTTGGGGAGGCATGATCAACGCCGCTCGGACCGATCTGATCGTCGGGCGGTGGTGGGAACTGACCGCCGCCGTCACAGCCATGTTCGTCCTCGTGTTGGCGATGAACATCCTCGGCGACCGCCTGCGCGATGCGCTGGACCCGAAATTGAGGAACGCATGACGGCCGGCCCGACACCCCTGCTGCGTGTTCGCGATCTTCGGACCGCGTTTCGGACCGAGGATGGCCTCGTCCGGGCGGTCGACGGCGTCAGCTTCGCCGTCGGCCCGCAGCAGACGTTCGCCCTGGTCGGCGAGAGCGGCTGCGGCAAGAGCGTAACAGCCTATTCGATCCTTCGACTGCTGCCGGCAGCTGGACGCGTCGACGGCGGCTCGGTCGAGCTGGCCGGCCAAGACCTGCTGCCGCTATCGCAGCGTCGGATGCGGGCCGTCCGCGGGGCCAAAATCAGCATGATCTTCCAGGAGCCCGCCAGCGCGCTCAATCCGGTCTTCACGGTCGGCCGTCAGATCGTCGAGGCCATCCGCCTGCACCGGCGCGTCGGGCCCGCCAAGGCCCGCGACATCGCCGTCGGACTGCTCGAGAAGGTCGGCATCCCTTCGCCCGCAGATCGGTTCGACGACTACCCGCATCAACTATCCGGCGGCATGCGGCAGCGCGTCATGATCGCCATGGCCTTGTCCTGCCAGCCACAACTGCTGATCGCCGACGAGCCCACCACCGCACTGGACGTAACGATCCAGGCGCAGATCCTCGACCTGCTGGCCTCCATCCAGGCTGACGCCGGCCTGAGCATCCTGCTGATCACCCACGACTTGGCCGTCGTCGCTCAGCTCGCCGACGCCGTCGCCGTCATGTATGCCGGCAAACTCGTCGAACTCGCCGACGTCCACACACTCTTCGCTCGCCCGCTGCACCCCTACACGCAGGGGCTGTTCCGGTCGCTTCCCCGCCTGGGCCAATGCATCGCCCGGCTGGAAACAATCCCCGGCAGCGTGCCCGACCCACTCGCCCTGCCCACCGGCTGCACCTTCCACCCCCGCTGCCCCATCGGTCGCGACGACCCCCGCTGCCAACAACAATCGCCCGACCTACGCGAGATCGCCCCCAGCCATTGGTGCGCGTGCTGGCACTGCGACAACTACGAACAAGCCAAACCGACCGACCCCAGCCAGCATGTGCTGGGAAATGAGAACTTGAGAACAAATTCTCGCGACCGATGACAAATAGCCCCAACAACGTGATCTTGACCGTCCGCCAGTTGCGGGCGCACTTCCCTGTTCGGCGAGGGATGTTCGGCCGGACGCGCGGACGTGTTCGAGCGGTTGACGGCGTGGATTTCACGCTCGCCCGCGGCCGAACGCTGGGGCTGGTCGGCGAGAGCGGATCGGGCAAAACCACCATCGCCCGCGCGCTGCTGCGCCTGGCGCCGACGGCGCAGGTCTCCGGCGCCGTCACATTCGACGGGCACGATGTCTTCGCCGCCGGCGATCGGGCGCTGCGCAGGCTGCGGCGGCGAATGCAGATCATCTTCCAGGACCCCGTCGGCTCGCTGAACCCGCGGATGACGGTCCAACACATCGTGGCCGAGCCCTTGATGGTCCATTCCGTCGTGCCCCGCCGCCGACGCGCCTACCGGGTGGGCCAGTTGCTGGAGCGCGTGGGCCTGTCGCCCGGCTGCGGCGGGCGGTACCCGCACGAGTTTTCCGGCGGGCAGCGGCAGCGAATCGGCATCGCCCGCGCCCTGGCCGGCGAGCCGGACTTCATCGTCTGCGACGAGCCCGTCAGCGCATTGGACGTATCGATCCAGGCCCAGATCCTCAATCTGTTGAAGGACCTCCAGGCCGAACTGGGGCTGAGCTACCTGCTGATCGCGCACAATCTGGCGGTGGTCCAGCACATGGCCGACGAGGTCGCCATCCTGTACCTCGGCCGAATCGTCGAAACCGCCCCCGCAGCCGAGCTGCTCTCCGGCGGCGGGGCCCGCCACCCTTACACCGAATCGCTGTTGGCGGCCATTCCGAAGCCCGATCCGTCCCGTCGGCGATCGTGCGAACCGTTGTCCGGCGAAATGCCCTCGCCCCTGGCCCCACCCAGCGGGTGTGCGTTTCATCCGCGTTGCCCACTGACCCGCCGCGCAGCCGCCGTCTTGCCAGCCAAACAGCAGCACATTCTCGTCACCGAACGCGCATCGACTGTGATCGCCCATCGCTGCATCGCCGACACGCCGCATCTGGAGCCTGTCTCGGACAATCCCCACCACAGCCACGCCTGTCTGCTGCGCCAGGACATGAAGGCAAGCAGCGCCGGAATCGAGCATCCCCACTAGCACCCATGCGGAACGGCTACAGTTCGGTCGCCTTCAGATCGGTCTGCCGGGCCGCTGGGCTGTCCAGAACGATCGTCAGCTTGCCGTCGGTCGGGGCAACACTGGCCGCCGGGATCTCTTCGCGCTGGGTGGGGTCGTCGCTGAGCAGCCCCGCGGCCACCTCGGCTTTGTCGTCGCCGGTGACCAACAGGATCACGTGCCGCGCCGCATTGATCAACGGGAACGTGACCGTCATGCGAGAACGCCCCAGCACGGGCACGTGCTGGCTGACGACGAGGCGCTCGGCTTCGCCCAGCGCTTCGGTGTGCGGGAACAGGCTGGCGGTGTGGCCGTCGCCGCCCATCCCCAGCAGGATCAGGTCGAACTGCGGAATGCCGCTCTCCCCGGCCGGGACGATGCGGCGAACGATCTGTTCGTACTCGTTCGCAGCGACCTGCAGATCGTCGGCGTCGGCGGACATGGGATGAACGCGATCCGGCGAGATCGGCACATAATCGAGCAGCGACCGCTGGGCCATGTGATAGTTGCTCTCGACGTGGTCGTGCGGCACGTTGCGCTCGTCGCCAAAAAACACCTCCACGTGCTGCCAGGGCACGTCGGCGTCGAACACGTGGGCGGCGAGTTCCTGATACAGCGCGTGGGGCGTCGTTCCGCCCGCCAGCGCCACCGTGCACTCGCCCCGCATTCGGACCGCCTCGTTGACGATCTTCTTGAACAGCCTGGCGACCGTGGTGGTGGCCTGGGCGGCCGTGGCCAGGACGCGAACATCTGGTGTCGATTTTGTCGATGTCATGCGGTGCCCCTTATACCATCTTCGGCATATCAAACCAATTAGCGTATGGATCGCCCAGCAGCGATTCAGCGGCTTTGGGTCCCCACGTGCCGGGCTCGTAGGTCTCCAACTCCGGCCGGCCCGACACATCCCACCCGCCGCGGATGCTGTCGACCAGGCGCCATGCCGCCTCGACCTCGTCGCTGCGAATAAACAGCGTCGGGTCACCGGTCATGGCGTCCAGCAGCAGGTTCTCATAGGCCTCCGGCGAGGCCGACTCGAACGTCGAGCCGTAGCTGAAGTTCATCTTCACCGGGCGAAACAGCATCCGCGTGCCGGGCACCTTCGCGTCGGTGATCAGAGAGATTCCTTCATCCGGCGCAATGCGAATCACCAGCCGATTGGCCCCTCGAACGGGACAGCCCGGGTCTTCGAACAGCTGCAGCGGCTCGCGTTTGAAGACCACAGTGATCTGCGTAACCTTCTCAGCCAGTCGCTTGCCCGTTCGCAACACGAACGGCACGCCCGCCCATCGCCACGTATCCACGAACAGCCGCACTGCGGCGAACGTCTCGGTGGTCGAATCGCCCGCGACGCCCTCTTCGCGCCGATAGGCGACGGTATCGGGCCCGCCGGCGTACTGGCCCCGCACGGTGCGCTGGGCGACCTGCTCGGGCATCAGCGGCGCGATCGCCCGGAGCACCTTGACCTTCTCGTCGCGGACCGACTCGCCGTCGATGTGGCTGGGCGGCTCCATCGCCACCAGCGCCAGCAGTTGCAGCATGTGGTTTTGAACCATGTCCCGCAGGGCGCCGGCCGACTCGTAGTACGGGCCCCGCCGCCCTTCCATGCCACTGCTTTCGGCGGCGGTGATCTGGATGTGATCGACATATTGTCGATTCATCAGCGGATCGAAAATCGCGTTGGCGAACCGACACACCAGGATGTTCTGCACCGTCTCCTTGCCCAGGTAGTGATCGATACGAAAGACGCGCGATTCGCCGAAGGTGTCGCTGAAGATGTCGTTGAGGCGGCGGGCGCTGGACAGATCGTGGCCGAAAGGCTTTTCGACAACAACGCGCGCAAACCCGGCCGGGCCGGCCGAGCGATTCAGACCGGCCCCGGCGAGATTCTCCGCCAGAGCGCCAAAGCGGTCGGGCGTCATCGCCAGGTAGTGCAGGCGGCTGCCGTCGGTATCGTAAAGCTTGTCGAGCTCGCCCAGCCGTTTGGCCAGCGAGCGATATTCATCGGAGGCATCGGCGTGGGTGATGTGATAGTGCCAGCAGCGCGCGAACGTGTTCCACAAACCCCCGTCGACGGGGTGGGCGGAGTGGGCGCCGATGGCGGCGAGCATTTCGTTGCGGAACTGCTCGTCGCTGCGCGGGCGACGGGCCACCCCCAGCACCGCGGTTCGCTCGCTTAACAGCCCTCGCCGCATGAGATTGTACAGGGCCGGAGCAATCTTACGGGCGGCGAGATCACCGGTGGCGCCGAACAGCACGAACACGCACGGCGGGGCCGGCGTCAAGTCGACTCCGGCTGCGGTTAGCGATGTGGCATACATTCGGGACATCGGGTGTGACTCCCAACAATCCGCGAAGTCTCACAGGACTCGCAAATCATTCTAGTACGCCCACAGGCCGAGGGCCAGAACTTATCGGCTTCGGCGCGACAGTGATGGTTGTGGGCGGGCCCGCCATGAGTACAATGCATCTCTACGTGGCGCACCACCGCGCGCCGACAAGGACATCTCTGTGACGAGAGACGATGTCATCATCCGGCTGGTCGATGTGTACAAGGCCTTCGAAGGTCTCCAGGTGCTGCGCGGTGTGAACCTGGAGATTCGCCGCGGACAGACAACCGTCGTGATCGGCCCATCCGGCTGCGGTAAGAGCGTGCTGCTCAAGCACATCGTCGGCCTGCTGAGGCCCGACCGCGGAGACGTGTATTTTCGCCATCACCGGATCTCCGCCCTGTCCGAAAACGCGCTGGTGAAGGTCCGGAGGCGAATGGGGTTTCTCTTTCAAGGCGGAGCGCTGTTCGACTCGATGACGGTCGAGCAGAACATCATCTTCCCGTTGGCCGAGCATCGTATCGGCAGCGGCGACCAGCAAGTGCAGCGCTGCCGCGAGGTGCTGTCCCTGGTGGGCCTGGACGGGCTGCAGGGCCGCTTCCCCGAAGAGCTGTCCGGCGGGCAGAAGAAACGAGTCGCCCTGGCCCGCGCGATCGCCATGGCCCCCGAACTGATTCTTTACGATGAGCCCACCACCGGGCTGGACCCCATTCGGGCCGACCTGATTAACGAGTTGATCCTTAAGCTCCAGCAGACGCTGGGCACGACGGCGTTGGTGGTCACCCACGACATGGCCTCGGCCCGGAAGGTGGGCGACCGGATCGTCATGCTGCACGAAGGGAAGTTCATCATCGACGCGACGCCCGACGAACTCGACCGGGCGGATAACGAGGTCGTTTCGCGGTTCGTCGAGGGCCGGGCCAGTCCCCAGGAACTGGCCGAACTGCAGCACGGGCAGTTTTCCGCCTGGTCCAACGGGCGCTGACAGCGATGCAGGAGAGCGGATCATGAAGGAACAGACACGGAATATCATCGTGGGCCTAACGGTCCTGGGCTCACTGGTCGTCCTGGCCGGGATGATCTTTCTGTTCGCCAAGCTGCCTGGCGGCTTCAAGGGCGGCTACGAGCTGGACATTGTCATCGACAATACCGGCGGTGTGAAAGAAGGCGACACGGTCTACATGCGGGGCCTGCGGGTCGGGCATATCAACCGGATCCGGTTCGCCGACGAGGACGATCCCGACAAGGGCATCAAGATGACCGCTCAGATCGACCACGATGTCAAGGTCTCGCGAGATACGATCTGCTACATTACCCGCAACGTCCTTGGCACACCATGGATCGAGCTGAGACGAGGCCGGCCGGGCGACCTCCGCGACCGCCCCTCCCTTCCCGGCGACACGATCCTGGGCAAGATCGAACAAATAGGCCCGCTGGCGGAACTCAAACCGGCCCTGAAATCGCTGACCGACGTCGCCGACGGCCTGGTGGATCTGATGGGCCCACGTGACGCCCCCGATGCCCCCGCCGAACAGGCCGGCATTCGGGGCGTCGTCGTCCGGTTGAACCGCACGCTGGACGAGTTTCACGCGTTTGCAGTCGATGCACGCACCTCGGTGGCCCGTGTCACCGACACGGTCACCGACACGGGCGAGCGCGTCGAACAACTCGCCGGACGGTTGGTGCACTCGGCCGACAAGCTCTCGCAACTGATGACGACACTGAACCAGATCGCCACGAAGATCGACGAGGGGGAAGGCACGGCCGGGCGATTTATCAACGATGACCGCCTCTACCGCGAGTTCATCGACACGGCCGACCAGATGTCCAAGTTGATGGGCGAACTGCGGGGACTCGTTGCGCAATGGAAGGACAAGGGTGTGCGATTGAAGCTTAAGTGACCTCCCCGCGCCGACCCCGCAGTTGACGCCCCCTGACCGGGCGATTACGTTGTCGACGGAACGAACGACGCGGCAGACCGTAAAAGGACCAACCCCATGAAGATCCTGGCGATGATGTTTCTGGCGGCGGCTGTGTGTATCTCGGCGATCGCCTGCGAGCCGAACGAGCCCCTCTGGCCCAACAATGGCGCCCAGCAACCGACACCCCCCGAGCCCGCCCCGACAGTCACCCAGGCCGAGCCGGTGATGGCCTACGTCAACGGAAAGGCCATCTACATGCGCGAGATCAACCGGGTCCTGGTTACGAACTTCGGCCTGCCGATCGCACAGCAGTTGATTACCGACGAGCTGCTGGCCCAGCAGGCCAAGCGCGAAGGCATCGAGGTGACCCGCAAGGACGTTGAGAACGAGAACGATCGCGCCCTGGCGACCGTCGCCCCCGAGCGAATCACCGACCCCGCCCAGCGCGAAGCCGTCCTGAAGCAGTTGCTTAAGCAGAAGGGAATCACGCGCGAGCGATGGCGGGCCGCGATGCGGCGCGGCGCAACGCTGCGGAAGCTGGCGATCAAGCAGGTCCAGATCACCGAGGCGGATCTGCATGACGAGTATGAGCGTCAGTTCGGCCGGCGGGTCCAGGTCCGCCACATAGAGGTGGAATCTCTCGCAGCCGCCCAACAGATCCTCCAGAACACGCAGGACGGGCGGGCGTTCGTGGAGTTGGTGCGGGAATACTCGCTGAACTCGTCTCGCATGAACGACGGCCTGCTGCCGCCGCTGAACCTCAAGACCGTCGACGTTCCACCGGCCATCCGCGAAGCGGCCGTCGCCCTCGAAACCGTCGGCGAGACCAGCCAGCCGATCCGCGTCGGCAAGCACTATCACCTGCTGCAGCTCGTCAAGGCCTACGAGCCGGAGGAGGCGGATTTCAATGTCGTCAAGAACGACCTGCGCCGCGCGGCGCGCGAGTTTCAGATTCGAACTATCGCCAAGATGATCCTGGCGGACTTGAAGCGCAACGCCAAGATCGAAATCGTCGATCCGATCCTGCGCCGCCAGGTCGACCCGGCCGGGGCGCAATAACAGGCCCAATTGCAGGCGAACGTGGAACAAGCAACGGGGCCGGGATATCATTTCGCCATGCTCCTTCGGCGACACGGTGACTTCATCGGCGGGGTCGACCTGCCGGATGAAAAGCGCGAGACGCTGGCCGAACCCGTTCGGTCCTGCACACTGCCCGAGTCTCTGCGCATCCCCCTGACACTGACCTCGGCCGCCCCGGCCGAGGTGGTCGTCACCACCGGCCAGAGCGTCGAAGCCGGGGCCGTGTTGGCCCGCGGCGGTGACGACAATGTCGATGTGTTCGCCCCGGTGGCGGGCGTGGTCTCGTCGGCGGACGCCTCGGCCGACGTCGCCGGGGCCTGGGGCCTGATCACCGTGCCCGCGATCGAACTGAGCGACCTCCAGCCGCCGTCGCCGCCGCCCCGCAGCGCCGATGACGACGCGCTGTCCGGCGAACCGGCCGACCTGCGCCGGCAGATTGCCGCCGGGCAGTTGACATGTTTTCGCCGGCCTATGCAGCCGGTTGCGCAGTGGCTATTGCACGCGCAGGAGGGTGGGCGGGCCCTGCTGATCGCCAACGTCATGGAGAACCAGCCCTACGTCACGGCCGACCACCGGATCCTGACCGAGAACGGACAGGACGTCCTGAGGGGGTTGGCCCTTCTGGCCCGCGCCATCGAAGCCGACAAGGTCGTGCTGGCCGTCGATCAGCGACGTACGGACGACTATCGCCATGTCGTGCCCCTGGCCAGGCGCTACAACGTGCAACTCGTCGCCCTGCCGCACAAGTACCCCATCGGCGTCGAGGAGGTCCTGCTGAAAGTGCTCACCGGCATCGAGGCGCCGGTCGGGCGAGGCCCCACCGCCGTCGGCGCCTCCATGATCGACGCCGCCACATGCCTGGCCGTTTGCCGGTGGATCCATGGCGGCTACCGAGCGGGCCAGCGCGTGGTAACGGTCGCCGGCGAGCAAATCGTCAAGCCGGCCAATTATCTGGTCCCCTTCGGCACGCCATGCGAACATCTCGCCGGCCTGACGGCGCGCTCGCTGATCCACAACGGTCCGATGGTGGCTCTGCCGTGCACGCCCAATACCGTGGTCACGCCGGCCACCGACGCCGTGCTCGCACTCGCTGTCGCCGAACCGGCGCGCCCCACGCCCTGTATCCGGTGCGGCTGGTGCAGCGACCATTGTCCGGCGAGGCTGAACGTTGCAGAGCTGAACGATGCCTTCGAGCTGGTCGACCTGCCCGCGGCTCATCGCGCTGACGCCTTGGCGTGCATGGGCTGCGGCATTTGCAGCTACGTATGCCCGGCGCGCCTGCCCCTGACCGAACGCGCCCAGGCGCTGCGCCGGGCGCTGACCGAACTGGCCCCCGACGACCCCCCGCACGATCACGCCAATATGTCGCCGCCCTCGCGCGGCGTTTTCGGCCGATTGTTTCGACGACACGCATGACACTAACACCCCACCAAGTTGGCGCCCTTGAGCAGGTCGACGGTTACCGTCGGCTGCCCATCTCGCAAGCACCCTTCATGCACGCCCCCGAAGCGGCGCGGACGATCTTCCTGGTGACGGCGACGGCGGCATGCGGGCCGCTGCTGGGCGGGCTGTTCTTTTTCGGCTGGCGCGCCGTCCACCTGGCGTTGGTGGCCATGATCAGTTGTGTGACCATCGAGTGGCTGTACTTTCGCGTCACGCGGACGCCGTCGCTGCTGGGGCGGTCCCACGCCGCCCTGACGGGGATCCTCCTGGCCCTGACGCTCCCGCCGTTCGCCCCGTGGCACGTCGCCGTGATCGGCGCAGCGTTCGCCATCATCGTCGGCAAGGGCGTCTTCGGCGGCGTAGGGCATTTCGTCTGGCAGCCCGCGCTGGTGGGCCGGTTGGTGGTGGCGCTGATGTTCCCGGCCCTGGCGGTGGGGCCGTCGTCGGCCTTCCCGGGCCAGTGGCCCATCTTGCCCCGCAACAAAGTCGTCGTCGGCGACATCAACAACTACCGAGCGACGAAAGATTATCGGCAATGGGAGGACCGGCGATCGCCGCCTCGGACCGATGCGATGCTGGTGACGCGCCCCGAGGCGCATCTGGCGCCGCTGACGCGCGGCAAGCCCGCCTTCAGCGCTCTGGCCCGCGCACCGCTGGGGCTCGACCGCCTCATGCCGGCAGCGCTGCTGACGACGCCTTCGCCCAAGGACCTCCTGCTGGGCGCCGTCCCCGGGGGCATCGGCGAAACGTCCACGGTGCTGATCATCATCGCCGGGCTGTATCTGATCTACCGCAACTTCACCAGGTGGCAGCTGCCGGTGAGCATTCTCGTGGCGGCGGCCGCCGTCGTGGCGATCGCGCCCATTCACCTGATCACCGACAGGGAGTTCACCGTCTGGTACCCGATCACCTACGAAGGGGTGGACGTGGGGATGCTCTACGTGATCCACCACCTGGCCAGCGGGGGGTTGGTCCTGTCGGCGTTCTTCCTGGCGACCGAGATGACGACCCGCCCGATCACGATGAAGGGCCAAGTCCTCTATGGCGCCGGGATCGGTGTGCTGGCCATGCTGCTTCGCCTTTACACACGGTTCCCCCTGCCCTGCTACATGGCCGTGCTGGTCATGAACACCTTCTCGCTGACCATCGACCGTCTGTGGCGGCCTCGCGCATTCGGCATCACGCGCTGGGCAGCGCTGACCAAGTGGCACGTGCGGACCTAGCCGTCGCGCTGATCTGGCCGGATGCCCCTCGCCGCTAACGCCAGCCCCAGCGCCGCCGCTACGCTGATCAGCGGCTCGATCGGCAGACGAAAACGCGGCGTCGACGCCGGCCCGCCGATCAGGATCGCCCCGCACACCACCAGTAGAATCAGCCACGCCGACGCTGACATCCGCCACCGCGCTTTCAGGGCCGCGCAGATCAGCCCACCGAGAAGCCGGATCAGCCAGACCGCCACCAGTGGAGCCGCCACCACCGCCGCCCAGGGACTGCCCCCAAAGTAATGCGCAACGGCCGGCCACAACCCCCGCCGATGCAGCACCGCCAGCGTGCCCTGCTGGCCGGAGGTCACGCCGGCGACCTCGAGCACATCGGTCGCCCCGGGCAGCATCGCCACCAACGATCCCGTCAGATGGACGCGCAGATACAGGGCTCGATTGCTCACGAGCGTCTCAATCGCCCGGCGGCTGCGATACCGCGCGGCCTCCCCGGGGGTCGCCAGGGCCTGGCCATCGAGCTCATTGTCCAGTTGCCAGCGGACCTGATCGACCGAGCGCCCGGACCGGCGGGCGATGATCTCGGCGGCAGCGAAGCGGTCGAGGCTGTCGGTGGCGAAACTCGAGAATCCCAGGTAGTCGGCCACCCGTGCATTGCGCACGACCCACGGCACCAGGCAGGCGGCCGCGATGGCGGCAAAAACGCCCGCGCGGGCCAACCCGCCGCCTCGAAACAGCACAACGCCCGTCATGATTATGACAACCGCCAGCCCGGCCGGGCGAACGTAGCAGGCCGCCGCAGCCACCAGCGCCGCGATGACCAACGGGCCCCATCGCCTGCTGCGAAAGCCCCCAATCAGCAATACCACCGCCGCCGTCAGCAGCAGCGCATACAGGCCGTCGGAGAGAATGCGACAGCTGCCCGCTATCGCCAGCGGCGAGACCGCCTGCAGCCCGGCCGCCACCAGCCCCACGGCCGGCCCAGCCAGCATCCGCCCCAACACGAACGTCAGCGCCACCAACGCCACATCCAGCAGCACCTGCGCCGCCAGAACCGCCCGCCATCCGGCCACCGGCCGCAACGCCGCCAGAAACACCGGATAGCCGGGCGTGCGAAAAATCTCCGCCTTCCCGTCGCGGGTGAACCGCCCCTGCTCGGCCATCGATGTCGCCAGCTGCCAGTACCCGTGCGAATCGGGCGTAAGAACGCCCTCGCGGTTACAGGCGGCGGCGACGAACAGCCCACCCCGCAGCACGAGCGCAACGGCCAGAATGATCCACAGCGCGCGGTTTTTCATCTCCGGCGTATCCTAAAGCCCCCCCCGCAGCGTTACAATGACCCCGTGAGCGAACACCTGATCGTCAACGAAATCTACCGCAGCATCGCGGGCGAATCGTCGCAGGCGGGCCTGCCGTGCGTGCTGATTCGCCTGACCGGCTGCAACCTCCGCTGCCACTGGTGCGACACGCCCCAGGCGCTGGACGAGGGCGAACCGATGACGATCGACGCCATCCTCGACCGCATCGCCGCGCCGTCATGCCCGCGCGTGCTGGTCACCGGCGGCGAGCCGTTGACCCAGCCGGCCGCGCCGCAGCTGCTGCAGCGCCTCTGCGATGCCGGCTACGACGTGATGCTGGAGACCAACGGGACGCTGGATGTCTCGGGCGTGGACCCGCGCGTTCGCCGCGTCCTGGATATCAAGTGCCCTTCCAGCCGAGCCGCCGAAGAAACCTGTTGGGCCAATCTCGAGCATCTGCGGGCGGGCGACGAAGTAAAATTCGTCATCGCCGACCGCGACGATTTCGACTTCGCCCGCCGTGTCGCATGCGAACACAAACTGATCGGGCGCTGCGAGGTGCTTTTCTCGCCCGTACTCGATCGCCTCAAACCGGCCGAGTTGGCCGAGTGGATCCTCACCGACGGCCTGGACGTGCGGCTGGGCGTTCAGTTACACAAGATCATCTGGCCCGACCGGGACCGGGGAGTCTGACCCATGGAATACGAACTGATCAAGACGTTTCGCTTCGAAGCCGCCCACTCGCTGCCCAACGTGCCGCCGGACCATAAGTGCCGCCGTCTGCACGGCCACGGCTACCGCATCGATATCCACGTGACCGGCCAGCCCGATCCGCACACCGGCTGGGTGGTGGACTTCGGCGAGATCAAACGCATCGTCGGCGACATCCTCGACAACGATCTGGACCACCGCAACCTCAACGACGTGGCGGGCCTGGAGAACGCCACCAGCGAGGTGCTGGCCAAGTACCTCTGGGACCGAATCACGCCTGAACTGCCCACCCTCAGCGCCATTACGGTATGGGAGTCGGACACCTCCCGCTGCACGATCCGGCCGTAGCGGCCGACGGGTCGGGCGAGCGGGGCCATAAAGCCCGCGAAAAGCCCTTGCAAGACCTGCAGCGAGTGCTACAATCTGCGGTTCGCATTCTTCTGAGATAAGACAGATGACCTATAGACCCACCGCGCCGAGGCGTGCCTTGGTGTGGGGGCCAGTTTGGAGCGTGTTTTGGCAGTCAAGCTAAGGCTAAAACGCTTGGGCCGGACGCATCGGAGCTTTTTCCGCGTCTGCGCAATGGACAGCCGATCTCCGCGCGATGGCCGCGCGATCGAAGAGCTCGGCTGGTATGACCCGAACAGCAAAGACGCCGACAAGCAGCTATCGCTGCATCGCGAGCGCATCGAGTACTGGCTGAGCGTAGGCGCCCAGCCCAGCGATACCGTCAGCGATCTGCTCAAGCGTCAGGGCATCTCCGTTCGCAAGACGTGAGGGCGGGCGGCATCGGCCCGTCCGTGCGGATGCCCCTGCGGGCGGATGCGGTGATGGCATTGCGCATCGATATTCTGACTTTGTTCGTCGAGATGTTCGATGCCTTCTGCTCGACCAGTATCGTCGGGCGGTCTGTCGAGCGCGACCTGGTGGACGTCCAGCGGACGAACATCCGGGATTTCGCGACGGACAGCTATGGCACGGTCGACGACGCCCCGTTTGGCGGCGGTGTCGGCATGGTGATGATGTACCAGCCGGTTTGCGACGCCGTCGCGCATGTGCAGAGCCGGCACCCGACGCCGGGCGAGGTGATTTTGCTGAGCCCCCAGGGCGCCCCGCTGAAGCAGGCGACGGTCGAGGAACTGGCCGGCAAGGATCGGCTGATCCTGATTGCCGGACACTATGAAGGGTTCGATGAGCGGATTCGGACCCTCGCCGACCGGGAGATCAGCATCGGCGATTTTGTGATGTCCGGCGGCGAGATCGCGGCGATGGCCCTGGCCGACGCGGTGATTCGGCTGCAGCCCGGAGCCCTGGGCAAGGACGAATCGACGCACGAGGAGTCGTTCAGTGCGGGCCTGCTGGAGTATCCGCACTACACGCGCCCGCGCGAGATTGCCGGCATGAGCGTGCCGGACGTGCTGCTCAGCGGCGACCATGCACGGATCGCCGCGTGGCGGCTGGAGCAGGCGAAGCTGCGAACGCAGCAGCGCCGTCCGGATTTGTGGCAGCAGTATAAACAGCAACATTCGAACCAGCGCGACGTCGCGCCCGACGAGGGCGACACGCCGCCGCAGGAGCAGGACCGTGAGTAAGGAACTGTTAGACAAGGCCGTCGCGGCCAGCATGAAGAAAGACGTTCCCGCCTTTCAGATCGGCGACACCGTCAACGTGTCGGTCCGGATCATCGAAGGCGACCGTGAACGCCTGCAGGTGTTCACGGGCGTGGTGATCGCCCGCAAGGGCTCGGGCATCAGCGAGACCTTCACGGTCCGCCGCATCGTCAACAACGAAGGCGTCGAGCGCGTCTTCCCCCTGCACAGCCCCCGAGTGGCCAGCGTCGAGGTCGTTCGCGGCGGCAAGGTGCGGCGAGCGAAGCTCTATTACCTGCGCGACCGAACCGGCAAGGCGACGCGGCTGCGAGAGGTCAAGCGCCCCGCCCGCCCCAAAGCCAAGCCCGCCGACGAGTAACCCGCGATGTGGCCCTTCCGACGAGCTGAAACGTCGTTGGGCCGGCGCGGTGAAAAACTGGCCGCCCGCCATCTCAAGCGCCGAGGCCTGAAGATCCTGGCCCGCAATTACCGCTGCCCCGCCGGCGAAGTGGACCTGATTGCGCTCGATCCCACCAACAAGCATCTGGGGGCCGAAACCATCGCGTTCGTCGAGGTCAAGAGCCGCTCCAGCGACCATTACACCGACCCCGAATCCGCCGTCCGCGCCGACAAACAGCGGCGCATCCGAAAGGTGGCCGGGTATTATCTGCAGCGGCGACGGGTGGAGGGATACAACATCCGCTTCGACATCGTAGCCGTCGTCTTCGACGGCGACCGGCCCACCGTCCGCTACACACCGAACGCTTTTTGACACGCGCAATGAAACTGATCGACACCCACTGCCACCTTGCCCACGGGCGACTTCGCCAAGACACCCCCGACGTCCTGGCCCGCGCAGCCGAGGCCGGCGTGATCAGCTGCATCTGCGCGGCCGGGACCGTAGCCGAGACCAAAGCCGCTCTTTCCCTGGCGGGCCAATACGACACGGTCTGGTTCACCGCCGGCGTTCACCCCCATGACGCCACAAGTGTCAACGATGACGCGCTACGACAGATCGGCCAACTCGCCGGTCGCGATCGCTGCGCAGCGGTCGGAGAGATCGGGCTGGACTACCACTACGATTTCTCGCCGCGCGAGGCCCAGCGACAGGCTTTCGCCGCCCAGTTGGCGCTGGCGCGGGACATCGCCAAACCCATCGTCATCCACACGCGCGAGGCGCTGGAGGACACGCTGGCGATTCTGGCCGAGGCCGATGTCGGCGACCTGCCTGTGGTCTTCCATTCCTTCACCGGCGGGGCCGACGGAGCCCGGCGCGTGCTGGACATCGGCGCGACGATCGGTTTCAGCGGCATCGCCACCTTCAACCGGGCCGACGACATCCGCCAGGCCGTCGCCCTGACGCCGGCCGATCGCATCATGGTCGAGACCGACGCGCCGTATTTATCGCCCGAGCCTGTCCGGAAGATGAAAACCAACGAGCCGGCCAACGTCGCCCACGTCGCCATGCGCCTGGCCCAAGTGCGCAACATCAGCCCCGATGCCTTCGCCGAACAGACCACCGCCAACGCCCGCCGCCTCTTTGGGCTGGACTTGTCCGTGTAAGCGGTCTACGCTTGGCGGGGGTGGAGACAAGCCATGGGTCAGACCGACTTCCAGCAGCAGATTGAAGCCTTTCAGCGCGACACCGATCGTATTGTCGAGCAGGTCTCCGGCGTTATCGTCGGCCACGTGGAGGCGGTCGATCAGACGCTGACGTGTCTGCTCACCGGCGGCCATGCGCTGTTGGAGGGTGTGCCCGGGCTGGGCAAGACGCTGTTGGTTCGCACGCTGGCGGGGGCGGTGGATTTAAGCTTCAGCCGCATCCAGTTCACCCCCGACCTCATGCCGGCCGATATCACCGGCACGACCATCCTCGAAGCCGACGCCGAGGGCGGCAAGCGGTTCCGCTTCCAGGAGGGGCCTATCTTCGCGAACCTGGTGTTGGCCGACGAGATCAACCGCGCCACGCCCAAGACGCAGTCGGCCGTGCTGGAGGCCATGCAGGAACAGACCGTCTCGGTCGCCCGCACCACCCACGAGTTGCCCGCCCCCTTCATGGTGCTGGCCACCCAGAACCCGCTGGAGATGGAGGGCACGTACCCCCTGCCCGAGGCCCAGCTCGACCGCTTCATGCTCAAGGTCCTGCTCCGCTCGCCGGATGTCGGTGAGCTGTCGGAGATATTGACCCGCACGACCACGGGCGAGCCGTCGGCGCCACAAACGGTGGCCTCCGCTGAGCGTCTGCTGGAAATGCGGCAGGTCGTTCGCCAGGTGCCGATCGCCGCGCCCGTCACCGATTACGTGTCGCGCGTCGTGCTGGCCACCCACCCCACCGACGACGCGCCGGCCATCGCCCACAAATACGTCCGCTACGGCGCGTCGCCTCGCGCCGGGCAGGCGATGGTGCTGGCCGCCAAGGTCCGCGCCCTGCGCGAGGGGCGAGCGAACGTGGCGTTCGAAGATATTGCCGCCGTCGCCCAAGCCGCCCTGCGACACCGGCTGATCTTGTCCTTCGAAGGCCAAGCCGACGGCGCCGACCCGGATGACATCATTCAGAAGATCCTGGCCGAGACCCCGAGGGGCTGAGGCCCCTTTGCCAAACTCCACCGCGCCGCACGCGTCGTTCCGGCTGGCCGGTTAACTTGTTAATCGATTCACTCGTTAACTGGTTAACTCGTTGACTCGTTAACTATGTTCGCGCGGAGTGCGTCCTACCCCAACAGCCAGCGCAGGAGGAGGAAGTAGGCCACGGCCCCGGCGGCGGTGAGGATGGCTGGGGGAAGGATGCGGGGGTACATCGCGCGGTAGTTGGTCTTGAAGTATTCGATGGTCACGATGTGGCAGATATGGATGGGGCTGAGCATCTGGCCCATGTGGCCGAACGCGTAGGCCAGCGCGATGTAGGCCGACACCTCGGGCTTATCCGCCACCAGCGGCAGGATGATGGGAAAGGCCGTGCCCACAAAGCCCACCGCCACGCCCAGCACGAGCCCGGCGATCAGCGGCAACACGGCCACCACCACGGCGGTCGGAACATGCAGGGCGGCCAGTTCTTCGCCCATCAGCCGGCCGGCCTGGACGGTCTCGATCACGTGCTTGTAGATCATCGTCATCAGGACGATCAGCAGCATCTTGTAGATCGTCTTGGCGGCGAAGGTGACGGCGATCTCGCGTCGGCTCAGGCCGGAAGTCGCGATAGTCCAGATCAGCCCTGTCGCCAAGCCTACGAGGATCGGCGTCTTGCCCAGCGCGCCGTTATCGAGCTGCTGGCCGGTCCATCGCCCGATCAGCACGAGGGCGACCTTCCCGGCGGCGTAGATCAGTATGATGATCCAGATCGGCGACGTCGCCCGCAGCAGCCGGCGTTTCGTGCCGCGCGGGGGCGGCGGGCCGGAGATGTGCAAATCCGGATGGGACCCGACAAACAGCACCAACCCGCCCAGGATCATCGGGATCGATAGCGGCATATTGAACAGCAGGAACCGCCCTTCCGACGTGCCGGTCTTGTCCCACACCAGTTGCATCGCCAGGATCACCCCGGGATATAGCGGCCACCAATACTCCCAGACGTGGCGAAACCAGAAGTTGATCGCCGACAGCCGCACGCCGGAGACGTTCGTCTTGCCGGCAGCGGCAGCGACCAGCGGGGCCGAGAACAGCGCGCCGCCCGGCATGGGCAACAGGCCGATCATCGCCGGCACGGCCGCCATGGATACGGCCGGCCTCCGCAGCAGCAGCCGCAGCGACAAGACGATCTCCTCCAGCCGGCCTGTCTTGCGCATCACCTGCGTCAGGACGATCACACTGATAATGATCGCTGACAGCGCCAGCATGTCGATCCGCAGCAGGCCGGCCACCATCATCGAGCCGGTCTCGCCGATCCCCCTGCCGAATAGCAGCGACACCGCCGCCGCCCCGGCCAGGATCGACACCATGATGGGCACCTTCACCCGCGTCAGCAGCAGAATCAGCCCGAAACCCCCCAACATCGACGCCAACGCACTGACCGGCTCAATCATCTCCCATAAACCATCCATGGCCACCTAGATAACACGCCATTGCTGCACATGTCAAACGCCCTGCTGTGGGGGTGAAAATCGTAAATGGCATTTGACAGGACCCCTACCAGCGCGTATAAGTTTCTCCTTCAGAAGGCGTGTTCGTTCGTATGGAGCGTGCCCGCATGGCGGGCGGTGGGTCAGCGAGGTTGCGGCCGCTGATTCAGGCTTCCGGACGAATCCCCAGCCGCGACACGTTTGTCCGTCGATCGACACCCATGCCTTCGGCCGATCGGCAGATTTGCCAAACACCTTACCCGGTGGTGTAATTGGTAACACAGAAGGTTTTGGACCTTCCATTCCAGGTTCAAGTCCTGGCCGGGTAATGCTGGACAAGACCGGCAGAGGCAGCTTGTAAGGACAGGGCTGTATGGACAACTTGGCCATCTTCGCTGGAACGTCGAACCCGCCGTTGGCGCAGGCCATCGGTGAATACTTGGGCATTCCGCTTGGGCGGGTCAATATCATACCCTTCCCCGACGGCGAGCAACTGGTCAAGCTCGAAGAAGACGTCCGAGGCCGCGACGTGTTCATCATTCAATCAACCTGCGCACCGACGAACGAAACGTTGATGCAGCTTCTGATTTTCATCGATTGCGCCCGTCGGGCCTCGGCCGAGCGGATCACGGCCGTGATCCCTTACTACGGCTACGCCCGCCAGGACCGCAAAGACGAAGGCCGAACGCCCATCACGGCCAAGCTGGTGGCCAATTTGATCGTGACCGCCGGGGCCGACCGCGTGTTGACGATGGACCTGCACGCCGGGCAGATTCAGGGCTTCTTCGACGTGCCCGTCGATAACCTCTACGCCGAACCGGTCCTCAGCCGGGAGTTCCGATCCCGCAACTGGACCGATTTAGTGGTCGTCAGCCCGGACCCCGGCAGCACCCGCCGGGCCGGCGTCTATGCTGAGCGATTGGGCGCAGATTTGGCGATCGTCGACAAGCGCCGCGTCAGCGGCGACTCCGTCGAGCACGGATATCTCATTGGCGAGGTGAAGGGCAAAACCGTCCTGATGGTGGATGACATGATCACCACCGGCGCGACGATCTGCGGCGCCGCCAAGGTCTGCCGCCAGTCCGGCGCCAAGGCGGTCTATGTCGGCGCGACCCACGCGATCCTGGTGGGCAACGCCATCGAAAACTTCTCGACGGCCCCGATCGACGAGGTGGTGGTCACCGACACGGTCCCCGTGCCGCAAGATAAGATCGATGCCATCGGCAAGCTCAAGGTCCTGTCGGTGGCCATGCTGATGGGTGAAGCCATTCACCGCATTCACAACGATGAATCCGTCAGCAGTCTGTTCAGTATGGATAACGGCCGCTAGGTCGACGCGGTTCTTGGAGAAGTAGATGGAAGCATTGAAGGCAACACGACGCACCAAGATGGGCGCCCGTCCGACCCGCGCTTTGCGGGCCCAGGGCCTGACGCCCGGCATCATATACGGCCGCGGGCAGGAGAACGTTTCGATCGCGCTGAACCAGCACGATCTGGATGTCGCCATCGCCCACGGCGAACGCCTGCTGGAGATCGACCTGGGCGAGGTCAAGGAGAACGTGTTCGTCAAGGACGTGCAGTACGATACGTTCGGCCAGATGATCATCCACGTAGACCTGACGCGGGTCGACCTGCACGATCGCGTCGAGGTGACCGTGGCGGTCGTGCTCCGCGGCACGCCGGCCGGCGTCGACGAAGGCGGCGTCCTGCAGCAGCAGACCAACGAGGTCACCGTCGAGTGTCTCGTCACGGCGATCCCGGACGAAATTCGCGCTCAGGTGAACGCTCTGAACATCGGCGATTCACTGCGCGTCGGTGATCTCGAGCTGTCCGAAGGCGCCACACTGGTGACCGACCCGCAGCAGTTGCTGTGCTCGGTAACGGTGGTGGCGGAAGAGGAAGTCCCGGCCGAAGGCGAAGAGGCCGAAGTGGGCGTCGAGCCGGAAGTCATCGGCGAGAAGCCCGAAGAAGCCGGCGACGCCGAAACGGCCGAAGGTGAGGCGTCCTGACGCCGAGCCAGGGAGGCCCTGACCGCCGGTGTCCGACCTGTCGGAACAGACAACCAAACTGGTCGTCGGACTGGGCAATCCCGGCCGACGCTATGAGAAAACGCGCCACAACGTGGGTTTCCGCGTTGTGGAGGAGTTGGCCCGGCGATGGCAAGCGACCGGCCGGCCGGCGCACGACGGAATGATTTATGACGCGCGCCCCGCAAGGCCTGCACAGATGCCACAACGTGTGTTGATGCTTAAGCCGCACACGTTCATGAACGAGAGCGGCCGGGCCGTTGCAGGCGTGATGCGGTATTACGACGTCGCGATGGGCGACGTGCTGATCGTCATGGACGATATCGCCCTGCCGTTGGCGCAGCTTCGGGCCCGGACAGGCGGGTCGGCCGGCGGGCACAAAGGCCTGGCCGACGTGATGGCCCGCCTGGGCGGCTGCGAGGTCGGACGGCTGCGGATC
>DRGC01000078.1 GCA_011050235.1 Phycisphaerae bacterium | reverse complement strand
TCTCTGTAGTGTCTGCGGTCGACCTCTCCCGCCGCAGGTGCAGCGTCAGCGCCGACTCGCGCAAGGCGACGTCCAGCCCGCGCGAGCGGAAGCCGTAGCGGACGCCGCCGTCCGCCCATTGCCCCTGGTTGGGGACGAAATAGACCCCGCGCAGGGCCAGGCGGACCGCCTGGTCGCCGTTCAGGTCGCCGATCGCTACGGAGAAAGGCGCGTCGCCGGCGGGGTAGTGCACCGCGGGGCCGAACAGCGGACCTTGTCCCAGCGCCGCGCTCGTCCAGATCAACCCCAGCAGCAGTGATACACCGACACGAAACCGAAAGCCGTTAGTGGACATCGTGTTTCCTCCGTGCGCCGGGATAAACCGGCGAGGTGTTGTGAATGAAAGAGTCATACGTTGAAGGGTTAGCGGCCCACAGCGGCCCCGAGTCATGCGTCGTTGCCCGTGAGGGCAAGGGCGAAGCGTTGACAGGGGTACGTGCAGGCCGGGTATTGAGCCGCGAAAGGAGCCCCTGCCCTCGGGCAGACCTTCGGGGTGCCGACGCCGTGGAGGTACGCGGAAGGCCATACCCGACGCATCGATATCGCGAGATGCGCCGGGCCCCCGCGCGGTCAGAGACCCCAGGCATGTACGGAAACACCTCGCGCGAGAACCGGGAGATCCCGCGTCCACCCGCCGCGGATGGCGCGGCGGGACGCATCGGGAAGTCCAAGGACACACGCCGATGATGAACGGACACGGGAAGTCGGACAGACCCGTAGTACCTGCGAAGTCCCCGAACAACGGGAGCGACCAGCGACGTGACATGCGTCGCCGGCCGAACCCCGCGGAGGAGATGGAGGGAAGGGGTCTGGCCAAAGGGAATCCGCCCCAACAAAACAGGTCCCGGACACCGTGCCGGGCGAAGGAGACGGACATGGAGAACCCTACACGGGCACGCAGCGGGAAACCGCGGACACAGCCAAGGGGATGCACCTACGTTCCCTCCTCGGACCTGCCCAGTGCGTTGGAGCGGATACGCCAAGCGGCAAGAAGGGACTCCGAAGTGCGGTTCACCGCGCTGCTGCACCACGTCTACAACCCCGACACGCTTCGGGAGGCCTACTTCCGCCTCGAGCGGGATGCCGCGCCGGGCGTGGACGGACAGACCTGGAGAGCCTACGGCGAGACGCTGGAGGAAAACCTCCAGGACCTTTCCGAACGGCTCAAACGCGGAGCGTACCGGGCCAAGCCGGTCCGTAGAGTGTACATCCCCAAAGCCGACGGGCGGCAGCGGCCGCTCGGCGTGCCCGTCCTGGAGGACAAGATCGTCCAGCGGGCCACGGTCGCGGTGTTGAACGCCATCTACGAAACCGACTTCCTCGGCTTCTCGTACGGCTTCCGCCCCGGACGCAGCCAGCACAACGCGCTGGATGCGCTCTACACGGGCCAGTTGACGAGAAGGGTGAACTGGGTGCTCGACGCCGACATCCGTGGCTTCTTCGACGCCATCGACCACGGCTGGCTGGTGAAGTTCATCGAGCACCGCATCGCGGACCGGCGCGTCGTGCGGCTGATCCAGAAATGGCTCAGCGCCGGCGTGCTGGAGGACGGGACGCGAACGCGCAGTGAGCAAGGCACGCCGCAAGGCGGCAGTGCGTCGCCATGGTTGGCGAACGTCTATCTGCACTACGCGTTCGACCTGTGGGTCCAACAGTGGCGTCAGAGGCATGCGCGGGGCGACGTGATCGTCGTGCGTTACGCGGACGACTTCATCGTTGGATTCCAACACAAATCGGAAGCCGAGCGGTTCCTGGCGGACTTGAGGGAGCGATTCCGAAAGTTCCACCTGGAGCTGCACCCCGACAAGACGCGCTTGCTGGAGTTCGGGCCGGTCGCGGCCGAGAACCGCAGACGCAAAGGTCGGGGCAAGCCGGAGACCTTCAACTTCCTCGGCTTCACGCACATCTGCGGGAAGAAGAGGAGCAATGGGAGGTTCACGGTCTTGCGGCAGACGATGCGGACCAGGTTGCAGGCGAAACTGAGCGCGGTGAAAGCCGAGCTTCGGCGGCGCCTGCACGACCCGATCCCGGCGGTAGGGCAGTGGCTCGGCCGGGTCGTCGGCGGGCACGTCCGTTACTACGGGGTGCCCATGAACGGCCCCGCGTTGGGTCTGTTCCGTTTCCAGGTCGGCTGGCTCTGGCAGCGCGCCCTCTCGCGGCGCAGCCAGACCGGCTTTGTGCCCTGGAAACGAATGCGCCGACTCATTGATCGGTGGCTGCCTTCCGCCCGCGTATGCCATCCTTATCCCTTGCGACGCATGGGCGTCATCACCTGAGGCAGGAGCCCAGTGCGGTAATTCCGCTCGCTGGGATCTGTGGAGGGGGTCATGGGCAACCATGATTCCTACTCCGACTTCGCCGCTCGCGTGGATATGTCTTCTCGTACAGCATATTGAGTCGAGGGGGGTCGGTACCAGCCGCTCACGGCCGTTTCGGCCGCTTCTTGGCCGAGCCCCGGATGTCGCGGACTCGTTCCGGCATGTCCCTAGCTCAGTCCCGGATGCCGTTCACTCGTCCGAGCGTGTCCGGGGGCCGTTCCAGCCCATCCTTGAATATTCCCAGCGGCTCATTGGCTCAGATAATGACCTCCGTGCGCCAGCAAAAGACCTCTTTGGGTCTTCCAAAGACCTCTTTGGCTCGTCCAAAGACCTCCTCAGCTCGTCCAAAGACCTGTTTGGCTCGTCCAAACACGTCTTTTGCTCGCCCAGAGACATGCTCAGCTCTTCCAAAGACCTGTTTGGCTCGTCTAAACAACTCTTTAGCTCGTCCAAAGACACGCTTAACTCGTCCAAAGACATCCTCAGCTCGTCCAGGGACATCCGGCCTGGATACCCGGCCGTCCGCCAAGTGGCTTCGGACGGCCCCGAAAACCCTCGCCATGGCCCGCGATCAGCGCGTTACGGCGCTCCGCAGCCGAAGTCGGCCAGCAGGATGCCCAGGTCTGCCAGGTCGGTGTCTCCGTCGTTGTCGAGGTCGCCGGGGCAGGGGCCGGGGGCCGTGCAGCCGAAGTCGGCGAGGAGGATGCCGAGGTCGGCGAGGTCCGTGTCGCCGTCGCCGTCGAGGTCGCCGGGGCAGCCGGCGACGAAGACAAGCGCGTTAGCCAACAGCTTGTAGCCATCAGTTCTAGAGTCCCACAATCCAGTCGCGCAGACGCTTGACGGTGGATAAAAGCCGAGATCAGCACGCTTTGGATTGCGCCCGACGGCGACGAGCGTACGACCATCGTCCCATTGAGCGATTTCGGTGGATCCGGGTTCGAGAACCGTAGCGGTGGGCCTGAAGCTGCTCGACCCGCCGTCGAACGTCGTCACCCCGTTCATGATCGGGTGAGAGGGAACGACCACGGTCCCCAGAAACTGCCGGGTTCCCTGCGTCTGCCCGCTGCCGCCGATGATGACCTCATATCCGCCCGAGATCCACCGGCCGCCGAGTCGCAAACCCGAGGGCGCGTTCGCGAACACCGCGAGCACGACACCGCCGCCGGCGTCCACGTAGTCGGCCAGCACCTCCCCCATCGCGGTGGGGTTGCCGTAGACGACGTTGCTCCAGGTGAGCACGGCGTCGTAGACCTGCAGCTCGGCGAGGGACGGCGTCCGGCCCCGGCTGGATGTGTTGATGATGTCCACCGCGGAGAACCGCCCGGTGGCCATGAGCTTCGCCTGGATGTCAGTAAACCTGCAGTTGGCCGGGTTCGTGTTCGCGGCCGCGGCGATGACGACCCTTGGCTGGCCCCATGCCGGGGGCGCTCCGAGCAGGCAGGCGGCTGTGATTGAAACCATGATTCTCGTTCGCATGTTGTTTTCTCCTTTAAATCTGAGTTGGGTAATCGTCTGATCCAGACGCCTTGTTCTGTGTGTCATCGTGTTTGCTCACGGACACCCGGACACAAACGCGTTCTGGATGCAGAGGAAGTCGAAGATGTCGCAGACCCCATTTCCCGTGCTCGTGTCGCAGTCGCAGGCGTACGGCTCGCTGTTGACGAAACTGTTCTGGAAGCAGAGGAAGTCGAAGAGGTCGAGCACGCCAACGCCAGTGGACTGGTCGCAGTCGGCGTAGCAGGGCCAGGGGCTTTCGTTCAGCAGCACCGAGACGTTGTTGCTGTTGTAGTTCGCCACGGCCAGGTCTGGCGCCTGGTCGCCGTTCAGGTCGCCGATCGCTACGGAGAGAGGTTCGTCGCCGGCGGCGTAGTGCACCGCGGGGCCGAACAGCGGACCTTGTCCCGGCGCCGCGCTCGTCCAGATCAGGCCAAGCACCCCTGATACGCCGACACGAAACCTCAAAGCGTTAATGGACACCGCAATTCCTCCTTTTCCGCGTGCGCGGATATGTCGTACTGTCTAGTAGAGCGAGTCGAAGGGGTCGATTGCAGCGCGCGACGCCACCGGCTGTTACCCGCCACCGCCGCGGTTCAGCCCGCCGTCGACCCAGCCGGGGCGGAGTTTTGCACGGCCGGTGTGCCGCCGACCGGCCGACGGTCATCGCCTCACCGTGAATCCGCCTGTGAGCGTGCCTGTTGAAGCGTCCGGATTCGTCACGCGAACATCCCACACACGGGCGCCGCGCGGGCCAGAGCTATAACCGAAAGTCGTGGATGACGAGTTGAAAAAGGCGGCGTACTCTCGGGATCTTGAACAGGTTCCGAGCCGCCCACGATGGGCAGAGGAGTACGCCGATGAATGACGGTAACGCACCCAAGATGATCATGCCAGCCGCCGCCGATCGGCCTGCGACGATTCCGGCCGCGAGCCGCGACATCCTGACCGAGATCCTGCACGACGGCGCGCAACGGCTCTTGGCACAGGCGATTGACGCCGAAGTGGGCGATTGGATCGAACGGCATGCCGCAGTTCTGGACGACGATGGTCGCCGGCAGGGGGTTCGCAACGGCCATCACCCAACCCGCACGATCTTGACCGGCGTCGGATCGGTCGAAGTCACGCAGCCGCGGGTTCACGACCGCCGCATCGCCGACGTCGATCAAGACGGCCAGACGCTTGACGCGGCGGGCCGGCCGGTCGAGCGCTTCCGCTCGTCGATCCTGCCGCCGTACTTGCGGAAGACCAAGGCGCTCGAAGAGCTGATCCCGTGGCTGTACCTCAAGGGCATCAGCACGAGCGGCTTCAGCGAGGCGTTGCAAGCCTTGGTCGGTCCGCAGGCGGCGGGGCTGAGTGCCGCCACGATCACGCGGCTGATCGGCACGTGGCAGAAGGACTACGCAGTCTGGAACCAGCGGTCGTTGGAGGACAAGCAGTACGTGTATGTGTGGGCCGACGGCATACACTTCAAAATCCGGCTCGAGGAGGACCGCCAGTGCATCCTGGTGCTGATGGGCGCGACGCCGGAAGGCAAGAAGGAACTGATCGCCGTGGTGGACGGCTACCGCGAGAGCGAGCAGT
>DRGC01000077.1 GCA_011050235.1 Phycisphaerae bacterium | reverse complement strand
CATCTATACGGGCCGACTTTACCCGACCCGCCGGCTCCGCTGGGTCGTCCGCCTGGCCGACGGAAGCACGATCACTGGGACCATCAAGGGCCAACCCATCACTCTCGCCGGCCCCGCCGCCGGGGCCGGCGAGGGGGCCACGACCCGGCCCGGCCCCTTCATCCTGGCCGAGCGGACGCGCGGCGAGGCGGGGGAATCGTTTGACGAGTTGGTCTATGTTCAGCGCATTATTCTCTCGCAGCGGGCGATGCAGGACGTTATGGTCTCCGGCCCGACGAGCCGCGGGAGCCAGGCGAGACCCAAGCAGTGATTTTTTCGGAGCTTATGCAGTCAAGTTCTCTCTACCCTCCTGCCGATGGCCGTAATGCCGCCGTATTGTCTCTGGGACCCAGCTCCCGCTGAGCGCAGTCGAGCACGGATAGCTCATGGCCAAACGCGCAAAGACAACGCGAAAGAAGACGGTCAAGAAGTCGACCGCCAAACGAGCCCCTGCAACCGCAGCCGGCAAGAGCCTCGTCATCGTCGAATCGCGCGCCAAGGCCAAGACGATTAATCGCTATCTCGGCAGCGGTTACGTCGTCCGCGCGTCCATAGGCCACGTCCGCGATCTGCCCAAGAAGCAGTTGGGCGTCGACACCGACGACAACTTCCGCCCCACCTACGAGCCGCTGGCCGCCCGCAGCAAGGTCCTGACGGAACTGAAGCGCTACGCCCGGTCGGCCAACGAGGTGTTTCTGGCGACCGACCTGGATCGCGAGGGCGAGGCGATCGCGTGGCATCTGGCGGAAACTCTGGGCGTCGCCAAGGGCAAGATCCGCCGCGTCGTCTTCAACGAGATCACCGCCCAGGCCATTCGGACTGCGTTCGAACACCCCCGCAGCATCGACATGGACAAGGTCAACGCCCAGCAGGCCCGGCGGATTCTCGACCGCATCGTCGGCTATCAGATCTCCCCGCTGCTGTGGCGCAAGGTCGCTCCGGGTCTGTCGGCCGGTCGCGTTCAGAGCGTCGCCGTCCGCCTGATCGTCGATCGCGAGGCGGAAATCGACGCCTTCATCCCGGACGAGTACTGGCGCATCGGCAGCATTTTCCACCCCGACGCCCAGGCCGCCCGCACGTTGACCGACGAATGGCCCGCCTTCCTCGCGACCACCGACGACAAGGGCAACCCACCCACGCGCGACGCCCAGCAGGCGTTCCTGGCCGAGCGCGGGGCCTTCCAGGCGGAACTGTCCACCGTCAACGGCGAAAAGTTCAAGCCCGTTACCGTCGAGGAAACGCTGGCCGTCGCCAAGGCGATTGGCCTGACCGTCGACGACGTCCAGCGCAGCGAGGACCCCGACGGCAAAGGCCCCGCCGCCCATCTGGCTGTCGTGGTCGGCCAGGTCGACCCCGACGGGCCCGCCTTCACCGTCGAGCAGCTCAAGACGCGTGACAGCGTCAGCCGCCCGCCGGCGCCGTTTATCACCGCGACGCTCCAACAGGCCGCCGCCGTGCAACTGCGGTTCGGCGCCGCGCGGACCATGCGGATCGCCCAGCAGCTCTACGAAGGCATCGATCTGCCCGGCGAGGAAGCGACCGGCCTGATCACCTACATGCGTACCGACAGCCGACAACTGTCCGCCGAAGCTGTCTCCCACGTCCGCGAGATGATCCGACGGGACTTCGGCGACGACTACCTGCCGCAAAAGCCCAACGTCTACAGTTCGGGCGAGCGGGCGCAGGAAGCCCACGAGGCCGTCCGCCCCACCGATGCCTCCCGCACACCCGACGATCTGCGAAACGCCCTGACGGCCGAGCAGTTCAAGCTCTACAAGCTGATCTGGACGCGCTTCGTCGCCTGCCAGATGTCGCCCGCCCGATGGCAGGTCACCGAGGCCCAACTGACGGCCCGGTCCGATGCGGGCGAGGCCGTCTTCAGGGCCCTGGGACGACGCCTGGTCTTCGACGGATTCATGCGACTGGCCGGCCTACCCAAAACCAAAGACCAACTCCTGCCCGCCCTGGCCGACGGTCAGAGAGTCTGGCCCGGCCATCTGTCGCCGAAGCAGCACTTCACCCAGCCGCCGCCTCGCTTCACCGAGGCCTCGCTGATCAAGGCCCTCGAGGCCGAGGGCATCGGCCGGCCCAGCACCTACGCCACCATCATCCAGACGATCCAGGATCGCCAATACGTCGAGTTGGAGAACAACACGTTCCTGCCGACCCACTTGGGCGTGGTCGTCACGGGCAAGCTCGTTCAGCATTTCCCCGATATCTTCGACGTGCGGTTCACCGCGCACATGGAGGATCAGCTCGACAAGATCGAGGAAGCCCACCTCGATTGGGTCGGCGTGCTGAAGGAGTTCTACGAGCCGTTCAGCGCGGACCTGGAAAAGGCCGGCGAAGAGATGGTCCACGTCCACGCCGAAGCCGAGCCCAGCGATTACGTCTGCCAAGAGTGCGGCAAGCCCATGGTCTACCGCTTCTCCAAGACCGGCCAGTACCTCTCCTGCACCGGCTACCCCGACTGCAAGCAGACCCACCCCGTCGACAAGGACGGCAAGAAGCTCGAGCGGCGAGACGTCGCCGTGGCCTGCCCGACCTGCGGAAAAGAACCCATGGTCGTCCGCCGCAGTCGCTTCGGCGTGTTCCTGGGCTGCAGCGATTACCCCGACTGCAAGGGCACGCATCCGTGCGACAAGGACGGCGAGCCGCTCAAACTGGTCAAGGCCGACGACCTCCACGAAACCTGCGAACTGTGCAACGGATCCATGCGAGTGAAGTTCAAGGGCCGACGGGCGTTCCTGGCCTGCACCAACTACCCGAAGTGCAAGAACACCACGAGCCTGCCGGAAGGCATCGCCATCTTGCCCCCGCCCAAGGCTGAGCCCAAGGACGCCGGCGTGCCCTGCAACAAGTGCGGCAAGCCCATGCTCATTCGCGAAGGGCCGCGCGGCGAGTTCCTGGCTTGCTCGGGCTTCCCCAAATGTCGCAACGCGATGGACCTGGGCAAGCTTGACGAACTGAAAGCCGCCGCCGCCAAGGGCGAAACCCCCGCCGCCGAAGACGAGGCCCCAGCCGCCAAGGCCAAGACAGTCAAGAAAGCCAAGAAGGTGGCGAAGAAGACCAAGAAGGCAAAGAAGTAGAACCGGTCAGCAGATCCGCGGCAGTTCTTCTCCGTAGGGCATCTGGACGATTCGGCGTCCGCCCGCTGATGTCACCATCTCCACCAGTGGCGAATCGCTGCGCTGGCCGACGCGGCCGATGACGGCTGCGGCTGCGGCTACGTCGAAGGGCCTCAGCAGCGCTGCCGCCCGGTCGGCGGCGGCGGCGGCGACAAAAGCGACCAGCTTGCCCTCATTGGCCACCGTCAGCACGTCCAGCCCCAGCATGTCGGCAGCCGCGCGCGCGGTCGCATTGCCCGGCAGCGCCGCCTCGTCGATTTCCACATCGCACCCGCACGATTGGCCGATCTCCACAACCACCGCCGCCAGGCCGCCCCGCGTCGGGTCGCGCATGAACCGGACCGCCTCGCCCAACTCGCCGATCAGCGCCGCCGTCAGCTCGTGCAGCGAGGCGCAATCGCTGCGAAGCTCGGTGGCGAACGCCAGCCCCTCGCGACAGCTCATCACGGCCAGCCCGTGCTCGCCCAACGGCCCCGACAGCACGACCGCATCGCCCGGCTCGATTCGGTCGAACCCCAGCGACGCCCCCGGCAACATCGCCCCGACGCCCGAGGTGTTGATAACCATCCCATCCAGCGCGGCGCGCGGCAGGACCTTTGTATCGCCCGTGACGATCTCCACGCCCGCATCGCGCGCCGCCCGCCCCGCCGAGGCCAACACCCGCTCCAGTAGCGCGATCTGGAGCCCCTCCTGCAGCACCAGCGACAGGCTCAGCGCTACCGGCCGCGCGCCGCTGACGGCCAGATCGTTGATCGTTCCGCAAACGGCCAGCTTGCCGATGTCGCCGCCGGGAAACTCCAGCGGCTGGACGATGTAGCTGTCGGTGGTGAACGCCATCGGCCCGTCGCCGGCCAGCACGGCCGCATCCGTCAGGCCCTCGGCCCTCTGGCCGCCCAGGGCCGGTAGGATCACGTCCCGAATCAACTCAGCCGTCAATTGCCCGCCGCCGCCGTGGGCGAGTTGGATGCTGTCGTCACTTGCCACGCTGACTCCTGACTGTCCCAGCCGCCACGCCTGCCTGCAGCCTGGCAGCGGCCACAACGGCCTGGCCCAACGCCACGCCGCCGTCGCCGCACGGAATACTCCGATGCCTGAGCACCGTAAACCCGTCGCCGGCCAGCGCCGCCGCCAGCCGGGCCGTTAGATATCGATTCGCAAAACATCCGCCCGATAGCGCTGCCGTCGCGATGCCCGTCTGCTCGCGCGCCCGCAGCGCCGACGCGCGGAGGAACCCCGCCACCGTATTATGGAACTTCGCCGCCACGACACCCGCGCCCTCGCCGCCAACAAGGTCCGCGACGATTTGCTCGACCATCGGCCGCAGGTCAATCGCAAACGGCCCGATGGATTCCAGCCGGAACGGATAGGCCTCCTCGATGCCGCCGGCGATCGCCCCTTCCAACCGCATCGGCGCCTCGCCTTCATACCGATTGGCCTGCGCCACGCCCGCCAGCGCCGCGACGGCATCGAACCAGCGCCCCAGCGAACTGGCCGGCGGACAGTTCACGCCCAGCGACAGCATCTCCAACGCCGAGTCGATCTGCTCGCCGTCGGCGTCTATCTCCAGCCGGTCGATCCATCGCCCCGCATCCTCACCGAACGTCTCAACCAGCGCCGCAACCGCGACGCGCCATGGCTCGGCAGCGGCCGCATCGCCGCCGACCAACGGCAGGTAACGCAGGTGGCCCAGCCGTTCGCAGGTCGCAAAATCGGCTCGCAGAATCTCGCACCCCCACACCGCCCCGTCATCGCCATAGCCCACGCCGTCGCACGCCAGGCCGATCACCGGATCGCTGACGCCGTTGTCGGCCATGCACGAAACGATGTGCGCGTGATGGTGCTGCACGCGAATGATCGGCAGGGCCTCGCGCCCCGCCAGGTCGCCCCGGTGGCGGCGCAGGGCGTACTCGGTGGACAAGTACTGCGGATGCATGTCGGCGGCCAGCATCTGCGGCTGGATGTCGAACAACTCTTCGAGATGACCGATCACGTCGATGAAGTGTCGATACGTCCGCCCATCCTTCAGGTCGCCGATATGCTCGCTCACCACGGCCCGGCCGCCGCGGAAAAGGCAGATGGCGTTGTTCAGCTCGCCCCCCACCGCCAGCACGGCCGGCGCATCGGCCAACACGTCCAGGCCAACGGGCCGCGGAGCGTACCCCCGCGCCCGCCGGAGCACCATCATCGCACCGTCGGCCGACTGCTGCACGACGCTGTCGTCGACGCGGCGGGCGATTGGGCGGTTGTGCAGCAGCACCGCATCGGCGATCCGGCCGAGATGGGCGATGGCCGAGTCGTTGTCCTTGACCAGCGGCTCGTCGGACCAGTTGCCGCTGGTGGCCACCAGCGGGCCCGAGTAGCCCCCCTGCCCCAGGGCGTCAAAGAGCAGATGATGCAGCGGCGTGTACGCCAGCATCACCCCCAGCGTCGCCAGGCCGTCGGCGACCGCCCCGGCTACCGGCGCGTCGCGGCGCGACGGCAACAAAACGATGGGCCGAAGCGGCCCGGCCAGCAGGTCGGCCGCTGCAGCGTCGATCTCGGCCAGCTCGCGCGCGGCCGCCAGGTCAGAGGCCATCAAAGCGAACGGTTTGGCATCGCGGCGTTTCCGCCGCCGCAGGCGACCGACGGCGTGTTCGTCATCGCCCCGGCAGCACAACTGAAAGCCGCCCAACCCCTTGATCGCCACAATTCGCCCCCCCGTCAGCATCTCGGCCGCGGCGGCGATAGCATCGTCGCACTCGATCTGCTTTCCGTGCACGTCGACCAGCCACACCGCCGGCCCGCAGACCGCACACGCCACAGGCTGAGCGTGGAACCGCCGGTCGCCCGGGTCGCCGTATTGGCCCGCGCACAGCCGACACATGGCAAAGTCGGCCATCGTCGTGTTCGGCCGGTCGTAGGGAATCCGCCGCACGATGCTGTACCGCGGCCCGCAGTTGGTGCAGTTGATAAACGGATACCCGAATCGTGGGTCGCCGGCATCGCGCAGCTCACGCAGGCAGTCCTGGCACGCAGCCGTGTCGACAGTCACCTGGGCGTCGGTCATCTCCCCGCCGATGGACTGGCGAATCTCGAAATGTTTCTCGCCGGCGACGGGCGCGACGTCCTGCCGGTCGCAACGTTCGATCGACGCCAACGGCGGCAGCTCACGCCCCAGGCGATCGACGAACCGATCCACCGCCGCCCGGTCGCCCTGCACCTCGACCGTCACGCCGGCCGGGGCGTTGAGCACCCAGCCGGTCAGCGCCTCCGCCGTCGCCAGACGGTAGACGAACGGGCGAAACCCAACCCCCTGCACCTGCCCGGTGACCGTCAGACCAGCGCGATGGTGTCTCTTGTCAGCCATGTCCGACCCCGCATGATAGCCCAACCGCCGCCCGCTTGCCAAACGCCCCCGGGCAGGGGATACTGGCCCGTCATGAGCGGAACGCCCCCCATCGCCGCCCTTGCGGGCAAGCTGGCCGGGAAGTTTGTCGTCCTCGACGGGCCCGACGGCGCCGGCAAGAGCACGCAGTTGGACCTCCTGGCCGATGGGCTAGCCTCGGCGGGGCTGTCGGTCTGCCGATTGCGCGACCCCGGCGGGACGGAGATCGGCGACCGCATCCGGGACATCCTGCTCGACCGGGCGCACGACGGTATGAGCGTCGAGTGCGAACTGTTGCTGTACATGGCCAGCCGCGCGCAACTCGCCCACCAGCGCATCCGCCCGGCCCTGGCCGCCGGGCAGTGCGTGCTGTGCGACCGGTTCATTTCCTCGACCATCGCCTATCAGGGGGCCGGCGGCGTCGACGTTGAGACGATTCACCAGCTCGGCTGCGCCGCCGTGGGCGACACCTGGCCGGACGTGACCGTGATCCTCGATATCGACAGCGCCGCCGGGCTGGCCCGCATCGCGATGGCCCCGGATCGGATGGAATCCAAGGGGCCCGATTTTCATCGCAAGGTGCGCGAGGCGTTCTGCCGGCAGGGCGAGCGACAACCGGACAAGGTCGTCGTCATCGACGCGGCCGGCACGGTCGACCAGACCCACGACAATATCATTCGCGCGCTGGCCGACTGGGCGAACGCACAGGCGGGAAGCTGACCATGGCCCACCTGCTCGATATCGTCGGCCAGGACGCTGCGGTGGGCTATCTTCAGCAAGCCCTGGCCGGCCGTCGCCGGCCGCACGCCTTTATCTTCGCCGGGCCCACCGGCGTGGGGCGCCGCACGACGGCCGAAGCGCTTGCCGCCGCCCTGCTGTGCGGCCAGCCTACGACCAAGCCCAATAGCGGCCGCTTGGCCGATCTGCCCGACGATGCGCCGCTGATCCAGGCGTGCGGGCAGTGCGACGACTGTCGAATGACGGCCGTCGGGTCGCACATGGACCTGCATCACGTCTATAAGGAATTGGCCGCCTACCACGACGACGCCGATGTCCGTAACCGCGTCATGCAGGACCTGGGCATCGCCGTGATCCGCCAGTTCCTGATCGCTCCGGCCAATCAGGCGCCCGTCCGCGGGCGCGGCAAGGTGTTCATCGTCCGCGAGGCTGACCTGATGAGCGCCCCCGCCCAAAACTCCCTGCTGAAAACGCTCGAAGAACCGCCCCCCGGCGTGACCCTCATCCTACTGTGTCGGCGCAGCGAGCTGCTGCTGCCCACGACGCTCAGCCGATGCGCGATGGTCCGCTTCGGCCCCCTGCCGAAGGAGTTTGTCGCACGGACGCTGGCCGAGAGCGGCCTCGACGCGGCCGAGGCGGCATTTTGGGCGAGCTTCACCGAAGGCTCCCTTGGGCGCGCGCTGCGGCTATCAGCGGAGGGCATGTATGCCGTCAAGTCGGACCTGGTCGCCCGCCTGGGCGCCCTGGAAATCGGAGGCGACGAGGACCTGGCCGAGCACCTGGTCAAGCTAACCGACAAGCTCGCCGAATCGGCCGTCACCGCCAGCCGAAAGAGCGGCGTGACGCTCTCCAAGGCCCTGGCCACCCGCCAAGCGACCGGCACGCTTCTGAGCATGATCGCGTCGGTCTATCGCGATGCACTGACGGTCGCCCTGGGCATCGACCGCCCGCTCGGCCACGCCGATCAGGCCGACGCCATCGAAGCCGTCGCCCAGCGCCTCACCCCCACGCAACTGGCCGACGTCGTCGAGCAGCTCAGCGCGTTCGAGCAGATGCTGTGGCGGAACGTCAACCCCAAGCTCGTCTGGGACAACGCCGTCATCACCTGCGCCTCGGCGGCGCCGCTGCATGTCTGACGCCGCCCGGCCCCGCTTCAGCGGCGGCCGCTTGCACGTTGACGCCGCATCGTAGTCCCTCTATAAACAGACGCTTAACAGCGACTCCCGGACTCAACCATGCAGAACTTCTTCCGTTCACTGCGATACCTTCGGCCGTACCGCACTCGCCTGGCGATTTCGATCGGCTGCGTCATAGTGATCGCCGGGCTGTGGGGCGGCGGGCTGGCGATGATGCTGCCGGCGACCAAGGCGCTGATCAGCCCGGAGGGCCTGCACGGCTGGGCTTATAACGCCATCACGCAGAACATGTTAGGCATCCGGCTCGTCCGGCGCGACATGCCGGCGACCACCGGTGGCGAACTTCAGAAGCTTTCGATCATCATCGATGTCGTCGCTGTGGACGACGACGGCCCGGCCGCACAGGCCGGCATCAAGCAGGGGCAATGGCTCATCGGCCTCGGCGAGGCCGGCGAATACCGGCTCATTCGCGGCGACATTCTGGCGGATCGATTGGCGAGCATGGCCGGCAATGGCGTCGTCTCGCTGGCCGTCTTCGACCCGAACGATCCCGATCGCAGCGATATCAAACTTTACGACGTCCACCCGGCGAAGGTGGGTTTTTCCACGCGGGCATTCCGTTGGATGACGTCGGTCCTGCCCAAGCCCCACAACTTCCGCGATCGCTTCAAGGTCCTGCTCTGGCTGTTCGCCCTGACGTTGGCAATGACCTGGCTGCGGAACATCCTGCGGTTCTTCCAGGAGTACCTCGTCCAGACAGCCGTGTTCAGCGGCATCCGCGATCTGCGATGCCAGAACTACGGCGTCGTCCTTCGCCTGCCGATGACGTTCTACTCATCCCACGGCACGACCGACACGATGAGCCGGTTCCTCGCCGACATGGGCGAACTGTCTCGCGGGCAGGTCACGCTGTTCGGCAAGACGATGGTCGAGCCCGCCAAGGCCCTCGCCGCGCTGGGCGCCGCCCTGCTGTGCAGTTGGCAGGTGACGCTGCTGGCCTTGATCGCCGGCCCGCCCGCCTTTGTGCTGATTCACCAGTTCGGCAAGGTCATGAAGCGCGCGAGCAAGCGGGCGCTGGAGAGCCACGCCCTCCTGATCCGGTCGCTGGATGAGACCCTGACAGGCCTGCGCGTCATCAAGGCCTATACCATGGAGTCCGCCGAGCGCAAGCGGTTCTATCGCGTCAACCGGCGCCTGATCAAACAACAGCGCCGCATGGCGCGGATCGATTCGGCCACGTCCCCGAGCGTCGAAGCGCTGGGGATAACAGCCGCCCTGGCCGCGGGGGGCATGGCGGGCTGGTGGGTGTTCAATGACCAAATGGACTCCGCGCGGTTCCTGGCCATGATGGTTTGCCTGGGCGCGATGTTCGACCCGGTGCGAAAGCTGGCGAAGGTCGCCACGCGGTTCCAGCGCGCCGAGGCCGCCGCCACGCGCGTCTTCGAACTGCACGACCAGCCGCAGGAGGTCCGCATCCCCAACGCCCCCGACTTGCCCCCCCACCGCGAGTCCATCGAGTTTCGCGACGTCAGCCTCCGCTACCCCTCGGCCGAGACCGACGCGGTGGCCGATGTCAACCTCACGATCCATCACGGCGAAACCCTCGCGATCGTCGGGCCCAACGGCTGCGGCAAGACCACGCTGGTGTCGCTGTTGCCGCGACTGCTCGAACCGACCGGCGGGCACATCCTCATCGACGGGCAGGAGATCGCAACCGTCTCGCTACGCTCGCTGCGCAAGCAGATCGGGCTGGTCACGCAGGATACGATCCTATTTTACGCCACCATCGGCGAGAACATCGCCTACGGGCTTCGCAGGCCCGACGAGGCGGCCGTTTTGGCCGCGGCCAAACGGGCCTATGTCGATGAGTTCGTCCGCGACCTGCCGGACGGCTACGACACGATGGTCGGCGAGCACGGCGCGACGCTTTCGGGCGGGCAGCGACAGCGAATCGCCATCGCCCGGGCGATCCTGCGCGACCCGGCGATTATGATCTTCGACGAGGCCACCAGCCAGATCGACGCCAACAGTGAGCATCGGATTCATCAGGCCATGGAGGACTTCACCCGGGGGCGAACGACCATCATGATCGCCCACCGTTTTGCGACGATCATGTCGGCTGACCGGATCGTGGCCATGGACGCCGGGCGGATCATCGACGTCGGCAGCCATGAGGAACTCATGCAGCGGTGCAGCCTGTACGCCCATCTGTACCGAACGCAGTTCGAAGATACAGGCGGCCCTGCATCGTGATCGATAGCAAGGCTGAGTCCGAGCACGCCCTCTCGCCGTGGGTGGTCCTGGTCATTGCTGTGGTGGCCGCTGGGTTGGTGCTCGTCCGATCGACGGGCGGCGCGCTGGGGGCGGCCCTGGCGGCGATGACGGCGCTGGTCGATGGCGGCCTGGCGGTGATTGTGTTCGTCGCAGCCGGCGGCTACGGGGCGCTGGTGTTGCGGAAGATCGCTCCGGCGGGCGCACCCGCGGGGCTGCGGATTGCAACGGCGTGCGGGCTGGGATTGTGGGGGCTGTCGACGCTGATGCTGATTGTCGGGTCGGTCGCATCGGGCCTGCTGACGATCTGGGTGTGGTGGCCGGTCACGGCAGGTGGCGTGCTGCTGGCGGCGTGGCAACTGCGCGACCGCACGCCGCGAATGTCCTGGCCCAATCGCGTGCACGGCCGGGCGCTGATCTGGGTGCTGATCGCCGTAGCCATCGCGATCTGGATTTCCGGAGTCACCCGTCCGCCCGGTCTGGTCGGGGCCGGCCCCGACGAATACGACGTGCTGGAATACCATCTGCAGGTCCCCCGCGAATACTACGACGCCGGGCGGATCACGCCTCTGCGCCACAACGTCTACAGTTTCTTCCCCGGCGGGGTGGAGATGCTGTCTCTGCTGTGCATGTGCCTGCGCGGGGGGGTCTACGCCGGAGTGTACGCGGCCAAATTCATCCACGGGCTGTTCGCCGTTCTGGCTGTAGTCGCGGTAGCGACCACGCTGAAAGATAAAGACGCCCTCCGCGGGCGATATGCCGGCGTGCTGCTGGCGACCGCGCCGTTTGTGCTCTACCTCGGCTGGCTGGGCATGGTCGAACTGGCGCAGATCTGCTACCTGACGCTGGCGCTGCTGTGGCTTCGACAATGGATCGCCGATCGCGACGGCCGCTCCGCATGGTGGGTGGGCGGCGCCGCCGGAATGGCCTGCGCGACGAAATACCTGGCGGTCGGGTTTGTGGCCGCCCCCGTCACGGCGGCGATGGTCTTGGCGGCGCTGCTGACGCGCGACCGGCCGGGGAAGCTCGCCCACATCGGGGGCGCTGCACTGGCGATGCTGGTGTTCTTCTCGCCCTGGCTGATCCGCAACACGGCGGCGACGGGCAATCCTGTGTTTCCGCTGGCGACGTCGACATTCGGCCGCGGGCACTGGTCGGCCGAGTCGCAGCAGCGATGGGTCGACGGCCATGGGCCCGACAAACGCCCGCCCGTTCCCACCCCGGCCGGCTGGACAATGCCGCCCCAGCCGACGCGGCCCAGCCGCTTCTTCCGCAGTTTTCTTTCCTTCCAGATGTTCGGCCCGCTTCTGCTGGCGATGGCGGCGATGGCGGTGTGCGTACTGGTGGCCCTGCGCGGGCCGCCCGACCTGTGGGACTGGATGCTGGTCATCGTCGGCGGCGTCCAATTGACCGTCTGGACGCTGTGGACGCACGAGATGCCGTCCCGGTTCATCGTGCCCGTCATCGTGCCCGCTGCGTTGCTGGCCGGCGGGGTGTTGGAGCGGCTGTCGCGCGTGCGCCACAACCCGATGCGCCGCCGCGACGGGGAGGGCCCCGGCGCCTGGGGGGCCGTTGTCGCGGGCGTTCTGCTGGTGATCATCGCGGGGCAAAATCTGTTCATCGGCTTTCGGGTCCATGCCGCCACCAACGAGTTTCTGCGGCGGCAAGGGATACCGGCGGCAATTAACGGGACCGACGTGAAGACCCTCGCCGCGGCCAAACGCGAGGCGTGGTTCGGGCCCGACGCCGAGGCCCGGGTGATGTTGGTCGGCCATCCGCTGGCGTTTTACATGCCCGCCGGCAGCGTTTATGCGACCGCCTTCGACGCCCATCCGCTGGCGGAGATGATCGAGCAGGGACGCTCCCCCCGGCAGATGCTCGACGACCTGCAGGGCCGCGGCGTGACGCACATTCTGATCAACTGGGATGAGATCATCCGCCTGGCCCACACGTACGGTTTCCCCCCGTCGCTGGCGGCCGAGCCGTTGGCCGCCTACGACCGGCAGTGGCCGCACGGACAATGGATCGACTGGCCCGCCCTGGGGGCCCTGGCGGATCTCGTGCCCCTGGGCGCCCGAGAGCTCGAGGCGCCGCAGGCCGACGAGGCCCCTGGACGATACGTCCGGCCGACGATCTACGTCCTGCCGCCGACGGCGACGACCGCGCCGGCTGAGGGCCCCTAGTCTGCCGCTTGTTGAGCCGGGATCGGAGTTGTAGAATCATCCTTTGCCGCGACCGTCCGGCGTCGGGTGGACTAGATCGCCACCCGGTGCGGACGCAAGGAGATTGAGCATGGGCAATTTGGCTGGCTGGCTTGTATCGGTCGCCCTGGTTGGCATGGTGGCGCTGCTGCTGGTCAAGCCGGTGGCGTGTCCGTCCGCCTCGCCGCCGGAAACCGATATGCGGTACCAGTACATCAAGGCTGCCACAGTTGCGCAACCGATCAGCATCATTGTGGGCGCCGCGCCGACGGGCGGAGGCAATGCCGGCGACGACTATGCCCAGGCCGTCGAACTCTATGAGGCCAACAAAGAGGTGCTGGACAAACTCCTCAAGGCGGTCTATGAGAACAAGCCGCTCCTGGGCTTACCGACATCGGTCGACCAGATGGTTGAGTTAGTCCAGGCGGGCGCCGGCAAGGCCGCGATGCGGTACACGTTCGTCCACACGGAGAGAAAGATCGAGATTCGCGGCATCTACGGACCCGCCCTGGACCTGGAGACCGTCGCCAAGATCGTCCTGATGGCCGGGGACCTCTACGCCAACACGGGCCAGACCGACCGGGCGATTCAGATCCGCAAGGCGGCGTGCGTGATGGGGTGGCACATGTTCAACGAAGGCGCCGTCGTGGACATGACCAGCCGCGGACTGGCGATCCAGGCCATGGCTGCTCAGGACCTCCTACGCCTGTACCGCGACAAGGGCATGGACGCCGAGGCCGCCAACGCCTCATCCTACGAGCGGGCCGCCACGGCCGCCTGGACCTATTGCGGCACGAAACGACAGAAGCTGTGGAACACGGCTCCCAAGGCGGGGAACCTTTTCTTCATCGCCGAAAACGATCCCGGGCGCGCCTGGCGCGTCCAGGCCGTCATGTCGATGGCAGTCCTGAAATTCTCCGCCCGCCGGACGGCCGACCGCCGCATAAACAAGCGCCTGATTACCAAATACATGAGCAGCGATGATCCGATAATCGCCGCCGCCGCCAAATCGGCGCGCTATCTGAAGAAATCGCAGTTTAACACGCTGGGCGCCCCTTAGAGGGCCCCGCACCAACAGCAGTGATCTTGGACGGATTGGATCATGCCGCCGGCAACCATGGGCCGTAGCCGCGCAGACGTCGTCGTCGAGCCGCTCGACGCCGTCTGTCTTCCCGGCGCGCTGCTGGAGTCTCTGACGGCCCAGCCGGACCCCGCCTGGCTGGACTCGGCCGCCTTCGACGAGACGCACGGCCGATACAGCGTTCTCGCCTGCCGCCCGATCGACGTGCTGACGCTTCGCGACGGAACTCTGACCAGCGAACGCACCGGCATCCTCGCCGACGGCGGCGGCAGCAACGAGGACTTCTGGGCCGCCCTGGGCGAAGCGTTCGCGTGGGTCCAGGCCGACGATGACGACGACTTGGACTTCGGCCCCGGGTGGATCGGATACGTCGGGTACGAAGTCGGTCGGCGCGTCGAACGCCTGCCGGGCCGGGCCGTCCGCGACACGCACCTGCCCGATCTTCGCCTGGCGTTCTATGACGCGGCGCTGGTCTACGACGCCGTCCGCACGTCGTGGTCGCTGGCCTATCTGCAATTCGACCACCCGCCGCAAGGCGCGGGCGAGGCGGCACAGGTCCTGCGAACAATGCTCCGCCGGGCCGCCGCCGACCCGATCGACGCCGGGCCCATCCGCAGCGAACACGCCGACGCCACAGCTCGACCCGCGGTCGAAGCCCGATCGGCCTTTACCCGCGACCAGTATCTCCGCGCCGTCGCGCGCTGCGCGGACTACATCGCCGCCGGCGATATCTTCCAGGTGAACTTCTCGCATCGACTCACCACCGACGGCGGCGATCGCGCCGTCGATATCTATCGCGCCCTTCGGCGTCGCAATCCCGCGTCGTACGCCGCGTATCTGAGCTTCGACTGCGATGGGGCGCCGTGTGCGATTCTGTCCAGCTCGCCCGAGTTGTTCCTGACCGTTCGCAACGGCCACGTCGTCACCCGCCCGATCAAGGGCACGCGCCCCCGCACCGGCGAAGCGAACGTCGACGCCCGCGCCGCCGCCGAGCTGCTGGCCAGCGGCAAGGACAACGCCGAACTGGCCATGATTATCGATCTGCTGCGCAACGACCTCGGCCGGGTGTGCGACTACAGCACCGTCCGCGTGACCAATCCGCGCCGGCTGGAGACGCACCCGACGGTCTTTCACCTCGTCGGCACGGTCGAGGGCGATCTGTGCGACGACGTCGGTCCGGCCCAACTGCTGCGGGCGACGTTCCCGGGCGGGTCGATCACCGGGGCGCCGAAGATCCGGTCGATGCAGATCATCGACGAGCTCGAACCGACCGCCCGCGGCGTCTACACCGGCTGCATCGGCCACGTCGGCGTCACCGGCCAGGCCACCTGGAATATCGCTATCCGCACGATCGTCTGCGACGGGCCGGTCGTTCATATCCAGGTCGGTGGCGGCATCGTAGCTGACAGCGATCCCGAGGCTGAGTATCAAGAGACCCTCGACAAGGCCCGCGCGCTTCTGGAAGCCATCGCCGAAGCCCGCGCCCTCGTCGGGGCTACCCCCGCCGGCGATACCGTCGCCCCCTAAAGGCGCTCAGACGATCTCGAAGGGATCGGCGTCCTTCTTGGACACGGCCACCTTCAGGTCGGAGATGCGTTTGCGCAGGCGTTTGGCCAGGTGTTGCAGCGTCAGGCGTTCGGAGTTGGAGTGGCCCAGGCAGGCCACGGTCAGCCCGGCAGCGTTGGCGGCCAGGGCGTCGTGGTGTCGCATCTCGCCGGTCAGGTAAAACGTCGCGCCGCCCGATGCCGCCGCCTCGAACATGCCGCCCGCCGACCCGGCCGCACATGCCGCCACGGTGATCGGCCCGTGGCTGGGGCTTTTCGAGGCGGCGCGGGCGATCCACACCTGCTTCAGGCCGGTGGCGGTCTTGATGCGCTCCACCAGGGCCGACTCGTCGACAGGCTCGTTCAGCCGCCCGATCCGGCCCATGCCGCAGGCATCCGGCAGATGCTCCAGACGGTAGACGTCGATGGCGGGCTCTTCGTAGCTGTGGGCGGCCCGGATGGCCATCGCCACGTCAGCCACCCGAGCGATCGGCGCGATCGCCTCGAACCGGACCTCCTCGACGGCCTCGTGTTGGCCCGGCCTGCCCACGGTCGGCTGGGCGGCGCGCCCCGCTACGAACGTGCCGATGCCGTGGGAGAAAAACGCACAATCCTGATACTCGCCGATCCGGCCCGCCCCGGCGGCGAAGGCCGCCTCGGCCACATTGGCCAAGTCGTTGGCCGGGACGAACACGACGATCTTGCACCGATGGTGATCGTGCGCCGCTTCGAGCGGGCGAGCGCCAACCAGCCCCAGCACCTCCGCCAGCACATCGTTGGTCCCGCCCGGGGCCGAATCCAGCGCGGTGTGCATCGAGTAGACGGCCAAACCACGCCGGGCCGCCGCATAGACCACCGGGGCCGCATCGGCTGTCACGCGGGAGATCGTCTTGAAGATCACCGGGTGATAGGCCATCACCATCTGCGCCTTGGCCGAAACCGCCTCGGCCAGCACCGCTTCGGTCAGGTCCACGCACAGCATCAGCTTCTCGACCGACCCCTGGCGGTCGCCGACGAGCAACCCCACGTTATCCCACTCCGCCGCCAAGTCCAGCGGCGCGATGGCCTCAAGTTCACGAGCAACGTCGGCGACCTTCATGATTGGCGTCCCTTGTGGTGAAAGCCTATTCGATTCGTCTATCCGGTGCACTCCTCGTCCAGGAGCGCCCAATACGCGTCCATCAGCCGTTGCGTCACGGGCCCGGGGACCCCCTCGCCCACGGCGTGCTGTTCGATATGCACCACCGGGCGAATGCCCATCGTCGACGATGTCAGGAACATCTCCTGCGCCGAAAGCATGTCGTGCACCGTCAGCGGCGATTCCGCATCGCAGTCGATTTCGAGCGTTTCGCACAGTTCGATCGTTGCCTGGCGGACCACGCCCGGCAGCACGGGCGTATCGCGCGGCGGCGTGCGGACCGCGCCGCCGGCGACCAGGAACACATTGCAGAAACACGCCTCCGCCAGCCGCTTGTCGGCCGTGAACCAGATCGCCTCCTCGGCGCCTTTGCGCTGAGCTTCCTGCCGGGCCAGCACGCGCGGAAAGTAGCATCCGGTCTTGTACCCGAACGTCGGGTCGCCCACGTTCTGCTTGAACGAGGAGACAACGACCATGATCCCCTCGGTGTACCACTGGCTGGGGTACTCGGGCAGCGGCTCGGCCGTCACCAAGACGGTCGGTTCGCCGCCCGTGGACATGCCCGGCGAGAGCGTCACCCGAAGGCGGGCCTCAGCCACGCCGTTAGCTCTAATGACGTCGCCGATCGCCGCGGTCAAAGACGCGTCGGTTGCAGAGGTGCGGATGCCCAGCAGGTCCACCGTCTCCAACAGTCGCTCGAGATGGCGGCCCAGGCGAAAGACGACGCCCTTGTGGGCCAGCATGGTGGTGAACGTCGAGCCGCCGTGAAGAAAGCCGACGTCGAATACGCTGATGCGGGCGTCGTCGGCGTCGACGAGTTGGCCGTTCAGATGGACCTTGAGTTGCGACACGCCGGGCATAATAGTTTTGCCGCCACGGCCTGACAATCGAAATCGCCGCGACTGCAGCGACGCCTAGCCGCCCCAGCCGGTTGCCAGGCGCACCATTGTCTCGTAGTTGGCCAGCACGTTCGGCACGATCGTTCGCCCGTAGGGACACGATGACGGCATCAGGACAAAGCCGCGCCCCTCGCCCGCCGTCCCTTCGGTCAACGCGGCGACGACTTTGGTCTCGAAGGCCGCCGGCGCGAGGGTCTCGATGTCGCTGGATTCGATGTTGCCGAACAGCACCGTCTCGGCGCCGATCTGCCGGCGAAGATCGATCAGCTCGATGTCGCCCTGCGGAGGCGGCTCGCACGGGTCCAGACCGGCCGGGCCCATCGCGATGATGTGCGGCAGGATTCCGCGTAGATTGCCGTGCGAATGGATGCGGGCATAGCCGCCGTGGTCCTGGATGGCCCGGACCATCGGCCCGGCGTAGCGGTTGACATACTCGGCGTATAACGACGGCGGGAGGTAGGGCTCGGAGGCGTACTCGGACCCGCAGATTCGCCACAGCCGCCCGGGAAACTCACGGGCGATCGTCTCAGTCTCCTCATGGACGCGGCGCGCGCTGCGTTCCAGCAGGCGGTGAAACAGCGCCCCCTCGGTCATGGCCAGGACCGTGTAGTCGGCCATCGAAAACAGCCCGGCCACCTCGCACAGTGGATCCCCCCTATCGATCATGACGATCCCGGCCTCGCCGAGCTCCCGCTCGCCGGCGGCCATCGCCTCGACGTCCAGGTCGCCCTCGAAGGGCTCCTCCGGCAACTGCAGATACGCCTTCACATCCTCGACGCTCTTGAGCACGTGCTCGATCGTCCAAGTCGTCATCGTCTCAGGGTCGCGCCGCGTGACGGACGTCAAATCGCGGCCAGGGGCGGTTAGGACCGTGCGGGTGAAGCTCGACCGCCCTTCCCGCCACGTCTCGCTACGCGTGCCGATGGCCGCGTCGCGCCGGGAGCGGCCCTTCCAGATCGGCCCCACCATGCGAATGATGTCGGTCTTCTCCTCGGCCAGTTGCGCCAGGGGCCGCCACGACGGGTCGTTGTAGACGTTGAACTCGTCGGGATCGTCGCAGGCCGCCAGGACATTCCACCCGCCGATTTCGTAGAAGTTGACCGCCGGGCGGTCGACGGGCCTGCCTTCGAGCGTCGCCATCAGGCGCTCGCGCCGTGTCATCATGGAGTGTTGCTCACCATCACAAGGATGGCAAGTCTATGGCGTCGCCGTCGCGGCCGCAACGGCCGGCCCGCCGGAGTCGACGTGGTGGTGGTAGTAGGCGTATCGAAACTCGTCGTCGATCATGGCCGTCATGCCCGCCCGCTCGAACAGCGGGTGGTAGCGGCCCATGATGGCCAGCGCCTCGACCATGGCGACCGGGCTGGTCCGCAGGATGTGGCGGACGAGTTGAACCGCCAGCCCCTCGCCGCGATAGATCGGGTGGACGATGACGCGCGAGATCGTTTCCACCTCGGCGTTGAGCCACCCCACCGCTCGGCGGCGCGGCGGCCGGCAGTAGCGCCCGCCGGTGACGATGTTGCGGGCGCGACACTGCAGGACGGGCGGGCTGACGACAGCCACCGCCGCGACGGCCGGGCCGCCGTGGGGGCGATGGACCCGCGGCGCCGGGATCACATAGACGCGCTTGTGGGCGGCCGGCGGGCCGGTGAGGTAATGGAACCGCCCCAGGGCCTTGTAGTCGGCCAGTCTGCCGCGGTGGACTCGCCATCGGCCGCTCCAGCGGCGACAGGCCGACGGCGACAACCAACGCCGCCGAGGCAACTCGCGCGGGGGCTGGCCCAGCGGCTTGACGATGACGCGATCGGGTTGCAGATCGTCCAGCAGGTCCCATCGATGCGTCGCCACCAGCAGACAGATGCCGGACGATGTGACCAACTTACGCACGTGGCGACAGAGCACCGAGCCGGTCGGCCAGTCGAGCGAGGCGGCGAACTCGTCGGCGGCCACCACGACAGGCCGGGCCGATTGCCGATCGCCCGATGCCCTCGGGCCGCCCGCCGCCCGCCGTTGGGCCTCCCACAGAACGCGGGCCAGCGCCAGGCGGTGCACCTGCCCGCCGGAGAGGCGCCGCGCCGGCGTGATCAGGGCCGCCGGCTCGGCCAGCCCGCAACGCGCCAACATAGCCAGCCGACCGGCCAGGGAGCGCTCATTGCTCTGGTCGGTCCGACCCACCGACGGGCCGCCCAGCAGCGAGATCGCCGGCAGGTCGCTGGCGACGAGTTGGCGGGCGTCCATCCACATCCCCCGGCGCGCCTGTCGCATCACGTCCCGCAGGAGCAGGCTCTTGCCCGAGCCGGAAGGCCCCACGAGCGCGACGATCTTCCCTGCCGCCAGCGGGAGTTCGAACTCGTCGTAGAGCGTCTCGTCCAGCCCGTCGGTCAGGCCGAAGATCCTCGCCAGGCGGCGCGCGTCGGGCGTTTTCGGGCGCGGACGGCGAATGCGAACGTTGACACGCACCCGCCACAATGCGTTACTACGATGGTAGGTCATCTCCATGCTCCTGATGAAGAAAGAGTTTTTCGAGGCGATCCGCCAGCGGCGCAAGACGACCACGTTTCGCTACTGGCGTCGGCCGATGGTGGCCGCCGGCAGCGTTCACCGCGTGCGGGGCCTCGGTGTGATTCGTATTGAAGACATCACCCCCGTCACGGCCGACATGCTGACCGACGCCGACGCGCAGGCGGACGGGTATGCGGATGTCGCCGCACTGCAGGACGCCTTGGATACGCTCTACACCCCCCAGCAGCGGGGCGAGCGGTCGCTGTACCGAGTGTGCTTTGCGTTTGAGGGCGGCGACGGGCAGGCGACTGGGCCGGCCCCCAAGTGCTCCTAGCACCCCCCCCAAAGCCCCCTCGCCCGTCGAGCGGGCCTTTGTTATCTTAGCCTCGCCCGGGACGATTTCCACCCGCCCCGCCTGCCGGGCCGGACGCCCGCTTGCCTGGGAGGCCGAGCTTGTTTATCATCCGCCGCCATGCCGCGCGTGCTACACATTATCGACGGGAACACACCGGCCGACATGTTGGACCAGTTGGCCCTGCTAGCTGGCGAAAGCGACCCGATCGTGTCGATCGGCCCGGGCCCGGCGTGGGAGGATCGGCTGACGGTCCGGTCGTTGCACGTGCCGCTGGGGTCGGCCGGGCTGTGCGCGCTGCGGATGCCGAACTGGGCGGACAAGGTGGACATCATCCACACCTGGTCGGACAACGCCCAACGGGCGGGTGAGATTCTCGCCCGGGGCCGGCCGTGCACACTGGTCCGCTCGCTCGTGACGGCGCCCCCCGCGAATCGGCAGCGACAATGGATGAGGCGAAACGAGCGTAGTGAGGCCGTCTGGACCGTTGCGACCGAGGGCGCCCGTAACCGGCTGATCGGCGTCGCCGCCCCGGCCGATCGGGTCCACGTTCTCCCGCCGGCCGCCCAGCCCATCGACCGCGCCGCCGAGCGGCGCCAGGCCTTTCGGGCCGAGATCGGGCTCGATCCCGACTACCTGGTGATCCTGGCCGGTGGCGAAATGGTCCGCCACGGCGGCCACAAGGCCGCCTGCTGGGTCCACGCGATTCTGCGACACGTCCTGCCGAAGATCCGGCTGATCACGTCCGACGACGGGCCGCACCGTGAGGCGATTCTTGCGTTCGCTCGGGGGGTCGGCTTCGTCGAGGACCACTACGGCCCCTGGCCGCCCTCGCGCCGGGCGGATGTCCTGGCCGCCTGCGATATTGCGATATTCTGTCACGACCGCAACTGCGGGACCACGGCGCTGGCGGGAGCGTTGGCGGCCGGCCTGCCGACCGTCATTTTCGGCGTCGACGATCTGATCGAGTGGGGCGGGCAGGCGGTTCTGGCGAGCAAGCTGGCCACACCGCGTGGGGCCGCCCAGGCGATCTTCGCGATCTCCGACGACCCCGCCTTGGCCCAAACGCTGGCCGACGCCGGTCGCCAACGCGCCGCCCAATGCTTCGACGTAGCCGCCATTGGCGAGACGCTGGCGACGATCTATGCTCTCGCCGAGTCGACCTCGCTTGAAGGGCCGCGCTCTCTGCCGGTATAATCCTTCGCTGCGCATATGTTTGGCGAAGTGAATCTCCGCGGTGACCATGAACCGGGCTGGGACCCATACAACTTCGACCGCCGGCGACGTCGTGTTCGCTGATGCGGCCTCCGCTGCGCTGTTGGGCGAGAGTCTGGAGGCGATTTCCAACCCGCTGGAGGCGGGGATGGAGCAGTTCAAGCACAACCCCTCGCGCACGGTCTACCGCGGCGTCATCAACGGCCAGCCCGTCTACGTCAAGCACTACCACAGCCGCACGCTGCTGCATCGCATTAGGCGGATGCTGGGACGTTTCGACGCCCGCCACGAAATGGAGTTCTCGCTCTTCCTGGCCCAGCGCGGTGTCCAGACGCCCCGCCCGCTCGCCGCCCGCTGGGGCCGGGGCGAGCAGTGGCTCGTCACCGAAACGGTCGCCCCGGCCGAACCGGCGGACGTGTGGCACCTCAAGCGTCTGGCCGAAGGCCTCCCCGGCCGCCGCGCCATTCAACGCGCGACGGTCGCCTTGGCCGAACTGTTCGGCCGGATGCACGCCGCCGGCGTGGTGCACGGGGACGTCCATTGCGGCAACGTGCTGGTGCGGACCGATAGCCCCACGCTCGAACTGATCCTGATCGACCTGCACCGCGCGCGCCGCCGCCGGCGCGTTTCGCGCCGGGCCCGGGCGGCCAATCTGGCCCAGTTGTTCCACGACCGAAGCAATTTCACCACGCGGACGGAGCGGCTTCGGTTCCTGGCCCACTACCTGCGGGCCAGCGGGGCCGAGGGGTCGCTGCGCGGGTGGCAGATCATGGTCGAACACTTTACCGCCCAGCATACGGGCCATCAACACACGCAACGCGACCGCCGCGCGCTTGGGACCAACCGATACTTTGCGCGGATCGCCCTGGCCGACGGGTGGCGGGGACACGTGGTGTTGGCCTCCAAACGGCGATTGGCCCGCTCGCAGGCGGCCGAGCAAACCTTCACGCTCGACCAATGGCATCAGACGCTGGGAGATCTGGACGCCCTGCTGGACGAGACGACCGCCGAGCGGGCCAAGAAATCCCGTTCGAGCCTGGTCCTGCGCCGAACGATCCGGGTCGGGGACAAGGACGTCGACGTCTACATCAAGCAACATCGCCGCAAGCGCCGGTGGAAAGTGCTGCTGGACTGCTTCCGCCCTTCGCGCGCGTTGCGGGCGTTTCGGCTGGGCCACGCGCTGCTGACGCGGCGCATTGCGGCCGCCCTGCCCCTGGTCGCACTGGAGCGGCGCGTGGGGCCTTTTCTCACCGACAACATCCTCATCACCGAGGCGCTCACCTGGCCGCGGCTGGACGATTTCCTGGCGACGTGGCTGGCGCCGCAGCCCACCGGGCCCGCACGCCTGTCGGCCAGGCAGCAACATCAACTGGCCAAGGAAGTGCTCTGGCAGATGGGGCGCGTGCTGCAGCAGTTGCACGACAACAATTTCGCGCATCGCGACCTGAAAGCGTCCAACATGTTCGTCCGGTGGGAACTGGGCCAGCCGCCGGAGATCGTGCTGATCGACCTGGACGGGCTTCGCCGGGTGCGGCGGATTTCGATGCGCCAGCGATTCCAGGGCCTGATGCGGCTGAACGTATCGCTGCTGAAGTGCCCCGCCGTCAACCACGCCGGCAAGCTGCGGATGCTCCTGGGCTACCTCCGCCGCCCCGGCAGCGGGCGCATTCATTTCAAACCGTACTGGCGGGTGTTGGATACCTGGTCGGCGCGGAAGCTCGATCAGCAGATTCGCTCTCGCCGCAATGTGCAGCTTATCCGACGGCAGCAGGCTACCAGGGAGACCGGCGCGTGATCGCTCATCGTTGTCGCCATATCGTTCCTCGGCGCGTGCTGATCATCAAGCCCAGCGCGCTGGGCGACGTGGTGACGGCGATGCCCGTCTTGCGCGGACTTAAGCGGACCTTCCCCAAGGTCCGCACGGCCTGGCTGTTGAGCGATGCCTGCGCGCCGCTGGTGGCCCACGACAGCCAACTCGACGAGGTCGTGCCGTTTCGACGGCGCAAGCTCGGGCGGGCGTGGCGGTCGGCGACGGCGGCGGCGGCGTTGTGGCGGCTGCTGCGGGACCTGCGACGCAGCGACTATGACTGGGTCATCGATCTGCAGGGCCTCCTGCGAAGCGGGCTGCTGACGCTGGCGACCCGAGCGCCTATCCGGGCGGGTTTCTCCGACGCCCGGGAAGCTGCTTGGCTGTTCTATGACAGGCTCGTCGAGCCCACCGCCCCACACACCGTCGATCGGAACATCGCCCTCGCCCAGCAACTGGGCCTGGACGCCCGCCCAGAGGACATGACCCTCGAGGTCGCCCCGGCAGCGAAGGACTTCGCCACCGACCTCCTCAAGCGCCAGGCCAATCTGGCCGACGGGGACTTCCTCGTCTGCGTCCCGCCGACGCGGTGGCAGTCCAAGGAATACCCCGTTCGACACTGGCGGGCGGTCATTGGCGAATTGAGCGTCGATCGGCCGGTGGTGGTGCTGGGCACGGCCGCGGACAAGGATACCTGCGGCCGCATCGTCGAGGGGCTGGGCGACCGTGTCGTGAATCTGGCCGGAGCGACGAGCGTCTCGCAGATGGTGGCGGTCATTGCGGCGTCGGCCGGGGTGGTCTGCTGCGACTCGGCGGCAAAGTTCATCGCCCCGGCGGTCGGTGTGCCCGCGGTGACGCTAATCGGGCCGACACAGACGGAGCGGACGGGCCCGTATCGCATCGGTCGGGCGATTGTCGCCAACGTTCCCTGCCAGGGGTGCCTGAGGCGGCGGTGCCGTCCGGCGGTGTGTATGGAGTTGATCGATCCGGCCGACGTGGTATCATTGGCGCGCGAGATGCTAGCTTCGGGGAGTCGTTGATGCCGATCAAGACAACAATCAGCTGGCTGGGGAGCTTCTTCAAGTACCGTATCTTGCACGTGGACGACACGCCGCATCGCATCGCATTGAGTATTGCCCTGGCCATTTTCGCCGCCTGGACGCCGGCGATCGGCCTGCAGACGGTCGGACTGCTGTTGCTGTGCCTGCTGTTTGGGGCGAACAAGCTGGTCGGCCTGCCGTTCGTGTGGGTGTCCAACCCGGCGACACTGGTGCCCATCTATTATCCCAACTACCTCTTTGGGCGATGGATCCTCGGGAGCCCGGCCAAGGAGATCAACTGGGGGGCCGCCCTGACCGGCCACGACACCTGGTGGCGGAAGATCCAGAACTGGTGGGAGCTGACCAACGAGATCGTCTGGCCCCTGTGGGTGGGCAGCCTGCTCATCGGCCTGGTGCTGGCGGCGATCGTGTATGTCGGGGCCTACTACGGGGTGATCTACTACCGCAAGGCCCGCCCGCATTTGCGGCTGAAGCTGCCGCACCGATACCGCCGCCACCGCGAGCCACCGGCGACGACGGACGACGACGACTGATGGGCGCCTGCCGGCGAATAAAGGGGACGGAGCACTAATTAGCCATGCGCTCGCCCCGGTGCGTCTGGTCTTGGGTTGCTAATTAGTGCTCCGTCCCCTTTATACAGGGGTTTTCTGTTCGGCCCATCCGGGCTATAATAGGGGTTTTTCGGGGGGGATTTTGCCGAAGAGAGCTTATATGGCCATTGGACATCAACAGCGCGTCGCCTCGCTGCGATACTATTTATACGATCGCCCGCTTCACCCCGAGCTGTTCGAGATTCACAGCGGCGAACGGCTGGCCCGCAAGCATTATGAAGCGCAGTTGTGGGTGACGGGCTGCTCCCACGTGATCATGTTCGGGCGTGGCAAGCAGTGGATGGTGGAGGTCCTCGCCGACGCCGATTCTGAGCTGCCCCGCCGGGGCCTGCTGGCCGAGCTCCCCTTCCGCGGCGAAAAGGAACACGAACACGTCGAGGCCAAGGGTCTGCGTTACATGATGAACTTCCAGGTCGAGACGATGAGCGAACAGGTCTTCGCCAAGACCCACCACGACCTGGCCCGCCAAGGGGCCAAGCGCGGGCTGTTTGTGCCTTTCCCGACATGGATGCGGCGGCCGCCGTTGACGCCGTTTTCCTATCTCGACTACGACGCCAAAACGCGGCATCTGCACGTGTTTTCCTATCACGCATTTCCGGAAGACCTGACGCTGGTGAAGGTCCAGAGCATCTTCGAAGTTCCTTGAGCGCCTCTGGGCCCGGCCGGGCAGGTCTGTGGAGCCCCCGATGGGACTGGTTATTTCCGAAGTGTATGACGTGAGGATCGCATTGATCGAGGACGTCTCCCTGCTGGACCCCGTCGCGATCGAAGGAATCGGCCGACGGCTGTATCGGCTCGTTGACGACGAGGCGATCCGCAAGGTGGTGGTCGATTTTCGCCGCGTTCGCTACCTGTCAAGCCAGATGATCGGCGTCGTCCTGAAGATGCACAAGAAGGCCGAGGCCATCAAGGGCAAGGTGGTCTTCTGCGGCATGACGGCTAAAGTCCTCGAGGGCTTTCGGATCACCCGCCTGGATAAGATCCTTCACATCGCCGACGACGAAACCAAAGCGGTCTCGCTGCTGAACCCGATCTGATCCCGGCGATCTCGTCGGATGCGGAGATCGACCCTGGGGGTGGGTCAATTTTCCTGGGGGACGGGATAGGTTGTCCCGCCGGTGGGGAAGACGATGACACGCTGCGGCCCGCCGCCCAACAGCTCATCGGCCAGAGCCATCGCCTCGGCGGGGGCGGCGAACAGCTCGATGCCCGGGAACTTCCCGCCGGTGGCGTGCAGGATGGGCGAGACGAGCACGATCGGGTTGCGATGCAGTGTCTGTGTGGCAATGCTGACGAAGAACGCCGCGTCGCCCGCCAGACGCGGCACGAGGCGCGTGACCAGCGAGCTGAGCGTCTCCGGCCCGAGCCATCGGACAATGCGGCGCATCCAGGCGGGGTTGATGGGCCAGCGCGGCACGCGCATGCCCTGCATGGCGGCCTCGCAGCGGGTGAGGCAAATGATGATCCCTCCCGGCCGAAGCGCCCAGCGGGTGTTGGCGATGGATTTGAATGACTGCCACAAATCGGTATCGCGCGGGAAGGCGTTGGTGATCACGATGTCGGCGGGCTTCTCGATCAGCACGCCGCTGGTGACCGCACATTGCTTGGCCAACATCTGCTGGGTGGGGATGACCTCACCGGCCGAGACAAAACTCGGCCGATTGTCGTCGTCCAGCACGTACTGCACGGCGAACGTCGCGCCATGGGCCTGGTCCACCAGCAGGCCGCCGGCGTCAATGACCCGGCGCATCGGGTTGAGCACGCTTTCGGTGCCGACCAGTTGGTGGCGCATCTCGTCGAGCCCGAGGCGGTGAAGGTGGCGAATAGTCTCCAGCGACGCACAGCCGGGCAGGAGCATCTTGTACCCGCCCCCAAAGCCCGCCTGCACGTGCACGCTTACCGAGGAGATGACAATTCGCAGGTCGGACTCGACCACACCGCGATCGATGTGCAGCTTCATCCGCCCGATGCGCCCGACATACTCGTAGGCGGAGTCGTCTTTCCACGGATTGCAGCGCCATCGACTGTTCGCCATCGCGGGGCCGAGTTTCTGGGCGGCCTGGCGCGGCGTCATCGGCGGGTGCATGCCGCCGGCGAAGACCACCTCGATCCGCTCTCGCGAGATACCTGCGTGGTCGATCTCGCGGAGAACGATCGGCAGGATTTTGTCCAAGGGGCTGTGGCGCGTCATGTCCTCCAGGATCAGCGCGATCCGCCCGTTGCGTCTGGCGGAGAGCAATTTCGAGAGCGGCATGCCCGATGACGGTTCGGCCAGGGCCCGCGCCAGCCGGTCGGCCCAATCGTCGGGCGCCGGCCAGGTGGTCGGCTTGGCGACCTGTTCGACTGTCCATGACTCGGGCAGCGAGATGGTCCACGAATCATCACCCCATGGGACGGAGATCTCAGGCATGAATATCCTTTCGCTGCCGACTAGCCCAAACGTCGGCCGACCACCACGTTGTAGACGCCCAATGGCTCCGGAAAGGCCGCGAAGTTACCGAACCCCGCCTGGCCCAGCAGGCCCTGCAGATGCGTCACGTCGCGGTAGGTCATGTGAATGCCAAAGACCCGACGGAAGAACCGATCCGTGCCGTGGGCCTGGGAGATGGTGTTGAAGACGATGGAGGCCCCGCGCGGCATGACGCCGGCGGTGGCCTGGACGATCTCGATGATCTGCTCGTCGGTCAGATACTCGCAGATGCCGATCATCTTGACGATGTCGGGCGGTGTGTCCAGAAGCTCATCGATATCGCGAATGTCCCCCAGCACGTATCGGACCCGGTCGACCACGCCTTTTTGGGCGGCCAGCGAGCAGCCGTAATCAAAGGCGTCCGGGCTGATGTCCACCAGCGTCGCGTGGGCCCGGCGGGTGGCCTGGGTGAGGGCGTCGATGACGATCAGCCCCGGCCCGGCGCCCAGGCACAACACGTGGACGTCGTCGTGATCGGCCTGGTCGATCAGCCTCGCCAGAAGCCGCGTCGCCAGACGCCGGCGATTCCGCAGGGCCGTCGGCACGGTGCCCGCCCCGACCAGGAGCTTGTCGGCGATCTGGCGCGGTTTGCCTTCGTAGCTGATCACCATGCTCCGCCAGCCCCCCGGGTCGGCCCAGTTGGCCGCCGCCAGCTCGCTTTCGGTCAGGCGCAGCAGCCCGCGCATCAAACCGGCGGGCATATAGTTGGCGATGGGATTTCCTAGGACAGTCTTCAAGGCCCGTTTCAACGGCCCGTGCTGCTCGAAGTCAATGTCCCGGACCCACTCGCTCATGGTGGTCTGGTCCTGGGAACTCATATTGGCGTAGCATTATACTCATTTTGGCCTGAATTTCGACGCCGAATTCGGGGGAATTCGCCTAAAGCCCCGCAACCGACCTGGCCGATAAATCCTTGCGCAGTGGTGATGTTGCACCCAGTTGAAACGGATTTCCCAAGGCCAAGGATGGCGTCATGACAAAACGACAACTCATCGACGAGATTCGCCAGACCAACCCCTCCGCAGGACCGGACTTTCTGTCCCAGTTTGACCAAACCGATCTGCTGGCCTATCTGCGGAATCTCAGCAGCCTCAATATCCCACATCCGGCCCCCGCGCCGGTGCGATACGTCAGCCATTTCCGCTCATCAGCGCCTCAGCCGGCCCCGGTCGAGGTGGCGCCCGACGCCCTGCCCTGCCCCGCAGCCAAACCGCGATGGAAGCCCCGCCGCGACGAGGTCCGACGTTTCTTTGCCGGACCCCGCGTCGCCGCCGAGATGCCCGAACTCCTGCCGGTCGAAACCGTCGCCGCTGCCGCGATCGAGCGCGAGCGTCCGGACCTGCATACCCCAACTGAACAGCCCCAGCCCGTCGCAGCTGCGACAACGGTGGACGATTCTCCGAGCAGCAATATCGAACAGGAAAGTTGGCTGTTCTGACCGACCAGCCGACGCCGCTGATGGTCCCTATCCCGTCCGGGCGGCGTCCGGGCGGGATTTTGTGCCGATACTGAATCCAAGTTGACACCCCCCCGCCGGAATAGCTATACTTCACGGTTCGCCTGGCGCGTGGATTCGGCCGGTGACAACCGAATATGGGGCCGTAGCTCAATTGGTTAGAGCACCGGACTGTCGATCCGGAGGTTGCGGGTTCGACTCCCGTCGGCCTCGTTTGCACAAAGGCTGGCCTTCTTGGCCGGCCTTTGTGCATTTGGGACTTTCGTCGCGATGAGGATCCGCATGTCCGCCGAAGGCGCCCGCGAAGCGGAATCCCGCCTGCCCGCCGAAGTCCCTTGGGGACGAAGGCGGGTCGGCCTCGTTGCGAAATGGGCCCGTCAAATGGCGGGCCTTTTTCATGCGCTTTGGGCCCATCACCTGCGGCCTACTCCTCGCCTTGACGCAAGTCGATCATCGCCTCGGCCTTGGCGAGGTTACTGCGGGCCCCTTCCAAGTAGCGCAATGGGCCGGTCGCCTCATACACTTCGATAGCGTTCCTGTAAGCTTCCACGGCCTTGGTCAGATTCACCGTGCCTTCTTCACGCTCGCCAAGGGCCCGCAGGGCACTGCCCAGGCTGTATTGCATCATGGCCCACTTTAGTGGAACACGCTCGCGAGTACGTTCCTTCAAGGCCTCTTTGTAGGCGGTCACCGCGGCCTCAAGACTATCCGTTCTGCTTTCACGCTTGCCAAGGACCTGCAGGGCCATGCCCAGATTGTTTTGCGTCGCCGCCCAATCGCGCGGAACACGCTCGCGAGTACGTTCCTTCAACGCCTCTTTGTAGGCGATCACCGAGGCCTCAAGGCTATCTGTTCCACTTTCACGCTTGCCAAGGACCCACAGGCCCCTGCCCAGATTGTATTGCGTCGACGCCCAATCGAGTGGAACACGCTCGCGAGTACGTTCCTTCAACGCCTCTTTGTAGGCGGTCACCGCAGCCTCAAGCATCTCCGTGCCGCTTCCACGCTCGCCAAGACCCTGCAGGGCATTGCCCAGGTTGTTCTGTGTCGACGCCCAATCGAGGGGAACACGCTCGCGAGTACGTTCCTTCAACGCCTCGTTGTAGGCGGTCACCGCGGCCTCAAGCCGCTCCGTGCCGCTTTCACGCTCGCCAAGGACCTGCAGGGCTATGCCCAGATTGTATTGCATCATTGCCCAATTGAGCGGAACACGCTCGCGAGTATACTCCTTCAACGCCTCTTTGTAGGCGATCACCGCGGCTTCAAGCCTCTCCGTTCCGCTTTCACGCTCGCCGAGAGCCCACAGGGCTCTGCCCAGGTTGTTTTGCGTCGCCGCCCACTTGAGCGGAACACGCTCGCGAGTACGCTCCTTCAAGGCCTCGTTGCAGGCGGTCACCGCGGCCTCAAGGCTATCCGTTCCGCTTTCACGCTTGCCAAGGGACCACAGGGCATAGCCCAGGCCGTGTTGCGTCATGGCCCAATCGAGCGGAACACGCTCGCGAGTATACTCCTTCAACGCCTCTTCATAGGCGATCACCGCGGCCTCAAGCATCTCCGTGCCGCTTTCACGCTCGCCAAGGACCTGAAGGGCTATGCCCAGGTTGTTTTGCGTCATGGCCCACTTGAGTGGAACACGCTCGCGAGAATATTCCTTCAATGCCTCTTCATACGCGGTTACCGCGGCCTCAAGCATCTCCGTATCACTCTCACGCTCGCCAAGGATCTGCAGGGCAGCGCCCAGGTTGTTTTTCGTCATGGCCCAATCGGGTGGAACACGCTCGCGAGTATACTCCTTCAACGCCTCTTCATAGGCGATCACCGCGGCCTCAAGCATCTCCGTGCCGCTTTCACGCATGCCAAGGACCTGCAGGGCTATGCCCAGATTGTTTTGCATCATTGCCCAATTGAGCGGAGCGCGCTCGCGAGTAAACTCCTTCAAGGCCTCGTTGTAGGCGACCACCGCGGCCTCAAGACTGTCCGCGCCGCTTTCACGCTTGCCGAGGGCCCACAGGGCTATGCCCAGGTTGTTTTGCGTCATCGCCCACTTAAGCGGAACTCGCTCGCGAGTGTACTCCCCCAACGCCTCTTTGAAGGCCGTCACTGCGGCCTCAAGACTCTCCGTGCCGCTTTCGCGCTTGCCAAGGTCCAGCAAAGCATTGCCCAGCTTGTTTTGCGCCATGGCCCAAGCCAGTGGAACACGCTCGCGGGTGTACTCCTTCAACACCTCTTTGAAGGCGACCACCGCGGCCCCAAGACTCTCCGTTCCGCTTTCATGATCGCCAAGGTCTGCCAGAGCATTGCCCAGGTTGTGTTGCGCCCTGGCCCAAGCCAGTGGAGCGCGCTCGCGAGAATGCTCCTTCAAGGCCTCTTTGCAAGCGGTCACCGCGGCCTCAAGGCTCTCCGTTCCGCTCTCACGCTCGGCGAGGACCTCACGGGCATTGCCCGCCTCGATCTGACTCGATTGGGTGGCTTGCTCTCGGCACCCCAGTGGCAACGCGAAACCGAGAAGGGCAACACTGACGATGCACGAACTACTCAACGTCGTGATGCGCCCAGCATTGTCGCCTTCAGAGAACTCCCAAGGCCTCATCCACGTTCTCGTTATCCATTCCCACATGCCTTGTCCTTCCCAAACGACTTGCGACAATGATCAACCCGGGGAGCGGCGAAAGCCCTTGCTCCCCTGCACGGCCAGACGGGACACAGATGCGACCGTTTTCTTCCACGAGACACGATGCATCCGCACGCCCCGCTGCCGCCCGGATTCTAGCTCTGCGGCCGCGGAGACGCAACGGGGCGGTCGGCCTGGTTGGGAAATGGGCTCGTCGAACGGGGCGGGGGTTCTTTCGTTGGCCGGTCATGATAGAATCCCCTGAGCACATCTTTGGGACTGATGGGCAAGAGGCACAGACGCAATGGCTTCCGACCAATCGTCGACCATGCTTGCACGGATCGCGCACGAGTTGAAGGCCCATGCCCCGTTCACGCTGGGCGGCACGGTGGTGGGCATTGCGATCCTGGTGGCCATGGTGCACGGCAAGACGTCGCCGGCGCTATCGGAGCGGCTTTTCGCCGTCTTCCATCCCGTTCACATTCTGCTCAGCGCGGTCGTCACGGCCGCCATGTACCGCCATTACGGCAAGGGCGGATGGTGGGCGTGCATGGTCGTCGGATACGTCGGCGCGATCGCCGTGGGGACCGTCAGCGACAGCCTGATTCCGTTTCTGGGCGAGTTGCTGCTGCAAGCCGGCGACCAGCACGTCCACCCCCACGCGCACATCGGTTTCATCGAGTTGTGGTGGATCGTGAATCCCCTGGCGTTGGCGGGGGCGGGGATCGGGTACCTCTGGCCCAAGACCAAGTTCCCCCACGCCGGCCACGTCCTGCTCAGCACGGCCGCCTCGCTGTTCCACATGACGGCGGCCATGACCCACGGTATCGGCGTATGGACGATCGTCGGCGCATCGATCTTTCTGTTCCTGGCGGTCTGGGTCCCCTGCTGCACGAGCGACATCGTCTTTCCGCTGCTGCTGGTGCCCAGCCACCACCGGGGGGGCTGCGAACATCCCCACGCTCACGACCCCGGCGACGCGTGACGGCGAAATCATCTTGACCGCTGCACATCAACACCGAATAATGCTCGACACGACGTGCCCGTTCGAAATGGGCGCTATACTTTGATAGAATTGATTTCCGTACTCATCAACCATGATCAAGAGCAGGAGAACCCCAATGTTCACCAAGAGAAACCACGTGATGTTGCTGGCCCTGTTCGTCGTCGGCGCTTTCGGCGTCGGCCTGCTGGTCGGCTGTGGGGACAAAGGCGCCAAGAGCACCGAAGCAAAAGCCCCCGCTACTGAGGTTGTGATCAACAGTGCCTGCCCCATGATGGGCACGGCCATGGACCCGGCCAAGGTCTCGGCAGATCTGACGCGCGAGTTCAAGGGCAAGAAGATCGGCTTCTGCTGTGCCAAATGCCCCGTGGCCTGGGACAAGCTGTCTGACGAAGAGAAGGACGCCAAGCTGGCCGAGACGGAGTCGTAACCCCTCCAGCAGCGTCAACGATAGCGCGACGGCCTCTCTCGTCATCGGCGCCGGCTGATGACGCTAGGGGTGAGTGAGCGATTCGGTCCGCCCAACGGTCAGATGGTAGAGACACCCAAGCCCCGGTCCCATGGGCCGGGGCTTTGGTATTTCAGCGGTCAACGCGCTGACGCGGATTACGCCTGGGCGTCGGGGGCGGGCTCGGCCGGGCCGCCGGCATCGGCGGGGGGCGTGCCCATGACCTGGTTGGCGACGGCATTGGCCACCTGGACGTAGTGCATCCGAGACTCGTACAGGGCCTGGT
>DRGC01000076.1 GCA_011050235.1 Phycisphaerae bacterium | reverse complement strand
TTGCAGCGGCTCAGCCTCGACGACACGCACATCACGGATACGGGCCTAGCCCACCTGAAGGGCATGACGGGCTTGCGAGCGCTCAACCTCTGGGGCACAAACATCACGGACGCGGGCCTGGCCCACCTGAAAGACCTGACGGGCTTGCAGCAACTCGACCTCCCTTTCACAGGAATCACGGATGCGGGCCTGGTCCACGTGAAGGGCCTGACGAGCTTGCAGGAGCTCGACCTAAGCGACAACCGGATCACGGATGCGGGGATGCCCCACCTGAAAGCCCTGACGAGCTTGCAGGAGCTTTGGCTCAGCAACACGAAGATCACGGATGCGGGGGTGGCCCACCTGAAAGGCCTGACCGACTTGCGGGCGATCTTCCTCGGCAGGACAGAGATCACGGATGCGGGGTTGGCCCACCTGAAAGGCCTGACGGGCTTGCGGGTGCTTGGCCTGAGTTCGATGAACGTCACGGATGTGGGCCTGGCCCACCTGAAAGGCCTGACGGATTTGCAGTGGCTCGACCTCGGAAACACAAAGATCACGGATGCAGGCCTGGCCCACCTGAGAGCTCTGACCGGCTTGCACCAGCTCAACCTCGGCACCACGAAGATCGCGGGCCCGGGGCTGGCCCATCTGAAGGACATGACGGGCTTTCAGATACTCGGCCTCGACAACACAGAGATCACTAACGCAGGCTTGACCCACCTGAAGGACATGACGAGCTTGCGGGCGCTTTGGCTCAGCAACACAAACATCACGGATGCGGGCCTGGCCCATCTGAAAGGCCTGACGGGTTTGCACCAACTCAACCTTACTAACACGAAGATCACGGACGCGGGCCTGGCCCACCTGAAAGGCCTGACGGACTTACAGATGCTCGACCTCAGTGGTACAAGCGTCACGGATGGGGGCGTTGGCGAACTGCGAAAAGCACTGCCGAAGACCCCCATCCGCTTCCGCTGATCACATTTGACGGGCAGCTGTCGTCTTGTCCCCCTGCGCCTGCGGGATCCGTCGGCGTCCGTCTGCCGATTGCGAGCAACGTCCGGCCCAAGGCCCGCCTCGCTATCTTTCGGACAGGCTCAGGGCGGCGCGGGCGATGGTGGGGGCGGCGGTTGGGGTTTTGGGGGCCTGGGCGGCGATATCTTCCAAGGCCGCTGCGCCGGGGTCTCCGTGGGCTAGCAGTGCGGCGGCCAGGACGATACGGCCGGCGCTCTTGGCCGGGGCGCTGATGAAGGTCTGCCGCAGCGTGGGAACTGCCCGCGGGTCCGCGAAGCCGACGAGCTTCCGAACGGCCCACACGTCGAGGGCCTCCCCCTGTCGAGAGGATCGCTCCACCTGTGCGATCAACGACGGCACGGGGTCCGGCAGTTGCAAGGTCTCTGTGCGCTCGATGGCCGTTGCGGCCGCGCGACGTTCGAAACTGCTTCGCGGCGCCTTGGCCACCGATTGCAGGAACGGAAGCGTTGACCTATCAGCGATCTTGCCGAGCGCTTCGACGGCCAGCGCCCCCGCCATGTCGCCCCGGCCGCGGTAGGCATCGATCAAGGCGTCGGTCGCCTTGGGCGAGCCCAGCTCACCCAGGGCCAGGATCGCACATACGCGAAGATCGCCACTGTCGCCGGCGCGGGCCGCCTGGGCCAGGTCGTCCACGCAACGGTCGTCGCCAAGGAAACCGATATCATGGGCGAGTTGGCATGGGCGGAGCGTGCCGGGGTCCTTCATGGCCGCCGCGATAGCCGGGGCCGCTCGCCGAACGCCCCGCGCGGCCAGCCAATGAGAGGCCTCAACGCGTTGTTCGCTGACATCGCTCCCCAGCAGGGCCACGTGTTGCTCGACGTGCTCGGGGTCGACGGGCAGTTGAAACTCGGCGGTATCGATCCCCCACAGAACAAGCGTGGCCGCGATCTGTTGGCCATAGTCCGGCCCCGCCGGCCGCGGGCGCATGCGCTGGACCAGATGCACGACCATCACGCAGCACAGCAGGACAAGAAAGACCCCTCCCGCCCTCCCGGCAGTGGCTCTCGCACTCAATCGTCGCCGCTTCGACATTCATTACCCTCGGCCCGCTGCCTGCCCGCCCTGGCGCAATTTCGACATCTACTGATCCCTACAACATTCTAAGCGGCCCTACGTAAGTTTGTAGCAATCGAGCCGTCAACTCAGGCCCAAAGGGCCGTCTTGCCTAGCCCGGGGCGAAACCGAAGGCGAGCCCTGAGGAATGAACCGCCCAATGGAAAAGCCCCAACGGGGCGCCTTGAGGGGCCCGATTGCGCTGGTTGCTGGGATGCGATGGTCTCGAGCGCATGGCCGGCCAAGCCAAGACACCCCGTACGGGGCTTGCCGTATTGCCGACGATAACCCAGGGCTTGGCCTGACGGCCTACGCCCTGGGCTAAGCAAGAGACCCCGTTGGGGCCCAACGATCAACAAGGCCGCTTTCTGAGCATCGCCATGCCGCCCAGCGCCAATAAGCCCAGTGTCGCGGGCTCGGGAACTCGGCCGACGCGGAGCCCTGTGTATTCGTCCTCGTACGTCGGAATGTTGCCGGAGCGATAGGACGAAAGCAGGTAGAAGCGGGAGTCGCCGTGGGAGTCGCCGAACGATCCGCCGCGCAGGCCGCGAGACGTCGAAATGGCCGCCTCGTTCCACTCCCAGACGTTGCCGCCCTGGCCTGCCGTCAGTCGTCGGGGAAGTGGGTGGAGGGGTCTGGGAACAGGCGCATCAGTCGGTCGCGGAGGAACTCGAAGGCGCTGTCCACGTCGTCGACGAAATGCATCAGGTCCAGGTCCTCGGGACCGATTGTGCCGGCCTCGACAAGGAAGTCAAAATTGACGGCCCGTTTCCAGAACTCGCTGCCGTAGATCAGGATCGGAATCTTCTGCGGCGTCTTGCCCGTCTGCAGGAGCGTCATCAGTTCGAACAGTTCATCCATCGTGCCGAACCCGCCGGGGAAGACCACCATCGCTCGGGCCGGGCACATAAACCAGAATTTGCGGATGAAGAAGTAGTGAAACTCAAACGACAGCTCGCGCGTCTGGTAAGGGTTGGGCGCCTGCTCCATCGGCAGGGAGATGTTCAGGCCGATCGAGGGCCCGCCGGCCTCGGTGGCGCCGCGGTTGACGGCTTCCATGATGCCGGGCCCGCCGCCGGAGCAGACGGCGAACCGGTTGCCGTTGCCCTCGAGGCCCAGGGCCCACTCGGTCAGGCGAAACGCCAGTTGCCGGGCATCCTGGTAGTACCGGCTCATGTGCACATCGCGGCGGGCCAACTCGAGCCGACGGCTCAGCCGCTGCGACGGGGCCTTGCCGCTGGAGGCGCGGGCCTCGACCTGCCGGAGCTTTTCCTCGGCCACATCCGGCGGAAGCGTACGGGCCGATCCGAAGAACACGATCGTGTCGTCCACCTTGAGCCGCTCGAACCGCTCCAACGGTTCGAGGTACTCGCACAACATGCGGACGGGCCTGGCGGGCGGGCTGTTGAGGAAGCCCAGATTCTTGTAAGCCTTCTCCGGCCATTTGCCGGCGGGGTTGCCTATTTCATATTTGGCCACATCAAACTCCTGTCCGCTCGCCGCGATCACGCGGCCTCCGGCCCTGCACGGAACTTGATTGTCCCTTGGCGCACGGCAGGATGGAAGGGCCAATTCCCCACCCCGCGCCCGCGCTGCCCGTCCTCGCCACCGCGGGGCGACATTTCGTAAGCTTGTTCGGCCTGTGCGCGGGGCCTATAATCGTGCGGATGACCCGACCGCTGGCGAACCTGGCGCTCTGTAGTCTGATCGCGGCCCTGCTGGGCGGGGGATGCGGCCGCTACCCCAGGCCCTGGGACCGCCCGCTGGGCGACGATCTTGCATCGCCGTCGGAGCCCCCGCCGGCCGGCTACCCGGATGACCTGCCCAAGGATGTCCGCGTGCTGATGCCCAAGAAGATCGTGATCCATCCGCTCACAGGACGCCGCACGCTTGATGGAGACGGCAACCCGTCGGGCTTTGAGGTCCGAATCAAGGCGTTGGACTCGTTCGGGGATCCGACAAAGGCGCTCGGGCGATTTCGTTTCACGCTTTACGCGTTTCGCCACCACGCCGCCAACCGCCGGGGGGACCAACTGGCGGTTTGGGACGAGGACCTCAGCAAAGCGCGCCGGAACCGACGCCACTGGGACCCGATCTTTCAAACCTACAAGTTCGATCTGCAGTGGGATCGGGGGCTGTCGGTCGGTCAGGTGTTTATCCTGGAAGCCTACTTCGCAGGCGACCATACCGAGCAATTGTTTGACGAACGATCGTTTTCCGTGCAAGAATAGCCCGTCTCTTACACGAATGGGAAGGACCGCACCATGAACAGACGAATCACCTCGCTGACGCTGGCCCTCACCGTCGTCCTGGCCATGCTGCTGGCCGGCTGCAACAAGTTCACTCGCGTCCGGTACGAGACCGTCTACGTCGGTCAGCCCGACTGGGAAGTGACCAAGACCCTCGGCGAGCCCATGGTCCGTTTCAGTGATGAATGGGTCTACGAGAACGAGAAGCCCTGGTACAAGGCCATTATCAAGTTCGAGGGCAACAAGGTCTCGGGCAAGAGCTGGTACGACTCGAAAGAGCTGGAAGACCACCCCGACATCAAGGCCAGCAAGAGCGGCGCCGCCAAGGACCCCTCCGGTACCATCGAACGCCACACGACGACGGTCGTGGAGTAGTCCCAATCGCCGCTGGGCCGGCTGAGGGGCCTACGGGTCCGTTTCCCTCATCAGGGCGGCCGGCGTGTCGGCAGCGCTGCTTCGCAGGTTCAGGATGACGACCATCCGCTGAACGCGCGGCCGAGGCGCGGGCTGATAGACCTCGTCCTCGTCAGCCGCCTTCATGTCAACGGCGTCCTCGCCGGCGCGGGTCGATCGTGATGTCGGCTCCCTTCGGGCGATGGTCACGGCCCCGCGGGTGGATTTGCCCGCATCAACATCCTCCGCACGGTTGGCCAACTCGGGCCCTGGTGCTGTCGTCGAATCGGCGGCAGTGTCGTCGACCTCCGCACGACCTTCGGCCCCAGCAGCGACCTCCGCAAGTCTGCTGCCCCGGGCCGGGAGGGCCTCCTGGGACACCCGTTGCTGCGAACGGACCTGGGCCAGTTCCGTCCGAAGCTTGCCGGCCTGATCGACCAGGATGTCCAACTCGAGTTGAATCTGCTGCTTGCCAAGCTCCTGTGTGTTGAACACATTGGCCTGGCGGGAGGCGAACTTAATCGACTGGAGGGCCTTGTTCGTCGGCTCGATCGCCTCCAGCCTGTTGGCCAGGAGCACTTGCTGGACCTGTCCGAGTGTTTCGTTGAGGTTGTCGGTCCAGATCGTCTCGGTGATGACGGCCGGCACGGCCGCGACATCGCGGAACGCATCCTCCTCGAAGCCGGCCCTCGGCCCGGGCGTCGTCAAGACAATTTCGCCGTCGGGGCTGCCGCTGGGAGGCGGATAAAGGATGATCATCGCCAATCCGCAAGCGATCAGCACGACCGCTGCGGTCGCTGCAGAAATCCAGCGGAACGCGCGGAGCGACGCGCCGGGGGCGGCCCGGCCGATATGGTGGTGGCGCTCGGCCCGCCGCAGCACGTCGCGGGCGAAATGCGGGGGCGTCTGCCCGATGGGCAATTGGCGCAGTAGATCGCGCGTGCGGCGAAGCGCCTCCAGCTCGACCTGTAGCGACGGGTCTTGCTGGATGGCCTGCTCCAACTGTTGGGCATCGGCGGCGCTCAATTCGCCGTCCAGATACGCCGACAACTGCTCGCGTTGTTTGTCCTGCTCGTCCATCACCTTCATCTTACGGACGCTTTGTCATCCGTATCCGCCGTTGGGGGGCTTTCCAGGGCCCGCTCTCACGGCTGAAGCCCTTCCAGGCGCTCGCGCATCAGGCAGCGAGCGCGGAAGAGGCGGCTCTTGACGGTCCCGACCGGGATGCCCAGCACCTCGGCCATCTCCGCATAGTCCATATCCTGCATGTCCCGCAGCACCAGCACGATCCGAAACGGCTCGTCCATCTCCTCCAGGGCGGCGGCGACGATAGCCTGCGTTTCGGCGGCGATGGCCGCATCTGCCGGGTTGGCCTCGCGCCGCTCGGCCGTCTCGGCCGTGAGGGCCTGCCCCGGGGCCGGATCGTCGTCGATGCTGTCCATTGAATAAAATCGGATGCGGCGACTCCGCCGACGATGCGAAATCGCCAAATTTGCCGCGATCCGGAACAACCAGGTGTAGAAGCGGCTTCGGCCTTTGAACTGATCGATGCGCTCCAACGCGCGCAGGAAGACGTCCTGGGCCAGCTCTTCCGCCTCGGCCCGCCGGCTGCACATCCGCAGCACCAGGTTGAATATTCGATCTTGATAGCGGCCTACCAATACACCAAATGCCTGCATATCACCGCTGCGCACACGCCATACCAACTGCTCGTCGTCCAGCGCGACGACGTCTGAAATGGCCGCCGCATCGTCACTCGCGGCAGCCCCCTTCGGCGGTTTAGACGCTTTACGGTTCACCCGGTTCCCATAAAAAAAGGATCTCGCTGGTCGAGGCCCGATGCCTCGCGGCCCACTATATCACAGCCGCTCGCAGCAGACCACGCCCGGGCCCGGTCGCTCGCCGCAAATGAAACGGGCGACCCGCTTTGGGCCGCCCGTTGTCGCCTTGCTAAGCCGCCAGGTCATTCCCGACGGTGGGAATCGCTTACGTCCCCTCGTGGATCTCGGCGAGTTTCTCCTGATCGCCATCGGCCGGGGGCTTGTCCTGGCAGTCGAAGTACAGATGCTTGTTTTCCTCGCCGTCGGCGTCTGTCTCGGTCTTGACCGAAACGAGAATCTTCGCCTTGTCTCTGTAGGTCCCGCGGAGAATCTCCTCGGAGACCGGATCTTCGATGTGATGCTCGATGGCCCGACGCAGCGGACGGGCGCCGAAGTCCGGGCTGTAGCCCTTGTCGATGAGGAACTCCTTCGCCTCGTCATCGAGCTCCAGTTCCAGGTGCTGCGCGCCGAGACGGTCCCGAAGCTTTCGAAGCTCGTACTCGACAATCGTGTAGAGGTCTTCTCTGGTCAGCGACTTGAAAACGATCACGTCGTCGAGACGGTTAAGGAACTCCGGCCGGAAGTGGCGTTCCACCTCCTTGTGGAGCATGTCTCTCATTTTCTCGTAGTTGGCCTCTTCGGAGCGCTTGCCGAAACCGAACCCGCCCTTGTTGCGGATCATCTCGGCCCCGATGTTCGTGGTCATGACGATGACGGTATTTCGGAAGTCCACGTGCCGGCCGAACGAATCGGTCAGGCGACCTTCCTCCATGACCTGCAGCAGCATGTTGAACACGTCGGGGTGCGCTTTCTCGATCTCGTCCAGCAGAAGCACCGCGTAGGGCCGGCGGCGAATGCGCTCGGTCAGTTGGCCTCCCTCTTCGTAGCCGACGTAGCCCGGAGGCGCGCCGACCAGCCGCGAGATGTTGTGCTTCTCCATGAACTCGGACATGTCCAGCTGGAGGAGGGCTTCCTCGTCGCCGAACATGAACTCCGCCAGGGCCTTGGACAGCAGCGTCTTGCCCACACCGGAGGGCCCGGCGAAGATGAACGATCCCATCGGCCGGCGCGGGTCCTTCAGACCGCTACGGGCGCGTCGAATGCTCTTGGAGATGGCCTTGATGGCCTCGTCCTGGCTGACAACGCGCTTGTGCAGTTCCTTTTCCAGTTCCAGAAGGCGTTGGGCCTCTTCCTTCTCCAGCCGCGTCAGAGGAACGCCCGTCATCTTGGAGACAACCTCGGCGACGACCTCGTCGTCCACCGTGCCGCTCTCCTGGCTCGACCGCTCACGCCACTGTTGCTCTTTCTCGTCGCGCTCGGCGCGGAGCTTCTCAGCCTTGTCGCGAAGAATCGCCGCCCGCTCGTAGTCGGCCCCCTTGACGGCCTGGTCCTTTTCGGTCTGCAGGGCGTCCACCTGCGCATCGATCTTCGCGAGATCCGGCGGGCGGGACATCGTCTTGAGGCGAATCCTCGCGCCCGCTTCATCGATGACGTCAATGGCTTTGTCGGGCTGGACCCGCCCGGTGATGTATCGGGCGGACAACTCCACCGCCTTTTCCAACGCGGTATCCGTGAACTTCACGCGGTGATGCGCTTCGTACCGATCCCGCAGGCCGCGAAGGATATCGAGCGTCTCATCCGACGTCGGCGGGTTGACGATGATGGTCTGGAAGCGGCGCTCCAGCGCGCCGTCTTTTTCGATGTGCTTGCGGTACTCGTCCATCGTCGTGGCGCCGATGCACTGGATTTCGCCGCGCGACAGGGAGGGTTTCAACACGTTGGCCGCGTCGATGGCGCCTTCGGCCCCGCCGGCGCCCACGAGCGTGTGCAGTTCGTCAATGAACAGGATCACGTTCTTCGCACGTCGGACTTCGTTCATCACGGCTTTGATGCGCTCTTCGAACTGCCCGCGGTACTTAGTCCCGGCCACCATCATCGCCAGGTCCAACGCCACGATGCGCCGCTCCATCAGGATTTCCGGCACGACGTTGGTGACGATCTGCGTGGCGAGCCCCTCGACGATGGCCGTCTTGCCGACGCCGGCCTCGCCCAGCAGCACGGGGTTGTTCTTCGTGCGCCGGCAGAGAATCTGAATCACGCGCTCGATTTCGTTGGCTCGGCCGATGACGGGGTCCAACTGGTCCTGGCGAGCCAGTTCGGTCAGGTCCCGGCCAAAACTGTCCAGCGCGGGCGTCTTGCTTTTGCCGCGTCGTTGCGCGGCCCCGGCCTCGCTTCCCCTGGCGGTGGTCGGGCCGACCTGAGGCGGCGCGTCGGGGCTTTCCGCGTCCTCATCGATGTCCAGGCCCAGGCCCGCACCCAGCAGCGAGAGCACTTCCTCGCGAATCTGGTCGAGCTTGAGGTCCATCCCCATCAACACGGTGGCGGCCACGCCGTCCTGCTCGCGCAGAAGACCCAGCAACAGGTGCTCCGTACCGACATAGTTGTGGTTGAGGTTGCGGGCCTCTTCGATGCCGTATTCGATAACCTTCTTGGCCCGGGGGGTCTGGGGCAGCTTGCCCATCGCCACCATCTCCGGGCCGGGGTTCACCTGTTTTTCGACGGCCACACGGACCTTGTGCAGGTCCACGTCCAGATTTCGCAGCACATTGGCGCCGACACCGGTGCCCTCCTTGATCAGTCCAAGAAGAATATGTTCGGTGCCAATGTACTCGTGGTTGAAGCGCTGGGCCTCCTGGTTGGCCAGGGCCATCACTTTGCGGGCGCGCTGTGTAAATCGTTCAAACATTTATTATCTCGTAACTTATGGTCAGATTTCAGCCCGGCGACACGCGCCGGCCCGTCGTTAGCTGCCTTACCTAATTCATTCTACGGGCCATATCCAGGGCGATCAAGTTACCTAGCCCGCTTACCTTCTATCGGTATTCCAGGCCAATAAGTTAATCAACCCATGGCCCTCCTTTGCCTCACAGACACTTGGCCGCGTCAGATCATTGTAGCCATCCACTTATATTACTACGCATCGATTTACTCGCCGGTCCAGGTTACTCGCCGGTCCAGGCAAATGCAGCCGCAGTGGCCTGTCGGCTCATAACTGGTCTAGCCGTCCCTGACAAAACAGTAGGATTCTTTTCATCATCCGGTCCGGCGGCCGCAACACGTCCCCAGCGCGCCCCTGGTTTCTCTGGCCAGGGCAATCAGCGCCGCCCCAACCAGCGCGCCCAACCCGATCAACGCGCCGATGATGGCTGGGATCCCTGTGGGCCCGATGGCCGAGATTCCCACAGGCCCGGGCAGCGGTGAGAGGGCCGACGAGACAGCCACCTGCCCGGCCGAGCGGGTGCGGTAACCGTAGGCCAGCTTCAGCATCGCCACGGTCTCGTCGATGTCCCAGCGCCGGCCCGGCATCATGACGGGGAACATCAGGCCTCGTTTGCGGGTGTGGCCGAAGCTTCCCGGAAACATGGGCACCTTCATGCCGTCGGGATCGAAAATTCCGCGCTTGTCGATTCGGGCCTTCCACGGGTCCGACCACTTGGACGTGGCCCAGTTGTCAATACAGTATGAATCGCGATGACCCATCATGTGGCCAAGCTCATGGCGGTAGAGCGTCAGGGCATCGTAGGCGCGGGAGGGCACGTCGTCGTCCGTCTTCGGTGTGGGGTCGAACCACAGCCGCTTCCTGACGGCCACGTGGACGATCACGCCGTGGCGGAGCTGCTTCGTCCAGGGCCGCACCTTCGAGCCGTCCGGCGGTGTGCCCGCCGTGTACCACATCGCCTGGCCTTCCGCTTTCCCTCGGAAGAACTTGAACTCCACCTTGATGGTGACGTCTTCGAGGATCGCGTGTTCGTAGTCGGCGATGGCCTGGCGGACGACGGCCTTCTCTCGCTCGGTCCACTGCAACTCGCCGTCACCGGTGAAGGTCGGCACAATCTCCAATCCATGGGCCGTCGCGCAGAGCAACCCCACAACGAGTAGCGCACCAACATGACAGCGTCGTCTCACCATCCGGCCTCCTACCACAAACGCCTCGGCAAAAACCATTGTTCGCATGGCCGGGGCATGGTTCTATGATAGTCGTTCATCACCCTCAGAGAAACCCCGGACGAAAGGATCACTCGATGCCGGCCCAGACAGACAGCACCTACGCCCAGGACCTCCACCTGCTCAACGACAATACCGACACCGTCGAACTGGTCGGCGACGCCGGCGCCCGCGTGACGGTGGCCCCCGCCTTTCAGGGCCGCGTGATGACATCCACGCTGGCCGGGCAGGATGGGGCGAGCTTCGGCTGGTTGAACGCCGAGGTCATCGCCGCCGGAGCTGAGGATGAGACGTTCAACAACTACGGCGGCGAGGACCGTTTCTGGCTGGGCCCGGAGGCCGGGCAGTTCGGCCTGTTCTTCACCGACGGCGAGCCGTTCGACCTGGACCACTGGAAGACGCCGGCCGGATTCAACAGCGGCGCGTACGAAATCGCCGCACAGAACGACACCTCCGTTGCGATGCAGCGCCGCTTCGACGTAGCCAACTATAGCGGGGCGACGTTCGCCTGTGACGTATCGCGGACGGTTAACCTCATCGACCGCACCAAGGCCGCCCAGCTTGTCGGCGCGCCCCTCGGCGACGTGTCGATGGTGGGCTTTGAATCCGTCAACGTGCTGACCAACGCGGGCCCGGCCTGGTCGACCGACACGGGGCTTGTGAGCATCTGGATCCTGGGCCAGTACAAGCCCCTCCCCCGCGGGAAGGTCATCGTCCCGTTCGTCACCGGCGACGACGCCCGTCTCGGGCCGGCGGCCACGACAGACTACTTCGGCCCCCTGCCGCCCGAGCGATGCCGCATCGGCGACGGCCACCTGCTGTTCGCCTGTGACGGGCGGTTCCGCAGCAAGATCGGCGTCTCGCCCGCCCGCGCGAAAAACGCCCTGGGCAGTTTCGATCCCGATGCCGGCGTCCTGACGGTGGTGACGTTCAACCTGCCGGCCGAGGCGAGCGGCTGGGCCTATGTCAACAGCCTGTGGGAGGTGCAGGATAACCCCTTCGCCGGCGACGTGGTCAACAGCTACAATGACGGCGAAGCCGCCCCCGGGGCCGGGCAGTTGGGCCCGTTCTACGAGATCGAGACCTCCAGCCCGGCCGCCAAGCTGGGCCCGCGTGAGTTCATCACGCACCTGCACCAGACCATGCACTTCGCCGGCGAAACCGACGCATTGGCCGCCCTGGCGGGCCCAGCCTTCGGCGTAGACCTGGCCAGCCTGGCGTAGGCAGCGACCGCCCCGGCCGACCTGCACCTTCCCGGCCCCCTCCACCTCTACGCCAACACCATCGACCAACAAGTCATCTGCTACATCAAACGCAAGTAACCGGGCCACATGGTCTCAAATCGAATTCGAACCGACGACCCCCTGCTTGGGAACTGGTAGGCGAAGTTTTTAACCTTTTCTGCTTGACTCTCGCCGTCGTGGGGCTAATAATTTAGCCGTTCAACGGGTCGACGCTTCTGACTGCGGAGAAAGGATGACGATGGACAAGCATTCGGATCTATCTCGGCGCGAACGGCAGATCATGGACATCATCTTTCCGTTGGGTCAGGCGACCGTCAGTGAGGTCGTTGACGCCATGGTGGATGCCCCGACGCGCACGTCCGTCCGCACACTGATGGGAATCCTTGAAGACAAGGGTCACCTCAAGCACTTCAAGAGCGGCCGGGAGTACGTCTACCGGCCGACCAAAGCGCGGAAGCGCGCTGGGCGTTCGGCGTTGCAGCGGGTGATCAGCACGTTCTTCGACGGCTCGCTCGAGCAGGCCGTGGCGGCCCATTTGTCCGATCCCGGCGCGAAGCTCACCGAGCAGCAGCGGCGGCGTCTTGCTGACCTCATCCGTCAAGCCAAGGAACAGGAGAAATCATCATGACGATGACGGGCATCCTGAGTTTGGCGATACCGGCGGGAGTCACAGGCGATTGGCTGATGCTGCTGTTGGACGCGTCGGTCAAGGGCCTGGCCATCTTGACAATAGCCGGCGTGGTGACGCTGCTGATGCGGAAGATATCCGCAGCCGAGCGGCAGTTAGTATGGGTCGTGGCGATGGCGGCCCTGTTGATCCTACCGGTCGTCTCTGCCGCCCTACCAGGCTGGCAGGTGTTGCCGAGCTGGCGCCAGGCCGCGCCCCCTCCGACCCCTGAGCCTGCCCCACAGGTAACGGCGTCTCAACAGCCGCAATCTCCGCCGCTGATCCCCGCGGTGACCGAGCCCTCGGCGTCAGGGCACACGTCGGCTGCGCCCGTCGTTCACAATGCCGCATCACCGACCATACCGGCCGCGCCGCAAGAGATGTCAGCTCCGCCAGCCGGGACGATCATGACGTGGGTGCTGGCCATCTGGGCGATTGGCGTGGCTGTGTGCCTGGCGCCGATGGTGCTGGGGCGCGTGAGCCTGTGGCGACTGAGGCGAGGGGCACACGCCCTCACCGATGCGTGGTCGGCGCTGCTGAAGCAGACGTCCGAGCAACTGGGGGTCGGCCGCCGCGTCACGCTTCTGCGGAGCGACCGTTGCACCATGCCCATGGTCTGGGGCGTCTTCCGAGTGAGGTTGCTGTTGCCGGCCGAGGCAACCGATTGGTCGGCCCAGCGCCGTCAAATCGTCCTGCTGCACGAACTGGCCCACGTCAAGCGATGGGACTGCCTGGTCAAGATCATCACGCAACTGGCGTGCGGGGCCTATTGGTTCAATCCACTGGCTTGGCTGGCGGCCAAGCGCATCGGAAGCGAAGGCGAACGGGCCTGCGACGATCTGGTCCTGGCCGCCGGCAACCGCCCGTCCGACTACGCCGAGCACCTGGTGGAGATATCCTCAGGCCTGCAGGCCGGTCGCTTGGCCGTCCACAGCTCCATCGCCATGGTCCGCCCCGCCAAACTCGAAGGCCGCGTCCGAGCCATTTTGAACCCCGCGCGAATCCGCCGCGCGACCAGACGCAGAGCCATCCTGATCGCCGCCGCCCTGGCCGTCGGCATCATCATCCCCCTGGCGTGCATACAGTCTGAGGAGACACTGGAGATTCCCCCGAATACGCCTGTTCGATACGAGAATCTCGCTGCAGAGAAAACGGTCACGGTCGAGGGACCATTGGCAGATCGCATCCTCCATCGCCTCAACGAAGGACCGGACCGGGCTGAGCGGGGTGTGGCGATGAGCATGGACACGCGGAAGTATCTGCATATTGAAGAGAGGACCTTCCAGGTCCATGGGTCGGACCTCATCCTGATGGATGATTGGGGCGTGCGCGAGTGGGTTATCGACGACATTGAGGCGACACTGGAGGCCTTGATACCACAGGCTGCTGCGGGCGACCATGATGAAGCCGGAACAACGTTCTTAGCTTACGTTGGCTCATTTGAGGTGACGATGCCCGGCCGAGATATACCACACCTCGAGAAGTTGCCGGATGATGTCTACGAGGACGTGTTGAGGCTCAAGGAGTCTGATGAAGCGCTGTATCAGCGATTGGTGTGCGCGCAGTTGATGAAGTACGACGATTTCTACCAGAGGAACTTCCGGCAGAGCCATTCACTGATCAGTCCGAGTGAATTTGAGGCCGGGCAGCACGCTGTCGACGGCAACAACAAGTTCTTCCTTCTGCGGTGTTTCATGGAGTTTTCGGGGACGAAAATCTACCCAGATGAAGATCTGTTCCCCTCCAACACGGTAAGAGATTGGTATGAAGCCAATATGCCGGCCGCCAGCGTCGACGTTCTGCTCGTCGACGAGCAGGGCCAGCCGGCCGTTGACATTCGGCTCCGGCTTATGGGCGAGCAGACCTGGCCGGCGACCAATGTCCTGGCCGTCGGCGGGCCGACGGGTATGGAAGGCCGGTATCGGTTCACCGAGATTCCAACCGGCCTGTCCTGCTGGTTCGAGGTCCACCAAGTGGGGGTGTCCGAGCCGTTCGTCTTCGAGAACGCGGGAAGCTACGTGGTGACACTGAAACACATCCCCGGCGATTCCGGCCAGACAGGCACACTGGCGATCGTAGAGCAAGTTCTGTCAAAGGTAGAGATCAAGATTGAGTCTGAACGGACCACGTTCAGAACTGGCGAGAGCATCACGTTCGGCATCACCATCCAGAACCTGACACCGCAAGAAATCGCTGCACCTTTGACCTACTGGTCGGCCTCTGTCCTGCTGGACGGAGAGGAGTTCACACGGCTTCCCGAACACATTGGGGATTGGAACGGGCCAGGCGTAATCCTTCCCGACGGCGGCTACTTTGGAACAGGTCTGACATTGTCAGACTATGGAATTGGAGACGAGGTCCTGACCATCGGCGAGCATGAGATTGCCGTGAAGATCGAAAACGATGTCTCAAATGTACTGACGATCACCATAGAGGAAGACAGCTATTCGGAGGTCCCAGTGCCGCTGATCGAGGCGCCGGAGCGTCCGGCTGGCACGGACACCGAGACGCCGATGTCTGTTCCCGCGCCCACGTTGCGGCCGGGACGAATGGACGGCTGGAGATTCGTTGCGACCGTCGGCGGGCTCGATCGAATCACTCACACGCATCTCCGGTCATTGCTGAGCGCTCGTGGGATCGATTGCGGCCTCGGTGGCTCCCGTGCTTATGCCGTGACCGTTCCCGAGGCCGATCATTCCGAGGCGATCAAGGTTATCAAGGAAGACCTTCGTCAGCGGAAGTACAACATCACATTGCACACCGGCGGCGAGGACCTGACGTTCTCGATTCCCGACAGCGATTGGCAAACGTCCGAACCAGGCCGGCTACACGCCGATCTCCTGTCAGATGACGACTTCGCTGCCGCCACAGACATTGGTGCCCTTCTCAGGTCGCCGGAAGTGATGGCTGATGTCCTTGCCTTCCCTTATGTCGTACGCATCAAGTCGCTTCAGCGTGAATACCTGGATTCGGAACAGAACGTGCGGATCGGACACCAGTTTGAAATTGAATTGGCCGTAAAGGCCGACGAAGAGATTGGCGGAAAAAGGCTCCGCTTCCAGGTATGGGACCAGGGGAAGCAGCTCCAGCACCTCGGATCGAACGAGTGGGGGCATGGTTCCCGCAGCGAGGTCGACCGAAACAAGGAGGAGTACGACAAGAGGCCCGCAGATGGGGAGGACGTCACCATCGACGGCGACGATCCGCTCGCCCTCGTGGCCGAACTCAGGAATTCGGACGTTGTGTGGGACGGCACGTACGTCGGTCTTCAGCCGACCATCAAAGGAGATGTGGCCACACGGTTGCTGGGCCTCGGCGACCGGGCTGCGCCTGCACTGCGACAAGCCCTGGCCAGCCCGGACAAGTTCGCGTCGGCCCATGTTCTTCTCACGAAGATTGGCGGGCTTGGGTACAAGAGTTCCGCATCACACTGGAATGGCCTGCAGGTGACGTTGCACGCAGACGGCACGGTGGATCTGCACCCCCAGCAGATCGACACGATCCGGGCCATGTGGCAGACTGCCCCCGACGTCACACCCTCAGCCGGAGCCCCGGCCGATCGGCCCGTCAGCCGGACGTTCAACTCCCAGCTGCCGCTGAGCGTCTCTGTTGCTATAGCGAAGGGTTATGGGAAGAGCTGGGCTGTGACGGATACGATCGGTGTCACGCCGTCTGTGACGCCCATCGAACTGCCCGAAGGTCGGCCTTGGTTTGTGATACCGCGCGGCCGCGTGGACATGACCAAGCTCAGGCGGGAGCTTCGATCGCAGCGCATCCCGGGGCTGTGGCTGTCCCGCGCGACGGATGATGACCTGGCCCACCTGAAGGGCCTGAAGCACTTGCAGTGGCTGGACCTCAGCCATTCGAAGATCACCGACGCCGGGCTCGTCCACCTCAAAGCCCTAACAGGCTTGCGGACGCTCCTCCTCCCCAATTGCGAAGGCATCACCGACGCGGGGATAGCCCATCTGAGCCGCCTGACGGGCCTGAAGCGGCTCGACCTCCGCAGCACGAACATCACCGACGCCGGACTGGCCCATCTGCAAGGCTTGACCGACTTGAAAGAGCTCGACATCAGCGCGACGAAGATCACGGACGCGGGCTTGGTCCACCTGGCGGGCATGACACACTTGGAGTGGCTCGACGTCAGTCTCACGAGAATCACAGATGCCGGCGCAGCCCACCTGAAAGGCCTGACGAGCCTGAAGGAACTCGACATCAGCGGCACGAGCATCACCGACGCCAGCCTCGCCCACCTGGCGGCCATGCCACACCTGGCGTGGCTCGACCTGAACGCCACAGGCGTCGGCAATATGGGGCTGGCATACATGGGGAACCTCAAGAGCCTGAAGTGGCTGAACCTGGCCTACACGAAGATCACAGACGATGACCTCGCCTCCTTGAAAAGCCTGAAGGGCTTGGAGCAGCTCTTCCTCTACGACACGAAGATCACGAATGCGGGCCTGGCGCATCTGAAGGGCCTGACAAGCTTGCAGAAAGTCGATCTATCGGACACGAACGTCACTGCCAGAGGAGCTGGGCAGTTGCGAAGAGCGCTGCCGAGCGCGAACATTGTGTGGCCTAACCCGCACGAGTCCCTGCTGCCATGAACTCAGCGACTTCCAGATGATCCAATGCCCTTCATTGACGATAGGACCTTAACCTGCCCCGGCTTGCATGCTCCGAGTTGAACGCCCGGGCCGGGAAACCCAGTCTCAAGGGCCGTGATTCGGACGATCATATGGGGGTGAATGACGGCCCTTTGGGGCCTAAACGGCGTGGCGGAGCCGTTCAATCCGCAATCCGCAATCGGCAATCCGCAATTCAGGCCCCCGGGGGCCTGAGCCGCTCTTTTTTCCCTTGCTCGGGTGCGCAAGCAGAGTATATTGGTGCGTTTCCCCGACCGGGGCGGTACGGTCGGCTGGGGTGGCGTCCGCTGGGCGGGCGGCCGATCTGCTCGCACCGTGCCCAAGGCCGGCCCGGGCGGGTCAAGACAGGGAATCGCGCTGACGACGAACTGACTGGAGAGAGCACAAGATGGCGGCATCCAGCCCCCAAGACATTCGCAACGTCGTTCTGGTCGGCCACGGCGGCGCCGGCAAGACGTCGCTTGCCGAGGCCTTCCTCCATGCGGCCAAGGTCTCCGGACGACTCGGCAGCGTCGACGACGGCAGCAGCACGCTCGATCACAGCGACATCGAGAAACAGCGCAAACACTCTGTCGACCCGTCGGCAACCTTCCTCGAACACGGCGGGGTGACCATGAACCTGATCGATACGCCCGGCTACCCGGATCTGGTCGGCGGGGCCATCTGCGCCCTGGCGGGGGCCGACACCGCCATCGTCGTAATCTCCGCATCGGCCGGCATCGAGATCAACACGCGCCGCCTGTTCAAGATCGCCCAAGATCGCGGCCTGGCGGTGGCCGTCGTCGTCAACAAGATCGACGCCGACAACGTCAACCTCGCCGACCTGCTGGGCCAGATCGAAGAGACCTTCGGCCAGGCCTGCAAGCCCATGAACCTGCCCACCGACGGCGGCAGGAGCGTGATCGACTGCTTCGCCAACGATAGCGGCTCGGCCGATGTCGGCGACGTGGCCGACGCCCACACGCAACTGATCGAAAACATCGTCGAGTCCGACGAAGCCATGATGGAAGCCTATCTCGGCGGCGAGGAGATCCCCGCCGACAAGCTCCAGACGGCCGTCGCATCGGCCATGGTCGAAGGCGCGGTCATCCCCGTGCTGTTCACCTCGGCCAAGGGCGAGATCGGCGTCACCGAACTGATGGACGCGATCGCCAAGTACTTCCCCTCCCCCGTCGACGCCGCGATGACGGCGGTGATGAGCTCGCCCGACGACGACGCCGAACAGATCGACGTGTCGGCCGACGCGTCCAAGCCCTTCGTCGGCCAAGTGTTCAAGATCGCCATCGACCCGTTTATCGGCAAGTTGGCGTGGGTCCGCATTCTGCAGGGAACGGTCACGCCCGATACGACCTACGCCCTCGGTGACGAGAAAAAGACATCCAAGATCGGCCATCCGTTCAAAGTCATGGGCAAGGAGACCTCCGAGGTCAAACAGGCCGTCGCCGGCGATATCATCGCCCTGGCCAAGGTCGAAGAGATTCAGACCGGCATGATCCTCCACGCCGAGGCCAAGGCCATGTTCCGGACCATGCCGCCGCTGCCGACGCCCATGTTCTCCATGGCCGTCACCCCCAAGAGCCGCGGCGACGAGCAGAAGATCTCCAGCGTCCTGGCCAAGCTGGCCGAGGAAGACCCGACGTTCAAGGTCACGCGCGACTCACAGACCAACGAGATGGTCATCTCCGGCATGGGCGACCTGCACCTGCGGATCGAACTGGCGAAGATGAAGGATCGGTTCGACCTGGACGTGGACACCAAGCCCCCCCGCATCCCCTACCACGAGACGATCACGATCAACGCCGAAGGCCATCACCGCCACAAGAAGCAGACCGGCGGCGCCGGGCAGTTCGGCGAGGTCTACCTGCGGGTCGAGCCGCTCGAGCGCGGCGGCGGGTTCGAGTTCGTCAACGATCTGTTCGGCGAATCGATCCCACGGCAGTACCTGCCCGCGATCGAAAAGGGCGTTGTCGAAGTGCTCGCCAAAGGCGCGATCGCCGGCTATCCGTTGCACGACGTCAAGGTCAGCGTCTATGACGGCAAGCACCACCCGGTGGACTCGAAGGAAGTGGCCTTCAGGACGGCCGGGCGATTTGCCTTCATCGATGCGATCAACAAGGCCAAGCCCGTCCTCCTCGAGCCGATCGTGACGATGGAGATTACCATACCGGCCAACAACATGGGCGACATCGCCAGCGACCTGTCCGGTCGTCGCGGCCGGATCCTCGGCCAGGAGATGATGCCGGGCAACATGTGCCTGGTCAAAGCTCAGGCCCCCCTGGCTGAGGTGATGCAGTATGACAGTCAGCTTCGCTCCGCCACGGGCGGGCAGGGCAGCTTCGCGATGGAGTTGAGCCACTACGATCCGGTCCCCGGCAACGTGCAGCAGCAGATCATCGCAGCCGCCAAGAAAGACAAACAAGAGGACAAGGACTAACCGGGCCACCCCGGCCTGGCCGCGGTGATGCGGCCGAGATAGCGGAGTTGAAATCATGCCTCGAAAATGTGCACTGACAGGACGAAAAACCCATGCCGGCCGAAGCATCTCCCGACGCGGCAAGGCCAAACGCCTCGGCGGAGTCGGGCGAAAGGTCACCGGCAAGGTCAAGCGAACGTTCAAGGCCAACATCCAACGCGTCCGGGCCGTCGTCGACGGAAAGGTCACGCGGATCAACGTCTCGGCCAAGGCGATCAAGAGCGGCCTGATAACCAAGCCGCCCAAACGCAACTACACCCCCGACAGCGACAGCTAGCGTCGTCGCTTCCGGTGCTTACGGCGAAATGGCGCGGTGGCTCTTGCGGTCGCCGCGCTTTTCTCATGGAATAAGGCCCGTCGGTATCGGCGACCAGGCCACGGACGACCGCACATGGATCGAACACTCATCAAGTACGCCCTGACGAACATCCCCGCCGGTCAGGCCGTCACCGTCGCCGGATGGATTCGCACGACGCGACACTCCAAGGGGGGCTTCAGCTTTCTGACGATCAATGACGGGTCGTGCATGGCCTCCATCCAGGCGGTGGCCGACGGCAAATTGGCCAACTACGCCGACGAGCTCGTCCACCTCTCCGCCGGCAGCAGCGTCGTCGTCACCGGCGCCCTGGCCGAAAGCCCCGCCAAGGGCCAGACCGTCGAGATCCAGGCGTCGGAGGTCCGCGTGCTGGGGGCGTCCGATGCGGCCACCTATCCGATCCAGCCCAAGCGACACTCGTTCGAGTACCTCCGCACGCAGGCCCACCTGAGGCCGCGGACGAATACCTTCGGGGCCGTCGCCCGCGTGCGAAGCGCCCTGAGCTTCGCCGTTCACGAGTTCTTCCAGCAGCGAGGCTTCCTGTACGTTCACACGCCCATCATCACCACCAGCGACTGCGAGGGAGCGGGCGAGCTTTTCCGCGTCACCGCGATGGACCTGGCCGACCTGCCCCGCGACCCCGCCGGCAACGTGGACGGCGAGCAGGACTTCTTCGGCCGACCGACCTTCCTGACGGTTTCCGGCCAGCTCGAAGGCGAGACCTACGCGTGCGCCCTGGGCAACATCTACACCTTCGGGCCGACGTTCCGGGCCGAGAACTCCAACACGCCGCGACACCTGGCGGAGTTCTGGATGGTCGAGCCGGAAATGGCCTTCTGCGATTTGGCCGGCGACGCCGATCTGGCCGAGGAGTTCCTGAAGTTCCTGTTCCGGGTCGTGCTCGAGCGGTGTGGCGACGACATGAAGTTCTTCAACGACCGCATCGACAAGACCGTCATCGAAACGCTCGAGCACGTCACCGACAGCCCCTTCGAGCGGATCACCTATACCGAGGCGATCGACATCCTCGCCGCCGCCGATCGGTCCTGGGACTATCCGCCCCGTTGGGGCGCCGACCTGCAGACCGAGCACGAGCGATTCCTGGCCGAGGAGACGTTCGCCAAGCCCGTGGTGATCACGGACTACCCAGCCCAGATCAAGCCCTTCTACATGCGTCTCAGCGATGACGGCAAGACGGCCGCGGCGATGGACGTGATCGTGCCGCGGATCGGCGAGATCATCGGCGGGGCCCAGCGCGAGGAGAGGCTGGACGTGCTGGAGGCGCAAATGAAGGCCCAGAACATGGCGCCCGACGATTACTGGTGGTACCTCGATCTGCGCCGCTATGGCACGGTCCCGCATGCAGGCTTCGGCCTGGGCTTCGAGCGGACGGTGCAATTCATCACCGGGATGGTCAACATCCGCGACGTGATCGCCTATCCCCGCACGCCGCGGTCAGCCGACTTCTAGCCCGGCTGCAAGCCCGGCTGCCGAACGTCCGCCTGGGACAACATCATGAAGGTCGAACTGCACTGCCACACATCACGGTACAGCGGCTGCAGCCGAAACACGCCCGAAGAGATGATGACTCGGCTGATCGCCCGCGGCTACGACGCCGTCTACCTGACCGAGCACAGCGCGATCTGGGACGCTGTGGAACTGGCCCGCCTGCAGCAGTCGTTCCCGGATATTCGCATCTACAGCGGCGTGGAGATCACTGACCGCGTCATCTTCCAGGACATCCTCGTGCTCGGGACCAACGACCCCACCTACATCCACCTGGCCGCCGCCGGCCACTGGGGCGACGTGCTCAGCCGGGCGCGCGACGAGGGACGCCTGACTGTCCTGGCCCACCCTTGCCGCTTCGACGACAGCCACACGATCCTCACCCACGGCCTCAAGCCCGACGCCCTGGAATGCGGCACGGGCAATCACGACGACGCGATGGCGGCAACCGCCCGCCTCCTGGCCGACCATCACGGCCTGCCTCTGGTCAACGTCGGCGATCTGCACAGCGTGGATATGGCCGATGAATACTGGATCGAAACCGACCGCCCTGTCGACGAGGCCGACGACATCCGCAGCATCATAGTCGACGGCGCCTACCGCAATATCTCGAACGTCTGACCCGGCGCACACCGCGGGCGCCAACGGTACGGAAGGAAGTCAGCAGCGACTCACCTTAGCGCTGACGATAAACGATGCGGCCCTTGGTCAGGTCGTAGGGGCTCATTTCGACGGTGACATGGTCGCCGGGCGTGATGCGGATGTAATGACGGCGCATCTTGCCGGAGATGTGGCCGAGGATCTCGTGCTTCGTCTCGCCCATTTCGATCTCCAGGCGAAACATGGCATTGGGCAATGCCGCCTTGACCACTGCTTCCACTTCAATAACACCGTCTTTGGCCATAGTGCTGAGTGCGACCTTTCTCGAACGTCCGCCCCGAAGGAGCAAGCAATGTGCATATTCTTACCACACTTTCGGCGGCAAGTCAACTCGCGCCCGCATGATTTCCCCCTGCTGCGTTGACAGCCGGGCGGTTTTCACCAATCATACGTTCGCACGATCGCGCCGCGGATTCGTCATCCGTTCCAGCGACCGACACGAACACAGCGCCCCCCGGGCGCAGAAGGCGCCATGAGCCCCAAGATCGATTTCGACCTAACCCGCCACATCGGCCTGCTCAGCCGCCTCGAGCTGTCCGACGACGAGGTCCAAGCGCTCGCCGACCACCTGGCCCATATCCTGCAGTACGTCGACAAGCTGCAGGAGCTCGACACCGACAATGTCGAGCCGATGGCCCACGCGGTGGCCATTCACAACGTTCTGGCCGACGATGTGATCGGCCAGTCGCTCACGCCCGATGCCGCCCTGGCCAACGCTCCGCAGCGAGACGGCGATTTCTTCAAGGTCCCCAAAGTGATCGGCGACAGCCAGTAGTCGCCCCGCAGGCCCACATGAGTCAACTGACCGACCTGACAGCCCGCCGGCTCGCCGTTGCCGTCGCCGACGGCCAAACCAGCGCCGTCGAGGCGACCCAGGCGTATCTGGATGCGATCGCCTCCCGCGACCAGGCCATCTCCGCGTACAACGAGACTTTTGCCGAACGCGCGATCCAGCAGGCCCGCAGCATCGACGAGGCCCGCGCAAAGGGCGCCGCCCTGGGCCCATTGGCCGGCGTGCCGATAGCCATCAAGGACAATCTCGCCACCACCTTCGGCCGGACCACATGCTCGTCGAAAATGCTCGCCGATTTTCGCGCCCCCTACACAGCCACGGCCGTTGCGAAGCTCGAAGCCGCCGGCGCCGTCATCCTCGGCAAGACGAACATGGACGAGTTCGCCATGGGCTCATCCACCGAAAACAGCGCCTTGGGCCCCACGCGAAATCCGTGGGATACCGGCCGCGTGCCGGGCGGGTCCTCCGGCGGGTCGGCCGCTGCCGTCGCCGCCCGGCTGGCCGCCGCCGCCATCGGCAGCGATACCGGCGGATCCATTCGCCAGCCCGCCGCGTTCTGCGGCGTCGTGGGCCTCAAGCCGACCTATGGCCGGGTGAGCAGATACGGACTGGTCGCTTATGGATCGAGCCTCGACCAGATCGGCCCGATGACGCGCGACGTCGCCGACGCCGCCCTGCTTGCCGGCGTGATCGCCGGCGGCGATCCGAGAGACTCCACCTGCGTCGATCAATCCGTCCCGGACTATCTGGCCTCACTGGAGACGCCCATCGACGGCCTGCGGATCGGCCGACCCAGCGAGTTTTTCTCCGAGGCGCTGGACGGTGAGATTGCTGCGGCGATCGAACAGGCCTGCCAGGTGTACCGATCGCTGGGGGCGACGATCGTCGACGTGTCGCTGCCGCACAGCCGAATCGACGTCGACGCCAAGGGACAGTTGTCCAGCTATGCCGTCGCCGCCTACTACGTCGTGGCCACGGCCGAGGCCTCCAGCAATCTCGCCCGCTACGACGGCGTGCACTACGGCCATCGCACCGAAGACAAGGTCGACGACATCGTCGCCCTCTACAGCCGATCGCGCGGGGAGGGGTTCGGCGATGAGGTCAAGCGCCGCATCATGCTCGGGACCTTCGCGCTGTCCAGCGGCTACTACGACGCCTACTACAACAAGGCCCTGAAGGTCCGCCGCCTGATCAAGAACGATTTCGACACGGCGCTGACCGCCTGCGACGTGCTGCTGGCCCCGGTCACGCCGACGCCGGCATTTGAGTTCGGCGAGAAGACCGACGACCCGCTGCAGATGTACCTCGCCGACGTCTACACGATCAGCGCCAATCTGGCCGGCCTGCCGGCCTTGGCGATCCCGGCGGGGCTGTCGGCGGCGGGTCTGCCGATCGGCATGCAACTGATCGGCCCGGTCTTCAGCGAAGAAACCCTCTTCCGCGCCGCCGCCATGTTCGAACAGGCCGCCAACCTGCCGGACATGAAACCGCCGATGATCGATGAGTCATCATGATAATGGATGTGATGCATGAGCCTTCATAGAGGCCCGAAGGGCCGGAAGTCAGTAGCCGGGGGCGTCAGCCCCCGGAAGGCTGAGTCTCCCACAACAAGAGCCCAGAAGGGGCGACAGTAATCCAATGTCATACTCCAGTCTTCTCTATCACGTTGTCTTCTCGACGAAGGAACGTCGGCCGTTTCTGTCCGACGACCTGCGTCGGAGATTGACGGAATACATTGGCGGCATCGTGCGTGCGTCCAATGGAAAGCTGCTGGAAGCCAACGGGCCCGAAGACCATCTGCACTTGGTGATATCCACTGCGACCCAACCGGCCATCGCCGATCTGCTACGAGACATCAAGGCAAACTCCTGTCGCTGGATTCACGAGACGTTTGCGGAACACAGGAGCTTCAGTTGGCAGGACGGCTACGCGATATTCAGCGTATCGAAGTCCGTCCTGCCGAGGGTCATTGAGTATGTGCAGAACCAGCAAGACCATCACCGGAAGGTCTCCTTTGAGGAAGAACTCGTCGAGTTGCTTCGACGACATGAGGTCGCGTTTGATGAGAAGTATATCTCAGCATGACTACCGCCCCTTCGGGGCTGAGCCCTCTTGGCTCCTTGGCCCGGGGGCTAACGCCCCCGGCTACTCACCTGGGCCCCTTCGGGGCCAGATACACCCGCACCAGCTCGGGAGGGGCCAGATACACCCGGTCCCGTTCGAGAGAACGGATGGTGCATCGAATCACAGACGGCCGCTGAAAGCAGCACCGACAAAGGCCCGACGGGCCGGAAGTGAATAGCCGGGGGCGTCAGCCCCCGGAAAAGGAGCCTCACAGGACAAGAGCCCCGAAGGGGCGACAGTGATTGACCGATCGCAGCCGGTCGGTGAGGATTCAGCAGTTGAATGGAAACGCAAGATAGCCAAATGCCTGACGGGGCCGTCACCATCCTGCCCATCATCGGCCTGGAGATCCACGTCGAGCTGGATACCGAGACGAAGATGTTCTGCCGGTGTCGCAACCGGTTCGGCGATCCGCCCAATACGAACGTTTGCCCCGTCTGCATCGGCATGCCGGGCGTCCTGCCGGTGATGAACGGAAAGGCCGTCGAGTTGGCCATGACCGTCGGGCTCGCCCTGGGCTGCACCGTCCGGAAGTTCACCAAGTGGGACCGCAAGAGCTACTACTACCCCGACCTGCCCAAGAACTACCAGATCAGCCAGTACGACCTGCCGCTGTGCGAGCACGGCCGGCTGGAGGTGCCCCTGCCCGAGGGCGAGGCAAAGACCGTTGCTATTCTTCGGGTGCATCTGGAAGAAGACGCCGGCAAGAACGTTCACGACAACCCCACGCATACAGGGGTCGATCTGAACCGCGCGGGCGTGCCGCTGCTGGAGATCGTTTCCGAGCCGGACATGAACAGCGTCCAGCAGGTCGGCGCCTACGCCCGGGCCATGCAGCGCCTCGTGCGGTGGCTGGGCGCCAGCCAGGCCAACATGCAGATGGGCCACATGCGGTTCGAGCCGAACATCAACCTGCACATCACCCGAGACGGCGTGACCTACAAGACACCCATCATCGAGGTCAAGAACCTCAACAGCTTTCGCGCGCTCGAGTCGGCCGTCGCCTACGAGATCGATCGCCAGACCAACGAGTGGCAGGCGGACAACGCCTTTACGCTGGAGAACCTCGGTAAGCAGAACCGCGGCTATGACGACGCCACCGGGCAGACCGTCTTTCAACGGTCCAAGGAAGAGGCCCACGACTACCGCTATTTCCCCGATCCGGACCTGATGCCGGTGATCGTTTCCGCCCAGTGGCGCGACCGGGTGGCGGCCGGCATCGGCGAGCTTCCGCTGGCGCGCCGCCGGCGATACATGGACGACTACAAGCTGACGTTCAAGGAGGCCGACGCGCTGACCCAGGACGCCGCCACCGGCGACCTGCTGGAGGGCGCCCTCGAGGCCGGCGCGGACGCCAAGCGCTGCGTGAACCTGCTTCTGGGCCGCGGCGCCGCCCTGGCCAACGAGCGAGGCTGCACGATCGCCGAGATCGGCGTCTCGGCCGGGCAACTGACGGACCTGGCCGGCATGCTGACCGCGGGCGAGATCAACGCCACCTCAGCCGCCAAGGTTTTCGACAAGCTCGTCGACACCGACGACGGGCCCCAGGCCATCGCCGCCGCGGCCGGCTTGCTGGCGGTGACCGACACCGCTGAGATCGAGGCCTGGGTCGATGACGCCATCGCCGCCAACACCCAGGCGGTCGAGGAGGTCCGATCGGGTGGCAAGAAGCAGAAGAAGGCGTTCGGCTTCCTGATGGGCCAGGTCATGCAGAAATCCCGCGGGGCCGCCCAGCCGGGGGAGGTCCAGCGACTTCTTCGGCAAAAGTTAGGGCTGGACGGCTGAACCGACCCGGGAGGACTCACCTGCCGGCAGCAAGATGTGCGTGGGGTCGAAGACGGTGTGGGGTCGACCTGATGAAAACCCGTTGTTTTTACCGATGGTATGATATAATAGTGAGCGCAAGCCCTTTGCGCCAGGCTGGCAAGGGTGAATTGTCGGTCTGCGCGTGAGGATTGTAAACTGACGGTTTGAAACTGGTTTCCAAAGGAGTGTTCCCATGGCACGTGCGGTCGCCCAACGCAGGCAAGTCCCCTACGTGTTGATTACGTTCGTTTTTCTGTTCCTCATCGCGGCCATCTTCGCAGTGGTTTGGCGCATGGAGGCCGATGAAGAGGCCCAGCTACGCCTGGCGGCCGAGAAGAAACTCGACAAACTGGCGGATAGTGACGGCCTGAACCTGGCGGAAGTGATCCGGATGATCAATGAGTTCGACTCCCCCCGGGTTGGCAAGCAGCCCCTTCGAGTCCTGGGGCAGTATCGCGATCAGATCAGCCAACTCGTCCAACTGATCACCGGCGATGAGACGCAGTCTTTTGCCGACGCCCTAGCCTCGGGCAACAGCACGCGCAAGAAGCACAACAGCACGCTCGGCCTAACGGCCACCATCGACGGAGCCTATGAGCAGATCGCGGCCAGAGATCGGCTGGTGCTTCAGAACAAGCGAGATTTCACCCTGCAGAGCGAACAACTCAACAGCCAACTGCAGACGCAGTCCACGAAGCTCGACGACTTCCGCAGTCTGATCAAGGATCGCGACGCCCAAGTGACGCAGCTCAAGGAGCGGTTGGGGACCTACCGTAGCGAGCACACGGACATCCTTGACGAGGTCCGCAGCGATTTCGACACCCAGCGCAGCAACCTCAACGACAAGGTCGCCGTTCTCACACAGCAGTTGGCGTCGTCCCAGGCGTCGGTTAAACGCAAGAATAATGAGGTTGCCCAGCTGCGCAGAAGACTGGCTGAACTCACGGGCCGAAAGGTCGCCCAGGGAGTGGTCTTCAATCCCGACGGCAAGGTCGCCGAAGTCGTCAGCGCCGAGGTGATCTACATCAATATCGGCAAGGACAACAAGGTCATTCCGGGCCTGACGTTCAGCGTCTTCCCGCCAACAGGAAAACAGGAAGAACGGAAGGGCAATCTCCTCGTTACCAAGGTGCTTGCGAACACCAGCGAATGCAAGATCATCGAACTGGTTGACACCCAGCATCCCATGACGTCCGGCGACATGATCATGAACATCGCCTTCAGCGAAGAGCGGCCATATACGTTCGTCGTCCGGGGCCTGTTCGATCTCCATGGGATGGACCGCCCCAATGCCGAGGGCGGCGACGAGGTCCGCGCGATGATCAAGCGATTCAAGGGCGTCGTGATCGATGAGGTATCTCCTCAGGTTGATTTCGTCGTCATGGGCGAAGAACCTCGGCGCCCCCCCACTCCCAGCGATGAGATCGACGACCCCACCGTCTGGAAGGTCTATGAACAGAACATGAAGCTCTACAAGGACTACCTCAAGATCTTGAGGGACGCAGACGCGTTGAGCATCCCCATCCTCAACAGCAACCGCTTCATGGATCTGATCGGGTACAAGCCGGTCCAGACTCTGGAATACTGACCGGCAGTGTTGTAACGAATCGTTTACGGGCGGCTCCTGTGCAGGGGTCGCCCGTTTCATTGCGCCCCCGGCGAATGCGTTTGACAAATCTCCCCCGCCCGGTAAGCTACCGGACCGACACGAACGGCCCGCCGGCGACACCGGCGGCCAATCCCTCACCCGACAACTGCAGGAGCCCCCATGGACCTGTCCAAACGTATCCAGGCCCTCCCCGCCAGCGCCACGATCGCCATCACCACCAAGGCCAGGCAGATGCACGCCGACGGCATCGATGTGGTCAACTTCGCCGCCGGCGAGCCGGACTTCGACACCCCCGAGTTCATCAAGGACGCCGCCAAGGCCGCCCTCGACGCCGGCGATACCAAGTACGTGCCCCAAAAGGCCAAGGCGCTCCGCCAGGCCATCGCCGCGAAGATGACCGACGTGAACAAGGTCCCCACCGCCCCCGACGAGGTGGTCGTGACCTTCGGCGGCAAACACGCGCTCTACGATGCCTGCCAGGCCCTCATCGATCCCGGCGACAAGGTCCTGATCCCGGCCCCCTACTGGGTCAGCTATCCGGAGATGGTCAAGCTCGCCGGCGGCCAGCCGGTTTTCCTCCGCACCGGCGCCGAGCGCGGCTTTAAGATCTCCCCCGATCAGCTCCGCGACGCAGCGGGCGATGCGAAGCTGCTGGTGCTCAACTCGCCGTCCAATCCGACGGGCGTGACCTACACGCCCGATGAGCTGGCGGCCCTGGCCGAGGTGGTCCTCGAGACCGACCTGCTGGTTTTTTCCGACGAGATCTACGAGAACCTCATCTACGGCGACACTCGGTTCGTCTCCTTCGCCTCGTTGGACGATCGTCTTCGCGAGCGCACGCTGACGGTCAACAGCCTGGCCAAGACGTTCTCCATGACGGGCTGGCGGCTGGGGTGGGCGGCCGGCCCCAGGGAATTGATCGACGCCATCCGCCGTCTGATGAGCCACGAAACCACCAATCCCGTGAGCTTCGCCCAGGCAGCGGCCCTGGCGGCCTACACCGATCCGCGCGCCGATGAGACCGTCGAATCGATGCGGTGCGAGTTCGAAACGCGGGGCCGACACATGGCCGAGCGACTCAATGCGATCGCGGGCGTCCACTGTATCCAGCCCACCGGCGCGTTCTACTGCTTCCCCGACGTCAGCAGCCATTACGGCCGGACGATCGGCGGCGCCGAGGTCGCCGACTCGATGTCATTCGCCTCCGTCGCGCTGGACCAAGCCAACATCGCCGTCGTGCCCGGCGGGGCGTTCGGTGAGGACCGTTGCGTGCGGCTGAGCTTCGCCACCAGCCTCGAGAAGATCGACAAGGGCCTGGACCACCTGGCCAAGCTGCTGGCCTAGAGATGCCGCATCCGCCCGATCGCACGGGCCGGCAATCAGGGCTTGGTCTGTTCCTGGTGGATTTGCCACAGGCTGCGCCACGTCGCCGCAGCCCGATCCATCAGGCCCATGTTCTGAAGCGCCAACGCCAGCCCCGCCCGCAGCCGCGCGTTCGTCGGCTCGCCGCCGGCGGCCGCCTCCATGTGCCGCACCGCCTGATCGAATAACCGGCGGTCGGTGTACAGCAATCCCAGACGGTAATGGACGTCCACGTATTCCGGCCCGATCTCCAACGCTCGGCGGAACGTGTCGACGGCCCGGTCAACCTGACCCATTTCCTGCTGCGTGATCCCCAGCTTGATGATGGCCTGCACATACGTCGGATTGATGGCCGCGGCTTGTTCGAACTGCTCCAACGCCTCGCCGAGGCGGCCTTGGCTGCGAAGGAGCACACCGTAACGATACCTCAGGTCGGCATATCCCGGCCGCTGATCCACGATCCGTTTGTGGCGGTCGATCTGCTTATGCAGCAGGTCGTCGTTGTCCAGTTCGATCTCGGCCACCGGCGTCGACGCATCCTGCTCGAAGCCCTTGAGAAACTCGTCGGTCACCGCCGCCTTCAACTGCAGCCGGGCCATCTCGCTCAGCAGCATGCCGCTGTTGGGCTCGATCGTCGCGGCCAGCTCAAAGCTTTCGGCCGCTTGCTCGGTCCGCCCGGCGGCCAGTTGCGCCACCCCCATCCCCACATAGTTGGTCAGGACCCGGTCGTTGAGTTCGCACGCCCGGCAGAACGTCTCGGCCGCTTCCTCCCAGCGCCCGCTCATCAGGTGCTGCGTGCCGGTCTTGACAACCGCCTCGAGGTAGTCCGGCTCGATGTCCAGCGCTTCGCCGAACTGCGTCATGGCGGCGGCGTCGTTGCCGATATGACTGTACAGATCGCCCAGTCGAACGCGCAGATCGGGGAAGGCCGGCTGCTGCTCGATCAGGCGGGTCAGGCGTTCGATGGCTTGGCCAATATGTCCACCGGCGACGAGCGACTCGACCTGATCGTCCAGGAGCGACCAGTTCTCCGGCTCCATGGCGATGGCCGTTTCAAAGCAATCCACCGCCTCGTCGAAGCGTTCCTCACGATAGTGCAACTGACCCAATGCCGCGATGATCCAGGTTTTTTCCGGCCACATCTGGCGCAGGTGCTCGTATTGCTCGATGGCCTCGCCCGTTCGCCCCAAGGCCACCGCCACCGCCGCCAGCCGCTCGCGGGCGCCCACGAAGCTCCCATCGACTTGGACCGCGTCGCGATAGTACTCCGCCGCCGTCTCGGGATGCTGCAGCTTCTCACTACAGTACCCCAGCGCGAACAGGATCCGCACCTGGCCCGGACTGTTGAGGTTCGCGATCTTCAGATGCTCCATCGCCCTATCGGGATGGCCCTGTTCGTCGTGGGCCGACGCCAAAGCCAGCCGCGCCGCCACATAGTCGGGCTTGCGCCGACACGCCTCGGAGAGATGTTCGATCGCCTGAGGCAAGTGCAGCGCACGAAGGTAGGCGACCCCCACCCGGCACCAGGCATCGGGCCATTTGGGATGGGCGGCGACCCGCTGTTTCAATTGGTCGAGGCTCTGCGCGGATGGGGACCAGAAATATCGATCCAGCACGTCGCCCAGATCGTTGTCCAGCCCTCGCCCAAGAAGTTCCAACAGGTAACTCACTCGTCTCGTCCCTTGCTCCGCTATGCCGCCAGCCGACGCAGCGTCTCCTGCGCCGGAGGATACGTGCTGTTTAGCTGCAACGACCGTTCCAGGTGGGTGTGGGCATCGTCTGTGGCGCCGGTCTGCATCAACAGTCTGGCCAGGCGATGGTGGAGGTCGGCCCAATCGGCGCCGTTACGAATGGCCCATTTAAACATCGCAATCGCCTCGTCTGTCCGGCCCGCTCGCTCGTACAGCCCGCCCGTGTGCAGCAGCGCCTGAACGTAGGTGGGGTTGATCTCCAAAGCCTTGTACCCCTGCTCGATGGCCTCATCGGTCTGGCCCAGGCGATCCAGAATGCGACTGCAGTAGAAGCGCAGATCGGCATACCCGGGGAACTCGGCCAGCGCCGTTTTCACCACCGCGGCCAGCAGGCCAAACAACGTCGTGTTGATCGCACTGTCCGGCAGGGCCAGCATGGCCTCCAGGAACTGCGGCTCTTCGGCGACGTAGTGCGCCAGACGGTGCATTTCCGATTGGCTCTCGGCGGCTCGGGCCTCGGGCAGATGCAGCGTGACGCGATATCCGCAGGCCTGAGCCGCTTGCCCGGCCAGCGCCAATTGGTAACCGGCCAGAAGATTGTCCGGCTGGAGGTCGAACGTCCGCTGCAATTCGCGCACGGCCGCATCGAATCGTTTCTCGGCGGCGAAAACCAACCCCAAATAGTAGTGCGCGTCGCCGTTGTCGCAGTCACAGTCGAGGGCTTCCTGGAAGCACGCGCGGGCCTCCGTTGGTTTGTCCTCTGCTGCATGGAACAGCCCCATCTGCACGTGCAGGCCGCTATCGCTGCCGAAAAGCCGCAGCGCCGACGCCACCGTCAGCATCGCTTTTTCGCGCCCCCCCGCCTGCCACTGCGCCTGCGCGAGCTGGCGCAGCAGTTGGGGATCGGCGGGGCCGGCCGTGGCGGCCTGTTCCATCGCCGCACAGCACTGTTCGGCCTTGGCGCTGCGGGCGTAGACCGACGCCAGGTATCGCGGCAGATCCGCGCTGGGCCCGATCACCTGAATGGCCGAACGCAAGCGGCCCTCGGCAACCTTGAGCTGCCCTTCCGCCATAGCCGCCACCCCCAACGCGCGCTGGGCCATGCCCTCGTAGAACCGAGCCATGTGTCCAACGGCGCCGCCGATGCGCTGAAGCTGGCTCAGCTCGCGGATCGCTTCGCTGTAGCGTCCGGACCGATAGAGCGCCACGCCGCGCGCATACGCGTCGTTGGTCGAGTTGTCGTCACCGACCTCCTGAGGCATACTTTATGGACTCCTCCAGGAGTTTCATCGGCATATGACGCGCGCCGGTCAAGCGCCGGTCGACCACCGATGATTTTTTCCATCATCCCCGCAGAGAGGCCGATGGTGGACATGCGCATAACGCATGCTCCTCTAGGCCGTTATGAATATGCCTCCCCGATCGCACCCACCGGCGTGGGCCCCCCTACCATGAGACAGTGATGAACGCCTCCGGAACCGTCCGCCGGACGGCGTCGACGGCCTCGGCCGCCTCGCCGTAGGTCCCGTAGCGCCCGACGCGAACAAGGAACCGAATCTTCCCGTCCATGCGATCGGGCCAGATGCTCACCCTCTTGTGCTCGCCCCTGAGTTTACCCACGAACGATTTGGCTCTCTCGCGGCCGGCGAAGGCCCCGACTTGAATCGTCCACTGCCTCGCGTAGGCCCGCCGCTCGGCCCGGGCGGCGAACGTTGAGCCCGGGAAGTTGCCGATCAACTCGCTGAAGTAGTCATCCGCCTTAGGCCATTCTCCCATTCGCTGCAGCGACGCCCCCAGCCGGTACAGGGCGTGATCGGTCGGTGGAAGGCTGCGGTCCAACTCGGCCAACGATTCGCGATACATCTGTTCGGCCACGTCCATGTCGCCGGCGTCATAGGCCACATCGCCCAGAGACAGCCGAGCGCGACAGCGCAGATCGGGATTGCGGGTGCGGTCCAGTGCGGCGGCGAAATCCCGCCGGGCCTCCTCGCGATTGCCGCGCCGGTAGTTGGCCAGCCCGCGATAGTAAAAGGCCTCGTCGGCCCGGCGGCCTCGGTTGTGATCGGCCAGAAAAGCGTCCATCCGCTCAACGGTCGTCTGGTCGTCGCCTTCCGCGTAAGCGGATATGCCCGACCGCAGCATCGCCAAGGCCTCGGGGGCCAGCACCTCCTCGTTGCACCCGCCGCCAACAGCCGTCAGCGCCACAAGGCCCGAAATGCAAAGCCACACAACGCCCCGAACTCGTCGATCCGGTTGTCTTGAGAAAAGTTCCGCATCCATGAATGACACCAAATAACGCACAGGCCGACCGAACGCAAGAGATTCACCCGACAAGCAGAAACGGCGCGGCGGCCACCTGGCCCACCGCGCCATTGATATCATCTCAGCACAAAACCGCTACGGCTAGAACATCCCGACCACCTCGCCGTCGTCGTCGAGGTCGACGTTGAGGAACGCGGGCACCGACGGCAGGCCCGGCATGGTTCGCATCGTGCCCAGCAGCGGGAAGAGGAACCCCGCGCCGGCCGAGGCGCGGATTTCCTTGATCGGCACGGTGAAGCCGCTCGGCACGCCCTTGAGCTTCGGATCGTGCGACAGCGACAGGTGCGTCTTGGCCATGCACATGGGAAGGTGGCTCAGGCCGGCCTTTTCGTAGGCCGCTATCTGCTTCTCGGCCTTGGCCTCGAACACGACGCCGTCGGCGTTGTAGATCTCCTTGCAGATCGTCTCGATCTTTTCCTTGATCGACATCTCATCGGGATAGAGCAGCTTGAAATCGACCGGCAGTTCGCACGCCGCCACCACCGCCTCGGCCAGCGCCTTGGCCCCCTCGCCGCCCTTGGCCCAGTGGTTGGCCACCACGGCCGAAGCGGCGCCGGCTTCGGCGGCCGCCTTGCGGGCCAGCTCCAGCTCGGCATCGGTGTCGTCGGGGAACTGGTTGATCGCGACGACGACCGGCACGCCGAATTTCCTGGCGATCTCGATGTTCCGCGTCAGATTGCATAGGCCCTTTTCCAGCAGTTCCAGGTCTTCCTGGACGTAGGCATCGGGCAGGGGCTTGCCGGGCGTGACCTTCGGGCCGCCGCCGTGCATCTTCAGCGCCCGGATCGTGCCGACCAGCACGACGCAGTCCGGCACGAGGCCCGACGTGCGACACTTGATGTTGAAGAACTTCTCCATCCCGATATCGGCGCCGAAGCCGCTCTCGGTCACGACGTAGTCGGTCAACTTCAGCGCGATCCGGTCGGCGATGATCGAACTGTTGCCGTGTGCGATGTTGGCGAAGGGCCCGGCGTGCACGAACGCTGTCTGGCCTTCCAGCGTCTGCATGAGGTTGGGCTTGATGGCATCCTTCATCAGCACCATCATCGCGCCCGCACAGCCGATCTGCTCGGCCGTGACGGGGTCGCCGTCCGTATTGAGGCCGATGATAATTCGCCCAAGCCTCGCCCGCATGTCCTTGGTGTCCGACGCCAGGGCCAGAATCGCCATGATCTCCGAGGCGACGGCGATATCGAAGCCCGTCTCGCGGTTCGGGCCATCCATCCAGTTGTCGCTCTTGCCGATCTCGATGTTCCGCAGGGCGGCGTCGTTGACATCCACGACGCGGCGCCACGTGATCGTATCGGGATCGATATTCAGCCGCCCCAGGCCGGTTCTGGCCCAGGCCTCGTCATCGGCGTGGGCCTCGTGCTTGACCCGCGCGTCGATGGCCGCAGCCAGCAGGTTGTTCGCGATCGAAACGGCATGGAGGTCGCCGGTGAGGTGGAGGTTGAACTCCTCCATCGGGATCACCTGGCTGTACCCGCCGCCGGCCGCCCCGCCCTTGATGCCGAACGTCGGGCCCATCGAGGGCTGACGGATGCAGAGGATGACGTCCTTGCCGATGGCGCCCAGCGCCTGGGTCAGGCCGACCGCGGTGGTCGTCTTGCCCTCGCCCAGCGGCGTGGGGGTGATGGCGGTCACATCGATGTACTTGCCGTTGGGGGCGTCTTTGAGACGGTCCAGAGCGGACAGTTTGACCTTCGCCTTGACGTCGCCGTAAGGCTCGAGTTCGCCCGGCAGGATGCCGGCCTGAGCGGCGATCTCGGTGATCGGTTTGGGGGTTGCAGCTCGTGAGATTTCAATATCGGACGGTACCTTAGCCATGGAATTACCTCGCAGCATTCACCGGAAACTGACAGATTGAGCCGCGTTGATAACCCACGCGCGGGCCGCGGTCAAGGGCAATTGTGAAAGGGATCACGCAATCACGCAGGCCGCCAACAGCCCCGGCCCGCTATCCGGGCGCGACGGCGGCCTGGCCAATCCGGCCGGCCGGTAAAAGGCCCGTCGCTGTCGAAAGCGCCCGCCACCCGCTTTGGACAATCAGTCCCCGCAAACGCCGATCGTACATCAACGGGCACCGGATGCTCTTGAAGGCGATCTTCAACTTCATGCCCCGGCTCATCGCGGCATAGCGGGCCTGGCAGCCTTCGATCCCCCCTCGCAGCGCCGCCGCCAGATGCAGGGCGCTGTCGAAGGCGAAGCTGTACCCCTCGGCCGAGCTGGGGCTGATCCAGCCGGCCGCCTCGCCCACGAACACCACGCCGGGCGCGCCCGTGCAGATCTCCGCCATCCGCCGAGGCCGATAGATGAAGGCCCCCTCGCGCCTGGTCCGCCGCCCGAGACGAAAGCCGAGCTGCGTCAGCTTCCGTTTGAGCAGATCGAATCGGCCCGAGGCGCCCCGGCCCGGTCGAAGGGCCGACCCCACCAGCAGCGCCCCGCTCTTGGGGATCGTCCACGAGTAGAAGTCGGTAATCTGGCTGTCGAAGATGGCCGAAAAATACGGCGGCGGCTCGGGCAGGTCGAACCATTCCTGGATGGCGATGTATCGCTGCGGCATCGGCCCCATCCGGTCCGGCCAGGTGCGCATGGCCAAACGGCGGATCAGCGAATTGCCCCCGTCCGCGGCCACCAGCAGACGCGCCCGGTCGACGTATGTCCGCCCGCCGCTGACATATCGCACGGCCGTCCCCCCATCGCACGGCTCGAAGCCCCTCACGCGACATCCGTCGCGCCGCTGGACCGAAGGCGGCACGAGCGAGACCAGCCACCGGTCGAACTTCGCCCGATCGATGTTGATGTAGTGGCGCTGGTAGTCGCCGTCCAGGTTGTTGTCAAAGTCCATCACGCGAACAGCGAACACCTGCGGGCCGACCAGGACGTCCTGCGGCAGGCCGAGCCCCATGTTGGCCAGCACCTTCTGGGCAGCCGGGGCGACCAGTCCACCGCAGCACCTGTCCGGGCCCTCCCCCCCGACCGGCCCGGACAGAGTGCGGCGGTCGATCACCAGCACGCGATAGTCTTTCCCAATCAGCCTCGCCAGCGTCGCGCCGGCCGGGCCGCTACCTACAATCGCTACGTCGTACATCGTTCACCTCGGTTCGGCCGCCCACCTACGCGGCGCCTGTGCCATCGGGGGCAACGCGCGGCGGCGCCGGCGGGGACGTGGGGCCGTTCCCCCGGCCGAACACCTTGAACCAGTCCAGCCGCCCCGTGCACTGCATCAGCACAAACAGGGTGATCACCGCCGCCACAATGACGGACAGGCCCGTCCAGCCCGGGTAGAAGAACGCGTACGAGAAGCCCACCAGGTACACCAACTGGGCCGCCCCCACATAGATCACGGCGAACCCAGCGCCCGCCACCAGTCTCATGTAGCTGACGACCAGCAGTACAGAAACGGCTGCGCAGATCCAAAAGCCCGTGTGGATCGATATCTTGTCGACCAGATAGGCCAGCAGGACATGGAACGCAAAGAACGCCGCCGCCACGAACAAGTAGTGCATCGGATGCAGCGGAATCTTCTTGAGCACCACGACCGTGAACAATATGGCGAAGAAGAAGAACAGGCTCACCGGCGCGAACAGGCTCATCCGCATGGCGATCGGCCCTGCATTGGGGCGACGGGGCATGACAATGCCCATGCCCTGCTTGGTCAGGGCGTTGTCAAAGCTCCACACGGCCGTGACGCCACCGTTATTGCTCGACGCGGGCGTGTTGGGGCTGAGCGTGCCGCGGGGATAATCGATGTTCGCGAAGTTCGTATTGACCGTCAGCGAGAAATCCGCCAAGGAAACCAGCGACTTGCCCGAGGGGACCATGTCGCCGTCATCGGGTCCCCATAGGCCTTCGCCCCTGGATCCCCCACCCATGGATGCCCCGCTCGGGCTATACAGCCAGACGTCCTGGCCCTTGGTCACGTAGTGAACACGCACGGTAGCGGCGACCGACCGATCCACCGAAAGGGTAATTCGGCCGCTGGAGATCTGGCTGATGGGGATGCTCTGGGCGACACCGTTAAGCTCGACCGACAGACCGTCGTAGCCCGTAACGCCACGAGGCAACTCGCAGATGAACGCGCCGCTGCCGGCGCTGAAGGCGCTGACGGCATCGAAGCTATACGTCCCGTCGAAGACCACCGAGAACGTGCTGAACCACAGCAGTCCTTTGTAGCGGCTGTCGTGTGTAATATCGACCGTGATCGTGCTCGACGACGGCGCCGCCGCCCCCGCGTCGGTGCGTTTCGCGTCGCCTTTGTCGGCCACATAGGGGGACGTCTGCATCAGTGTCTCCGGCCCCCAGAGGCTCCGCATTTCCTGGGAGAGCGTGTGATCCAGGTCTTCCGTGCGAGCCCACATCGTGGTGCCAAGCGCCAGCCAGGCTGCGCTGACGCCTCCGAAGATCATGATGATAGCTATGAATCTTAGAACTTTCATGGTCATGCTCCTTTGATTGTTTCGAGGCTATGTGGCCTCGCTCAAAATGCCCTGCAACAGGTTGATGTAGTTCGTCAGGGCCTTGCGCCCTTTGGCTGTTATGGCCAGCGTCGTCTGCGGCTTTCGCCCGCGGAAGCGTTTGATGATCTTCACAAAGCCCGCCCGCTCCAACGCCCCGGCGTGGGTCGACAGGTTGCCATCGCTCAGCCCCAACTGGCCCTTCAGGCCGTTGAACTCCAGCGATCCCACGCCGGCCAACGTCACCATGATCGCCAGCCGCGTGCGCTGGTGAATCGTCTCATCGATTCGGTCATGTAACTGCTTGTCAGCCACGTGCCGCCTCTACCCGCCGTGTCGAATCCACACGACAATCCCGTAGACAATATGGAATCCGCCGAACGCGATGCCCATGGTCCAATAGGGCTGCCACTGCCACAGCAGCGCCGTCGCCAGGCCGGCTGCGATAAAGGCTGCGCCCAACACCCTCACTTCCACCGGGCTGAACTGGCCCAACTGCCAGAGCGTCACGCCGTAGAACAGCATCCAGATCGCCGGGATCAGGAACCCTTGGGCCAACGACCAGTCCCATTGCCACATGGGCACGCCCGGCCGGCTACCGGCCAGGAAGAAGCGAACGCAAATCGCCGCCGTCAGCCCCATCGCCGCTATGAAGGGCGGCAGAATCGTCGACAGGATCCGTCGCTTCACCGGCGACCAGAACGGCATGCCCTGCCGGCGTTCTCGCCGGCGGGTCAGCACGATGACCCCCGCACACGCCAGCACGAACACGGCCGCCCACACACCAATACTGAGCAGCAGCGCCGTATTTCCGTCGGAGCATCTGGAGAATACCAGCCAGTCCCCCACCAGCCCGGCTGCCGCCCACAGGCCCGCCTGGATCGCCGCCAGCCCGCTCATCGTAGAAAACCGAATGGGCCGCTCCATCAACTGCCGGATGACTGTCAGTTCTTCTGCCGCTTTGTTCGCGTCCATCGGTCCATCTCCCAGCCCCCGCCGCATTCGCTCGCCACACGGGCCATCCCGCCGGAGCGACCGGCCAAGCCGATTATACTTTGCACTACAAAGTACTTTGCCGTACTAGGCCCTAAAGTTCAAGGGTATTTAATATTTTTTTTCGGGTCGCCGGAGAGCGGGCCCACCGTTGGGACGCGACGCCCCTGTTGACAGGCGCCTCACACCGCCGCCCGGCCGGCCCGGATGACGGTGGAGAACTTCGCATTGACGATGCGGCCGATGCGCTGTACTTCCATGGTCCCCAAGGGCCGCATTGGAGCCAGACAAACAGAAGGATTTCGTTCATGCAAGAAAACCAACTGCGATTCCGCCAGATCCACATGGACTACCACACCACCCAGCACATCGCCGGCGTCGGGGCCGAGTTCGACCCCGACGAGTTCGCCGATACGCTCGCCAAGGCGGCCGTCGACTCGGTGACAGTGTTTGGCCGATGTCACCACGGGTGGCTGTATTACGATTCCAAGAAGTTCCGCGACCGCATCCATCCCAACCTGGCGTACAAGCATCTGCTGCGCGATCAGATCCGGGCTTGCCACAAGCGCAACATCCGCGCCCCGATCTACCTGACGATCCAGTGGGACCACCTGCTCAGCCGCCAGCATCCCGAGTGGATCACCCTCAACCCCCAGGGCCAGCAAAACGGCACGCCGCCGTACGAAGCCGGCTTCTACAACCACCTGTGCGTCAACAGCCCGTACCGGCAATTCCTCGAAGAGCACGTGGCCGAGGTCTTCGACCTGTTGCCCGTGGACGGGCTGTTCCTGGACATCGTTCAGGCGGTCGACTGCTCCTGCCAGAACTGCCGCAACCTGATGGCCGCCGCCGGGGTCAACGCCGCCAACGACACCGAGCGACAGGCCTTCGCGCTTAAGACCATCAATGACTGGAAGCGCGAGATGACAGCCCACATCCGCAAGTTCAGCAAAGACTGCACGATCTTCTACAACGCCGGGCACGTCGGCCCCCGCGACCGCCAGATCGCCGACGCCTACACGCACTGGGAACTTGAGTCCCTCCCCGGCGGCGGCTGGGGTTATCTGCACTTCCCGGCCACCCAGCGCTACGCGCGGAATCTGGGCCTCGACTCGATGGGCATGACGGGCAAGTTCCACACGTCCTGGGGCGACTTCCACTCGTTCAAGAACCCGGCCGCTTTGCAGTTCGAGTGCTTCATGATGCTGGCGCTGGCCGGCAAGTGTTCGATCGGCGATCAGCTCCCGCCGGACGGGAAGATCTGCAAACACACCTACGACCTGATCGGCTCGGTCTATCGCGAGGTCGCCGCCAAGGAGTCCTGGTGCAGCCAGGCCGAGCCCGTGGTCGATATCGGCGTGCTGACTCCGGAGGAGTTCAACGCCGACGGCGGCCTGCCCCCGGCGGTTTTCGGCGCCACGCGGATGCTGCAAGAAGGCGGCCACCAGTTCGACTTCATCGACAGCAAGTCGCCACTGGGCAAGTACAAGGTCGTGATCCTGCCGGATACGATCCCCGTGGCCCCGGCCTTGGCGGCCAAGCTCGAGAAGTTCGTTGCCGGCGGCGGGAAGTTGATCGCCTCTTTCAAGAGCGGCCTGAACGAAGCCGGCGACGCCTTCGCCCTCAAATGCCTGGGCGTGGACTTCGTCGGCGACGCGCCGTTTAGCCCGGACTTCATCATGCCGGCCGGCGAGATCGGCCGCGACCTGCCCAAGACCGAGCACGTGATGTATACACGCGGCCTGCAGGTCAAACTCCGCAAGGGCGCTGAGGCGCTGGCTTCAACCCGCGTGCCCTACTTCAACCGCACGTGGGAGCACTTCTGCTCGCACCGGCACACGCCGTCGGCCCACAAACGCGGGGGCCCGGGCATCATCCAGAAGGGCAACTGCATCTACTTCATGCACCCGATCTTCACCGAATACGCCGACGTGACCCCGCGCTGGTGCAAGCAACTGCTCTTAAACGCCCTGGACATCCTCCTGCCCCAGCCGCTCATCCGCCACGACGGGCCCAGCACGGTGGTCGCAACCCTCAACCGCCAGAAGACCGAGAAGCGCCTGGCCCTGCACCTGCTCCACTACATCCCCCAGCGCCGAGGCCAGCACTTCGATACGATTGAGGATGTCATCCCCCTGCACGATCTGACCCTTTCAATCAAAGCGCCGAAGAAGCTCAAATCGGTCCGCTGCGTACCGGATGGGGCTGAGCTGGCGTTCACTCAGCACGATGGACGAATCAACTTCACACTACCCAAGCTCGAAGGCCACCAGATCATCGAGCTGGCTCTATAGATCAGCGGCGACGGAACAACGGGCATCTCCGGCGGCGAGGCTCCTGTCCCGCCCACCGCTTCCTGACCGCCCGATGAAGCATATTGTCCGCCAGGCAGATTGTTCGCGCAGAGCGACACGTCCGGATTGCCAGATGATTCGATCTGCAGTAGAACTGCCTGCCTGCGAACCTCAATGTCGACAAATGGCGGAACTATTTGCTGCCCCGTGCGTCTGAGATTGAAAGGGAGCATGCTATGCTGAGATCGTTGGTCATGACCGGTTGCGTCACCTTAGCTTGCGGCTTGGCTGTCTTCACATTGGCCCATCCTGTTGCTTGGGGAGAAGGAGCCGCGGACTCGGCCGGCGACTCCCCGCCGGACTTCGGCCGATCTCGTTCACAAGGCAGCCCCGTGCAGTCGGGCATGAGCTGGACCGTCACGATGTGGCCAGACGCCACGAGCGTTGACACGCTGCTGCTGCGGGGGATGTTGCTCCGCATGTCCAGCCAGAAGGCTCTCCTGGACCTCTATCCAGAACGTGCGCCCATTCGGATCGTCCTGACAAGAGCCGACACCGGAGCCGCAGTCGAACACGAGTTGGTCTGGTATCGGGATTGTCACTTGTTTCGATGGGCGCGAGGGACGGGGCGCGTCGACATTGAAATCGACTTGAAGGAGTTGTTCGGCAAGCTACAGCCTGGGCGGTACACCGTGCAGGTAGTCCTGCCGGCGGGCGGCTATGCCATCACGGGGCTGCCGGAGTCCTCGCAAGCGGACATAAGCTCCAGCGAGTTCGCCTTTGAAATCGTTGATCCGGACGAAACAGTGATTCTTGATGCCCGAGCACGGCTGCTGGAAGCCAGGTCACGTGAACTCCCGCTTGGCTCTTGCCTGACGCGTGGCGACAACGGAACGGCACTCCTGACAAATGGCTTGCCCTTCACCGTTCTCGTTCCGTTCAAGCACAAGAATGCCAATGCTGACGAGACGGCCGATGAAGTAGTTGTGGTCCCGTACGGCCATGTCTTGGCGTGGCGTGCCACTGGCGACTGGGCCACTACGCATTTGATGGGGGGTGGCATGCCCATGGACGTTGCGTTATCGGCGCGACTCCTGCAGGACGATGGTTGGTCGATGCGGAGCTTGGCCCCCTCGGAGTCCATGACGATCGACCTTCCTGATCGGACCTTACAGGACGGCATCTACTGCTATGACGTCCTTGTCTTCCAAGAGAGGGAAGGCATGTCTGACAGGTCTCACCGGCTCACCGGTATGCCTTTCGTCGTAGAGGGGGGCAGGATCGCGGCGTTGCGCGGAGCAGACGAGCATGAGCCAGGCGATTGAGCTCGGATGTGGATAGGGCGACAATAATGGTTGTGGGCGTGGAATTGAAGCAAGGGCAAGGGCTATTGAAGAGATGACCAAGCGAACGTTGTGCCGAACGGGCTGGATGATGGGAACAGTGGGCGGCCAGGCAATCCTGGTTGCGCTCATGACCGTGGTGGGCGTTGCCGGTTGCAGGAGCGATCGGTCCGATAGCAGTTCGGCCACGGATGGAATGTTGAGATGGGCTACAGCCCTTAACGGGCCTGTGACAACGGTCGATTCACCTTATCTGCAGATAGTTCTCTTCAGTAACTCCCCGCGACGAATCCGGTTCCGACTCGATCCTGACAAGGCGCCCATCCGAATCGCCCTGATAACTCCGCAGGCAGACCGACTTGAACGCGAGCTGGTGTTTCACCAAGATACCGACCACTTGTTCTACCGTGGAGCGGTTCCCGCCGGGGAGAGCGCCGAGGTAATGCGGTTTGGCGTGGATCTCAGGCAATTGTTCGGCAAGCTATCTGCCGGCCGGTATGAGGTGCAGGTTATCTTGCCCGCAGAGGGTTATACGATCGCCGGACTGCCGCTGTCGGAGATGGGGGATGTGGTGTCCGAGGCTGTGTCTTTTGACGTTATCGAGGCTGATTTTCAGGGAATCATCGCGGCGCATGCCCGCTTGCCGCAGGCATGGGTCGTACGTGCCACTGGCGCAGGCGAGGCGACGAATCTGGCTACGCTGACCAATAACTTCTTGGTTCCGATTGAAGTCCCGTTCGCCAATCCGAGCGAGGAAGAAGACACGCCATTGCCAGATCGGCCGCTGGTTCCGAACTGCAAGGTCCACATGTGGGTGGCTTCTAAGGGCCACTGGAGACACACGTCGGATACAGGTCGGTCCCTTCAACTGAAGGCAGCGGCACCATGGCCATTCTATCGCCTCGACCCAGGCGAGAGCGTGCGCGTGCAGCTTCCCGATCAGACGATCTGGCGGGATGGTATGTTCTACTATGGCATCCGCGTGTCTCTGCCGGCAGACAGAGCAGAGAACGGAAGCAGATTCCAAGAGATCATAACCGCTCCGTTTCTTAGCGAAGACGGCAAGGTCACGCCGCTAACGGAATTGGACGCCGGATCATCTGGCGGCGAGTTGTCCAATCCCTAGCTGACAAGCAATTCGTTACGCACAAGGCGATTCCGCGTGTCCCGACGTACGTCGGGATCGCACGGCCTGCGGGCCGAGAGCGCGTGACAATCAACAGCGAGTTCTACCCGCGGCGCCCATGGGATTTCGCCCCAACTCGTTTCTTCCCCGTCGGGTGCCACGCTTCTGCCCTGCCTACCGCAGGCAGGTTGCAGAAGCGTGTGTGTGACGACCGTCGATCCGATAAGGCACGCTTCCACAAGTGGAAGCGTGGCACCCGTGGTTTGAACATCTTGTCTGCTGCCTAAGACTTCCGTGGAGCCCGACCGGGCTCTGGGGTATGCTTCGCGGACAATTGGTTATCTGATTTCAGCCGACCCGCGTGTCCCGACGTACGTCGGGATTGCACGCCCTACTGACATGTCATCGAACGCGCGGAACATGGAGATCATCGAGCGGCAGCGGCGCTTCTTCGCCGGCAACACGCCCGGCGAGCGGCTTGTGTTTGTCTGGGGCGCCGACCCGCAGCCCGACGCGCCGGCTGTCGAGCAATTGCCCCCGCAGGTTAACGCCTACTACCTCGCCAACGATGGCCAACTGCCCGATCATGCGGCGCTGGAGGCCATGGTCCGCAAGACCGTGGCCGACTGTCGTCGCTATTGGCGGTGGCGGGATGAATTGGTCGATGATGATCTTCCGCACATCGTTGCGGTGCATTTCGATATCGGCATCCAGACGGCAGTCATGACCGGTATCGAGCCTCGGCTGGAAGGGTCGTGGTGGCTGGACTGCAATCTGACGTGGGACCGGATCGATGCCCTGCCAGCTACCCCCGACAATCGCTGGTTCGAGATGTTCCGCTCGTTGAACCAGCTTCTGTGGGAGGCCTGGGACGGGGACTTCCACTTCCTGCCCTTCTGGCATCGCTCGCCGCTGGATGCAGCCAACGGCATCCGCGGCAATGAGCTCTTTCTGGAGATGTACACAGCCCCCGACCGCGTCAAGGCCCTGACCGACTGGTGCGTCGATTGCGAACTGGCCATCGAGAACTCGCTCGCCCAAACCATTCAGGCCCCCGACGACTGGGGCGTCGGCCACATGGGGTTTGTCATGCCGCCCGGCGGCGTATGGGTCAACGGCGACCCCGTCGCCTTGATCAGCCGTGAGATGATGCTCGAGTTCGAACAGCCTTACACCGGACGCCTGTTTACGTCGACGGGCGGCGGGTTCTTCCACAACCACACCAAGGGCCTCTATCAGGTCGACCAGGTCGCCAAGACGCCCGGGATCTGCCTCCAGCACTTCAACGCCGACCCCAACTGCCCTCGCGTCAGCGACATCCTCGCCGGCCCACCCGCCGCCAGAGACAACCTGCTGGCCGCCTCGCGCCAAACGCCCATCTTCCCCGACCAAATCCTCTACGACGAACTAGACGCCTACCGCCCCCACCTAAACCAAGGCCGCTTCGCCCTGGACATCACCTGCCCCGCCGACAAGATCGATTCGGTGATCAATGAATTCAAACCGTGACCTCCGGGTGGCGGGGCTCCTGTCCCGCCACCTTTTTCTGCTCAGCGCGCCAGGTCGGTCGTTATCTCTGCGCAAGAACACGAGCGGGCCGGTGGGGTGGCCCGCTCGTGGGAGAGAAGGAGGCAGGAGGTTAGGCTTCGTCTCTGACGTCGAAGGTGAAGGTCCGGCCTTGGGCGCTTATGGTTACGTGTTGGCCGTCGTGGATGTCGCCTTCGAGGATGCGTTTGGCCAGGCCGTTGTCGATCTTTTGCTGGATGAGACGTTTGAGCGGGCGGGCGCCGAAGGCTGCATCGTAGCCCAACTCGCCGAGCAGCTTCTTGGCCTCGTCGCTCACCTCGACGGTGATTCGCCGGTCGTCCAGGCGCTCGGCGAGTTCGGCCAGTTGAATGTCCACGATGCCGGCGAGGTCTTCCTTGGTCAGGGCATGGAAGATCACGGTCTCGTCGATTCGGTTGAGGAACTCCGGGCGAAAATGCTGCTTCAGCGCGTCGGCGAGCGAGGCGTCGATCTCCCACTGCTCGGCGTGCCTTTCGGTGAGGGCCTGGATGTACTGGCTGGCGATGTTGGACGTCATCACAATGATGGTGTTCTTGAAGTCGACCGTCCTGCCCTGCCCGTCGGTCAGGCGGCCGTCGTCGAGGACCTGCAGCAGGACGTTGAACACGTCGGCGTGGGCCTTTTCGATCTCGTCGAACAGGATCACGCTGTAGGGCCGGCGGCGAACGGCCTCGGTCAGCCGGCCGCCCTCTTCGTAGCCGACGTAGCCCGGAGGCGCCCCGATCAGCCGGGCCACCGAGTGCTGCTCCATGAACTCGCTCATGTCGATGCGGACCATGGCGTCTTCGGTGTCGAACAATAGCTCCGCCAGGGCCTTGCACAGCTCGGTCTTGCCCACGCCGGTGGGGCCCAGGAAGATAAAGCTGCCGATGGGTCGGCGGCGGTCGCTGAGGCCGGCGCGACTTCGGCGGACGGCCTCGCTGACGACGTGCAGGGCCTCGTCCTGGCCGACCACGCGGCGGCGGAGGCGGTCTTCCATCTGAAGCAGCTTCTCGCGATCCGATTCCATCAGCTTGGTCACCGGGATGTGGGTCCACTTGGCCACGACATCGGCGATCTGCTCGGGGGTGACTTCCTCGTGGATCATGCTCCCGGCGCCGGCCTGCCCCTCGTCGAACTGCTTCTGCCGCTCGGCGAGTTTGGCCTCCAGCTCGCGCAGCTCGCCGTATTGAATACGGGCGGCCGTCTCCAGGTCGCCGTCGCGCTGGGCGGCCTCCAGTTCGGTCCGCTTGGCCTCGATGGCCTCACGGACCTTCTTGGCCTCCTGCAGAGCGCCCTGCTCGATCGACCAGCGGGCGTGCAGCGCGTCGAACTCGCTTTGCAGGTCGGCGAGCGTCTTCTCCAGCTCGACGAGCCGCTGCTTGCTGGCGTCATCGGTCTCCTTGCGGAGGGCTTCGCGCTCGATCTGCAGTTGCATGATGCGGCGGTTCATCTCGTCCATGTCGGCGGGCATGGAATCGTTCTCGATCCGCAGGCGCGAGGCGGCCTCATCGATCAGGTCGATGGCCTTATCCGGCAGGAATCGATCGGTGATGTACCGCTCACTCATCACCGCCGCCGAGACCAGCGCGGCATCCTGAATCCGGACACCGTGGTGGGTGTCGTAGCGGTCCTTCAGGCCGCGAAGGATGGCGATGGTGTCTTCGACGTTCGGCTCGTCGACGACGATCGGCTGGAAGCGTCGCTCGAGGGCGGCGTCCTTTTCGACTTGCTTGCGATATTCGTCCAGCGTGGTCGCGCCGATGCAGCGGAGATCGCCGCGCGCCAGGGCGGGTTTGATCAGGTTGCCGGCCGAGATAGCCCCCTCGGCCGCCCCGGCCCCGACGACGGTGTGCAGCTCGTCGATGAACAGGATGATCCGCCCGTCGGATTCGGTGACTTCCTTGAGCACAGCCTTGAGGCGGTCCTCGAACTCGCCGCGGAACTTCGTCCCCGCCAGCAGTGAGCCCATGTCCAAGGCGATGACGGTCTTGCCGGACAGGCCCGTCGGCACGTCGCCGTTGACGATGCGCTGGGCGAGGCCTTCGACGATGGCCGTCTTGCCGACGCCCGGCAGGCCGATCAGCACGGGGTTGTTCTTCCTGCGGCGGCTGAGCACCTGCATGCAGCGGCGGATTTCGTCGTCGCGGCCGATGACGGGATCGAGCTTGCCCGCCCGGGCGATGTCGCACAGGTCGCGGCCGTAGCGCTCCAAGGCCTGGTACTTGTCCTCGGGCGTCTGGTCGACGACGCGCTGGGAGCCGCGGATATCTTTCATGGCCGTCAGGATCGCCTCGCGCGACGCGCCCAGGGTCGACAGCACGTCCTTGGCGGTGGAGGGTTCCTCGGCCAGGCCCAGCAGCAGATGCTCGACGGAGGTGAACTCGTCGGTCAGGTCGCGGGCCTCTTTCTCGGCGCGGGTGAAGACGGCGTTGAGCGCGCCGTCCATGGCCATGCCCGCCTGCCCGCCGGATTGGCTTGGCAGGCGGTCCATTTCGGAGGCGACGACGCCGCCGATCCGCTCGGCGGGAATGCCCACCTTCGCCAGCAGCGGCACGGTCAGCCCGCCCTCGGACTCCAGCAGCGCCGCCAGCAGGTGCAGCGGGCCGATGGCGGGGTGGCCCTTCTCGCTGGCCAGCCCCTGGGCGGTCATCATGGCTTCCTGTGCTTTGACTGTCAGTTTGTCTAAACGCATAGCGCTGCCTCCCGACAAATAATAAGCAAAGGGCGTGCCGAACGCTAAGTATCGATTTACCAGAACATTGAAAGACCTCCCCCTGCCAGAATCCCGCCAATAGCCCGGCCAACGTGCCAATGCGGCAGGCGACGGGTCATGCTCCGCCCAGTGTCTTGCATGTTTGCGGGGCTTGGGCCATACTTTCGATTGCGGATTGACCGAGGCGGTCTGCATCTGCCTCACAATCCGAAATCCGCAATCCACAATCCGCAATCGGTAGGGTGTCCGAGCGGTTTAAGGAGCTGGTCTTGAAAACCAGTGTGCCGAAAGGCACCGTGGGTTCGAATCCCACCCCTACCGTTGGTTGATTCGTTAACTCGTTGATTCGGTGACTCGGTGTTTCGGTGGTTGTGGGGGGTACGCGCAGTGATCCTGGGTAGCGGTTGTTCCCAATGAGCGGGTTAACGGATTAACGAGTCAACGAGTCAACGAATTAACGAACTAACGGGTCAACGAAACCGACGCTGTGGGGGCGAAGTGAATCCAGGCGCCTTTTGGCGCGGCCTGCCCGTCGGCCAGTCGCTCTCGCGCGATCTCAGCGGTCCCTCCTGCCGCTGCGATCAAACGGGTGGTCTTGGCCCAGCGCCGATCGCACATCACATCGCAGCGCAGGTGCTGCTACTCAAGATCAAACAGCTCGTTGGACTGAGGCCCGAACCAGCCAAAGCCTTTTTCCTTGGCGACCTCCGCCGTCACACTCGCGTCCGTCTTGTACGCGAAGCTGAATGACAGCCGCTCTTCACTGACGTGGGAATCAGCCCAGGCGACATTGCAGCCGCCCAAATGTCGGAAGTGGATCACCGGGTCGCTGGTCAGCGTGTTGGGCGGCATGCCCGGCAGGACCCAGTACGGTGGATGGCAGAACGAATACTCGATCAGGCCGGACGGCTTGATCATCGCCGCATCGGTGAACATCACTGTTTCGCCGGCCGATCCTACATCGGTGATGCGGGCGCTGTGCTTGGGCGCCTCCATGAACGGGTATGCGTCCGATCGGCCGCCTATGTAGGTGTCGTTATAGCCGTACCCGCCCGAGCCGGCTTCGAAAGCGGCCGACGCCCCTGGCGAGGTGATGAAATCCCGAAACGACGGGCACTCCTTGATCCCTCCGTGGGGCAGGTACGTTGCCAACGGACCTTTGTTGGGATCGAACGGATCGTTGATCGTTGGCCGCGGTGCATGCCAGCGGTGCAGCATATCCTCACCCGCCAGCACGAAGTGCTCATTGTTCTCCTCGGCGTATAGGTGGTTGGCCAGCGCCAGGTGGCGGATGTTGACCTTGCACACGGCGTTGCGGGCAAGCTCCTTGGCTCGCCCCAACGCGGGCAGCAGCATCGTCGTCAGCACCGCGATGATGGACACGACGATCATCAACTCCAGGAGCGTGAACCCACGCAATCGATTTGTGCGACATCCGGTCATATCTATTCGATAATGCGGACGGAGGCCCGGGCCGGCATGACAATGACCCGGGCCCCGTCCTGCCGGGTTTCTACTTGCGTCGTCTGTGGCGGCGGGCAATCGCCGCTGCGGCGCCCACAGCCAGCAGACCAAGCGTCGCCGGTTCGGGAACCGTCCCGCCGGCGGTGGCATCGAAGCCAAAATACGTCTTCAGCAAAGCCAGGTCAGTCCCGTCGATCAACTCATCAAAATTGGCGTTTCCGTCGGCCCATCCGGCGCCTAAATCGCCGAAATGCGTCTTCATGATGGCCAGGTCGGTCCCGTCGATCAGGCCGTCGAGGTTGAAGTCTCCCGGGGCCGTCCCGATCCCGACGGTGGTCTCGACGCACGTTTCCACCATGGTCGTCAGGTCGTCGCCGTCGACCACGCCGTCGTTGTTGAGGTCGTAGCGCAAATCGGTGCTGGCGGCCCGAATGGCGGCGCTGAGCAGATCGATATCGTCGGCATTAACGAAACCGTCTCCGTCGAAGTCGGGCACTTCGTTCAGCACACCGACGGCCTGCAGATCGAATCCGCCCGAACCCAACGTCGCCCATGCGTCATAGATCGGATCACCGTCGTCATCGGCAAAAGCGCCGTTGCCCGGAATATCCACGATGCGGACGAACTGGACCGCCGTGAGGTCCAACAGGCCGCCGACGACCAGCGCGTGGTCGGCCAGCTCGCCCAGATCGAACGGCGTGCCCCAGGATTGCGTGTAGCCGTTGCTATGTTTGCCGGCAAGGTTGTACACGTTGGTGGGATCGATCGATCCGAACGAACCCACCGGCCCGGGGGTCTGTGAGTCGCCGGCAAAACGCGCGAAGTTCACGCCGTCCGACGAGACGTCCACGTAGGCCAGCTCGGCGAAGAAACTACCGCCCACGTCGTTGGTGAACCCGTTTTCAAAGACCGCGAGGTCCGCCCCCACGCCGTTGCGGATCGGTAAGTCGAAGGTCAGTGTGATCTCACCGGGATCGTCGATTCCAATCCAATCAGGGTCTGGGACCCATGAGGGCGGCGGTGGCGCGGCAGGATCGTAGAGTTCGCCGAGCGAAACCGCATCCATCTGGTCGGCCGTCACGGGCCCGAGCGCCCGGGACGGCTGAGCCCAGTCCGCGCCCGGATTGATCAGATCATTTCCGAGCGACGCCGGCAGGTAGTCGACAAAGCCGCTCGCCCAGCCCAGAAACTCCGGGTTCACATAGTTCGGGGCCGTGGCGTCGCCATCGCCGTTGGGGCCCACAAAGCCCGCGATGGGCGGGTCGAATGGATTCGTCGGATCGTTGCCCGCCTGCGAATAGGGCCCGGCCCAGGCGACGGCCCCGCCGCTCAGCACAGCCGTCAGCGCCAGCAGCGTTGTCCATCTGTGTACTGCGACTCTTTTCTTGCCCGTCATCATGGACATACTCCTTGTTGCGGCGGGCGGGGATGGGAGCGACGACCGCGCCGTCGCTCCCACCTGCCCGCATTCAAGCGTCTATCGACGCCGCCGAAGCAGCGCCGCCGCCCCAACAGCCAGCAGCGCCATCGACGCCGGCTCGGGGACCAGGTTATCCATCGCGAAATAGGCCGGGGTGTTCATGCCGAACCCGCCCACGTCGGACGAACTCAGCGCAAACTCCAGCGACGTGACCGCGCGCAGGGACGTCAGGTCCACCCACGTCCAATCGTCGACGATGTAGTCCAGGCCGTTGTCGGCGAACCGGAAGTCGCCCAGGTAGAAATCGACCGTGCCGGTTTCGACCGCACCGTTGAAGCCTGTGATCGTCAACAGGAACCAGTCTTCATCGTCGCCGGTGACGCCGCCGAACTTCTTGGCGTAGGCATCGCCGTTGAGCATCGACAAGTAGGCATACGTCGCGTTGCTGAAGAACGCTCCGTCGATCACACGCGAAACGCCCAATGTAGCCGACGGCGGCTCGGCGAAACCGATGAAACTCACGCCGTAATTGCTGCTGCCGCCGGCGCCGCTGCCGGGGATGGCGCTGTACTGGTTGCCCCAGCCGGGCGTGGTGTTGTCGGTGATGTTGGAAACGGCCCAGCCGTCCCACGAACCGAAAAACGTGTCATAGTTGTTGTTGAACTGAAAACCGCCGCTGGAGAAATCGCCACTGCTATCGCTGCCGTTGAAAAAGCTCTCGGCCGCCAGAGGCATCTCTTCAAATGTGGCCTCATCAGCCATGGTTGCACCTGCAAGAAACAGGATTGCTGCAATTGTTGTTATGTATCGCATCGTTTGTCCTTCCCTCACTGCACTATTCCAGATAAGTTCCTTTTCTCGAGGCCCGCAGGCCTCACCGTTTTGCGCATCCGTGCGCTGCACCATTGCGTCCTGCAGAATCCGGCCTCCTCTCTTTGTCTTCCGATCGTGCCCGTCCGGTTCGGTCGGCCGCCCGGGCGCAAGGCGGACCAACCGGCAACCTGGGGGGAGTTTCGCTGCTGAGCGGGCCGAGAGGATCGGTGCTGATTCAGGCGCCGTCTTGGTTCTCGCGACCAAGCAACGAAAAAGCCCCGACCTCCGCAAAGGTCAGGGCCGAAAATGCATTCGTCCTGCCGACCGATTGACTCGCGGAGGTCAAGCCAGGTTGGTCGCAGGCAGGTTTTCTGGCTTCCGGGTCATTCTCCCGCTGCGCCTTCCCGCGTGAACCACACGTTCACGCAGTGGCATTTTGCAGCGTTCGTCACCGGTCACAGCGGCGCGTCCGCGGCCGACTTTCACGGCCTTCCCTTTTGGCTCCCAAGGGGAACACACCTGCGACGAGCAGACGCTAGCATAACGGCCGCCGCCGGGTCAAGCCCCCTTCTTGCACAAATCGAAAAATATTTCTTCTCCGCCCCTCAGCCGCCCCGTTTGCGCCCACCGCCGCCGGCCGATCGCCCCGAGGCCTCCGCCAGCAACTGCTGGCAGGCGTGGAGCAGGCGATCCTTGACCACCTCCAGACTGTCCGACAATTGAACGCCGGCCGCACGGGTGTGCCCGCCCCCGCCAAGCCGTTCGGCGATCGCCGCCACGTCGACGATCTCCCGGCTGCGAAGACTTACGCGAACGCCGTCGGCGTTTTCGATCAACATGAGCGACACTTCCACCGATCCCATCCGCAACGCCTCATTGACCAGATTCTCCGTCTCGTCGGGCCGAGCGCCGGTGGCGGCAAAATCCTCCCGGCAGATCGTCGCCACGGCGATCCGCCCATCCCCATGAAGCTCCAGCCCATCCAGCACGCGCGCCATCAGCTTGATCCGCTCGAGTCGGTCGTTCTGGTAGATGCGCCGGTACAGCACGTCAAGGCGAACGCCGCGATCCAGCAGGTCGGCCACCATCCGCAAGCAGCGGCTGTCCGTATTCGCAAAGCGCAGCCAACCCGTATCCGTCAAGATCGCCGTCAGCAGCGCCTCGGCCGTTTGTCGATCCACCGACCAACCCAACTCCGCCAGGATGTCGCCCACCAGGATGCCGGTCGCCGCCGACGACGTATCGATCCACTGAAGATCGCCAATCTGTCCGGGGGTGGCATGATGGTCGATCACGACGACCTTGGCTTTGATAGCGGCGAGTTTGTCCGGCAGCCCGCCCAATTGGTTGGCAGCGCAGGTATCCAGGACGACGATCACGTCCGCCTCGCCGGCCAGCGCCTCGAAACGCGATACGCTCGCCGGTCGCTCGTCCGGAAACAGAAACTCATAACGGACCGGCAGGCGGTCGGGCAGAACCATCGCGACGGTTTTTCCCGCCGATCGCGCTGCCCGGCGCAGGCCCGCCATCGCGCCCAGCGTGTCCCCGTCCGGCCGCGCGTGCGAAATCACCAGCAGCGATGCGGCCGACTCGATTCGTTGACAGACCTCGTCAAACGTCTTTTGTGCAGAACTCTCGGACACGCTGAACATCCTTGACAATCTGGTCCCGAAGCGCGTCGGCGCTGTCGAAGCGGCGCTGATCCCGCAAACGATGCGCGATCTGCAACGCCATGGACTTGTTGTAGAAGTTTCGCTGCCCGGCGTCCAGCAGATACGCCTCGACGACCGTCTCGTCCGAGACGCCGAAAGTCGGCTTGCTTCCGATGCTGATGGCGGCCGCGAAACGCTCGTCGCCAATCTGCGCCCAGCCGGCGTAGATCCCGTCGGCAGGGACGATCTGCTCGCCCCTGGCGAGGTTGGCCGTCGGAAAGTCCAGCACCCGCCCGCGCCCTTTGCCTCTGACCACCGCTGCCCAGAGCGTGTGAGAGCGACCCAGGCACGCCGCCGCCTGCTCGATCTCGCCCGCGCCGATCAATCGGCGAATGAGCGTGCTGCACACCCGCTCGGCGCCGCCGGGCAGATCGAGCTCCAACGGCTCTTCCACGCGCACCTCGAACCCACTGCTGCAGCCAGCCTCGACAAGCATGTCGATCGTTCCCTCACGCCGTCGGCCGAAGAAGAAGTTCGGCCCTTCGACCACAAAGCACGGCGAGAAGTTCGCCACGATAACGCGATCGATGAAGGCGGCCGGCTCCATCGTCAACAGGTCCATGTCGGCGTGGGCGACGACCACCCGGTCCGCGCCCCCAGCCAGCAGCAACTCGGTCTTCTGGGCCAGCGGGGTCAGGCGCTGGGGCGGATCGTCCGGACGGAGCACCAGGTCGGGCGGCGGCTCAAACGTCATCGCCGCCACAAGCATCCGCTTGTTGCGGGCGAGTTTCCCTGCAGCTTCCAGGATCCGCTGATGCCCCAGATGCACGCCGTCGAAATTACCGATCGTCAACACACACCCGCGCAGCTCAGGCGGCGTGTCGGCTAGCCCGTTGATAATCCGCTTGTCCATTCGTTACCGGTTGTCCCGCGTGGTTCTCGTTCGACTGATTATTGCGCTCGCATGATCGGGCCCTGGTCGTCGCCCGTTTCGATCAGTTCGACAGACACATCATACGCCGCCGAAAGCACGTCGGCCCGAATCACCTCGCCCGGCGGGCCGTCCGCCAGCACGCGCCCGGCCTTCATCAACACCAGCTCATCCGCAAACCGCCCCGCCAGGTTCACGTCGTGGCTGACGCACACCACCGCCATCTGCCAGTCGTGGGCCAGCCGGGCCATCATGCGGTAAATCGTTATCTGATGACGCACGTCCAGGTGGCTGGTGGGTTCGTCCAGCAGGATCACACCGGGCTGTTGGGCCAGGCCGCGGGCGATCATCACCCGCTGGCTTTCCCCGCCGGACAGTTCCTCGAGCTCGCGGTCGGCGAACGCCGTGGTCTCGGTCATCTCCATGGCCAGCTGGACCACCTTGCGATCATTTTCGCCCGTCAACCCCAGCACGCCCGTATGCGAGAGGCGTCCCATCCGCACGATCTCCCCCGCCGTGAAGCTGAAGGCCGATTGGGGTAATTGCGGCACATACGCCATCGTCCGCGCCAGTTCGCGCGGGCGATAACTCCGGATCGCCCGGCCGTTCAAACGGATATCGCCGCCGCTGGGGGTCAGTTGGCCCAGCAGACATCGAAGCAGCGTCGTCTTGCCCGAACCGTTGGGGCCCAACACGCAGACAAATCGGCCCCGTTGAACCGTCATGTTCACGCCGCACAGGACCGGCTGATCCGCGCGATAGCCGAACTGCACGTCGTCGGCAACGAGGATGGCATCGGCGGGGTCGATCATACCGTCGCCCTCCCGCGCTGACGCCGCAGCAGCACCACAAAGAACGGCCCGCCCGTCAGCGCCGTCAAGATGCCCACCGGCACGAGGCTGACGTTGACCATCGGCCCCACCCATCGGCAGAGGCTCTCGGCCAGCACCAGCAGCACCGCCCCCGCCACCGCTGACGTCACCAAGCCGATCCGCTGATCGGGCCCGACGATCATCCGGCAGATATGTGGAACGATCAGCCCCACAAAGCCGATCGGCCCGGCCAGCGCCACCGCTGCCGCCGTCATCAGCCCCACCGCCGTGAACGTCACGATCCGCAGCCGACCGACCGCCACGCCCGTGCTGGCGGCTACCTGGTCGCCCAGCGTCAACACGTTCGCCGCCGCTGCCTGCCACAACAGCGCGCAGCCGCCGACAATGACCAGGCCCCCACACATGATCAGCAAGCGCACGTCGACCGAATCCGGCAGGCGCCCCATCGCCCAGTGTGTGAACTCAGCGATCCGGTAGACGTCCACGTATAGATAGATGGCCAGCAGGATCGCCCCGTTGAAGGTGTTGGCGATTACGCCGGCCAGGATCAACGTGTACGGATCCAACCGCCCGCCCCGCTGGGCCAGCGCATAGACCACCGCACAGGTCACCATCGCTCCCACGAACGCCAGGGCCGGCGTCGATGCCCACTCCGGAACCGCCGACCACGATGCCGCCGCCGCCATCCCAAGCAGTACCCCCACGCCCGCTCCACTGGAGACGCCCAGAATGTACGGGTCGGCCAACGGGTTCCGCAGCAGCCCCTGCAGCGCCATCCCGCCGATGGCCAACCCCGCCCCGACCACCGCCGCCGCCAACCAGCGCAGCAGTCGGGCCCGCCAGAGGGACACCTCCGCAGTCGTCGCCCCGGCCAGATCCGGATGGATCTTCTCGGCCAGCACGGCGGCCAGTTCGGCCAGGCGCATCGACGGTCGCAACCAGTCCGGGCCCGTCATCACAACCACGCGTCCGGCCCGGGCCGCCGGTAGATTGCTCCACTGAAGCCAATACGTCCGGGCCCGATCGGCCTGAGCGGCGGGGACATAGCAGACAATCACGTCCGGGGCCGTCGCGACAATGGCGTCGATGTGTGTCGGTCGCCACGGCGTCGTACCGGCAACGTCCGCCCCGGCATTCGTGCCGCCAGCCAGTTCGATCAGGTCGTGGATGAAATTATCCGGCCCACATGCGGTTGGCCGATCCGTCCCCATCACGAACAGCACGCGCACAGGCTCGCGGCCGGCTACGCTTCGGCGAACCGAGGCCAGACGGGCGAGGAAAGCGTCTCGCGTCGCCGCAGCCAGTTCAGGTTGACCGACCACCTCGCCGATCCGTTCGATGGCAACCGGCACGTCGTCCAACCGTTCGATGGGGATCGCCACGATCTTCACCCGTGAGTCCGCGTCGGTAACGCCGCGGAATCGCTCCGGCCAGGACTGGGTGAGGATGATGTCCGGCCGAACGGCCAGGATCGTCTCGGCGCTGATGGTCTCCGCATCGCCGATCCGCGGACGCTCGATGCCGTCGGGAAGACGGCAAAAACGCGTCACGCCGACGACATGGTGGCCGAGGTTCATGTCGAACAGGATGCGGGTCAGCGCCGGAGAGAAGCTGACGATCCGCGGGCCCTCGGCGGCGGCATCGTCTGCGCGGGCCGGGCCGGCCTGGACCAGGCAAAGCGATAACGCAACGATAATGGTCATTCGTATCATGAAGCGGTCGGTTCAATGCGACGAGTGCGTCGCGATGGTAGAGGTCGCCGCGGGCGTCTGTCAAGAAACCCCGTCAGCCCCGGCTGCCCAGCTCTTGCAGTGCAGGGGGAAGATAATCCAGCAAGTCGGTGGCCATCAGCGACGTCTGGCCGAGGTGCTCGGCGGCCAGGTCGCCGGCCCGGCCGTGCGCCCACACACCCATGCAGGCCGCCTCGAACAATCCCAGCCCCTGCCCGATCAGCGGCGCGATCAGCGCCGCGATCAGGCCCGTCAACACGTCGCCCGTCCCGCCGGTGGCCATGCCCGGATTGCCCGTGGCGTTGACGTACACCCGCCGGCCGTCCGTGACGATCGTGCCCGCCCCTTTCAGCACGCACACCAGGGGCCCGGCATGCGCAGAGGCCCGCACCCATTGATGAACGGCCTTACTCGCCGCCGACATGCGGCCCTTCGAAGTGACCCGGGCCTTCTTGCCCGTCAGGCGGGCGAACTCTCCCGGGTGTGGGGTCATCACCAGCGGACAGCGACGCAGGCCGGACCAATTCTCGATCAAGGCCAGATTGTTCAGGCCGTCCGCATCCAACACGAGCGGCTTGCCGGAAGCCAGGGCCGCCTGGACCAATCCCCCCTGCTTCGGCCCCACGCCCATCCCCGGGCCCACCGCCAGGACATCCGCGGCCTCGGCGGCTGCCATGAACTCGCCGGTCGCATCGCCGGCCAAGTCGCCCGACCTCTCGCACGTCAGCGGCAACGATGTCGCGCAGGGACAGAGCGTCGCGATAGCTTGCTGGACGGTTTCCGGCGCCGCAAAGGTCACCAGACCCGCCCCGCCGCGAAAGGCTGCGTTGGCCGTCAGGGCGACCGCCCCGATCATGCCGCGCGATCCGCCCGCCACCAGCACACGCCCGAAATCGCCCTTGTGGGCGTCCGCCCGCCGAGGGGGCAACGCGGGCAACGCTGTGATGCGTTCCAGATCCATGGCTATTCCCCAACCGACTGGCGGTTGATCATCGCCGCGATATACCCGCCCGAGAATCCGTTATCGATATTGACGACGCTGACGTTCGACGCACAGCTGTTGAGCATCGCCAGCAGCGCCGCCAGCCCGCCGAAGCTCGCGCCATAGCCGACAGAGGTCGGCACGGCCAGCACAGGCGCGCCCACCAGCCCGCCGACCACACTGGCCAGCGCCCCTTCCATGCCGGCGGTAACGACGATGGCCAGCGCCGAGGTCAACTCTTCGCGACACGCCAGCAACCGATGCAGACCCGCCACGCCGACATCGTAATGCGTGGTCACCTTCGCGCCCATCAGTTCGGCGGTGACACGGGCCTCCTCGGCCACCGGCAGATCACTCGTCCCGGCGGCGACGATGGCCACGTGACCGACGGCCGGGCCCTGCTCGCCCTGGCGGAGCGTTATCGTCCGCGACAGGAGGTCGTAGATCGCCTGCGGGCATCGCTGGGCGACGGCCTCGAACGCCCCCTGGTCGGCCCGGGTGGCCAGAACGTTTCCGCCCGTCTGCATGAGCTTCTCGAAGATTGCCGCCACCTGCTCGGGCGTCTTGCCCGGACAGAAAATCACCTCGCCGGCCCCGCAGCGGATCGACCGATGGTGATCCACGTTGGCAAAGCCCATCGGCTCGAACGGCAGATGGCGAAGCCGCTCGACGGCGTCATCGACGTTCAGATCGCCGCTGCCAACGGCGCTCAACAAGTCACGAAGCATCTGTTCATTCATGGCTGCATTATATCGTCTCTAACGCCGCACTGTAGCGCAGGCCTGCAGATCGTAGCCAGCCGTCTCGCCGGCCAGCAGGTGATGATACCCCAGCCCCGCCACCATCGCGGCGTTGTCGACGGTGAACGTCATCGCCGGCAGTCGCAGCGGTGAGCCGAGCTTTTCCGCCAGCGCGCCTGCAGCGGCGCGCAGGGCTGTGTTGGCCGATACCCCCCCGCCCAGGACAAGCGTCCGGGCGCCGGTGAGCTTGGCCGCCCGGCGAAGCTTGGTCACCAGGACGTCCACGACAGCCGCCTGAAAGCTCGCGGCCAGGTCGGCGACTTCCTGCTCGGTGAACTGTTCGATGCCCCCCCCGGCGTTGGGCTGGCTGGCCGCCCGCTGGGCCTGGGCGCCGACGCGCCTCCGCTTGCCCTTCCGCCGGCCCGGCAGGCCGTTGACGTGGTACAGCACCGCCGTCTTGAGCCCGCTGAACGAGAAATCGAGCGATTGGCCCCGCAGCAGCGACCGCGGCAGCTTGACGACCGCCGAATCGCCCTGCCGTGCGGCCCGTTCGATGGCCGGCCCGCCCGGATAACCCAGGCGCAGGATGCCGGCGACCTTATCGAAGGCCTCGCCGGCGGCGTCGTCGATCGTGCTGCCCAGAAGCTCCAGCCGCGTCGGCGACAGACAGCGGTACAAGGCCGTGTGCCCACCCGAGCAAATCAGCGCCGCGGCGGGGTAAGCGATCGGATCGTCGTCGAGCGATGCCGCATATGCATGAGCACAGACGTGGTTGACGGCGATCAGCGGGACATCCAGGACCCACGCGGCGGTCTTGGCCGCCATCACGCCCACCAGCAGCGAGCCGATCAGGCCCGGCTCGTTCGTGACGGCCACCGCGGCGATCTCGTCGGCCGATGCGCCGGCCTCAGCCAGGGCGCGTGTGACGACGTTGTTGATCGCCTCGATATGCGCCCGGGAGGCGAGTTCCGGCACGACGCCGCCGTAGGCCGCGTGAAGGTCGACCTGGCTGGCCACGACGTTGGCCCGAACGTCTTGCCCATCGGCGACGACCGCGCAGGCGGTTTCATCGCAGCTCGTCTCGATACCTAAAATCAGCGTGGGGTTACTCATCGCCTCTCACGGCCGGGTCGCTGTCGGCAGCAGCCTGGCGAAGAATCCGCTCGACGGCGCCGGGCTCGGCCAGCAGGCGAACGGCCCTGGACAGTTGGGGGTCCATGCTGATCTGTTCGGCGAGGTCGGGCTCCGGCGCCGCCCCGGGAGCAGAAACGGCAGCGCCGTTGAGATGGGCGGCCAGAATCCTCGGCCCCAGTGCGGAGACGAACCGCAGACGAGACAGCCGACGATGAAGCTCGGGCGCAACCGGGACGACAACGTGCGGCTGGACGCCGGGGGCGCCGCCGACGGCATCGCCTGGGGGTGGTTCGGTTGGGTCGACGGCTCCGACGACGTACCGTGCGGTGGTGATGTTCACCTGTCCCATGCCGTCGGGAAGCGGATACATGCTTTGGATCGATGTCTTGCCCAGCGTCAGTTCGCCGATGAGAACCGCCCGCCCGTTGGCGGCCAGGGCCCCGGCGACGATCTCCGCCGCCGAGGCGGTCTGCCCGTTGATCAGCACGACCACCGGCATCGTTGGATACGTCGTTCCCTCGCGCCGGGCGAGATAGGCCTTGGGCCCTTCGTTGGGTGAGAAAACCGTCACGACGGGCCCTTCGGACAGCAGAAGGTCCGTGACGGCAACGGCCGCGGGCAAAAGGCCGCCGGGGTTATCGCGCAGATCGAGCACCACGGCGCGCGTCTCGGGCAAGCGGCGAAATGCCTGTTGAAGCTCCTGGGCGGTCTCGCTGACGAACTCGGAGATTCGCACGTAGGCAATGCCGCTGCCCTCGTCGATCAAATAAATCCACTGGTCATCGGCGTCGCGGCTCAGCCCGGTGACCGTTTCGATGGGAAACTCGCGCCGCTGAAGTCGAATGGGCTTGAGCGGCCGATAGGCGCGCACGACGGAGAGTTCTGCACTCTGGCGGGTCGGGTCGTTCAGCTTGGCGTAAACGGAATCGAAGCTCATCTCGGCCGTAGGCTGGCCGTCGACGGCAACGATCCGGTCGCCGGGGAGGATACCGGCGTAGTGGGCCGGCGACCCGAACAGCGGCGCTACGACCAGGATGCCGTCGTCGACGTGTTCGAGCTTGAGCCCAAACCCCCTTATCAGGCCCCTCATGTGGTCGCGAAAACCGACCATCCGATCGGGCGAGACGTAACTGGAGGCGGCATCCAGAGACTCGATCATGCCTCGAACCGCTCCCTGCTGGACGGCCCGGTCGTCAATGTCGCCTGCATAGCGGTCTTTGATGAGCTGGCGGACGTGGTAAACGGTGCGAAGTTCGACGGGCGCGGCGGCGGGGGGTGTCGGCATGGATCGGTGCTGCGTGGTCCAGATCACAACCACCGCCGCAGCGATAATGGCCAGAATCCAGATGATGTTCCGTTTTGGCATGGCAACAGGCTTCCGGTGGCCACGACCCCAGCGCAAGAAGAAATGGCCAGGACTGGACTTGAACCAGCGACGCCGGCCTTTTCAGGGCCGCGCTCTACCAACTGAGCTACCTGGCCAATCGACCGTCGCATCCAGCCGAAGGACCTGACAGTTTACCCGCACGCAGATGCCTGTCAAGCGCCCGGCAGTGTTTGGCCGTCAGAGGCCTATCCACGAGGCCGGAAGCCGGTGCGTTCGATGACCGCCTCGCGGCTGAACCATGCAGTGAAGGCCCGGCGCATGTGCTCATAACGCAGAATACCCAGCAGTTCCGAACGGGCCAGCCTATATTCGTCGGCCGTTGCCGGCTCGTGGGCCAGAAGCTCGATCACGCACACGGTCCGTTCCAGCGGCAACGACACGACGGCCATGACGGCCGGCGCCTTGTCGCTCTCATCGTCCAGGAGTTCCCGCTTGTCAATCAGGTCGAACCCCGCCGTCATGAACTTGTCGAAAGACGCGGCCGACAGCCTCACGCCCGGCAGAGGATTGCTCTGGGGTCGCCCCCCCAGCAGCGTCCGCCGCACGAGCGGATCGGTTTCACTGCTATCGAAGTCGGCCGACTTGGCGGCTTTTTCCAGGGAGCGTTTGGCGGCCCGGTCGAGCAGCTTTGCTCCGGCCTCCTCGGCCAGCGCCATAGCCTGGACGCTCTTGAGGTCGCCGATCACCTCTTGAGCGATGTCGTCGGTCATGGTTTGCGGCATCTCGCTGGGGCGGGCCTCGACAATCCGCCAAAGCAGCGTGCCGCCTTCGTCGCCCACCACCCGCATGCGGGGTCGATAGACGGCCGACGTCTCTCGGGCCACCTCGCTAAAAACATCCTTCTGGAACGCCAACTGCGCCAGCAGCGCGGGTCGGTTGCCGCCGGTGAGGGCCCGGCCCAACACGGGATGCCGGGCGACCTGTCCTTTGGCGAGCAAACCGGTCTGGCCGACTTCGAAGGGCAACGACCGAGCGGGCCCCACGGCAAAGAGAACGTCGTTCGCCCCTGTGAACGCTGTGCAACGAGCCCAGGTCAGTTCCGGCCACTTCAGTTGCTTACAGATCGCCGCCAGGGCCTCGCCCAGCGTGATGTCTTTCTTGCGGAGCTTTACGCGCGTCTGGGCGTCAACCGCGCGCCCATCCTGCGTGCCGTAGGGAAAGCTGATCGCGGCCAGATTGGCGGCCTCGGCCAGTGTCGCCAGCGCCTCGCCCAGCGGTTTGCGGTCGATACGAACGGTCGCCAGGCGGCGGCTCAACGCCGCTTCGGCCGGTAGAGTCATCTTCGCCAGGGCCTGCTCGTAGGAGGCGCCGGCCCTGCCGCCCTGGCGGCTCGTCGCCCACAGATGTCGCTCGGTGGTCGACAGGATGTCGTTGAGTTTCGCACGGACCGCATCCTGCCGGAGCTTGCGAACGATGGCCTCGCGGACATCGCTGAACCGCACCGGCGCGATGAGGTCGGGGGTCTCGCCGTCCTCGTCTTTTTCGATCGGGCCCAGCTGCTCGAGAAAGTCCTCGTCGTGCTGATGATCGATGAAATACTCCCGTGCCTGCTCGGCTGGGATACGCATGACGCGATCCACGAGGTCGCGACGCACAAACAGGTATTGCACATCAACACGGTTGGGGCGTTTGTAGCCGAAGGCGAACGAGTCGGCGGATTGGTCCTCGCCGGCCAGAGTGTTCTGGTACCGGGCGAACTGCTGTTGGACCGCCTCCGCGGCCGGTTCAGGTACGTCGGCCAAGAAGGGCTCGGCTGGAATCTTGACGACGCGCAGTGTGACCTTTTCGGTGATGTCGACAAACCGCCGGCGCAACCGAGGCTCGGACAGGGGCGTGTCGACCAGGGCCTGGAAGAAAGACTTGTGCACCAACAGCTGCCGGGCCAAGGCCGCTCGGAGCTCCTTTTCGGGAATCCCCCGTGCTCGCAGACGAGAGATCAGTTCCGCATATGGCACGCCCGTCACCTCGCGGTCATCGAGATACGCATCCACCTCTTCCTGTCGGATCAAGGTTACATCGGAGGCCTCTGCCAACAGGATCGCGTAAGTCTCTGCCGCAGCCAGCCCGCGCCCGTCCGCGAGGATCCTCTTCAAGGCCGAGCTGACCAGGCGGGGGTCCGACGAGATTATTTCAACGTCGCTGAGAGCCAGGCGGATATCGCGATTCTTGATCTTGTGCCCGTTGCGCAGCTGGGCGATCACGCGTCCGGAGCGCGACGGGCGCATCAGCGAATTGAGGCCCTGAAAGCCCACCAGAAAACTGACCATCAGCACGACCATGATGATGATGACGGTCTTCTGGCGACGTCGGAAGAATCTGAAAGCCATCTGCTCACCTCGTTCCAGGCGCCGTCGACCACAGGCCGGCAGCTCACAAAGGGCGTTTATGGTACCGCCTGGCCGGGATTTTGCAAGTTGTAGGGTGCGTAGCTTTGCTACGCACGCCGGGCAGAGGCGACAGACATCGCCGCGTGCGTAGCAAAGCTACGCACCCTACCAGCTGCCCGATCATATACCATGGGCCCATGATTCTTGGATCGCATCTCAGCATCGCCGGCGGCACCGATCGGGCGCTCGTGGCGGCGGCCGATTACGGGTTCGACACGGTCGCGCTGTTCGTCCGCAATCAGCGCCAATGGAAGGCCCCGCCCCTGACCGACGAGGCGGCTCGGCTGTTTCGGCGGACACGCCGTCGGTTGGGGATTTCACCGGTGGTTGCCCACGGGTCGTACCTGGTGAACCTGGCCGGCGACCAGCCCGTGCGCCGCAAGTCGCTGGTCGCCGTCGCCGACGAGCTGGACCGGTGCGGGCGGCTGGGGATCGATTACCTCGTGATGCACCCGGGCGCCAACCCGAAACGGGAGCAAGGCATCGCCCGAATCGCCGCGGGGCTGAACGCATCGATCGCCAACTGCCGTCACCGCCGTGTGAAGATCCTCCTGGAGACGACCTCCGGCGCCGGCAACAGCATCGGCGGACGGTTTGAAGACCTCGCCGCCATCTTCGAACAACTGGATCGCAAGGGCCGTTTCGGCGTGTGCCTGGACACCTGCCACATCTTCGCCGCCGGCTATGACCTGCGGACGGCGCGGGCGTACCGGCAGATGATGGCGGCCTTCGATGCGATCATCGGCGCGGCCCGGCTGATGGCCGTCCACGTCAACGACTCCCTGGGTGATCTGGCCAGTCATCGCGACCGGCACGCCCATATCGGAGCCGGCCGGATCGGCCTGCGAGGGCTCGCCAACCTGGTGAACGATCCGCGATTGCGCAACGTGCCGATGATCCTGGAGACGCCGAAGGGGACCGACCCGGCCGGGGGCGACTGGGACGCGGTCAACGCCGCGGCCCTGCGGGGGGCGGCGCGGGCCTGATCGATGCATCAAGGCGATTGGCATTGGACGTCGATGGGCGCACAATAGGGCTGATGGCTAAAGGCAAGGGCAAATCGAACCGCCGGATCAAGGACTGGCAGCGGCGCCTGCGCGACGGCGAGGCCGACGACGCAGCGCCGCAGCGGCAGTCGCTGAGCGAGCGGGCGGTCAAGATTCCCTCGCATCGGCTGGAATCGCCCCAGGACAACCTGGAGGACCTGCCTAAGGTCGAGGGGATGGTGATGGGCTTTTTCCCGGGCGGGGTGATTGTGCGCACCGACAAGGGGGAACTTCTGTGCGGCATCGCCAAGACCTTTCGCGCGCCCGAAGGGTCCACCCCCCTGGCCGTCGGGGATACAGCCACCGTCGCGTTGGCCCGTCACGGTGACGGCGAGCTGCACGCTGACAAGGTCCGCGCCGATGGGTTTGTGATCGCCCGCCAGCCGAGGGAAACGGCGCTCGCCCGCCCCCTGCCCACCAGCGGCAAGCGGCAGGATGTGTACAAGACCGATGTGTTCCAGAAGATCATCGTCGCCAACATAGACCAGGTGTTGATCGTCGCGTCGATGCGGCATCCAAAGCTTCGCCCCGCGCTGATCGACCGGTACCTCATCATCGCCGAGCGCGGCGAGCTGCACCCGCTGCTGGTCGTCAACAAGATCGACCTCGCCACCCCCGAGGCGTCCCTGCTGGAAGACCTGCAGGCCACCGGCGTGGAGATGCTGTGCTGTTCGGCCGAGACGGGCGAAGGCATCGATGCCCTGCGCGACCGCCTGAAACTCCGACGAAGCGTGCTGGCGGGCGCATCGGGCGTGGGCAAGAGCGCGCTGATCAATGCGATCGTCCCAGGCGCTGACGCGGCGACGCGAAGAGTGCGTCCCAAGGACAAACGCGGCCGACACACCACCTCCGCCGCGGTCATTTACGATCTGCCGGGCGGCGGGCAGATCATCGATACGCCCGGCATTCGCGAACTGGGCATGGACCTGACCGTCGATGAACTGCCGTGGTACTTCCCGGAGTTCGAGCCCCACAGCCCCAACTGCCGCTTCAACAACTGCACGCACACCCACGAACCCGACTGCGCCGTCCAGGTCGCCGCCGAGGCCGGCCAGATCGATCCCCGCCGTTTCGCCAGCTACCTTCGCATCCTCGCGACGCTATGACGCAATCGACCTACAGGCGGTCGATGCGGGATGCCAGGATGAAGTCGTTGGTGTGCAGGCCGTCGATCTTGTGCGTGTGAATCTCGACCGTCACCCGCCCCCACGTAAAGCAAATCTGCGGATGATGGCCCAACGCCTCGGCCACGTCGCCGACATCGTTGACAAACTCCAGCGCCTCGACGAAGTTCCTGAAGGTAAACGTCCGCGTCAGGTGATGCTGGTCGACCACGTTCCATTCGGGCACCTGGCGATGGAGGTCCTCGATCGCCGCGCCGCGCAACGGCTCGACCCCGCCCTGACAGGGCGTGCATGTCAGTTCACATAGATCAGGCATGATATCAGCCTTTCGCAATTCCTTGCGCTCTTATCACATTCTAGCAGCCGAATCGGCCGCCGGTCCGGTCCTTGGCGCCCTTGCCGCTTAGAATTGTTTCCGCTTTCTGGCGGGCGGAATGTTCAGCAGTCCCCGATACTTGGCCACGGTTCGACGGGCGATCTTCAGGCCGCGCTTTTCGAGCTCGGCGGCCAGGCGGTCGTCGTTGAAGGGGTGGGCCTTGTCCTCGACCTCGACAATCTCCAGCAGCTTGGCTTTGACGGCGTCCCAGGCGACGTCCTGGCCTTCGGCGTTGGTCGTCCCGCCGGAGAAAAACATCCGCAAGGGAAAGATGCCCCGCGGCGTCTGCACATACTTGCCGGCCACTGCGCGACTGACGGTGGCCACGTGCACGCCGACGGCCTTGGCGATCTCGGCCATCGGCAACGGCCGAAGGGCCTCGCGCCCCTGCAGGAGGAACTCCTTCTGAATCCGGAACACCTCGACAACGACGCGCCGAACGGTTTCGCGCCGCTGTTGAATCGCGCTGATCAGCCACTGCGCCGAGCGAACGTGCTTTTGAAGGTACTGCCGCGCCTCGCGTTCCGTGGCCCGATCACGCGCCATCCGCTGATAGCCGCGCGTGATCCCCAGCCGAGGCGTCTGGCCGTCGGTCATGGTGATGACGACATCTCCGTCATCGTCAAGATCGACCAGGGCATCGGGATGGATGACAGGCGCGGACCGCTCGGCCACCAACGAGCCCGGGCGCGGACTCAGGTGCGAGATATTCTTCAGAGCGGCCTTGATGTCCTCGATGCTTCGATGGGTTCGCTGGGCGATCTGCGGCAGACGGTTCATCTCGATATCGCGCAGGAACCGGCTGACCAGTTCCGTCTCCAGAGAAACGTCCTGGCCGGCCTGGGCCTCTGCCGCCAACTGCAGCAGGAGGCACTCCCGCAGATCACGGGCGCCCACGCCGACCGGGTCCAACGCCTGCACCAGCGGCAGGGCCCGCCGCAGGGAGTCGAGCAACATGGGCGGGTCGCCGTCGGCGGCCACCTGCTCCAGAGACGTCCGCAAGTAGCCGTCGTCGTCGATTTCGTTGATCAACTTCTGGCCCGCCGACTTGAGATCGTCCTGGACCTCGATGAACGCCCATTGCTCCAGCAGATGCTCGTTGAGCGATTCGTCTCGGGCGGGCGTATTGGCCATCGCGTCCATCTTGCGGTCGCGTTCGCCCGCAGCTCGGCGCGGCCTGGGGGCCAACTCGCCGCCGGTCACGTCCGGGCCGAACTCAGCCGTGAACTCGGCCAGACGCTGAAAATCCTCCTGATGATCGTTTCGGTCATCGACGACCAGATCCCGCTCGCCGCGATCGGCGGGGTATTCCTGGTCGACTTGCTCCTCCGATTCCTCGGTCACCGGGCCCTTCAGCTCCAGCACGGGGTTGCTCTGCAATTCCTGATCGATACGCTCAACGAGCGCAAGTGTCGGTAGCTGCAGGATCTCCATCGCCTGGATGATCCGCGGCGCCAGCTTCATCTGCTGCGAAAGTCGAAATTGTTGCGACTGACCGAGTCTCATCGGATGACCTATTACCTCTACACCAACATTATACAACTCGGAGCGGGTTGGCGGCATCTTCAGGTCGCCTTGGCGGCTATCTGCCCCAGCTTCCTCCCAAGCACCCCCGCCCGACAAGGCGGCCGCAGCGACAGGGCAAGAAACTCCCCTCACATGTCCCGTCGTTCGTTCAGCGCATCGGACAGGATCGACTTGTTGGCGTATTCGATCGCCCCGCCCGTCGGCAGCCCGCGGGCCAAGCGAGTGACCTTCACGCCCAGCGGGGCCAGTTGGCTTTGGATATGCAGGGCTGTTCCGTCACCGGCGACTGTCGGATTGGTCGCCAGGATCACCTCGTTGATCCCGCCGGCCTTGACGCGCGCCAGCAGCGCAGCGATCGTCAGGTCGCCGGCCTCGATACCGTCCAGCGGCGCGATGTGACCCATCAGCACGTGGTAGACGCCGCGAAAGACGCCCGTCGCATCGAGCGACAGCAGGTCCTTGGGCTGCTCGACCACGGCGATGACGGCGTGGTCGCGGTTCGCATCGCTGCAGATCGCGCACAGATCCCCTTCGGAAAGGTTAAAGCATTGCTGACACGGGCGGATCTGCGTCTTGACGTTGCGAATCGCCTCGGCCAGCCCCGCCGCCTCGGCGTCGGAACTCTTGAGGATATGAAACGCCAGCCGCTCCGCCGTCCGCGCACCAATACCGGGCAACTTCCCCAGCCGCTCGATCAGATCTTCAATAATACGTCCGTAGCCAGGCATCGTTCTTGGAACCGGGAATCAGGAAACAGGAGCCGGGTCACGCCGACCAAACCGCTTGCTCGTGTCGGGCCCGCCTCGGCAGAGCTAGCCTGATTTCTTGCTCTGCAAGTACCGAATGTAACCGTTGATCTGCCGCACCAGAGATTCGGCAGCGCGGCGAAGATCCTGCCATGCGTCATCTGTCATATAACCCTGTTCGAGGCAAAGATTCAAGTCGTCTATGATTTCCATCAGCGAACCGCGTGAATGACGAAAGAATTGAGTTGTCTCCTGCCAGTTGTATCGCCCATACCCCTCGGCCATGTTGTTGGTCAGCGAAATCGCCGCACGGGTCATCTGTTGAGCAAGGGCATACTTCTCCCTGCCGGGTAACGAATGGGCCAGATCGTAGACCTGCCGGCGGAACCCGCACGCCCCTTGGTAAACATCAAGGTCCTCGAAGCCAAACGCGCTCTTACCGTAATCGCCCAACCCAACCATCTCCTTCCCTGCACGCCACCCCGCCCCCCGGCTCCCGGCTCCCAGTTCCGGGTTCCCACTACATCAACTGGTCCATTCCCGGCGGCATGTCCATTCCGCCGGTGAGGTCATGCATGGCCCGTTCGGCGGCTTCGGATGCTTTGGCTTGGGCGGCGGAGATCGCGGCCTTGACCAGATCCTCAATGAGCACCGTGTCCAGTTCGGCATCGGGCAAGAGGTCGCGGTCGATCTGCAAATCCGTCAGCGCCATCCGGCCGTTGACGGACGCTTTGACCGCGCCGTTGCCGGTGGTGGCGGTATATTCGCTGGCGGCCAACTGTTCCTGCATGGCGGGCAACGCGGTTTTCAACTTCGCCAGCAACTTCATCATCTTGCCAAGATCGCCGAACATCACATCTCCTCATCCTTGTCAATCGCGTCGCCGCCGCCGGCCGGGGCGGGGGGCGCGGCGTCGTCTTTCACCACATCGACCAATTCCCCGCCAAAGAGACTCAACACCTTTCGCACGGCAGGATCCTTGTTGATGTGGTTCTTCTCTTTCGTGGAAAGCGTCCCCCGGGCGGGAGGTCGCTCGACAGCCGGCGCCGGGGGCCGGGCCGTTGCGCCCTCAGCAGCGGGCGCCGCGCCGGACTGGGCTGCCGGGGGAGGCGTTAGGATCGGCTTTTTTTTTTGGCCCGCGGCCCGGCCGGTCGCAGCCGGTCCAGCGCCGCCCATCTGCTCCAGCCGTGCGATCAGGCTGGCCGCATCGATAAACTTCTCCGCCTCGGCCAGGCGGACCAGGGCCGCCTCCAAAAGCCCACGCCCCACCGACGAGCCTCGAAGGCTTCGCCCGAGGTTCTGCAACACACCGATCGCATGCACCAGCGCGGGCGTATCGAACTGACCCGCCAACTCCACGATAGCCTGACGCTGCGTTTCGGGCAGTTCGATTAGATCGCTGTCGCCCCCGCACGTCGCCGCCAGCATCATGTGCCGAAAAATATCGCTCAGCGCCGCCGACGCCGACGCCAGCGTCACGCCCCCGTCCAGGACGGCGCTCAGTTCCCCGATCGCCGACGCCGCATCGCGCGACGCAATCGCCCCGGCGATGGCCAACATCCGCTCGTCCGGCGGCGTTCCCAGCACGCGGACGACGGCATCATCGGTGACGCGCTGCCCACCGGCCAGCAGTTGGTCCAGCAAACTGAGCCCGTCCCGCATCGACCCCGCCGCGGCGCGAGCGATGCGAAACAGGGCGTCTTCGTCGGCGTCTATCTTCTCGGACCGACAGATGCCCGCCAGGTGATCGCAGATCAACCGCGTCGGGATGTTGTGGAAATCGAACCGCTGACAGCGGGAAAGGATCGTGGCGGGAATCTTCTCCGGTTCGGTCGTGGCGAAGATGAACTTCACGTGCCCGGGGGGTTCTTCCAACGTCTTGAGCAGCGCGTTGAAGGCCTCCTTGGTGAGCATGTGGACTTCGTCGATGTAGTAGATGCGGTAGCGGCACCGCGAGGGGCGATAGATGGCGTTGGCCCGAAGCTCGCGGATCTCGTCGATGCCGCGATTGGATGCACCGTCGATTTCGATGACGTCCATGTCGTCGCCGCGGCCGATGGCGATGCACGCCTCGCACTCGTTGCACGGCTGGGGGGTGGGGGCGTCGACCGACAGGCAGTTCAGCGCCTTGGCCAGGATGCGGGCCACCGTCGTCTTGCCCACCCCGCGCGTCCCGGTGAACAGATAGGCGTGGTGAACGCGGCTCTCTCGAATCGCGTTCTGGAGCGTGGTGGCGATCGGCTCCTGTCCGACGACCTCGTCGAACGTCAGGCTGCGATACTTGCGGGCTAGAACGAGATAGTCGGCCATATCGTTTTCGATTTGCGCCGCGTGGGCATTATAGAGGGCCAGGTGATCTCCACGCCCGCCGGATGGTCGCTTATGGCTGCTTCCTTCCGGATCTGACCAGATTCACGGTCCAGCGTCGCAAAGGCCCGACCCTCAATAATACCCACGCGCAGCGCAGGTCCGATCGCGGACCTCAGGCAATCGATGATACGCCCCCACAACCGTCAGGGCAACACCCAAGCCGGCGGTAGTGTCCTAATTCGGGATTTCGCGGGCAGGCTCTGTCATTGTCGGAGCCGCCATCGCATTATGACGACCAGACACAGGCACGCCGCCAGAGCGCCAGAGGCGGCACCAATTAACGCGCAATGGATCTCCCATTCGAGTTCCTTAAAGCTCTTCCACGAGCCAAGGTCATTGGCGTAACTAGGATCGCTGTCCTCATACGTTAGCCCCACAAACCAGCGCCGTTCTATACGGGGTGTAGGCCGGAGTGGCAGTTCCTGCCATTGGCCATCCACCCATTTCGAATGTTGGACCGATTCCCAGCGCCCATCCCGACCTGTCCCCCTGTACTTATATATCGTCTTGAACACAACCCGATCCCGCCAGCGGGCCAGAATCTCCTCCGCCTTCGAAGGGCTATACGTCGTTTCTTGTTCGACCTTATGCCCCTTCCAGGTGTCCCGACCAAATCCCACTCTCACAGAAAAACGATTCTCCGCTTCGCCAGCCAAGCTGGCCATAACAATGTATTGCTCGGCGCTCAGATCGACCGGCCACCGCTCGGACGCCAATACTCCCACCCGGCATCCCACGAATCCAGCCATGGTAGCCAGGATGACCATGAGCGCAACGATGACCCCCTTCGGACGTTTCATATGACCTTTCCCAGGCGACCGCCGTCGGCCTCTTCAATGACTCTACCGCGCTCTACAGGACTGACAAGCTCTTTCTCGGCCATGTTGGGGCCGCAATGGCCAAGGCGGCTGCCCACTTGCAGGGAGCCATCTTCCCCGCCATAATGCCCGCTCGCCTATAATCAGACTCAGGAGACGGTCAATGTTTCGAACAAGCTTGTGCACTCTATTAACCATCGGCGTCGCGATCCTGTCGGTCGGCTGCGACCTGCGCCCGCAGCAGGACCCCGACGTCGCTCCCGCCCCCGCCGCCGCCACCGAAGACAAGGAACAGCCCGTGGAACAACCCAATGCCAGCCCTGCCGTTGTCGTCATCGAGACCTCCAAAGGAACCATCGTGGCCGAGCTCTGGCCGGACGAGGCCCCCAAGACGGTCGAGAACTTCTTGGCCTACGTGGATGACGGCTTTTTTGACGGGACGATCTTCCACCGCGTCATCAAGGGCTTCATGATCCAGGGCGGCGGGTTCACGCCTGACATGAAGAAGAAGGCCACTCAAGCGCAGATCGAAAACGAGGCCAGCGCCGATGTCCCCAACGACCGCGGCACACTGGCCATGGCCCGCACGAACGATCCGCACAGCGCCACGGCGCAGTTCTACATCAACCACGTGGACAACAACAATCTGAACCACACCGCCAAGAACCCCCGGGACTACGGCTACTGCGTCTTCGGCAAGGTGATCGACGGGATGGATGTGGTCGACGCCATCGCCGGCGTGGCCACACAGCAGGATGTGCCCGTCGAGACCGTGGAGATCATCAGCATTCGACGACAGTAGCCGCCGATAGAGTCCGCCCTATTACCGGCGGGCCCGCGGGTCCGGCCGATCATGAGGATGTTTCATGCCCTCCTTTGAGGCGCTGCAGGACAAGTTTCAACGCACCATCGTGTTCCGGCTGCGGGTCCGGCTGGCCGACCCCGGCGACGTGCGCGAAGCCGTGCTGACGGCCATTCACGACGCCGGCGCCCGCGTGGGCGAGGTCAGCGACATCGCCACCGACGGAGACGGCATCGATCTCGACATCGATATCTTTGCCGTCGACGACGCCGTGATCGAGTTGGCCCATCAGGCGGCCTCGGCCATCGAGGGCTGCGAGGTGCTCTCGATCGACGATCTGGCCATGGACACCCACCGCGGCGGGGCATGCGAGATCCGCTCGCGGACGCCCATCCGCTCCAACACCGACCTGCGAATCGTCTACACCCCCGGCGTCGCCAGAGTCTGCAAGGCCATCGAGGCTGATCCATCGCTGGCCCGGGAGTTCACCAACATCCCCAACCGCGTGGCCATCGCCACCAACGGCACGGCCGTCCTGGGCCTCGGCGACATCGGCCCGGTGGCCGGCCTGCCGGTGATGGAAGGCAAGGCGGCGATCTTCTGGGAGTTCGTCGGCATCAGCGCCGACCCGGTCCTGATCGACACCCACGACGCCGACGAGTTCATCGCCGTGGTCGAGAAGATCGCGTGCGGCTACGGCGCGATCCAGATCGAGGACGTCGCCGCCCCCGAATGCTTCAAGATCACGCGCGAGTTGGACGCCCGCCTGGATATGCCCGTCCTCCACGACGATCAGCACGGTACGGCCACCACCGTCCTGGGCGGCCTCTGCAGCGCCCTCAGCCAAGTGGGCAAGCCCATCGGCAACGTTCGCTGTGCGATCAGCGGCGCCGGCGCCGGCGGCACGGCTGTGGCCGACCTGCTCCTCCATGCGGGCATGGCCGACGTGGTCCTGTGCGACTCGAAGGGCATCGTGCATCGCGGCCGAGACGGCCTCAATGACGAGAAGAAGGCCCTGGCCGAGCGGACCAACATCGACAACATTCAGGGCGATCTGCCCGATGCTATGAAGGGCCGCGACCTGTTCATCGGCCTGAGCAAGCCCGGCATCGTCTCGGTGGAGATGGTCCGAAGCATGGCCCCCGGGCCGATCGTGCTGGCCCTGGCCAACCCCGTCAGTGAGATCGGCCGAGACGACGCCCTCGCCGGCGGCGCGGCGATCTATGCCGACGGGCGAATGATGAACAACGCCCTGGCGTATCCCGGCATCTTCCGAGGCGCGATGGACGCCAACGCCTCGGCCATTACGCAGGAGATGCTGATGGCGGCCGCCCACGCACTGGCCGACGCCGTGCCCGAAGGCGAGCTGATGCCGGAGATGATGGACCCCAAGACCCACCAATCCGTCGCGGCGGCCGTCGCCGCAGCTGCAAAGAAATAGACCGCGTAAAGGAGACCGGTGTGAAGCGTTTTAAGAAAGCAAGCGATATCAAAGTCGGCGTCATCGGCTACAGCGGGGCCTTCTGCATGGGCCGAGTTCATCTGGAAGACATGAAGGCCGCCGGCATGACCCCGACGGCTGTCTGCGAGATCGACAAGAAGCTGCTCAAGGTCGCCGGGAAGGAATGGTCCGGCATCGAGACCTACACCTCGATCGCCCGGATGCTAAAGAAATCCGACGTGGACCTGTTGGCCGTCATCACGCCGCACAACCTGCACGCCAAGCACGTGCTCCAGTGCCTCAACGCCGGCAAGAGCGTCTGCTGCGAGAAGCCGCTGGCCATCACCACCGAAGAGTGCGACCGGATGATCGCCGCGGCCAAGAAGAACAGGTGCCTCCTGACGACCTACCACAACCGTCACTGGGACGGGTGCGCCTTGACGGGGATGAAGCAGATCAAGAAAGGCGTCATCGGCGACGTCTTCCGCATCGAAGCCCACATGGCCGGCTACTCCAAGCCCGGCAACTGGTGGCGGTCGAGCAAGAGCATCTCCGGCGGCGTGCTGTACGACTGGGGCGTGCACGTGCTGGAATACGCCCTGCAGATCCTGGCGCTCTCCAACGCCAAGATGACCGAGGTCATGGGCCTGGCCAAGACCGGCTTCTGGGCCCCGAAAACCAAGTGGAAAGCCGACACGAACGAAGACGAAGCCCTCGCGATCGTTCGGTTCAATACGGGCCAGTGGCTGACGCTGACGATGTCGTCGATCGACTCGAACCCCAAGCCCAGCATGCTCGAAATCACCGGCACCAAGGGCACGTACCTGATGAATCACGGCGATTACGAGATCATCAAGCCCGGCAAGGACGGCAACAAGGTCACCAAGGGCAAGAACGTCCAGGGCGATTGGGGTAAATTCTACAAGAACGTCGCCGACCACATGGTCAAGAAGACCCCGCTGATCATCACCCCCCAGTGGGCGCGCCGGCCGATCCACATTCTGGACCTGGCCAACCGCAGTGCCAAGCTCGGCCGCGCGATCAAGACGACGTACGCCTAGCCAACCGAACCACACGCACGAATAAGGAGCAGATTCATGAAGGCATTAATCGTATGGGGCGGATGGGACGGCCACGAGCCCGGTCCCGTCGCCGATGTTCTGGAAAGCGAGCTGCAGGCCAAGGGTGTTGAGGTGCTGAAGGTCAACTCCCTCGACCCGCTGACCGACGAAAAGCTGATGAAGACCATCGACGTGGTCAGCCCCTGCTGGACGATGGGCGAGATGACGGGCGAGCAGTGGGAAGGCCTCGATGCCGCCGTCAAGGCGGGCATGGGTATCGCCGGCATCCACGGCGGCATGGGCGACGCGTTCCGCGGCAACCTGACCTTCCAGATGATGGTCGGCGGGCAGTTCGTCGATCATCCCGGCGGGATTATCAAGTACCGCGTCAACGTGGTCGACCGCACGCACCCGATCACAGCCGGCATGGAAGACTTCGACTACGAGTCGGAGCAGTACTACATGCTCGTCAACCCCGCCAACCGCGTGCTGGCCACCACCGCCATCAGCATGGACGGCTGCACCATGCCGGCCGTCTGGACCAAGACCTGGGGCAAAGGCCGCGTGTTCTACTCAGCCTTGGGCCACGTCGCCCAGGAGCTGAAGGACTACCCCGACGTGCTGGCGATGACAATCCGCGGCCTGCTCTGGGCCGCCGAAGGCAAGGCCCTCGCCGAAGGCAAGTGCTGCCATCCGTAACGAGCCGGCGACTTATGCTTCACGAATGACGGCGCGGCGGGTCTTCTGACCCGCCGCGTTCTTCTTCATGGTCATCCCCCACATGCCACAAGGCATGTCAGCCGCAATCGAACAAGGCGCGAAAGAAACCCAAGGCGCCCCGTCGGGGCTTGGCTCGCCACGGGACGCTATCCCCGGGCTTGCCCTGCGGGCCACACCCGGGGCTATCCAAGACGGCCCTTCGGGCCTGACCATCATCATTAGCTCCGAAGGAGCGCCTTGCTTAGCCTAGGGCGTGGGCCGAAGGCCGAGTCACAGCCCCAACACCCACGAAAAGCCCCAACGGGGCGTCTTGGTTTCGGGCGGGTAGCGTTGGTCGAATGGCTGGCGTGTCACGAGCCACCTCCGCCAGCGTTGCGGCGTCCTCACAGGGCGCCGCGCTTTTCTTTTGCCTCTCCTGGTGTGGGTGGCATCCGCCACAGGCCGGGGCCGCCATATGACGGCGCGGCGGGTCTCCTGACCCGCCGCGTTTTTCGGACAACCACCGGGTCGTGGCGAAATTGTCACGGCCCGGTTTGTTTTCGCGCGTCCAGAAGGTCGGCGAGTTCGCTTTCGTCGAGAACGCCTTGGACCAGACAGACCTGGCGGATCGTCTGGCCGGTTTCGACTGCCTGCTTGGCGATCTCGGCCGCTTTGTCGTAGCCGAGCTTCGGCGCCAGGGCGGTGACCATCGCCAGAGATTGCTCGACAAGTTGCTCGCAGCGATCGGCGTTGGCCTGCAAACCGACGATGCACTTGTCCGTGAAGGCCTCGGCAACATTGGTCAGCAATCGGATGGCCGCCAGGAGGTTGCAGGCGATCATCGGCATGGCGACGTTGAGTTCGAGAATGCCACCCACCCCGCCTGTCGCCCCGGCCGTGATCGCCGCGTCGCAGCCGATCACCTGGCAGGCGACCTGGACGACGCTCTCGCACATCACCGGGTTGACCTTGCCGGGCATGATGCTGCTGCCGGGCTGAAGGGCGGGCAGGACCAGTTCGCCCAGGCCGCACCTCGGTCCGCTGGCCAGCAGACGAATGTCCGAGGCGATTTTCCCCATCGCCAGGGCCGTCCCCTTCAGCGCCCCCGAGGCCATCACGGCCACGTCGCCGCTGCCCTGTGCGGCAAAGCGGTTGGACGCCTCGACAAACCGCAGGCTCGTCACGGATGACAGGCGCCTGCATATCTCCGCCGCGAACTTGCGCGGCGCGTTGAGGCCCGTCCCGACGGCCGTGCCGCCGATGGGCAACTCGCACAGCCGCTCGACGATCGGGCCCAGCGAGGCCGCGGCGCCGTCGATCTGCGCGGCGTAGCCGGAGAACTCCTGCCCCAGCCGCATCGGCACAGCATCCATCAGATGCGTTCGGCCGATCTTCAGCACGTCGTCGAACTCGTCGGCCTTGGCCGAAAGAGCGTCGCGCAGCTTCGTCAGCGCCGGGACGAGGTCATTTCGGATCGTCACCGCCGCCGAGACGTTGATAGCGCTGGGGATGACGTCATTGGACGATTGGCCCATATTGACGTGATCGTTCGGATGGATTTGGCCGACATCGCGCCCGCCGCTGATGAGCAACTGCATCGCCCGGTTGGCGATCACCTCATTGGCGTTCATGTTCGTGCTCGTGCCGCTTCCGGTCTGGAAGACATCGACAATGAACTGGTCGTCGTGGTCCCCGTCGGCGACCTCCCCGGCGGCAGCCATGATGGCGTCGCCCACACACGCCGGCAGTCGGCCCCCTTTCTTGTTGGCCGAGGCGGCGGCCTGCTTGATCCACCCCAGGGCGCGGATGAAACTCCGCGGCATGGGCCAGCCTGAGATCGGAAAGTTCGCCGCCGCCCGCGCCGTCTGCGGGCCGTACAAGACGCCCGCGGGCACGTCGACGGGCCCCATCGAATCGGTTTCGGTGTGCGTGTCAGCCATCGTTCCGCTTCCCGCCGGGCCTTCCGCGGCCGGCGGAGCGATTATAGCAAGCCGACGACAAAATGCCCCTCCGGAATGAACCGGTTCGCTCGCCGGTCGTCTAAACCACTGATCGGCCGGCCGACCGCTTGGCGCGGGCGCCGCCAACGACATAGACTCTCGGTGCTCATGAATCAGTTTCTTAGCTATTTTCGCCAGCATCCGTGGCAACGACGGGCGCTGACGTTCCTGGTCAGCCTGGTGATCGCCCTGGTCGCAGCGGTCACCCTTTGGCCCGTCATTGACGACCATCTCCTGATCCGCCGGCTCGGCGACGAAAGCGACTGGCTTCGCGAACGGGCCGTCCGCGAGGCCGCCACGCAGATTCGCCAGTCCCCGGCCACGCTACGTCGGCTGCAGCGCGCCCTGCGGACGACCGACGACCGGCGGTTCTACGGCGTCGCCTCGGCGCTCAACCGCGTCAGCGAGTTCTACACGCCCCAGCGAGAGGGCGGCGACATCGATCGCCTGGCCGCAATGCGGTTCGAGGCCACCGAGCACGCTCCCTCACGGTGGATGGTCCTGCACCGCCAGTGCCTCAGCGACCGGGACAATCTTCACATGCGACGTCTGCTGGCCGCAGCCATCGGCGACGCCAATGCGGGCATTCGCGAACTGGCAACGGTGTTGGCCTTCAAGGTCCGCGACGATGCCGCTATACGCTCACTGCTGGCCGATAAGGCGCCGGCCGTCCGCGCCGCCGCCGCACAGACTGCCGCCCTGGCCGGGCGAACCGATCTGACCGGCGAGATCGCCCCCCTGCTGGACGACGCCGATCCGATGGTCGTCGCCTCGGCCGGTTATGCGTTGGCCTCGCTCGATCCGGACGCCCATTCGGCGGCGATCTGCGGCAAGCTCGTCGCCACTGAATCCGCCGAGGCCCGAGATCGTCTCCTGGCCGCGGCGATCCTTCTAAACGACGACAACGCCCGCCAGGCCGTCCGGGAATGCTTCGACAAGACAGTCGGCGGCGACAGCTTTGCCGACGCCATGCTGCTGACAGCCATCGCGTCATTGCAGGTCGACTGGGCTGAGCAAGCCGTTCGCCCCATCCTGACCGAAGCCGGCGGCCCGCAAGGCGAGCAGACCACCAGCATCCAACTCCACGCCGCGCTGCGGGCGGCCGACACGCTCGACCTGCCCGTCCGCCACGAGGTGCGGGAGATTATTACCAAACTGTGGGGCCCGTCGCTTCAGCGCACCATGGGTGCGGCGGCGATGGTCCTCGGCCGACAGATCGACCTCGACCAAGGCCGCCGGTCAGCTCCCACCGGTCCCGAGTGCATCCGCACGCTCCAACAGGCCGCCATTTGGCAGAGCACCACCGACGACCCCACCGACGATCAGCCGCCGACGATCTGGACAACGCCGGTCGCCTCGGCGGCCGCAGCGGTGGCGCTGTGGCGATTGAACGCTCCATTGGCGGACCAGTTCCTGCGCAGTTCGGCGGCGTCGCCCGAGTCGCTGCCCGGCGATACCATCGCCTGGGCCCTGGCGATGTCGGATCGTCCCGGCGAGGGCTACGCCGTGGGCGGGGCGATGCTGCCCGCCCCCGGTGCGCCGCCGGCGGCGCGTGTGTATAACGACGACGAACGGGCGAGCGGCGCGATGCTGTTGGCTCTGGCGGCGAGGACGGACGAGCAGAAGGCAGCCGCCGCCGAGCGAATCCGCCAACGGCTGGAGGGAACGGGCCTCGGCGGCGAGGACAACCCGTACGTCCAGCTTACCTATCGCTGCGCGCTGCTGATTCTCGGGCGCCGCGAGCACGGCGACGATCTGTACGATCTGATGGGGGTGCTGGCGTTTCCGCAGCGGCGCGTGCTGACGGCCTTGTTGTCGGCGGGCGACAAACGCGCACTGGACTGGATGCTGTGGAACACTCAACAGACCCCCGACGACGTGGTCGAGTTGCTGGTGGGCCGCGGCCTTCAGGACGTGCTGGCTGTGGTAGCGCCGCAGTTGCCGCGTGTCGATCCAGCCGCTCCCCACGACGTGCGCGTGTGGCAGGCGCGGATGCTGTCGGATACGTACGCGATCCACCACGCCGCGATCCAACTGAAGGACCTGCCGTGAAAGCCCTTTTGACGGCCGCCGCCAACGGGGGCCGGGCCCTCGGCTGGGGGCTGGCCGATCTGATCCTGCCGGGCGTGTGCGTAGCGTGCGGCGCGGCCGAGGCGTCGGCCGAACTGCTGTGCGACCACTGCAATGTCCGCCTCCTGTCGCTGGTGGCCCTGCCCTACTGCGTGCGCTGTGGGGCGACGATCGGGCCGAACATTCCCATCCACGATGAGGGATGCTGGGCCTGCCCGACGCCGCTGCCGCGGTTTGTCCGCGCCGTTCGCCTGGGGCCCTACACCGGTCCCTTGCGGATGGCGGTTCGGGATTTGAAGTATCGCCACCACGACGCCATGCGCCGACGACTGGGCGACCTGCTGGCTTCGGCGGTCGCCGCGCAGTGCAGCCAGGAGACATTCGATATGGCTGTGCCCGTCCCCGCCCATTGGCTGCGACGGCTGTCGCGCGGGTGCGACCACGCGTCGCGACTGGCGCGGGCGGTGGCCGGGCCGCTAGGCGCGCCGGTCGGCCATGAACTGCTCCGCATCCGCTCCACGCCCCAGCAGACGCGCATGTCGCGGTCGCGCCGGATCGCGAACGTCCGCGGCGCCTTCGCCGCGCGAGACCCCAAGACGCTCGCCGGGGCCAGCGTGCTGCTTATCGACGACGTCACCACCACCGGCGCGACGGCGAACGAGACGGCCAAGGTGTTGCTGGCCGCCGGTGCGCTTCGGGTGACGCTTGCGGTAGTCGCCAAGGCTGAACCGCCCACCGCCTACGCCGAACACCTCGGCAGGTGAGCGTCTATCGCCGCCGGGCCAGAAAGTCCGCCAGAAGTTGCTCCTGGCGAGCGTGCATGGCGGCGCGGCCTCGGACGGTTGTGTCGTCATGCCCCGTCAGATGCAGCAGGCCATGGATGACATACAGCATCAGTTCATGCTGAGGGCGATAGCCGTGCAAGGGCCCGCGCTGAACGGCCCAATCGCCGCAGACGACCAACTGCACGACCACGCCCCGATCATCTGGATCGGACAGATCGAAGCTGATCACGTCGGTCGCGCCGCGGTGGTCCAGATACCGGCGGTTCAGCGCGGCGATCTCGGCGCTGGCGACGACCGCCAGATCGACCTGGGCGATACGGACGCCTTCGGCGCCGGCGACAAACGCGACCAATTCGGTCAGGCGTTTGCGGGGAACGCGCAGGGCCGACTGGCTGGACGTAATGACAACTCTCGGCGCCGGCGCGGGGCGCGATGGGGCGGGTCGTCTGATCGCCATGGCGGCAGGATAGCGGGCGGGGACGCCCCTGACAACGGCCGGCGCGTCGCAGGCGGTGTGGCACGGGGGCCGGGCGGTGTGTATAGTACGTCCCCTTTGAATGCAAGCGTGTGATTGTGCGGCGCCGAGTTCGTTTATGAACCGATTGTCTCTACCTTATCGAAGCTTGTTGCCTGACGATCCCCGTCGCCGGCGAGCTGTGCGCAGGGCGCGCATCGGTGTCTATATTCTGGTCGCCGTCGCGTTGATCGCACCGATCCTTCAATTCCAGCACAGCACGGTCGAACGCCTCAATCGCATCGAAGGCAAGCGCCACAAGGGCGCCCTGGCCCGATGGCAACCGGCCGTGCGAGGCTTCTGGGCCGGCCACAATATCTACGCCAAGGAGGAAACCGCCCCTCACAGACTGCACCCCAACATGCCGTTCGTGGTCATCCTGCTGACGCCGCTGACGGCCTTGCCGGCGGCGCAGATGGGGCTGGCGCTGAACATCGCCAAGCTGGCGGCCATCGTGGCAAGCATCTTGATGCTGGCCAGCCTGGCGGCCCATCACCGGCAGAAGGTCTACGACTGGGTGCTCGCGCTGGGGTTTGGCTGGGTGTATCTGAGCATCCTCAGCGACGTCCAACACGGCAACACGAACGTGTTCGTCATGTTTCTGGTGGTGTTGCACCTGTGGCTGTATCGCCGCGGCAGCGACCTGGGGGCTGGGGCGGCGTTGGCGGCGGCGATCTGTCTGAAGATGACACCCGCCCTGTTCGTGCTGTACTGGCTATACCAGCGAAACTGGCGCCTGGTCGCTTACACCGCCGCAGCCGGCGTGGTGTTCGTGGTCGGGGTCCCCGCCGCTGTCGTGGGGGTGGATCGTTACGTTCTTCTGATGCGCACGTGGCTGAACAACCTGATCATTCCGGGCCTGGTCAGAGGCGCGTGGTACCCGATCCACGTCAACCAGTCGCTATCGGGGATGGTCAGCCGTCTGTTCCTGGGCGGTGCGGAGGGCGATGCGTTCTACAATCCCGACGACTACCTGCACTACGGCGACCAGCCGATGTCGGGATACGTGACGGTCGCGGCGCTGTCGGCGAATACGGTCCGATGGATGCTGCGAGCGGGACAGGTGGCGATTGTCGGTCTGATGGCCTGGGGAATCGGCTGGCGACGACTGGCCCGTGATGACGGGCGGCGTCTGCTGCACTTCGGCATCGTGACACTCGGCATGATGCTGCTGAACCAGCGAACGTGGACCCACCATGGGACCGTCCTGCTCGTGGCAGCGGTCGCCCTCTGGCAGGCAATTGGGTTCGGCCTGATGTCGCGCCGCGTGCGCGCGTGTTGCCTGTGGGCGATGCTCGGGGTCTTGGCGATCACGTGGACGACGGCATCAGACATATTCCGGCTGTACGCGCGACTAACCGGAGACGCCGAGCGTTTCGGAGAGCTGACCATCAACGTCGAAAAGCTTCACCGGAACATCAAGCCCGAGACGATGGAGTTCGGCGAACTGTGGGCGGACGTCGCCGACGCCTACGGGCCGCAATTCTGGTGCTTCGCGGCGATGCTGGCGGTGTCGATCATCCTGGCTCGGATCCTTCGCAAGGGCGACTCACCCTACGCGGCCGAGCGACAGAAGCTCTCTGCCGCGATCCCCCCTGCTCGTTAGTCGGCTCCCTGTTCGGCAGGGGCGGGTGTTTCCTCGTCGGCGGGCTTGGGATAGGCGATGCGGGCGTGGTAGATCGCACACAAGCTCTTGACCAATGATTGCTCGATCTCGTGGGCCTCTCTGAGCGTCAAATCGCACTGCTCGAGCTGGCCGTCCATCAATCGGCGGTTGACCATGACGTGGACCTGGCTCTCGATGCGTGTGGGCGTCGGGTCCTTCATAGCTCGCACGGACGACTCAGCCGCATCGGCCAACATGAGAATGCCCGCCTCTCTGGAGCGAGGTTTGGGCCCGGGATATCGAAACTCCGATTCGGCCGGCACTCGATCATCGCCGTTCTTGCGCTGCTCGGTGGCGGCGTGGTAGAAGTACTGCACAACAGTCGTGCCGTGGTGTGTGGCGATAAACGGGTGGAGCGCGCCCGGCAGGCCGTACTCGCGGGCCATTTCCACACCGTCTTTGACGTGCCCGGCGATGATCAGCATGCTCATCTCGGGCGACAATCGACCGTGGAGTTCGGTCGACCCGGCGCCGTTCTCGACGAAATACCTGGGCTTGTTGATCTTGCCCACGTCGTGGTAATAGGCGCCAACCCGGGCGAGCAATCCGCCGGCGCCGATGGCCTCGGCGGCCGCCTCGCACATCGTGCCTAATTGCAGGGAGTGGTTGTAAGTCCCCGGCGCCTCCATCGCCAGGCGCTTGAGCAGCGGCTTGGACGCATCGCACCATTCCAGAAGCGTCATGCTCGTGGCGATGTTGAAGGCCCGCTCGATCAGCGGCAGGATGACCTGGACCACAACGCCCGCCAGCAGCGCCATGCCGGCGGCCCACAAGGCATCGCCCCGGACGAACCGCCACGGCACGCCCCCGGTCAGGCCCAGGCCGCAGGCAATGACAAACACGACCCCCGCGGCGATTCCGGTGACTTCCAGCAGACGGCTTCGTGAACGAATCTCCTGTAGCAGCAACGCACAGCATGCCGTCGCTGAGGCCATCACGACGAAGACCGAAAAGCTCGCCCGCAGTTGCAGCGTCATGAACATCGCCAGCAACAGGCTCATGACCAACGCGAACCGCTGGTCATAGGCGATGACCAACACCAACGTCGCCATCAGCAAGGGCAAGACGGCGGCGTGGGGATTCGAGCCCAGTCCCAGGACGATGGCCTTGCTGGCCGCCAACATCCCCAGCATCAGGCACACCATCGCCAGCGCCCGCCAGCGATTGGCCACAATCCGCGGCCAGTAGCGGAGGATGTAGGTCCCCATCACCAGCGTCAGCGTCATCAGGATCGCCGCCCGTCCCAGGCCTCGAGCCAGCAGGCTCCAGCGATGCTCCTCGTGCCTGGCCAGGCGATAGGCCAAGTGCTCGGCCTCGAGCAACGCGGACCCGTCGCTGCTGAGTCCGCGACGAATGCCCGTCGGCAGACTCAGTGTGCGTGCGACCAGTAGATCGTCGGTATCGTAAGGCCGCCTGGGCGGGTTGGCGCGGACGGCAGCGGCGGCATCGGCGAGTTGCTCTTGACTGGCCTGGTCGTCTCGAAGGTACAACGCGCGCTGCGTCAGCACCGTCTGGAGGTACTGGCGAACATCGGGGCGAATGGACGCGTCGAATCCCCGGCAGGCCTTGTCCACGGCGTCTCGGATGAAGGCAATATTGTCCGTGCCGATGAGCGTCTCGGTCGTTTCCTTGCTCTCCCGGCCGGTGGGGAAGTCGATCAGCACCTGTGGGCTCTGGACGTCCTGACGATCCAGTTCGCTGTTGCGCTGTTCGGGAGCGACGATCACAAGCTTGACCAGCTCGTCGCGCAGGCGGCCAATTTGGGTTGTGTACTTCGTGCGGCGATCGGGCTTGGCCAGGGCCTTCCACGCATCCGCGCGGTCGGGCGATATCGGCAGCAGCCCGATCTTGCCGCTCGCCTCGGCGGTCGGCTCGGACGGCTGGGTGGCCGGCTGGACCGTCTCGGGCGCTGCGGTCAAGGCATCGACGATCTCATCCAACAGGGGCGCATTGAGGCGAAAGACACCGGGGGCGGACTTGCGGGCATGAATGAACGCCTCGCGAAGCTCTTGCGGGGGGAAGAAATCAAACGGCACGCGCGCGTAGATGTTGGCTGGGATGAACTGGTTTTCGCGGTAGGTCAGCGGCTCGAGCGGCCAGGCATCCAGGAGCAGCGCACCGATGAAGAAGACCCACGTCAGCAACAGCGGCACGACGCCCACGGACGTGCGAAACCGCCGCCACCAGCCCGCGCCGGCGGTTTGGATGCCCTTGCGGACCTCGAGGCGGCGTTGCTTGAGTTTGCGTTTGAACGGCCACATGGTTGGTCAGGAACGCTCTGCGGGATCGATCGGCGCGTCGTCGCGATTGTACGCCTTGACGATGTTCTGCACCAGTCGATGACGCACAATGTCGGTGTCGTCCAGTCGCACGAAGGTGAGGTTCTTGATCCCCCGCAGCCGGCACATGGCATCGGCCAGTCCACTGGGAGTTCCATCCGGCAGGTCGACCTGGCTGTCGTCGCCGGTGACGATCACCTTGGATCCGTGCCCCATGCGCGTCAGGAACATCAGCATCTGCGCGACCGTCGTATTCTGGGCCTCATCCAGAATGATGACCGAATCGTTCAGCGTCCGCCCGCGCATAAAGGCCAGCGGGATCACCTCGATCATGTCGTTGACCATGAACCGGCGGATCTGGTCGTATTCCATCATGTCGTGGAGGGCGTCGAACAGCGGACGAAGATAGGGGTTGACCTTCGCCTGCATGTCCCCGGGGAGGAAGCCCAGCTTCTCGCCGGCTTCGACGGCCGGGCGGACGAGAATCAGCCGCCGGGCCTTCTCGTGCTTCAGCAGATGCACCGCCAGCGCGACGGCGAGATACGTCTTTCCCGTTCCGGCCGGGCCCGTGCAGAACACCAAATCGTTCGCCAACAGCGCCTCGACGTAGCGGTGCTGGCCCGGCGTCTTCGGGCGGACCAGTTGCCCGCTGACATACACATCCAACACGTCGGCAGCCTCGGAGGCCTCCGCCGAGGCGGACTGGCTGATGGCCTGGGCGACGGTCTCCGGCGTGATCGGCTCATTGCGCCGCAGGGCGCGTTGAAGTCGCTGGAACACCGACGCGGCGCGGGAGACATTCCTGGCGGCGCCGGTCAGCTTGATCCGCCCGTTACGGGCGAACACCTGCACGCCCAGCGCATCGCGGACCATCCGCAGATTGCGGTCCGTCGGGCCAAATAATAGCCCCGCCTTGGCGGGTTCATCCAATGTGATGCTGAGTTCCATGATGCGGTCTTCTTGTGGCAGCAGCGTGTTGCAGCAGCGTGTTGCAGCAGCGCCCAGCGGGCCCTGTCGGCCCCGAGCGCGCTATTATAGCACGCCCGCACGGGTTGCGTCAGCCCGTAAAAAAGCGGGGATAGTGTCAACAATTGTGTGTAAGCTCCATATATGGAATATGACGATAGTGTCTTGTGTGTTGGATAGAAAGGGGTTAGATGCTGGTCTACGGTGACGAAGGTGGGGTCCCGGGCGGCAACGGGTTCGCTGCCAGGCCGGAGAGATCGCCCTGGGAATCCAAGTCTAATAAATTTCGACCCGCAATTGACCGAGAAAATACTTGTTGATCCCCATGATCATGATAAGATCGTCAAAAAGGTCTGCGATGATCGTGGACCGGAGTTCATCCGGGAGATCCCGGTTAGTTAACGGGACAGTACTGAAGGGAGATTCGTCATGAAACACGCCACATTGCTGCTAGGCCTTGCCCTGATCGTCCTGGCCTCAGGCACATCCGATGCCCACGGGGCATGGAAAACAAGGAACCTGTTCACAGGGGCTGCCGCATTCCCGCAGATCAGCGGCTTGAACGTCACCTGGCAAGGCAGTGCCTCCGGCGAGGACGCGGAGATATACTTCTACGACGGACAGACGGTTACGCGGGTGACCAATAACAGCTACTCGGACGGATTCCCGCAGATCAGCGGATCGAACGTGGTCTGGCAAGGGGAGGCAGGCGACTTGGAGATATTCCTCTACGACGGGGTCACGACGACGCAGGTCACGGACGACGGGTCTACCGACACGTACCCACAGGTCAGCGGTGATAACATCGTCTGGAGAGGCTGGGACGGTTATGACTGGGAGGTATACCATTACAACGACGGCACGACCACGCAGTTGAGCTCCAACGCCTACAGTGATTATGACCCGAAGATCAGCGGGTCGAATGTCGTTTGGAACGGAGGCGTTTCAACTGGCGCCGAAATATACCTATACAATGGCACGACCACGCAGTTGACCGACAACGCCTACGCTGATTATGACCCGCAGATCAGCGGGTCGAATGTCGTTTGGAAGGGGAAGGTCGACGGGGACTGGGAGATATTCCTATACAATGGGGCCACCACCATGCAGTTGACCAGCAACAGCTACGAGGATCGCAACCCGCAAGTCAGCGGCTCGAATGTCGTCTGGGAGGGGAAGGTCGACGGGGACTGGGAGATATTCCTCTATGACGGCGTCACCACCACCCAAATAACTGACAATGACTCTACCGACTGGTTTCCTCAAGTGAGCGACTCCCACGTTGTCTGGCAGGGGATTGTCGACGAGGACTGGGAGATATTCGTCTACGACGGGACGACCATCACACAGCTTACGGACAATAACGACACAGATAATACCCCACAGATAAGCGGGACCAACATCACCTGGCGCCATTTTAACGGCACCACGATGCGTATCCTGGTGGCGACGCTGCTGGGGGACTTCGACGGGGACGGCGACGTCGATGTCGTCAACATCGACGATCTGTGCGACAACATGGGCGGTGACATCGAGATCTATGACGTGGACGAAGACGGCGATGTGGACGAAGACGACCTGTTATATCTTGTTGAGAACCTGGTCGAGTGGAACCGCGGATCCCCCCCCGGGGACGAGCACGGATTCGGCACCCACCTAGGTGATGCGAATCTCGACGGCATTGTGAATGGTACCGACCTGGCCATCATGAAGACGAAGTTTGGGCAGACGGATACGCACTGGAGTGATGCCAACTTCAATTGCAGCGCGTACGTCGACGGTACTGACTTGGCCAACATGAAGCAGTATTTTGGGCGGGTATCGCCCCCTGGCGGATCGGTACCTGAGCCGGCGACAATCGCCCTTCTTACCGCATGTGGGCTGGCGATGTTGCGCCGTCGCAGGTCGCACGCGAGCCATTAAGGCCTACAAGGAATTGGGCGGTGACAGTGTCAAGCGAGACACCCGTCGCAGCGAATGGCTCTAGGTAATGTCGGACAAAGTTCTTGCAGTTCGTGCGCATGAGGATATAGAGTATATAGTGGAAGCAAGGAATTGGCCTCGATGGGCCCCGCAGATGGCTGGGCTAACCGTGCTGAGTTGTCGGGGCCTTAACAAAAAGGGAAGCAGGCAACCGTACAAGGAGACGTAATTATGCTCATACGGAACAAGCTCTTTCTCGTGGCCATGTGCCTGTTGGCCGCCTCCGCCGTTGCCGGCGCGCAGACGACCATCTTCAGCGGCGACATCTACGACCTGATTATCAGCGATCCGGTGGCTGTTGGCGCCGGGGCCGGCGGGGAGGACTTGGTGGCCTTTACCGTGACCGCCTTCAATACGACCGACTATCACACCGGCGGCGACGCCCGCCTTTCCTACGACCCAGTAGTCATTGATTCCGACTTTTACGGGTATACGGGAATCACTGGCAAGCTGCATCAGCACCGCGCCAGTCTTTTCGGGATAGGCTCATCTGTGGACACGGATGTATACGCTACAGCAATTGACAGCCATTGGACCAATATCGAGAGTCAGTTCACCCCCGCCGTCGAGACCTACGACGTTTGGCCCAGCAGCGAGCCAAGCGATGCCGAGGGCATTTCCGCTATTTTCGCCGAAACGTCTTTTGGCGACCACATGGGAGGCGTGCTGGCCGGCTATCCGGGCGCCGGCGAACCGTACAGCGAACCGTTCCCTGATTGGCCGCTCGCGTACCTCGTTAGTCAGCTTGACGAGGTCATCAGTTTCGACTTCTACGTCACCGGCACGAAAGGCGGCGAGCATATCGTCGCCAGCTACACCGTCGGGCAGGGGCCACCGGGACCAGTCCCCGAGCC
>DRGC01000075.1 GCA_011050235.1 Phycisphaerae bacterium | reverse complement strand
GGTGCGATCTGTTCGATGCTGGCTCACCCGCGCCCAATCGCGCGATGGCGTGGGCCGCCCGGCAGGCGCCCGCCGCCGTTGGACGAACGGCCATGGGTTTGTGGGCGCGCAGCCGCCGAATGCGGGCCGGGCCCTGCGACAGCTTCGACGGCCGCATCAGCGATTCGGATCTGCTGGCGGGGCTGCGGAGTCACTATCCCGCTGAGGCGATCTTCTCGGCCTCGCAGTTGGAGCAGTATGCGGGCTGTCCGTGGCGGTATTTCGCCGCCTATGTGCTGGACCTCGCCGAACCGACCACGCCGCAGCAAAGCCTCCGCGCCGTCACCCGCGGGCAGCTTTGTCACGAGATGCTGTTCGAGGCCCTGACCGCCCTGGCGACCGCCCACGGCCGGCCGCTGCATCTGCCAAAGATCGCCGAAGACGATCTTGCCGCCGCGATCGACGACGCCGCGGCGGCCGTTGCCGCGCGAGCCGAACGGCTGAGCCCGCCCCCCTACCCCGCGCTGTGGCGCGTCGAGATCGATCAACTGACCCGCCGCGTCCGCCGCTACCTGCTCGACCAGCGCAACATCAGCGCTTGGCCGGCCGCCTATCTGCATTTCGAACTGGCGTTCGGCATGAGCGGACGCCGCCGCGGCGACAACGACCTCGCCGACGACGCCAGCACCGACGAGCCGATCCGCATCGATACGTCGGCCGGACCGATCCGTCTGCGAGGGCGAATCGACCGCGTCGACCGGATCGATTCGGACGACCACGCGGGGCTGCTGGTGATCGATTACAAGACCGGCACGCCGCCGACGCGAAAGAGCATCGGCCGGGGCCTGCATGTCCAGATCCCCCTCTACGCCGAGGCCGCCCGACAGCTGCTCGACCAGGAATCGCTCGGCGGCGCGTATCACCGGATCGCCGACGTCGGAAAGATCGTCTCCTTTGCGGCCCTGAAGGTCAGCCGCGGCGCCCTGCGGCCCGACGCTGCCTACGCGGACGATCATCAGTCGGCGATGGCGGCGGTCGGCGCGCACGTCGAAGGCATGGCCGGGGGCTGTTTCGACGTTCTGCCCAAACACGACTGCCCGACATGGTGCTCGTTCCGGCAGATCTGCCACTTCGTCCGATGGCGGGCCGAGCTGAAGACCGCCGACGGCGGGGAGGACGGCCCATGAGCCTGCCGAAGCTGACAGACCAGCAGCACCACGCGGCCGTCGAATCCGCCGGGCGAAATACGGTTCTCACCAGCGGGGCCGGCTGCGGCAAGACGGCCGTCCTGGCCAACCGGTTCGCCGAGCTCCTGCGGCTGCGGCGAGACGACGAGAACCCGTTGGCCGCCCTGGTGGCGCTGACGTTCACCGATAAGGCCGCCCTCCAGATGCGCCAGCGCCTCGCCCGCCTGCTGGAAGACCTCGCCGCCGGCGCCGACGCCGACGACCGCGTGAGAGTTCGGCGCTGGATCGATCAACTGCCCGAGGCCCGAATCACGACGATCCACAGCTTCTGCACGGGGTTGCTTCGCAGCCACGCCATTGCCGCCGGCGTCGACCCGGCCTTCACCGTGCTGGCCGACGAGTTGGTGGCCGGGCAGATGTGCGACGACGCCATCCGCCGGGCCGTCCTGGCCGCCGTCGAAAGCGGCGACGAGGACGTGGCGAAACTGCTGGCCCGATACAGCTTCGAGAATGTCACCGAATGCGTGGGCAAATTGGTCGATTGGCGCACGTCGTATCGGTGCGACGACTACGCCGACGTCGATGCGACGATCGCGCGCTGGCGGCAACTCGTCGACGACGAACGGGCCGCCGCCTGGGACCGGTTGGCCGGCGACGCCGCCGTGGCCGCTGAGCTCGTCGCCCTGGCCGATCTGCCGTGCGCCGATCCGACCGACAAGCTGGCCGTCGCCAGGGAGGAGCGTCTGGCCCTGGCTCGCGCGATCCTGACCGACCCGCACGCCCGGACCGAAGAGGCCCTCACCAAGCTGAGCGGCCGTCTTGGTGGGATCGGCTCGAACAAGAACTGGGCCGACGCCGGCGGGGCCAAGGCCGTGCGACATCGCCTCAAGGCCTTCTGCGACCGGTTCGAGCCGTATCTGGCCTATTGCCGAGAGTTGGCCGACGCCGACCGCCTGGCTGCGGAATCTCTGGCGACGCTGACGCGCCTGGCCGACCGCGCCGAGCGATTCTACACCGACGCCAAACGCGCTCGCGGCGCGCTGGACTTCGTCGACCTGCTCGCCTGCACGGATCGGCTGCTGGCGGCTGACCCGACCCTCCGGACCCGCCTGGCCGAGCAAATCGATCAGCTCCTCATCGATGAATGCCAGGACACCGACGCCTTCCAGATGGGCCTGTTGGCACGGCTCATCGGCGGCGACACCGACACCCCGCCGGCCGAGGGTCGACTGTTCGTCGTCGGCGACGTCAAGCAGAGCATCTATCGCTTCCGCGGCGCGCAGATCGAGGTCTTTCGCGACCTGTGTCACCGGCTCGGCCCCGACAGCCATCAGTCGCTGAGCACATCGTTCCGCACGCACGCCGCCGGGATCGCCTGGATCAACAGTCTGTTTTCGCCACTGATGGGCGACGCCTACGAGCCGATCCGCGCCCACCGCACCGACCAGCCCCCAGGGCCGTCGGTGGAGATTCTCCTGGCCGCCGGCGACGAGCCGCTGGCCTCGGCCAGCGATGCGGTAGCCGCACAGGCCGCCGTCACCGCCGCCCGCATCCGCGACCTGGTCGACAGCCGCCAGCCCGTCGTCTGGGACGCCGACGCCCGGGACTACCGACCGGCCGACTACCGCGACATCGCCATCCTGTTCGCCCGCATGACGCACAGCCTCGATTTCGAGCGACACCTGGCGGCCCAGGACATTCCCTATTACGTCGTCGCCGGGAGCGGGTTCTTCCACCAGCAGGAGATCTACGACGTCCTCAACGCCCTCCGCGTCATCGACAACCCGTTCAACGACATCGCGCTGGTCGGCGCCCTTCGCAGTAGCCTCGTCGGGCTGGATGACAACGCCCTGATGCACCTGGCCCAGACCTGCCGCCCCCCCTACCTGCCCGCCCTGCCGTCCGAGGCGCTGGCCGGTCGCCTGCCGCCGGCGATGGCCGAGGCGCTGGCGGAGATCGTTGCGCTGATCCGCCGCCTCCACGGCCGCAAGGACGCCGTCGGCATCGACGGGCTGATCGATTCCGTCCTCGATGCGACCGGCTACGAGGCGACGTTGCTCACGCAGCTGCAAGGCGCGCGGAAGGTGGGCAACGTCCGCCTGCTGATCGCCCACGCGCGGTCGGCGGCGGCCGAGGGCATGTCTCTGGCGAACTTCATCACGCAGATGGACCGCCTCACGCTGGCCGATGCCCGCTACGAGCAGGCGGCCGTCGCCGGCGAGGGCGACAACGTCGTGCGGCTGATGACGATCCACAAGGCCAAGGGCTTGGAGTTCCCCGTCGTGGTCGTTCCCGACCTGAACGTGGGCAAGACTTCCCCGCGCGGCCGGCTGCTGAATCGACCCGACTGGGGGCTGACGTTCAACCCGCCGATCGACGGCCTGGAGGCCGATGAGGTCAACAAGCTCGACAACCAGCCGCTGTCGTTCCACCTCGCCCGCCAGCGGGAGAAGCAGGATGATGCCGATGAGACCATCCGGAAGTATTACGTCGCGCTGACGCGACATCGGGACCATCTGATTCTCGTCGGGGCCGACCTGCGCGGCAGCGACGGGCAGTTGAAAGAGAGCGGAAGTTTTCTCGCGCAGATGGACGCAATCTTCGGCCTCACCGACGCTATCGACGCCGGAGGCGAGCAGATCGACTACACCTGCGACGGCCAGACATACCCAGCCATCGTCCGCCGCACTCAGGCCAAACCCTCCCGCCGACGACGGCGACAAGCTACCGGCGACAAGCTGCTGGCCAAATCGAACGACGGCGGTGACTTTGGGCAACACGTGCTCACCAGCGCCGGAGACGATGCCGCCCTGCCCCTCGTGGGCCCCCTGCCGCCAACGGTCGGCCGTATCGAACTGCCCGTCACCGCCCTCTGCGATTTCGTCCACTGTCCGATGCTCTACCGCTGGCGCTACGAACTCCGCGTGCCGACGTCGGCCCTGCCGAAAACGGAACCGGCGTCCGACAGCGAACCGTCAACAATCGACGCCGCCACGGCGGGGACGTTCTTTCATCGGTGTATGGAGTTGATGGACTTCGCTGCTCCCCAATCGGCTGGGCAATTGGCCGACCGGTCGGCCGCTGAAATGGAACTGTCCGCCGAGCAGACGGCCATCCTGACCGGCGAACTGGCGGACATGCTGGACACGTTCAAGGGCCACGATCTCTATCAGACCATCGCCGCATCGCAGCAGACGTTCCGCGAACTAGATTTCGTCCTGTCGGCCGGGCCGGCGACGCTGCGGGGGCAGATCGATCTGCTGCTGGCCGATACCGACGGCGCCTGGCGGATCGTGGACTACAAGTCCGATCGTATCGGCGAGAGTCCGTCACAGAAGGAACTGGCCACCCATAGCGCGCACCACGAGCTTCAGATGCGGATCTACGCGGCCGCTGCGACGCGTCAACTCGGGGCGCCGCCGGCGGAAGCGGTTCTGTACTATCTGCGTCACGGCCAGACGCATGCGATTCAGTTCGATGCCGCTGCGATTGCGTCCGTTGAGACCGAACTCGGCCAACTTGCCGAGCGCCTCATTGTCGCGCGGCGATCGGGGGAGTTCGCTGCTGAGCGAACGGAGGGGTGCGAGTATTGTGCGTATCGGGCGGTGTGTGGGCACTGAAAAACGCGGCGGGACAGGAGCCCCGCCGCGCTAGTCTTCGGGTAGAGAAAACCCAGGCATGCTATGCCTGGGCTTTGGGAGGTCTTGTGTGGGGGTATGGACGCCTACCCTACATGTCACCTACGCTGGTTGGAGGGTGTAGGTCTTGCCTGGGTCGGTGTCGAAGCAGATTGATCCGCCGAGGCCTTCGCGGGTGGGGATGTCCTTGCCGTCGGGGTCGGTGATTTTGAGGCCGCTATCCCAGGGGTCGACGACGTGGCATGGGGCGCCGGCTTCGCTGTGGATGGTAAACGGTTGGATTTTCCCGTCCTTGCGGCTGGCGCTGACGAGGAAGGCGCCTTCGGCTCGGAGCGTGGTGAACTCGCCGTCGATTTGGCTCGGCCAGGACGGGAAGATGCGGATGCGGCCGTCCCAGCTTTGCATCATCATTTCCATGATCGGGGCGATGATGCCCATCGCCTCGGTGTAGCAGCCGATGTAGCTGTGCGAGTGAACGTCCATCGCCCGCAGCACGCCGTTGGGCTGACGCCACTTGGCGATGCGCTTTCGCAGGCTCTCCAGGCTGACGTCGGGGTTGTAGACGTCGTTGTGCAGCGCGATCATCCACCACCATGGGAGCATGTTGGTCGCCCCGCGATAGGCGGCGAAGGCGGGCTCGTCCGACTTCTCGGTGGGAATGCTGCCCACGTCGTAGCACAGGAACTCGGGCGAGGAGCAGTTGTAGCGACGGATCTTCTCGTCGTCCCAGCCGAGGGCATCGAAATCGTCGATCTGCACGAGATTGTCCAGCCGATCGCGCCACTCGTCGACGTGCTCGGTCTCGCCGAGGACCTCGGCGGCCTTGATGGCTGATTGGAGGCAGTACCGGGCGTGGCGGAGGACCTGGGGCTTGTCGGTGTAGTCCTCGGCCTTGCCGGTGAAGAACGCCTCGCCCTGAATCGACGGGAACGCGTGGTACTTGCCGTCGTCCCACTTCTCGAGGAAGTCGGTGTAGAAGAGCGCACAGTCGCGGATGACGGAGTAGCCTTCCTCGCGCAGCCAGTCGGCATCGAGCGTATACAGATAGTGCCACCAGTAATGGTTGCACACCCACCCGGACATGTAGGCCATCCGGCAGAGCGACCCTGTGCCGTACGTGTCCTCGTGGACGGGGAACGGATAGCCGCCCAGTTGGACGAACGTTCCGCGACAGCCCCAGTAGTCGCGGGCGAGCTTGCGGCCGATCTCGACCATGTGGTTCATGCCGGGGAAGAACGAATCGCCCAGCTCCACGTGGTTGGCCATGTTGTCGCCCCAGAACCCCTGCTGATAGTTGAAGTTCATGTGGTAGTCGCCGTGCCAGAGCGAGTAGTCCTGCACGGTGGAGGGCAGCGCCAGGCCCGGCGCGACCACGCCGCGCCTAAACGCGCAGCGGCGGGCGTGGAGGATGTGATACCAGACGTCCTCGACTTCCGGCGCGTCGGGGATAGAAATCGACGAGCGCGACCAGAACTCATCGGCGGCCGCCTTCTGCTCGGCGCGCCACTTCTCACACGCGGCGTCGCAATCGTCGCCGATTGTTTCCATGATGCGTTTCAGCTCGGCCTCGGCGCCGCCTTCATCGGACGCCGTCGGCACGGCCAGGGCGAGCCAGCCGCTCAGTCCCTCGTCTTCCTTGTCGGTCGGGCGGACGTGCAACATGGCCTCGCCGGTGTCGAGCATGTCCAGAGCTTCGACCTCATACTGATCGGTGAACGGGGCCATCATGAACTTGAAGCCCTCGCCGGGGAAATCGAGACTGGGCGCGAAGTTCTGCTGAACGACGAAGCGGCCGAAAACGTCACGCGTGATGGGCTTGTCCAGTGGGGTGGATTTGCCCTCGGCGACCTGGCCGAAGTAGTGGTTGTACCGAGCACGAGCGAACAGCCTCGCGTGGTAGCTCTCGATGGTCGGGTCCGGCCAGCGCCAGACTTTGAACCACACGGCCGGGCGGCACGAGCCGGTATCGTCGTTCCAATTCTCGACGTCCCACTTGACGCACAGCACGTTGTCATCGGGAGCAACGAAGCAGACCACGCGGATGACCCAATTGCCGGGCCAGGTGGCCTCGATCTCCAACTCACCGGTCTCGATGGTCTGACGCTGGGTGAAGGTCACCGGTGTCTGGTCGTTGGGGATGCGCATCCGCAATTCGCCGACGGGCTTGGGGCAGGGATAGGAGCGTTTGGCGTAGGCGGGCCAGCCTTCGGTGATTTCCTTCATGCGGCGGGGATCTTTGACGGTCTTGGTGGCTTCGCCTTCGCCGAAGACATAGCCGTGGCTGACCCATCCTTCCTCCCGGATGCCGTGGGCGATCTCGTCGATGTGGGCCGGACGTGGGCAGTCGGAGGTGTCCAGCCGCCGGTCCCACACATCGTTCTTGCCGAACCGCCAGACGATGTGGTCAACGTCCATGTAGACGCTGACCGACAGGTCGCCGTTGCCCAGCAGCAGCCCGTCTTCGGGGACCAGGACGGGGTAATCAATTTCGATCCGGTGCATTCGGTGCGCTCCTTTGATCCTCAGGGCGGCCGCGCGCGGGTGGGCGAGCGGGCGCCTCCGGTTTGGTCCGCTGAACCTGCACAGATGGCGAGGCTACTTGCGTTGGGTCCGTTTTCGTACGGCGGCGTCTTTTTTCCTGGTCGAGGAGACGTGATGTCTCTTGAGCCCGGCGAGCCTGCCCACGAGCCTCTCGTCGGACAACGAGAGAATCTGCGCGGCGAAGATGGCGCCGTTGATCGCGCCGGCGGCCCCGATGGCCATGCAGCCCACGGGAATGCCCGGCGGCATCTGCATCGTGCTCAGCGCCGCATCCACGCCGACCATCGGCCCCGAGGCCACCGGCACGCCGATCACCGGCAGTGTCGTGTGGGCGGCCAGCACGCCTGCCAAGGCCGCGCTCATGCCGGCCGCGGCAATCAGGACCTTTAGCCCGCGCTCGGCCGCCGAGAGGGCATACTCGCGAGCGCTGTCCGGCGTGCGATGGGCGGAGATCACGCGGACCTCGAAGCGAATGTCGAACTCGCCGAGTTGCTTGAGGCAGTATCCGACGATTTTCAGATCGCTGTCACTGCCCATCACAACGCCCACGACCGGCGCGGTAGAAGAGGTCCTGGGGCTTCTTGGTCTGGCGGGTGTTGCGACCTTCTTGACCGTCTTGGCCTTCCTGATCGCCTTGACCTTCTTGACCGCCTTGGCTTTCTTGACTTTCTTTTTCTTGGCCATCGTTATCGTCCTGTCCGTCCCGTTGTGTTTAGCGAAAATCAAAGGCGACCTTGATCGCCCGATTGGGGGCCTTGTGCATGGCCACAGCAAACGCTTTGTGGTATTCGCTCAGCCGGAACGTATGTGTCAGCAGCCCGGCCGTTTTGAACTTTCCGCTCAGCATCAACTCATGGGTCAGGGGGTACGATCCGATGGTCCGAAGATCGACCCGCTCGAGTTGCCGGCCGTAGGCGCCGATCACGGATAGTTCGCGGAACCATATCGGCGTGAGGTCCACGCCCCTGCCCGAGCCCGTGCCCACCAGGATCACCTGGCCGCGCGATCGGGTCCACTTGAGCGTCTCGGTCAGTGATTGGACCGAGCCCGCACACTCGAACACCACATCGTACCCGCCGGACAGCATGTAGTTATCGAACCGCGCCCGCTGGACGCTGCCGCCCGTGCGGCGGGCGATTTCCTCGAAACGCTCGCGGGCGCCGGCGGGCAATTGAACGTACTCGTCGGCCCCCATGGAACTGACCAGGTCGGCCAAATAATCGCTGCGACCCAGCGCGTCGATCCGGCCGGTGAACCCCCTCGCCCGCAGCGCCATAATGATGCTCAGGCCAAGCACGCCCATCCCGTAGACAAGCACCGAGCGCGCCTTGGACAGGTCGGTCCGTAGCGAGGCGTGCAGGCCGCAGGCGAGCGGATCGGTCAGTGAGGCATCCTCATCGCTCATGCCGTCCGGCACGGCCACCAGTTGGCTGACATGAGCCACGAACTGCTCGCCAAACGTGCCGCCCGTGCGCGAGTTGTACCCGATGCAGGTCGCCGGCGGCAGTTGGCTGGTCCCTTCGCCGTCGGCGCCGAACCGCTCGCACGCGCCGTATTCGCCGTTGCGGCAGCGGTCGCACGGCGGATTGATTCCTCGAGCCGTGCATGCCAGCGTCGGATCGACGCACACACGCCGGCCGACCCAACTGGTGTCGACGGCCGCGCCGACGTCTTCGACAATCGCCACGTTCTCGTGGCCCAGCGCCATGGGCGGGCTGCTGAAGGCCTGGAGGATCGAGTCGATGGGCGGCTTGAGGGCGAGGATCGCCGTGTCGGTCCCGCAGATGCCGGCGATCAGCGTCCGCACCCGCACCCAATCCTCGCCCGGCAGTTGCGGCGGATCGACCTCCCGGCATCTCAGGCCCGCTACCCACGTCGTCAGGCACCCCGACCACAGGCGCCGCAGCCACCAGCACGTCGCCCAGCCGATCGGATGCACGTTGTAGACAAGTGACTTCATGGCCAATAGGAATAACCGCCCGCCGCCGAGAATGCAAAGCGATGCTGCCGATTAGCGGGGCGCGACGCCACTGCGACGCGAGTCCAGAATGTGCTGGCGGACGCCCTCAGGCGATTCCACAGCCCAAAGCCGGGCCTGTCCCCTGCCGGCGGTCTGCACTCGCAACTCACGAATGCCATACCGCCGCATAAGGGGGCCCTCCGAGATGACCAAGTCCGTGATGCGCTCCAGCGGAATCGCTTTAGACTTCCTAAAAAAGACGCCGCCTTCAATGTGCAACACCGACCCTTCGACACGATAGGATAGCGTTGGCACCCATCTTCGAGTCCAGTACTTCCCGTACCAAACCAGGTAGATCACCAGGACGATGAACCCTATCCCATAGGTCATGACCGACAGCAGTAACAGGGACAACGCTCCTCGCACGAACATGTACCGCTGCAATTGCTCGCGTTGGATGGGAATCTCGATGACGGTCGTCTCTTGGGGCTGGATGTCATTCATATAGCCTTCTCCCTGGTTAAGCCCTATCGACTGATCACGAAAATCGCCAGGTCGGCGTTGAGGTTCGGATCGTCGACGACATCGACGCCCAATTCCGTATCCAGGAACTGCTGCACGTGGACCGTAATCCCGTGTTCGCTGCAGAAATCCTCGAAGTCCGCCACGGACAGGAACCGCAGGTTCGGCGTGTTGTACCACTTGTGCCGCAGAACGCCCGCCTCGGGGGCCCGGCCCTGCTCGGCCAGCATCTTGCGGAGCTTGTGGTAGCCGAAGTTCGGAAAGCTCACCACGCACTGTCGGCCGATGCGAAGCATCTCATCCATGACGCCCTGCACGTTGTGGACGACCTGCAGCGTCCGCGACAGCACGACACAGTCGAACTGCTTATCGCCGAACTGGTCCAGGTCGTTCTCCAGATCGGCATGGATGACATCCAGACCGGCCCGGATGCACTCCAGGATGGCATGCTCATCGATCTCCACGCCGACCAGTTGCTCGTGGCCGCGGCGCTGCAGCGAGCCCAACATCGCGCCCGTGCCGCAGCCGAGGTCCAGCACGCTTGCGCCCGGCTCGATCAGATCGACGATGTGGTCGTAATCCAGCCGCTCGGCCGCGAAGATGCTGCCGCGTCCGTGGCGGTGGATCTGCTCGCCGAGAGGGTTCTCCCCGCCGTTAAGATTGTTGAGGAATCCGCGGATCAACTCGCCGTAGATCGCCACGTCGTCGGCCAGCAGGAAGGCATCGTGGCCGCAACTGCTGGTGATGT
>DRGC01000074.1 GCA_011050235.1 Phycisphaerae bacterium | reverse complement strand
GGGAGGTGGCCATGCGATTGTCCAGCATCGACCTGAACGACGGCGACCTGTCAACAAGTGCTCATAACATGCGAGATCTGACGGTCGGACTGAACTGGTACTTGAACCCCAACATGCGGATCAGCGGCAACTATATTCGAAGCTGCGTCAGAGGACCGCTGACGTCCGACGCAGCAGATATCTTCTTGATCCGCTTGCAGATCGCCTTCTGACAACGTGTAGACAGCCGGCGCCGGGCGGCATGCAGTTGAGCGTGGGGGCGCTCGTCCGGAGTCGGCAGAGCATTGTGAGGCGGTTGGCTGTGATTCAGTATTCTGTCAGAAACTTTTACTCGCCACAAAGGAGGCCGGGACCTATCCTGGTTGCTCTGAGCAGACCACCAGGGCTGAGAGCGCTCCTGACTGCATGGCGCTGTGACGTGAGAAAGGAACGGCGATGAGCCTGACGAGACGGCAATTCCTAAAGGGATCGGGTGTGGTCGGCGCTGCAGCCGTGGCAGCTACATTGCCGGGCTGCACCGGGACCACGGATACAAATACGCCCGGCCAGGGACCGAGGTACGGCATGGTGATCGACCTGCGCCGATGCTTCGGCTGCCATGCCTGTTCGGTCGCCTGCAAAGCGGAGCAGGACGTGCCGCTGGGCTATTTCAAGAGCTGGGTGATGGTGAGCGAGAAGGGGCGATACCCCCACGCCCGAAGGGACTTCGTGCCGGTGCTGTGCAATCACTGCGACCAGCCGCCCTGTGTTGAGGTCTGCCCCAGCCAGGCGACCAAGCAGCGCAAGGACGGCATCGTCACACAGGATGACGACCTCTGCATCGGGTGCAAGTACTGCGTGCAAGCCTGCCCATACGGGGTCAAGTACTCCGACCCGCGGACCAAGACGGCGCAGAAATGCGACTTCTGCCTGCACCGCGTCGAGCAGGGGATATTGCCGGCCTGTGTGAACACGTGCAATGCGCGGGCCCGCATTTTCGGCGACCTGAACGACCCCGACAGCGCGATCAGCCGTCTGATTGCCGGCAACCCGGTTCAGACCCTTCGCCCGGCGATGGGCACAGACCCGCGCGTGTATTACATCGGTCTGGACCAGGACGCCTATGCGCCCATACAGAGAGCGTTTTCTTTGAGCGACCAACCTGGAACACAGGGAGAATGACCATGATCGGCGTCATCACCTACAACACTCCTCACCTGATTTACTGGGACTGGCGGATAGCCGCAGACCTGTTCCTCGGCGGCATCGGCGTCGGGGCCTATCTTATCGCGGTCATCAATAGCCTCGTATACCGGGACAGGTACGCGCGGGTCAGCAAAGTGGGCGCCATCCTTGCGCCGTTGTTCGTAATTGCCGGGCTTGGCTTCCTGTTGTTGGAGCTTGGGCACCCATTGCGAATGTGGCGGACGATCACCGGGTTCAATATCTCCTCCCCCTTGTCCTGGGGTGGGCTTTTTCAGACCCTGATGATCATCATCGGGATCATGTACGCTTACTTATGGACAAAGCCCAACGCTGTGAAGCTTCGCAACATGGTGGGCGTCATCGGGATCCCGATCGCCCTGGTTGTTGGGGGGTACCACGGTTGGCTGCTGACGATCATCAAGGCGCGCCCGCTGTGGAACACGGGTCCGTCCACGATCACGGCGCTGTTGTCATTTGTGATCACGGGCATGGCCGCCATTCTTCTGATACTGTGCCTGCTCCCCAAGGCGCGCCGAGCAGGCGTGGGAGCGGCCGGTGACGGGGGCTCGCAGGAGAGTGGCTCGGCCACATGGATGATCCGTGATTTCCGCCACTTGCTGGTGGGGGCGATGATCGTCCAAGGCCTGACGTTCTTTATTTGGTGGATCAGCCTGTATTATGGATCGGCAGATGCACATGCTGCACTGCTGGTGGCCAACGCGGCCTTGGGGCCGTTGTTCTGGTCCGTTGGCATTGGCGCGGGGCTTGTCATCCCGATCGGCCTTCAACTGATGGCCGTTGTTCGCGATCGGGGACGCCCCGAGAGAGCCCACACCCCCCTGACGATTTTGACGACGGTCCTCATTCTCGTGGGTGCGTTCGTATTCCGGTATGCCGTTGTCGTTGCCGGGCAGCTTTGCTGATCGGTATCTCCGAAGGGAGCTTGACGTAATGACCAACAAGACAAATTCTCCTCAGCAGGTTGAGCAAGGCGAGCCCGGGAAACTGGATCGTCGGACGGCCGTCAAGGCGGGCGTTCTGGCGGCTATCGGCTTGGGGACGGGCGCGCTGTTTCGCGGGCTGACCAGCGTCGCGGGCGCCGGCGAGCCGGCGGCCCCCCCAGCGGCGGGCAAGGCCGACGGCACGCCCGACCCGGCGGTCGGCGAACTGGTCCGTGCGGACGTGGGCGGCTATCGCGGCAAGGATGGGGCCGAACGTGTGGCCGTTGCCTCGACCTGCATGCAGTGCATCGCGGCGTGCGGCATCATCGGCTATCGCGAAAACGGCCACATCGCGAAAATCGAAGGTAACCCCCATTGCCCCAACAATCGCGGCATGGTGTGCGCCAAGTCTCAGGCCGGGCTCAACCAGGTCTACGACCCCGACCGATTGCTGCACCCGCTCGTTCGCGTCGGCAAGCGAGGGGAGGGAAAGTGGAAGCGACTGTCCATGGATAAGGCCCTGGACCTGGTGGCCTTCGGCGGAACGATCGCCGGGGGCGAGGTGGAAGGGCTCAAGAGCATCTACGAGTCCGGCCCTGAGACGTTCATGTTCCACTACGGCCGAAGTCGGATCAAGAACGCGCAAAATCACTTCCAGAAAACGGCGTTCGGCTCGGGCACCCAAGGCAACCATACCTCGATCTGCGAGACGGCCAAGTGGCTGGGCAACGAGGTGACGATGGGCAAGCACTACGACGTCAATGACGTCGCCCATTCGAAGTACGTGTTGATCTTTGGCGCGAACATTCTGGAGGCCCATACGGGCCATTCCTATATCGCGCAACGGCTGATCGAGGCCAAGGCCGCCGGGGCCAAGATCGTGACCTTCGACGTGCGTCTGTCCAACACCGCCGCCAAGACCAGCGAATGGGTGCCGATCCTGCCCGGCACGGACCTGGCCGTCATCCTGGCGATGACGAACATCGTCCTCAACGAACAACCCTATGGCCGGCCGTTGTACGACGAGACGTTCATCAACAAGTGGACCAACGTGACGGTCGACCAATTGCGCAAGCACTACGCTCGCTATACGCCCGAATGGGCGGAAACGGAATCGGGTATACCCGCCGAGACGATCCGACGAATTGGGCTGGAATATGGCGCGAGCAAGCCGGCGACGATCGTGACCTACCGCGGGTTCGTCGGGCATTACAACGGGGCCCAGGCCGAATGGGCCGCCAAGACGCTCGATGCGGTAGCCGGCAACTTCAACGTCAAGGGCGGGACGAACGTCAAGTTCGGCGGCAAGAGCAAGGATGCGTATAACGATATAGTCGCCAAGGAAAACAAGAGCGCCACCCGCAAGGCCAAGAAGCTCAAGATAGCCGACGGGGACAACCTCCATCTGCCGACCCACCACTCGTGTCAGTGGATTTATGAGATGATCGCCGACGGCTCGCATGGCCGACCCAACCTGTACATGACGTATGTCTACAACGGCGCGTACACAACCGGCGACTGCGAGCGAAACCGTGAGATCCTCTGCAACCAGGAGTATTTCCCCTTCGTCGTGGCCGTGGACGTGGCCATGAGTGAAAGTGCCGAGTGCGCCGATCTGATCTTGCCCGATGCAACGTACCTGGAGCGATGGGCCATCGAGTCGGCCGCGTCGTTCGCGATGTTCCCATTCCTGCAGATTCGCCAGCCGGTGGCCCCGCCGCTCGGTGAGGCTATGGACATGCAGGATATCTTTATCCAACTGGCGCAGCGCATCGGCGGCGACATGGCCGTCCTGCATCCATATGGGACAGCCGAGGAGTATATCCAGGCGAGCATCGAGCTCCAGGCTGCCGACAACGCCAAGCGCAACAAGACGTTCTACACCAGCGAAACCAAGCCACTCCAGACAGACGCCTGGGCCTACTTCAAGAAATATGGCGTGCTGCTTCAGGCGACGGGCCCCATCTACCACGCCCAGGAGAAGAAGCTCAAGGACACCGACGTCGCCGGGAAGGTCGTGGATGACAAGACCGGCGTCATTTGGGATCCGCACAAGGCCCACGTCAGCGATGAAGACGTTCAGACGAAAGGCTACACCGGCTCGAAGAAGGCCTACACGGGTTATGTGGGTCAGATGGTCGACGGTGTGGCCTACAAGGGCTTCAAGCCGGACAAGATCAACAAGTCAGGGCTGTTCGAGATTCACAGCGAGTTCATGAAGGCCGGCGCCGACAAGGTCATGGCCGACATCAAAGGCTTCCTGAACCCCGATGAAGGTTGGGTGGCCCAGCATCTTGCCGAGGGTCTGCCGAGCTGGGTGCCTGTTCCCGAACACCGCAAGCGCACCACCGATCAACTCATCATGATCAGCTTCAAAGTCAACGTGCAGATTCATTCGCGCAGCCAGAATTGCAAATGGCTTCAGGAGATCTATCACAACAATCCCGCCTGGATTAATCCCGTTACGGCAAGGCGCCTGCTGGGCGCCGACATCAAGGAAGGCGATTTGATACGCGTTCGCGTCGATATGGTCGAACTGCCTTGGCGCAAGGGAAAAGGCGTCACACAAGCGCGCGACATCACCGCCCGGATCCACCTCACCGAAGGCGTTCATCCGGACGTCATTGCGGTCAGCTATCATTGCGGCCACTGGGCCTACGGGCGCTATGCCAGCGGCCGACAGGTGGCGACGGAGCTTTCAGGCGCAGGCGCCGATGCTGAGCAGATCTGGTGGCAGCAGCGACGGGCCGCTGCCAAGGACCCCAAGCAGTGGAGCGAAATCACCGGTGTACATCCGAACTGGATTATCCCCAATATTCCGGCCAGAGTGAGCGGGCAATTTCGATCGAACGATACGGTGGTGAGTGTCTCCAGAGTTTCGTAAGTGCGAATGTGAGATCACGTGACCTGTGAAGCCCAACCACGACCGGTCAATCCCTCTGCAGGTCTGCCAAAGAAGGCCGACGAGCAAATGCCCGAGGCGCAGGTGGTGGCCACGGCCTTGCGCCTGTTGGCGTCCATCTTCCAGCGAGAGGCAGACCGGCCTTTACTTGAGTACATCAAGGCGCATAGACAGGAACTGCTGACGTCCTTCGGACTCGATCCGCTCGAGGGCCTGGACGGGTATGATCTGGACGAGGCCGTCGACGCCCTGGCTGCGGAGTATTGTCGAATCTTCGTCGGCCCGGTGGGTCACCTGCCCCCCGTTGAGTCCGTTGTCCTCGGCGAAGGACGATTTTGGGGCCCGTCGACAGAGACAGTTGTTAACTTCTATGTGACAAGAGGGATATCCCTTCCCGAGGGATCGGGACTGTTGCCCGACCATCTCTCTGTGGAGTTGGACTGCCTGGCTATCCTGGAGGAAAGAGGCCATCATCAGGATGCCAAAGCGTTCGCGGGCGAGCATCCGCTGCGATGGCTTACCGATCTGATAGCTCACGTGAAAGCGAGGGCTACGTCGGCGTTCTACCCAGCCTTCATCGAAGCGGCGCAGGGACTGTTGACAGCACGATATGGCGGTTGAATCTTCTGCCCACTATTCGTAGACTACGCGACATGGATTCGGGTTTGTTTGATCATTTTTTGTCTGAAGTCCATTCGCTTATTGAGCAGCGAGTTCGCAGCGCATTGTCGCGGGTTGTCGTGGATTTCGGGTTATTACAGCCCGGCAAGATGCTTCGCAGTCGGCTGGCGGGTCGGTTATCGCGGTGCGATTCACCGAAATTGGACACTTCAGCCTTGCAGATGATGTGCGCGGCGACGGAATTGGTCCATACGGCCAGCCTCTGCCATGACGACGTGGTCGACAACGCTTTGATTCGTCGGTCGGCGCCGGCGATGTGGCAGACCACCGGCCCGTCGGGGGCGATCCTGGTGGGGGATCTGTTGCTGTGCGAAGCGATCGACATGTTGGTGGCGCTGGAGGGTGGGCGTCACTTCCCGGCGTTCATGGCCAAGGTGCGTGAGGTCGTCGAGACCGAGGCCGAGCAGGAACTGCTCTGGCGCGGCAAAGACGCGGACGAGGACACCTGCTTACGGCTGGCGCGGCAAAAGACCGGGCCGCTCTTTGCCTTTGTCGCTGCGATGAGCGGCGGCGACGATCCGAAACTGTCGGACGTGCTGGAAGAGGCGGGCTACCTCATCGGGACCGCCTATCAACTGGCCGACGACCTGCTCGACGTGATCGGCAGCGAGAGCGAAGCGGGCAAGACGCTCGGCACGGACTCCGTTCGTAGCAAGACCACACTCCCTCAGGGCTGTCAGGACGGACTGAACATCACCCGCAAGCACGTGGATGCCCTGTGCGGCTCGGCCCTTGAGCTGCTGAACGATTATCCCTCTCAGCGCCAGGCCCTCACAGACTACCTGGCCCGGGACCTTCAGCCCGTCCTGAACAAGCACTCCAACCTTCTTCTGGAACTTCCGGTATGAAATTGGCTGGTGGTTACAACGTATCCATCAAGGGCAGGCCCTCCAACGACGTCGAGGTGCTTCCCGAGCCGCAGGTGCTGCAGCTGCCGTTGCAGAGCAGGTTCTTGAACTTCTCGAACGTCCGCGTCGAGGAGGGGCAACATGTTCGTCTCGGAGAGGTCTTGGCCAAGGATCCGGACCACTTCGCCATTCCGCTGCTGGCCCCGCGAGCGGGAACGGTTCGGCTGGCGGCGGCCGAGAATCACATTGTTCTGGAGGATGTCTCCCGGGCCGACCACGAGCCATACGACTCGTTCGAAGAGACCGAGCATATTCCCGAGAACCTCGGGTCCGTCGGCATCAAGCGATACAAGCTACTGCAGTTGGGGGCGTGGCAGTTTTTCCGCAACGCCGAAACCGGCGGCCCGGTGGATCCGTTCGGCACGCCGACGGCCGTCATTGTCTCGACCGTGCATTTCGAGCCCTACGTGGCTCGGGGCGATGTCCAGATGCAGAAACGCCTGCGGGCGTTCACGCGAGGGCTGGAGCACCTTCAGACGTTGCTGGAGTACCAGCAGATCTATCTGGCCCTGCCGGAGGTCCACTCGTCGCTGGCCCTGAAGGTCCGCGACATGATCCGCGGCTACGCGTGGGCCAAGCCCGTGGGGATTCCGTTTCGATATCCTTTCGACAGCCCGGCCCTGCTGGTGCGGCGTCTTGGGCTCAAGCCAACTGCAGAAAACCCCGTCTGGGCCTTGCCGACCGAAGGCGTTCTGGCGCTGGATCGAGCGCTGACGCTGTCGCAGCCCTGCACCGTTCGAATCGTCGCGGTGGGAGGCCCCGCCGTTCGCAAGCCGGTGCACGTCAAGGCCATGCCCGGCTATCCGCTGAAGGACCTCCTGGCCGGGCGCCTGGTCGATGGACCCACGCGCACGCTGGCCGGCGGGGCGCTGACCGGCGGCGAAGTGACCGAGACGCAATTGGGCCTCGACACCGAGTGTCAGGGCCTGACTGTGCTGCAAGAGTCGACCCGTCGGGAATTGTTTGGCTTCATGCGGCCTGGCTCGGACAGGCGGTCTTACAGCAAATGCTTCCTCAGCTCGCTGCGGGGGCAGTTCTGGGAAAGCTACACCACCGCGCTGCGGGGTGAGGGACGTCCCTGCATCGCCTGCGGCGAGTGCATGTCGGTCTGCCCGGCCCGCATCAGCCCGAGCATCATCCACAAGTATCTCTATCAGGACGAACTGGAGCAGGCCCAGCGGCTGCGAGTGGACCTCTGCGTCGAGTGCGGCCTGTGCTCGTATGTGTGCCCGTCGAAAATCGACCTGAGAGCCGAGTTCATTGACTCCAAGCAAGACATCGAGCGTGAACTCCAGACCCAGGAGCCGAGCGAATGAAGTGGCTGGAAGACGCTCTTGCCAAGGCCCGGCCACTGTTTGAAGGCGGCGGCCGGTTTCGGGCGTTCAAACCCCTGTTCGATGCGATGGAGAACTTCATGCTCTCTCCGTCGACGCCCACGGCCAGGGCCCCGCACATTCGCGATCCGCTGGACGTCAAACGATACATGTCCATGGTGATCATCGGCCTGCTGCCGTGCCTGCTGGCGTCGTTCTACTTCTTCGGCTGGCGCATGCTGGCGATGATCGTCGTGTCCTACGCCGCCGGCGGCGCCGTGGAGGTCGCCTTCGCCGTCCTTCGAAAAGAGGAGATTAACGAAGGCTTCCTGGTGACGGGCCTGCTGTTCCCGCTGATCCTGCCTCCGGCGCTGCCATTGTGGATGGTCGGCGTGGGGGTGGCCTTCGGCGTGCTCGTGGGCAAGGAGCTGTTCGGCGGGACGGGCCGAAACCTGTTCAACCCCGCCCTGGTGGGGCGGTGCTTCTTGGCGCTGGGGTACCCCAAAGCCATGTCCAGCGACTGGATCAGTCCGGTTCTCGCCTGGCCTGGCCGCCTTGGCGAGTACGCCACCGACACGGTGACGTCGGCGACGCCTCTGGCGGCGGCCAAAAACGGCGAGTGGGCCCGGCTGGGCGATCTGTTGCTGGGCAATGTATCCGGCAGCGCGGGCGAGACGTCGGCCCTGGCGGCGCTGGTCGGCGGGGTGGTGCTGGTGGCGGTGGGTGTGGCCAACTGGCGGACCGTGGTGGCGATGCTTATCGGCTTTATCGCGCTGACGGCCGGCGTTTTCGGCGGCAGCGTGAACATCGTGGTGTGGCATTGCCTGGCCGGCGGATTGCTCTTCGGGGCGTTCTTCATGGCGACCGATCCGGTCACCAGCCCGATGACCAACGGCGGCAAGTGGATCTACGGCCTGCTGATCGGCGTGGTGACCGCGTTGATTCGCAACTTCACCGGCTACGTGGAGGGGGTCATGTTCGCCATCTTGCTGGGGAATATCTTTGCTCCGGTCCTGGATGAGATATTCATCGCCGTCCACGTCAGGAGGCTCAATCGTGAAGGATAATCTTTACGCGATCGCCTATTCGGCCGTGCTCGGTCTGGTCTGCGCGTTGGCGCTGACGGCGGTGGGGGAACTGACGGCCGAGCGCATCGCCGCCAACAAGAAGGCCGAGGAGATGCGAAACATCCTCGGCGTTTTGGGAATATCGTTCGAGGCCAAGGCCCCGTTCGAGGACCTCGAGGCCGTCTTCGATAAGAATGTCCGCCTGGACAAGGTCGGCGAGGTGAAGATGTATCGCTACCTGGCCGCCGACGGCGAGACCGTCCAGGCGACGGCTGTCCCGTTCGCCGGGCCGGGTCTGTGGGGGCCGATCCGAGGCTTCCTGTCGCTGGAGGCCGACATGGTGACCATTCGCGGCGTGACCTTCCACGAGCAGGAAGAAACCCCCGGCCTGGGCGGCGAGATCGCCGCGATCTGTCCGGGCAACCACGACGAGGCGATGGCGCTGGATTGCCCAGCGTGGTTCAGGCATCAGTTCAAAGGAAAACGCATCGTCGACGCCGACAATAAGCCTGCCATTTGGATCGTGCGGGGCGGCGCATCCGGCCCCAACGAGGTCGACGCCATGACTGGCGCCACGATGACGGGCGACAAGGTGCAGGCGATGCTCAAGGAGATCATTGTGAAGATCGTGGCTGCGACAGGAGCTTCCGATGGCCGATAGCCCCCCAATTGCCTGCGCCCCCTGCGCCGGCGGCCTGTGCGGCGGCAAGGGAAAGGAAACGCTCAACGAGGGCATCTGGAAGAGCAATCCCATCGCCATCCAGGTGCTGGGTGTCTGCTCGGCGCTGGCGGTGACCAACCGCCTGGAGAACTCCCTGGTGATGGGGGTGGCGCTGATCTTCGTGTGCGTGGGAACGAACCTGTTTGTCTCGCTGCTGCGAGACGTCACCCCGCGGCGAATCCGCATGATCGCCGAGGTGGCCATCATCGCTACGTTCGTGATCGTCTTCGACCAGATCCTCAAGGCCTACCACTGGGAGATGTCCAAGCAGTTGGGCCCGTACGTCGGGCTGATCATCACCAACTGCATTGTCATGGGCCGGGCCGAGGCCTTCGCCCTGCAGAACCCGCCGATCGTGGCGATGGTGGATGGCTTCGCCAACGGCGTGGGCTATGCGATCGTTCTGGCCATTATCGGCTTTTTCCGGGAACTGATCGGCACGGGCAAGGTGATGGGCGAGACGATACTGTCGGGAGATTGGTACACGCCCAATCAGTTCATGATTCTCGCTCCGGGCGCGTTTGTGGCGCTGGGGTTCCTGATTGCACTGTTCAACGTCCTCAGCGGCGCGAACAAGCCGCAAGAGGAGGATAAACGATGACCCCCGAAGTCTCTCCGCTTGTGATTCTGATCGCCGCGATCTTCACCAACAATATCCTGTTGGCGAACTTTCTGGGGATGTGTTCGTTCCTGGCCTGCTCGACGAAGATCCAGACCGCCCTGGGGTTGGGTGCGGCGGTGATCTTCGTGATGACGACCACGACGGCGATCAACTACGGCGTCTATCACGGCCTGCTGGTCCCGTTGGGGCTGAAGTACCTTCAGTTCATCGTCTTCATCGCCGTGATCGCGGCGTTCGTGCAGTTCGTGGAGATGTTCGTGGAGCGGTTCAGCCCCCCCCTGTACCACGCGCTGGGCATCTTCCTGCCGCTGATCACCGTCAACTGCGCCATCCTCGGCGCGTCGCTGTTCATGATTATCCGAAACTACACCTTCCTGCAGTCGGTGGCGTTCGGCTTCGGGGGCGGGGCGGGCTGGACGCTGGCGATCGTGCTGATGGCGGGCCTGCGCCAGAAGATGGGCTACAGCAGCATTCCTCGACCGTTTCAAGGTGTGGCGATCACGATGGTCATCACTGGTGTGATGGCGATGATTTTCATGGGCTTTGCCGGCATGGTAACCATTCAATAACAGATCATGATATATCTCTGGGCTAGTTTGGTTTTTGTCGGTTTGCTGGTGGGCTTGGCCGTGCTGTTGACGGTGGCTGAGCGCCTGCTGATCAACTACGGCATCTGCGCGATCGATATCAACGCGAGCGAGACGACGTTGGAGGTCGAAGGCGGCCAGTCGTTGCTTTCGGGGCTGATGGAGTCGAAGATCTTCATCCCCTCGGCGTGCGGCGGCAGGGGGTCGTGCGGGCATTGCAAGATCACCGTCCTCGACGGCGCCGGCCCGGTCCTGCCGACCGAGACGCCGTACCTGTCGCGGTCGGAGATCCGCTCGAACGTCCGCCTGGCCTGCCAGGTGAAGATTCGCGAAGACCTGCGCGTGACGATCCCCGAGGACCTGCTGAACGTTCAGATGTTCTCCGCGACGGTCGCCAGCACGCAGGTGATGACGCACGACATCAAGGAAATCCGCTTCAGCCTCAACGAGCCGACGGAGATCACGCAGCGCCCGGGCCAGTACGTTCAGGTCCAGGCCCCCTCGCCGGACGGGCCGGTCTTTCGGGCCTATTCCATCAGCTCGCCCTCCCACGAGCCCAACGTGGTCGACCTGGTCGTTCGCCTCGTGCCCGGCGGCATCGGGTCGACCTACCTGCACAACCTCAACGTCGACGATCCGGTCATCTTCACGGGCCCCTACGGGGAGTTCCATCTGGACGAAGATCCGGACACCGAAATCGTCTGCGTCGGCGGCGGGTGCGGCATCGCCCCGATGAAGAACATCATCTACACGCTCTACGAGCGCTGGCCGGACCGAAAGTGCTCGCTGTTCTTCGGGTGCCGCACGACGGCTGACGTGTTCTATCTGGACGAGTTCAAGGAACTGGCGGTCAAGCATCCGAACTTCAAAGTGATTTACGCGCTGTCCGATCCGATCGGACCGGAAGAGACATGGGACGGGGAGACGGGCTTTATTCACCTGTCGGTGGATAAACATCTCGAAGCCGGCATGAAACGACAGGCCTTCCTCTGCGGCCCGCCGCCGATGATCGAGGCGGTCACGCACGTGCTGGAAGAAAAAGGGCTGGTCGAGGAAGATATCTTCTACGACAAGTTCTAGTACAATCTATCTGAAGGGACGTTGCCATGGCGATCGTCACGGTAGAGGACGTACTGGAGTGCGCCGAACGTTTCGAACAGATGCTGGCGGCGTACTATGGGGAGTTGTCCGAGCATGCTGCCCGCGAAGGGGTTCGGATGCTGACGGATTACATGAGCCGTCACCGGGTGCGAATTCTCGAGGCGCTGGACAAGCTCTCTTGTGAGCAGGTCGACCGGACCCGCTCCGTGCCGCTTCGATATGAACCTCATGTGGCGGACCACACGTGTTTTGAGGGGGTGACCTTATCGCCGGATTCCGATGCGGCCGACGTGTTGGATGCAGCCGTGAGCTTCGATGAGTGCCTGGTGCGGCTGTATCGTCAGGTGTTGCAGCAGGACGTCGAGGAAGACGTCAAGGAACTCTTCGAGAGCCTGCTTCACGCCGAGCAGCGGGATGAGATCGAGCTGAAGAAGATCAAGGCGATGGATTATTTCTAGTGACCCAGGTCGATTCAACTCCAACAGCCAGCTACCAGTTGCCGCTACCGGAGGATTCACCGGAGGCGGCGCCTGACGGCCAGCCCGTTGTCGGCGCGGTCCTGTCGCTGTCCGAGCCGATGCTGGCCGCCAACGCCACGTGGTTTTGCCGCCTGCGATGGCTGGTGATCGCAATCTTCCTGTTGTACGGGCTGGTGGGGATGGTCGATCAGATGACCGAACGGCTTCTTGGCTTGCACTCGCCCGGCGCCTGGCCGTTCATTGCCGCCGTTGTGCTGGCGCTGGGAAATCTCAGTTTCCGCTTCCACATCAAGCGGCTATGGAAAAGCGGCCGGGCCAACCACGCCGAGGTGGACCTGTGGGGGCAGATCGTTCTGGACCTGTTGGTCCTGACGGCGGTGGTCCATTTCATCGGCAGCACCCAGACCTATATCGCCTTTACATACCTCTTCCACATTGCTCTGGCCTGCATTTTCTTCTCCCGCACCAAGAGCCTGATCGTCACCCTCCTGGCGATCCTGCTGTACGGTGCGTGCATCATCCTGGAGGGCGCTGACCTGCTGCCGGCGGCGCGCGTGTTCCCTGCGGCCGAAGCTCCGATGTCCACAGCGCCAGGTGGCAAGATGCAGGTGGTGAACTTTGTCTCCGCTGTCGGAATCTGGCTGATGGTGTGGTATGTCACCTCGCGTCTGTCGATGTTTGTCAGGCGGCGGGATGTCGAACTGGCGGCGACCAATCGTCGCCTTCGGGCTGCTTTGGCCGAACGGTCCCGACACATGCTGCGCACCACGCACGAGCTGAAGGCGCCCTTCGCCGCCATCCACGCCAACGCCCAGCTCTTGCGGGACGGCTATTGCGGCGAACTGCCGGACAAGGCCATGGAGATTCTTCGGCGGATCACCGCGCGGTGCCGGCGGCTGACGGCTGAGATCCAGGAAATGCTTCAGTTGGCCAATCTCACCTCGGCCAGTCAGGCGCCCGAGTGGGCCGATGTGAATGTGGCGGAGATTCTGTACTGGTGTGTTGGGCAGGTGGGGGGGTTGGCCCAAAGCGGCGACGTGTCCGTGCAGACCGATCTGAAGCCGGCCCCCACCGTGGGCGTCGAGGATCACCTGAAGATGCTGTTTGGCAACCTGCTCACCAATGCGGTGGCCTACTCCAACCCGGGCGGGTGCGTCAAGCTGCAATGCGGCCTGGATGCAGCGGGACCGGTGGTCACGATCGCTGATGAGGGGATCGGCATCGCCGCCGAAAAATTGCCCCATATCTTCGAGGAACACTATCGCACCAACGAGGCGGTGAGGCATAATAAGGAATCTTCCGGCCTGGGATTGGCCATTGTCCGGCAGGTAGCGGAGATGCATAATATTCGCCTGCGTGTCGACAGCCAGGTCGGGCGTGGAACGACGTTCGAGCTTCATTTCTCTCCCCGTCGAGACATGGCCGTTCCGACGAAGGTTAAAGGAGAATGAGTATGGCCTATATCTTGATCGTTGATGACGACCAGGACTTCGCCGATGCCGCTGCGATCGCCCTGAGCGATGCCGGCCATGAGGTTGGTATCGAGCAGGATCCCAACAACGTGGTCGCAAATATGAAAGACCGCGTGCCCGATCTGGTCGTCCTGGATGTCATGTTCCCCGAGGACCCGTCGGCCGGCTTTGGCTTGGCCAGGGCCATTCGGCACGACCACGAAAAGCTTAAGGGCGTGCCTCTTCTGATGCTGACGGCGGTGAATACGAGACTCCCGCTGGGGTTCAGCTCGCGCGACATCGACGACACGTGGATGCCCGTCTCGGAGTTCCTGGAAAAGCCGGTCGATTTCAGCACACTCCGAGAGAAGGTCGAATCGCTGCTTCAAAAGGCGAGCAGCTAGAGCGCTTTCGCGCCGGGACAAAGGCATCACAGGCCGGGCGCTGCCTGTGTGCACTCAGCGGGGGGGCAGGTCGGTTCGTCAGAACTCGTAGAGCGGGCCGGCCAGGAGGGGGCCAAATCGGCGGTCGGCCTCCTCGGCCATCCCGAGATTCTCGAAAATCTTTCGCCAGCGGTCGCGTTGATTGTCCGCCACCAGCCGGGGGGCGAAGCCCAGGTTCAGGTAGGTCTTGATCGCCGGAAAACGATTGTCGTCCGTGCCGAGGCCCGCCGCCCGATAGCCCTCCAACACCATGCGGTGCAGCACCGCCAGGCAGACCCAATAGCCCAGCCGCTTGCCGACCTCGGACTTGCGGGCGGCGACCCAATGCAAAAAGGCCGCGCCCTCCAAATGGGCGGAAAGGCAGTTGGGATCGAGCAGCATCGATGCCGATGCGACAATCTGCCCGTCGTCGCGCTCGATCAGCCACGACCGGGCGGGCATGAAACCGTTGTTGTTGAGGACCGCCCACTCGATGGCCATCGAGGGTTCGGCGAAGGCGTCCTGGAGCGTCTCGGTCAGGCCGGCCTCGTCGCCGGGGCGGTAGTGTCGCAGCGCGTAGCCGGCGGGCAGGTCGATCGCCGGCAGATCATGCAGGTCGGGCCGAAACATGCGCAACTGCAGATCGGTGATGGCTTGGTCGTCAGTCATCGGGGCCTCACACATCTCCGGGGTGGCGGGTCCCCCGCCTCACCGCGCTGGGATTATCAGCTAGCTCAGGCAACGGCTAGAACCACGTCACCGGCTCGACCTTGCCCGAGGCTATGGACTTCATGGCCGCGTCGCAGATCGACGTGTTGCGGGCGCCGAAGGTCGAGTTCATCCAGTTGTCTCGCTTGCCGTCGAGGACGTCGAGGAAGTCGCGCACGGTCAGGTTCCAGCCGTGGCCTTCCTGGACCTGCTCGTCATCCTGCTCGAGTTCAACCGGGTCGGCGGTGCGCTTCAGCAGCTTGCCGTTGACCAGCGTGCCCTCGGTTCCGTAGGCCTCGAACATCTCGCCGAAGTCGCCGCGGTTGCAGCCGCTGCTGACCATGATCTTGCCGACGGCGCCGTTTTCGAACTTCATCGTGACCAGGAAGCAGTCTTCGATCGGCATGTTCGAGCCCGACAGACTGTTGCCTGCGCAGAAGACGTCTTTGACCGCGATGCCGTCCATGACGTACAGCACCATGTCCAGCCCGTGGCAGCCGCCGCCGAAGAGGATGTTCTGCGGGTTGTCCCTATCGATCCGCCAGGGCGTGGTGTACTGGCCCTTCTCGTCGTACCAGTCCCACATGTCGTGGATGTAGAAACCGGCCAGGTAGAAGATATCGCCGATATCACCGTTCTTGGCGGCCCGCATCATCGTGCCCCACGGATGCGAATACCGCATCGTGTAGTCGACCATGATGATCTTGCCCGATTTCTTCTCGGCGGCGAGCAGCTTCTGGGCGTCCTCGACGGAGGTGGCCATCGGTTTTTCGATCAGGACGTGGCAGCCGGCCTCCAGCGCCGCGACGCACTGCGGGCCGTGCAGGAAGTCGGGCCCGGCGTCGACGACGATGTCGGGCTTGGCCTCGGCGAGCACCTTGGCATAGTCCGTGCCAATGACGGCATCGGGGTACTTCTCCTTCAGTTCGCGGATTCGCTCTTCTCGCGTCTCGACGAAGGCGACCAACTCGGCTCGGCCGTCAGCCTCCATGTTGTCCATCACTGCCGTGCCGGCCCCGCCGGGACCGATGATCAATGCACGATGCTTCGCCATGACGTTCTCCTATGTATTTTCCGTTTCGGGAGGCCCACCGCGCGGTGGGCTGTTTTTCATGTGTGCAGCAGGCGGATACTTTACGCGAACCACTCCACCTGTGCCACCTCACCGCTGGCCAAACTTTTCATCGCCGCATCGCAGATGGACACGTTCCGGGCCCCATAGACCGAGTGCATCCAGTTGTCTTTCACCCCGTCGATCGCATCGAGGAAATCCACCACCGTCCGGTTCCACCCATGGCCGATGCCGACGGTCTCCGGCTCGGGCAGTTCGTAGGGGTCCTTCCAGCGGCGATAGAGCGTGCCCTCATAAAGCGAGCCGTCCTTGCCGTAGACCTCCAGCATCTGCCCAAAATCCCAGCCGCTGACCCCGCTGCTGACGAGCAGCTTGGCGACCACACCGTTGGCGAATGTCATCGTCACGACGAACAGGTCTTCCATCGGCATGCCGGATTCGGCCAACTGGTTGCCCGCGCAGTAGGCCTGCGTCACGGGGATGTCTTCCATGATGTAAAGAATCATGTCCAGCGGATGCACGCCGCCGCCGAACAGGATGTTCTGCGGGTGCTGGGGGTCCGACCGCCACGGCGTATACTCCGAGCCGCCGGCATTGTAGTAGTCCCACATGTCGTGGACGTAGAAGCCGCCGAGGTAGAAGATTGTCCCAACCATTCCCGCCTTGGCGGCCTGCATGACGGTGCCCCACGGATGCGAGTACCGCATCGTGTAGTCGACCGTGACGATCTTGCCCGCCTTTTTCTCGGCTGCGAGGATGGCCTTGGCGTCGGCGAGCGACGTGGTCATGGGCTTTTCGATCAGCACGTGGCAGCCATGCTCCAGGGCCATCACGGCGTTTTGCCCGTGCAGATGGTCGGGGCCGGCGTCGACGACGATATCGGGGGAGGCCTCTTCGATCACCTTCAGGTGCGAGTTTTCGTCGCCGATGATGGCGCTGGGATACTCAGCGGCCAGCTCCTCGCGCCGCTTGGGGTTCTTCTCGACGAACGCCACCGGCTCGGCCCGCCCGTCGGAGTGCATGACCTTCATCACCGCCGTCCCAGCCCCGCCGGGGCCGATGATCATCGCTCGAAGCTTCGCCATCGAGAATCTCCCATGATTCGCTCACGCCAACCGATACGCGACTGTGCCCAACCCTCTAGAACCACGTGACCTTTTCGACCTCGCCCGACTTGAAGCTCTTGATCGCCGCGTCGAAGATCGAGGTGTTGCGGGCGCCGTAGGTCGAGTTCATCCAGTTGTCGATCTTGCCGTCGATGACATCCAGGAACTCCCGCGTGGTCAGGTTCCAGCCGTGGCCGACGCCGACCTTCTCCGGCTCGGGCAGCTCGACGGGCTCTTGGCCGCGGCGAAGCAACTTGCCGTCATGCAGCGTGCCGTCTCGGCCGAAGATCTCAAGCATCTGGCCCGGACCCGCGTTGCAGCCGCTGGTGACGAAGATCTTGCCGACCACGCCATTTTCGAATCGCAGCGACACCAGGTAGCAGTCTTCCTGGGGGAAATCCGATTCGGACAGGTGGTTGGCCAGGCAGTGCACGTCCAGGACGGGCACGTCTTCCATAATCAGCAGCATCAGGTCCAGCCCGTGGCAGCCGCCGCCGAACAGGATGTTCTGCGGGTTGTCCTTGTCCACGCGCCAGGGCGTGTAGGCGCTGCCGGCGGGGTTGTAGT
>DRGC01000073.1 GCA_011050235.1 Phycisphaerae bacterium | reverse complement strand
CGTTTCACGTCGGCCGAGGACCTGACCAAGTTTCTGGAGGCCATCGATCTCGAGCCGGTCCTGGTCAACAGCATCTACCAGCCGCAAGCGGCCGCCGACGAGCCGGGGACCGCGCCGTTGCTGTCCAGCCGGGCTTCGCAGGCCTTGGCCCGGGCGGCTGGGGGCGAGCGTCTCTCGGCCCAGGATGCTGTCTGTCTGCATGACGACGTTCCGTTTCAGCAGCTCGGGGCCGTCGCGCATCAGCGGCGCCTGGCCGTTGTCGATAGCGGCAGGGCGACGTTTGTCCTCGATCGCAACATCTCGATCACGAACGTCTGCGAGGCGGGCTGCAAGTTCTGCGCGTTCCACGTTGCGCCCGGCTCGGCCGATGCGTTCGTGCTGACGATCCCGCAGATCGTCGAGAAAGTGGTCGAGGCCGTTGAGATCGGCGGCACGCAGATCATGTTGCAGGGCGGGCTGAACCCCGAGCTGGACTTGGCCTTCTACCAACGAATGTTTTCGAGCATCAAGCAGGCCGTTGACGACGTCTGCGTGCATTCGCTGTCGCCGGCGGAGGTGGCCTACCTGGCGCGGCGGTCGGAGCTTTCTGTTCAGGCGGTTCTCGAGCGGCTGCGAGCGGCGGGGCTGGACTCCCTGCCGGGCGGGGGGGCGGAGATCCTCGTCGAGGATGTTCGTCGCCGGGTGAGTCCGCGAAAGATCAGCGCGAGCGGATGGTTTGACGTCATGTCGGCCGCTCACGAGCTTGGCATGAAGACCACGGCGACCATGGTCTACGGCCTCGGCGAGACGACAGCCCAGCGGGTCGAGCACCTGATGGCCATTCGCGACCTGCAGGATCGCACGGGCGGCTTTACGGCGTTCATTCCGTGGAGCTTCCAGCCGAACCGAACGAAGCTGTCGCTGACGGCGGCCAGCGGGTTGGACTACCTCCGCATCGTGGCCTTGGCGAGGCTGGTGCTGGACAACATTCCGCATATCCAGGCGGGGTGGGTGACGGAAGGGCCGGACCTGGCCCAACTGGCGCTGTCGTTCGGGGCGGACGATTTCGGCGGCGTGCTGATGGAAGAGCGCGTCGTGCGAGCCACCGGCGTCGCCTACGCGGTCACCAAAGACCAAGTCATCTCCCTCATCCGCGAAACCGGCCTAAAGGCGGCCCAGCGGACAACACAATACGAGATCATCCACACCCACAGTTGACCCGGGGGGGGCCTTATCAGAGAGGGCTCGTGTGCGCCATGGCCCAAAGCGCGTCGCCCTCGGTCAGAAGAGGAAGACCGTGCTTATTGCAGTAGTCGGTCTTGAATTCTCTGAAGGCTAGTTCGATATCCCAGGCGGGTCGTCGGACGAGAGGATCGCGACGCCGTGGGTCGTCGGGGAACTTCAGGAAGTTGACGACGATCACATCCATGCTACAGGTCCGGTCAATCGTTTGCTGATAGTAGGTACATCGCTGATCGGCGGCGATGGCAGCGTTCTTGTGGAGGGTGTGGACATCCGGCGAGACCCAGGCATTGCCCGTGGCCAGGCAGAATTCCCGTAGAATCTCGATCTCGCTGATCGCGTCAGTGCTGGAGTCGCCGTTCGACGACAGTCGATGCAGGCGGAATTCCACGCACAGGGCTGTCTTGGCGATTTCATGAATTCGTTCCCAATTGTGGATCGCTCCCAACAGTCGGCACACCGGTTCGAAGCGATGCCTGTTCTGATCGGCCATCGTCACGACAACGCGTGTCACGCCGCCTTGCTTGTCAACGGTAACACTATCGGTGGTCTGTCGGTCGATGAGCGCCCCGTCCAAGCCCCACCCATGGACCATCGATACGCCGGCGACCGCGAGATCGCGACCATGATAGCGAGGACGAAGCCAATCCTGGATCTCATCGCATACGGCCAACAACGCTGACAGCGGCTGCCTGGTTGTGAAGATCGGTTCTCTGTGCATGTTATGGACCAATATGGCGTCGAGGGCCTGCCGGTAAAGCTCGCAGGACTCAGAGTGTTCGTGGGTGACGTCATCTTCTTTCGGGGCCAATCCCCAATCGATCTGCAGAAGTGCATTGCGAAGATGAACGTAACTGAACAGGCCGTGATCGCAACGTGTTCCCAGATCGCTCTGGAGATGACACTCGGCGATGGCGTCTCGGTTGAGCGTCGTGAGTTGGTCATGCCATTGGGCCCGCAGCGATTCGATGATGCCCGTGACGTTGCGGGAATCGAAGCCTTGGCCAAGGTCAAACATCATCGGAAACAGATCCATGATATAGCCCAGATCGTGATAGAGCGCCGCTATGAGCCATTGGCGCATCAGGCTTTGATCACGGGACTGGCGCCAGATACGAGCCCCATTCGCCATGAGCGCGTGGCCGAGGAGAAACGTATTGAGGGAATGACGGAGATGGTCTCGATAGCCGTCCTTGCCGAAATAGAGCAGCATTTCCCGCCGCATGGCCGTCTCGAAATGCTCGTAAACGCGCAGCTGACGGTCCACACCAAGGACCTCGTAGCCGTACTCTGCGACGAGCCACACGTCCAGAAGCAACGACTCGGCAGAATCACCCATTGGCACGGGGTCGCCCGAAAACAACTCCTGATGCTTCGGCCGAAGCAACTCTCGAAGCGTCACGTTGTCCAATGCCCGCCACAGTCGCAGACGATAGCTGCGAGAGTCCAGCAGACACGAATCTGCCAACTTGGCGGCGAGCAACTGGGTGATCAGGAGCATCTGTCCAGGGACGACGGTTGCGGGGGAGAGATCGGGCTCAATCGCTGCCACATATGCCATCAGTGAGTTGAGAGAGTCCTTTGTGAGTTCCCAATCATTCCTTCCGGGCGCCGATCGCGTCGGGATGATTCTTTCGTACTGCGCTTCAGCAAGCATTCTGACGGCTTCGTATGCACGTCCCGTTATGGGCTCCTCTCCCAATAAGAGCAGCAGGCATGCCACTGCCTTGGACGGGGATGTTTGGCGATCAGGCGCGGCCCTACCGACACAGTACCTTTCCAGGTAGCGGTGCATCTCCCTTCGGTGCAGACACAGCCTTTGCAGTGTCCACCCCTTGATCTCAACGGCAACAATCCCCGCGATTTCTGATCTCAAGGCATCGATATCTGCGCCCGCCTCATCGATGACCTGCATTACCTTCTCCGCAAGAATGTACGTCAAATCCTTCTGCAGGCCTGCCCGAGTCTTACCATCTGCGTCGGCCCCACGCACATCCGTTGCCCACTGCTTCAGCCGGGCCTCATCTTCCGGCCTCAGAGACATGAGTCGAAGCAACTGCCAGATATCCGGTTCGTGTCCGTAGCGGAGCACATCGATGACAATCTGTTCGATCTTGACTCGCCAATGGTTCTGCGGCAGTGTTGGATTACAAGCCATGGCTCTGTTACCTCCTGCGCTTCATGAGCTTGGCCAGCTTATCGAGGGTTTCATCCGGGTCTTCATCCCTCTGGGAAATGCTCGCGTCCAGTTGCTTGGCAAGGTCTTCCAAAGGCCTAATGTCTCGTGATGTCAGAATGAGAATTGGTATTCTGCGATTTGTTGGTGTTTCATCGTTCGGAGGAGGGATCAGATCGTTCGTGTCTCGTATTCTAACAGGTATATTCCGGATCCACTTTCCCAGAACAATGCCTTCTTCGTTCAAAGGTGCGTCAACACAGCTTGTCGGGAGCATTACATCCAGGACCAGGCAGTCGAAGTTGTCCGTGCAAACACGTTGCCACGCTTCATCGATATCGGGCACAAGATGCCATTCCCAGTCAGGATGACCGCGGCGAATGCAATGCACGACGCTGCGAAGGAGGTCGTAGTTGTCTTCCACAAAGAGAATCTGTTTCTTCGGATCGTCATTCATTCATAGTCTCCGCATTCTCGCTGGCCTTCCATGCCTCGAATGTCAGCTCAACGGTTGTTTCGCCTTTGTCGGTTCCAAGGGGGCGGCAGTCAATCTGCATTGTCCCTGCAAGGGCCCCCATGATTTCATTGGCAATGAACATACCCAACCCCGTGCCTTCCTGATGCAACTTGTGACGCTCCAGGGCGTGCCTTCCCCGGACCCCTTTCTGCTTGATCGTCTCCAGTTCATCCTTGTCGATCGGGAGGCCCTGATTGACAAAGGTCAGAATCCAATCGTCTCCTCTTCGGATGAGGGAGACTTTGGTCCTGCACCTGTTGTAGCTGTACTTGTAGGCATTCTCGGCAAGACTTCGTATCACTGTATCGACTGCATTTTGTCTTCCGACTACAAGCGCCTGATCGGAGTACCAATCACACCACCACGTCTTGCCGCTGAGCTCGCCGAAACGGTCATAGTACCGACGGATGTCCTCGAGAATGCCCACGAGGTCACAGTGGTCTTCGCGGGCGCCGGCAGTGATTAGGTGGACTTGGTGACCGTGCTTGAACTTCGCCAATTCATTATTGGCGGCTTGCCTGGACATTCTCACGCCTGCGAGGGCTTCCTCGATCGCAGAGTGCAGGTCTTCATCCCACGCCTGAATGGCCGGCCCCTTATCCGCGTAGATCTGCTTTAGATCGGCTGAGAATCCAATGGCCGGCACAACTGTATTCCTCAGGGTGTGTGTGGTGGACTGAATGCTTGTCTGGATGTCTTCGACGTGTTGAAACCGCAGGAGCTGGTCAACCATCGTCTGGCATGTCGTGCGGATGTGCCTGCGGCACTCTTGTGACAAGCGAAGCTCCTTGCCCTTCGTTCTTGGGTAGGTCGCGCGGACCGGGATCTTGAAGAGCTTGTCGTTATCCCGGTCGGCAAAGCAGAAGACATAGCGGCTGTCATGACGCGTGACGATATGGAGAAATGTCAGAGACTCCTCCCCAAGCCGTTCATGACCGCATGCCGCAAGGCTGGTGTCGAGCTTGCCTATCAGGGCGCGTAGCTCTGTCTCTTTTCGGACCTTTAGCTCGGGCTTCTCATTGACCAAGCTCTTCGGCAAGAGCAAGAAGGGGCCGGTCATGTGTGCCGAGGCGGCAACACGGGCGCTTGCGCCTGTCGAGACGGCCTTGCCGTCGACGGCCCGAAGGGCAAGCCACTTGTCGCCCTTGCGCCCCTGAAGAATTACGCATCGCTTGAAAGCCCAGAAGTCCATCATGCGGCGTTGGATTTCGGGCATCACTTTGGCGGGGGAGAGCCCCTGGTAGAGGCGAATCATCAGCGTGCCGACCAATTCCTCGCGGAAGGTCGCCTCTCTTCGGTCGCGCTGCAAATCGATACGGTTCTGAATGATCCTGGCCAAGTACCCCGCGGCCTGCTGCAAGACCGACCGGGCCTCAGCAAGCTCATCGATGTCGGGTGGGTTCGGCGGGCTCGATGTCTTCGGACCATTGGCCACATGGACAATCGCCTCTTTGTCAAACGGTACTCTCTCCATCTTCCATTTCTGCTGGTGTTGCTGGGCGAGCGAGATCAGGCCATCCGGGGTCGGATCACTTGTTCCCGGCAATCTTCCGGTCATGAGCACGCCGAGGAGATGGTTTTGGGCAGTGATCGGATAGACGATCTCCGTCTTCCCTGCCCAACATGTTGATCGATAGGGCCTATCCTCACCTTCACGGAATCTCCTGGCCAACTCTCTGATGATTTGCACGTCCGATCGATAGCACAGGTCGTACTTCTCCCAGAGGTCGAGTCGGACCATGCACCTGTAGGGCTCGCCGCCAACGCGACATTGACGCGTGGGGCAAGTCTGCCAGTAGCGGCATTGCTCAAGGAGGTCGCCTCTCTGCAACATCTCGTCGTACTCGACACCGGCGGCCTTACGGCAGACATCACGAGAGTAGTCGCACTCCCAAGAGCTGTAGGCTTGTTCTCCCTCCCCGGGATCGATTGGCATCCAGAAGACGCGATTGTTGGCATGAACGGCCTCGTAGGCCGCCAGCGGCACACGACAGGCGTAGGAGTATCCAAGCACCGCCTTCTGTATAAGTCCAAGATCGATCAGCTTACTGATGAGCAAACGATCCCATCGTCTGACCTGATTCATGTTGAAGGCAACGCACACGTAGGTATGCCGGCCCCCTTCTGTGTTCTTTCGTAGCGTGAAGTGAAGCGGGGTCGCCCAGGACCGATTCTGAAGTGCAAATTGGATTCTCGCTGCCGTATCGATGTTGTAGCACAACACCGCTTGGAAGGGGGCCCAACAATCCGGGTTTTGGCAATCCAGGACGCGAGGTCGGTCGGGTTCATCATCCAGGGCCCGGCGGAGATCCTCTTCCGGGTCATTGGTGGAGATCATGTAGCGGTACAACTCACCCCTGAATTCAGACGGTGCCTTGCACCACGGACAGTAGATGACGAAGTCTTCTTTCATGCCATGGCCCAATCATGCCATGCCCCAGTTCTGATGAAACAGAAGTGGGCAAAGCTTAATTCTACCGAAAGAGCTACGGTTTGTCCAGGAAGTCTTGTTAGTGGGATCGTCGGCCGCACAGCATACTGGGTTGGCTAACGCTGTCGCAGTTCGTTGCCCGTCATCGGGGCCGAAGGTCGAGCTGGCTTGTCCGGCTCGACCAAGCGAAGCAGTTTTCATCTTGCGGCTACTGCGGACGATCTATGCTCGTCGGCGTCTGCGGAGCAGGCCGATGGCGCCGCATGCCATGACGAAAAGCGTCGCCGGTTCGGGTATTGCCCGGCCCAGCGAGTCGAGCACCTGATGGCCATCCGCGACCTGCAGGATCGCACGGGCGGCTTTACGGCGTTCATTCCGTGGAGCTTCCAGCCGAACCGAACGGAGCTGTCGCTGACAGCGGCCAGCGGGTTGGACTACCTCCGCATCGTGGCGGTGGCGAGGCTGGTGCTGGACAACATTCCGCATATCCAGGCGGGGTGGGTGACCGAAGGGCCGGACCTGGCCCAACTGGCGCTGTCGTTCGGGGCGGACGATTTTGGCGGCGTGCTGATGGAAGAGCGCGTCGTGCGAGTCACCGGCGTCGCCTACGCGGTCACCAAAGACCAAGTAATCTCCCTCATCCGCGAAACCGGCCTAAAGGCGGCCCAGCGGACAACACAATACGAGATCGTCCACATCCACAGTTGACCCTGGGGCCTGGTCGAAGGTGCTGCGGCAGTAGGGGAGAACGCGGGCGGGGCGACAAGGCGTCGGCCTTGCCAAAGCGAAGCAGTTTTTAGTCTGCGGTTATTCAGAATGATCTATGCTCGTCCGCCTCGGCGGATCTTCGACCGGCGTCTGCGGAGCAGGCCGATGGCGCCGCATGCCATGACGAGAAGCGTCGTCGGCTCGGGCACGACGGTGAAGTTCTCGATGTCCAGCGAGTCGACGAAATCTTCGATCTCGTCGTCGACCCCGCCGAAGAGCTCGTCCCCCGAGTCTCGCGTCCATGCGGAGATGCTTATGCCGTTGCCGGCTTTGACGTCACCCACGAACGTGTAGCCGATGATAAACTCACCGTCGCCGGTCTCGGGTGCAAAGTCCGGAGCCCAACTAGTGGTCGTCCCAACTTCAAAAGGATCGATAGACTCACTCTCCTTGTACAGTTTGTTATAGATCTCAGCGTCGGCCCACATTTCATCGGCGGACCCGGCGGCCCAGGCCCACTGGAAGTTGTGGTCCTGCTCAATGTTCGCCGGCACGGCGTCCAGTGTGGGTAGGTTCGGGAACAGGCCGTCGGTTATCACCGCCCGGGTGTATTGATATACGCTGTCGGCGCCGGCGTGTGTGATCCTCACCGTGTGGGCGCCGCCGATTTCGCTGTTCAAGGTAGCTAGGGATACCCCATCGCTAGTGTCAAACCAGAATCCTGAAGGCCCAGCGACAAAAGGCGCCGTTCCGCCGCCCGAGAGGACCATCTCGACGGCTGTAGCGCCGGTCACCTGTATCTCTATGCCCGCCCCGTAGGTGTAAGCGACGCCGTTGCCATCCTGATCCCACCTTTCCACCCAGAACTCAACAAAGTTCGCCGACGCAGCCGAGACCAGAGACGCACACACCACTGCCGCGCAGATCGCGCGGCTCAACCAGTTGATCCGGGGCATAGTCATGCCCTCCTCTCTGAATTATCGGCCCGAAGTCTACGGGCCATCACATTTGCTTTAGTTCCTTTTGCCTTCTCGGGTCCACCAACGGCCCGCAAGACAGATAACGACGCATTATCTCTTAGGCCACATAGTGTTCTCCTTTGCTCGTGGCGGGACCACCATATGATTGATGTTGCCCCATCTTGCTTTATGTCATCGTAAGCGTGCCCCGGAAATCTCCAGTAAAAATCCGCCAAGAAGCCGCAGGAATCGACGCCGCCGTGGGCGAAGGCCCATGAACAGAGGCCTTCGTTGACGGGGGTGTCAACGTAACGGAGAGGGTGGGATTCGCTGGCGGCCCTTCGGGCCTTGGCGGCGCCTCACTTGGCTCGGCGTCGCACCGCACGGGGCATCGGCCTTCCGCCTTCGCCGAAGGCTTCCGGCTTCGCTGCCGCTACGCCGGACGAGTCGGCGAACAGGTCGGCCGCTGCGTGGGTTCGGACCGCAGAGGTGGGTATTTGAGAGGTGAGCAGGTGAGCAGGGGACCTGCCTGCGGCAGGCAGGCTGCAGGTGAACGGTGCGGTAGCTTGTCAGCGAGGCCGCATCTGATTCGTTGCGGGAATGCTCTCCTGCTCACCTGTCTCCTGTTCACATGCTCTATGAAAAGAACCGCCCGGAGCGGTTCTTTTCATAACGGAGAGGGTGGGATTCTCCGCCCACCCACTGTTCTCGTTCTTTCGAGCGATCTCTCGAACGCATCCTGATGCGATAACTGGTTTAGAAGACCAACGTTGAAGCAGTTGTTGCAGTTCGAACGGGCAACCCGATCGGTTGGGCCGCTGCGAACTTCCGTGCACCAAGTGTGCACAAAATGTGCACCGCGTCCTGCCCGTTCGGCACTGCTGGCCGGGCCGTCGGTGTCGCTGGATCGACCGGCCGAACGCACCGTAGTTGTGGAACGGCAACTTGTCAAGCATAGGTGTCGCCTCCTTCCAGATCGCTGAGCCCGAGCTGTACGGCGCGTTCCTGGATGGCATCGAGGAGGTCGCGAGCATACTCCCAGTAACGTTCCATTTGTGTCGCGATGTCCTCGAGCGTCCGGACGATGTAGTACTCGTCCAGTGTTCCGCGGAGGGCGTGACCGGCCAGGTACTCCTGAACAATCTTTGAAACGCCGCTGGCCGTCATGTCGGTCAGCACCGAGCTTCGGAGCTTGTAGGAGCTCTCACTGCTCTCCACGCCCGCGGCTCTGCGAAGTTTCTTGAACTCCCGTGCGAGCTCATCCGTCGTGATCCCACCGGCCCTCACGAGGGCCTTCCTGACGATGGGCTTTGTGTCAGCAGGGCCGTCAATGGAGGACGCCGCCTTCGCGAGAGTCCGTTCCACTATGGTGTCCATGTCGCCGCTGTCGGCGATGCGCGTCTTTGGTTTCTTGGATCCGTCGAAGAAGCGGCGTGCACGGAACACCGGGCCATCAGTTCGGCCTGCGACGGCGGCAACGATCAACGGGAGCAGTTCACACGGGAAGGGCACCGAGAAGGAAGTCTTGCTTTTCGTCCAGTCCCGTCCCTTAAAACGTGTCCTCAAACGCAGAACTCGGTCCTCGATGTCCATTTCAGGAATCAGAAGGCCTGCGAGTTCTGCCGGCCGAACCGGCAGTACGAATCTGGGCACCACGTGGCTGAGCTGGAACTTGTCCGCGTGCCTGACCATCGCGATGCGATCTTTCAGGGGGTAGGGGATTGGGCGGATCGGATCGACCTTTGGCTTTGGGCCGATGATTTCGGGCGTGACCGGATTCCTGAACTCGGCCGGCAACAGTCCCTCCTTCTGCCCGAACGTGAAGACCCGGGCCAGCGTCTCCAAGACATCCCGCACTCCTTTGGGGCTCATCGGTTGTTTCGGGGAGTTCGCGTGGCCGTTGCGAGGCACCTTTCGGGTGCAGAGAAATGTCTTCAGGTCCAGGACCATCTCTTCTGTTGCATCGATTGCGAGCTTAGTCTTCTTCGCGACTTCCGGCTGAGCCAAGTACGCTCGGACGTGCTCAAGCCAGTCCTTGTAACGTTTAGCCGTCTCGTTGCCTCTCTTTCGCAGCACGTCGGCAATGTAGCGATCAGACAGATCGTCTATGGTGATTCTCTTGACGGAGGTCTGTTTGCGCTTGTCGCGGAGTTTTCTCACCGGGTCCGACGGTACTAAGTACGTCCTGTCTTCGATCTGTGTGAGAAGCCGGCGTAGGGCTGAGGCCGCCTCCTTTGGGTCCCAGCCCAGGGCCTCTCCGAACTGCCTTCCATTGTGCCGGCCCCGGGCGATGCATTTGCCGTCCCGTTCCCAGATATGGACCTTTACTCCGGTGGCCGTCTCGTGTGTGTGCTTCCCATCGATTTCGGCCCAGACCATTCGTCGGGAAGAACGGCTGCTTTCTTTCTGATTATCCATGATCGTTGATCTCACTGCTTGACCGCGGCCTGCAATAGGCGCGGGCCAGATGCCAGTCAGTCCAACGATAGATGGACCAGTTGAAGATTCCTTCGGGCGTCTCGAGGCCCCACGATAGAAGGGCCGGTGAAGAAACGCCTCACTGTCGAAGAGGATACTTATCGTTTGGTTCCCTTCAAGGGTGTTTTTCATTTCTTTTTCCGGGCCCGCGCGAAGGCAAGGAGGGCGTGCTGCGGAGGCAAGCGTAGCGTCTGGCCATCCCAGGGACCGGGCGTTTCTGACGAGCGACAACGTCAACTGGCTGAGTCTCACAAGGGCCCTCTTCTATGCTTTCCTGATCGACTTGTTATGAGATTCGAGGATGGCCTTAGCCAGGAGCTTCAGTATGGCCGCTTGCGCTCTTGCGATATCCACGCAGTCGGGCTGGAACTCCGACGCTCTTTGTCTTGTGAGGCGTGGCCTTTGAGCGGCCGTTTCTCGATTGTTCGTCCCAGTGGTGTTTGCTTTCATCGTTCTGATCCTTTGAGTTGGCCTGCTTCGCTGCCTGTTGACGGACTATAATTGGGAGTGCGTAGCCAGATGGATGAAGGGCTTGAGAAGGCCTGAACATGCTCCTGGCTTGAGGAAAGGCCTGAAAACAGGGGCCATAACGGACATTCGAAATTTGGTGCATTAAGCCGCAAAAGGGCAACCTTTTGCGGCTTAATGTGCGCAATTCTGAACGCTCAGTTAGGGTGCTTGTGTCCCGCAAAGCCAAGGTGTCAGGGGCTCGGCAAGTTCCATGTGGTCCTGACTGGCCTCGCGCAAACCAGCCCAAGTTCGAACACAGGACCTGGGCGAACTGTCGGGGCAGGCCAGTCGAAAATGAAGACGAATTGCAGGGGGGACGTGTGTGCGCTTGCCGTCTCAGTGCCGGTGTGATAGACTTCGGGTGTCCGAAGCACATCCACGGGACTTGCCAGAGGAATACTACGAGCCGCACGGTCTCGGCAGCGCAGGACAGACATAAGAATACTCAACGATTTCGACTTCCAGTCCACCGAAAACCTAGCGATTTTCACATTACAGACTGGCTGCAGGAGTTGGGTCGCCCGCATGGGCGGCTTTGACCTTGTCAGTCTGTGGGCCTCGCTAGGGCCTTCGGTGGACGAGCGTTCGGGCCGCCCTTTTCTTTGAGGGGTCAGGCAAGTCACAAAGCTTAAGGAGATCAACATGATCGAGTTTGCGTGTGAAAACTGTGGGAAGAAGTTCAAGGTGGCAGAGGAACATGCCGGGAAGCGGACGAAGTGCCCGGCTTGTGAGAACGCGTTGACGATTCCGGCGGCGGGCGAGAGCGTGTTCGTCAATGATCCTTTCGGGCAAGCTCCGGCCCCCAGTTCACCTACGCCGAGCACTCACACCCACCGACAGCCCCCCGGCCGGCCGGCGGCCCGACACCCAGCAACAGGCCAAGTCGTTCCGGTCGCGACCCCGGTGGCCTCCGCCGTCAACATCGCTGGTACGGACGGTTTCAAACTGACCCGAAAGACGGCCGTCTACTTTGGCGTTGGACTCGTCGTCGTCGTTGCCGTTCTTTTCGGAATGAAGTCTTGCTGGTCGGGAGTGTCAGAGGCCATGAACGACCCGAAGATTGGTGCATTGACCTACGCTCAGATGGTGGTCAAGCGTCATCTCAAATCGCCCAGCACAGCAGACTTTGGCGGCTGGCGACAGACGGCAGACAACTGTGTGACTGACTTGGGAAAGAACAAGTACCTCGTCGAAGGCTGGGTCGATTCCGAGAACAGCTTTGGAGCAACCGTTCGGACGAGCTTCTCTGTTAAGGTCGAACATGCCGGAGATGACATGTGGCGGGTAATCGAAGGGCCAACTATGAAGGCACGATAGGGATCATTGCGGGAGTCCTATGATGACGACGGTCACATTCATTTGCGAGGCGTGCGGGAAGCAGTTGTCGGTCGCCGACGATCTTGTCGGCAAAGAGGTGCAGTGCCCTCTGTGCGAGGCCATCGTTCAGGCCCCTCAGACTTCGCCCGCAGTGGCATCATCACAGGCAGTGGCGCAGGGGGTGAGAGAGAGCTACCCCGCCGCACGCTTGGACTATGAGGGCGGGCTGACCTGCTGGGCCATTCTCCTAATCGAGATCGTCATCGCCGCAGGTGGACTTGGCATATGGGCAGGCTCGGCGTGGGTGTTCGGTGGATCGTTGCTCGGGATGTTTGTGTCCCTGTTCGCATTCCGAAAGCTGGCGATGGTGCTCGGTATCGCGCTCGGCGTTCTTGGAGGAGCGCTTGGCGGCGTTCTCGTCTATAACTTGTGGGATTACAGCGTCGGCGCAGGGATTGTCGGGGGCATCCTGATCGGCTTGTTCCTCGTGGGAGCCAACATCGCAGCAACCCAGTTCACACGCCAGACGACCTGACGCATAGCGCCCCCGGTGACATTATGTCGTCCGGGCCGGAATGGGCGTTGAATCACATGTCAGTGAGCAGCGAAGCGGGCAGTGGTCTTCGCTGTCCTTGGGAGGAACGTGTCGGTAGTAGCCGGCCTCGTCGTTGTCCACGCGGCCGAAGCGTTTGACGTCGTAGACGACGATACGATCGAACGGGCGGCTGGTCTTCTGGGCGTCGGTCATCATCTGCTGGAAGGCACGTCGTCCGATAGTGCTCGTGCCACTGATGGCGTCATCGACGTAGAACTTCTTCAGCCGCAGTCCATTCTCCGTCGCGTACTCCTGCAGCGCCTTCTTCTGGTCTCCGATGGACTGTTCTTGCCGATCCGTCGACCGCCGCACATAGCCAACGGCCACCGTCCCAGCCTGCGATTTCGCGCGTTTTGCGATCATCATGGTCTCCTATAGGGTCAATCTCGTGACACCCCATATGAGGCCTATGATTCGAGGCACAGCAAGGCGATTAGGCGGAAATAGTGCAACAAGTTAGTCGTCGGGGCCCACGCAAGTGGCGTAGCATTCAACTCTTGCAGAGGGACCCAGAGATTGCCGTTGGCGAATCGACGGTCGCTGCATGGCTTCAAATGGCTATCGGCCGGGCGCCCGCAATAGTACAATGGCAGCTTCGAAACCGGCTGGGTCCCCGGGCTTTCCTTTCCACTGGTTTGCACACGACATGAGGTAGTCAGGTACGATGAGGTACTCCTGGAAACGATTCTGGTGTCCAAGGGAGGGAACCATCAATCTCTCTGACGGTGGATTCCTGGTAGATCCCGAGAGTGAAAGCGCTAAATGGTATGGATCAGATGTCTTGTCATTTCAGCAGATCAGTGATCTGCCATGCATCGCGCTACTGGGAGAACCGGGAATCGGCAAGTCTACGGCGATGGTCGATGAGAGGAAGGCTACCGAGAGACTTGTTGCGGCTTCATCTGACGAGATTCAGTGGCTCAATCTGAACGAGTACGGCGATGAATCGAGGCTGATTGCCGACCTATTCGAATGTGACCGCTATGTGCGGTGGGTGGCAGGCAACCACGTCTTACACGTCTTCCTCGACAGTCTGGACGAATGCCGCATTCGCATTCCGCAGGTAGCTACGATCCTGGCAAGCCACTTCGAGCGGATTCCCGATAAGCTACCTCGCCTTCGCCTTCGTATTGCATGTCGGACTGCCGATTGGCCCGTAGTTCTGGAAGACAGTCTGCCTCACTTCTGGGCGGAAGGAGCCTTTGGCGCTCTTGAGTTGGCACCTTTGCGTCGTCAGGATGTTCGAGTGGCAGCTGAAGCGGAAGGTGTTGACCCAGATCACTTCTTTGAAGAAATGGACCGCTCTGAGTCTGTGCCGTTGGGAATAAAGCCGGTGACACTGAAGTTCCTGCTTTCGGTGTTCAAGGAGAGAGGCAAGCTCCCAAACACACGGCTCGAACTATACGAAGAAGGATGTAAGCGGCTTTGTAAAGAACTGAATCAATTCCGGCAAGATCTTCGCGACGTGGGAGGCGCTGGCAAGCTTTCAGCCGAACAGCGCCTGACAGTGGCCTCCAGAATTGCCGCTATAAGCATCTTCTGCCGCAAGCCCACGGTGGCTACCAACCCGGAAGCAACTGGCCTAGTGGACGAAGTAGTTGATCTGTCGTTACTGGCCGGCGGCACAGAAGAGGTTGGCAGGAATGAGTTCGTAGTCTCTGAGGGCCATATCCGTGAGGTCTTGGGAACCGGTCTGTTCTCTGCTCGTGGTCCTCAACGGACGGGCTTTTCGCATCAGACCTACGCGGAATATCTAGCTTCACGGTACTTGGTGCTGCATCAGGTGCCGCCTGAGGGGATCCTATCTCTTATTCAGCATCCTGGGCATCCTGATCGCGCTATCATACCGCAGCTCTACGAAGTCAGCGCTTGGCTTGCAGGGCGCGACAAGGTGATCCTGCGGGGCATCGCGCAGACTGATCCTCAGGTACTCCTCCGTGGTGATGCTGGTTCTCTATCTGGGGAAGATCGCAGGATGATTGTGGATGTGTTCTTGGAAGCGCTGGATAGCCGTCGAGTGAGCGATCGGGAATGGAGCCTTGAGTCCCACTACAAGAAACTGGCTCATCCGGACCTTTCCGAGCAGCTTGGGCCGTGGATTCGAGATAAAGACAAGCATGTCGTTGCTAGAGAGGCAGCCATCGATATCGCAAGATGTTGTGGGTTAGATGCACTTCAATCCGACCTTGCTGACGTGGCTTTAGATCAGAATGAGCGCGAACGTCTCCGCGACAGCGCGATTCGAGCACTTGTCAAGACAGGGGGTGCCGAAACACGTGGACGCCTGCGGCCACTAGCTTTTGGCGAGGCGGGAGACGACCCACGCGACCAATTGAAAGGCAATGCTCTGCGCGCACTGTGGCCTGATCTTGTTACAACCGAAGAGGTGTTCCGCAACCTGACGCCGCGGGGTCAACGTAATTTCACTGGTGCGTATGTCGTGTTCGTCGAGTACGAGCTACTTCCTCACATCGACACAGGCGATCTTCCAGCAGCGCTCGAATGGGCGCGATCACAAGCAACTACTAGAGACACGGACTTCCATTTCGCTCGTGTAGCCGATGACATCATGGTCCGGTCCTGGAGACATCTCGATGATTCCTCCGTCCTTCAGGCAATGGCAGCTACCTGTGTTGAACGGATTGCCAACCATCGGGACCTAATCTGGGACCCAGCCAAGAGAGATGAGCATTCGGCCGAGTTTGAAGACCCGTGCAAGCGGCGACAGCTGGTGGAAGCGGTTATAGAGCGACTGACAAATGACGAAAATGTAGTGGTCCTTACGCACTTATGGCCACGCTTAGTTCGTGATTCCGATTTTGATTGGTGTACTCAGAAGTTGCTGTTGTCAGTGTCCGGACCTTGCGAGGTCCGCTGGGCGAAGCTGGTCTGGTCGCTCTCTTGCTGGGGCGACGCCAGTTCAGGCCGGCTAGACACGATATGCAATGCCCGGGAAAAATCGGCTGCACTGACGAGCGAGTCCGAACTGTTCTTCACGCCTGTGCAGCTTGATTCTGATCGAGCCCACAGGCTCAAGGAAATGACTGGCCAGGAAGCAGAGCAGGAAGAGAAGCCCGAGGTGCTTGAGTGGTTGCCGAAGGATCGGATACAGCATTTCTTAACGGTTTTCGAGGCAGGTGAGACCATGGCCATGGCGGATGTCCTTCGCCAGATGACGTTGGAGGACACAAGTACTCACTATGACAATCTGTTTGAACTTGACATTACGACACTGCCAGGCTGGCGGAAAGCGGACGAGGAGACACAGGCCCGAATTCTGAAAGCTGCGGAGAGCTACCTAGCCTCATGCGCTGAGTTCGATGTAGACCGTCTCTGTGATCGGTCGGCTAGCCAGATCGATGCGGCTTCCTACAAAGCTTTCCTATTGCTGAAGAAACTGCGCCCGGAAGGGCTGGATTCATTTCCAGACGAGGTATGGGCTCACTGGACGCCCGTGTTCTTCGGGCCATTCGGCGTGGGGGAGATGGAAGACGAAAGGAAGGCTTTCGTTACCCAGGCCTATGAGCGTGTGCCAGATGTCGTGATCACCGTGATAGAGCGAATTGTCCATCGCCAGATCACTAACGGTGACTGCCGTTCCATTCCGGAGGAAATGGAACATCTGTGGGACAACCGTGTGGCGGACACAGCGTTTGGTCTTCTCCCGAGCGCAGAGCCGAGCCCTTCTTGCTGGTCCCTGCTATTGGCGGCGCTTATCGGGCACGCAGATCCCCGTGGTATGGCAGAAGCCAGTGGTAGGCTGTCTCTGCCGCTGCCGGATGGGAACTCGAATCGCCAACTGGCGCTGCGAGCGGCTGTTGTGCTCATCAATTGCACGGATGACTGCTCTTGGTCGGAAATCTGGCCGATCATCCAAGCCGAACGTGAGTTCGGGCGCCAAGTCATCATGGAAGCGGCGCACAATACGCACCATCACGCTGCAGAGATTGCCTGCAAGCTCAACGAAGAACAGCAGGCCCACCTCTTCATTTGGCTTACCTGCGAATTCCCGTACGAACAAGACCCTGAGCATGACGGTGTCTTTTCACCCACGAGAGAAGATGCTGCACGCGAACTGCGGGACGCGGTTGTTGGGCTTTTGGAACACAAGGGAACACCCGCGTCTTGCCAAGCTCTGGAGCGAATCGCAGGCGAGCTACCTGAGCTTGACTGGCTCCGAACGGTCCTCATTGAGGCTAGAAAGAACACCTTGCGGAAGACGTGGAGACCACTTTCCGCGGAGGAGTTTCTTGAAGTCGTGGCTCAACCGAACAAGGGACTCGTGAGGACTGAGAAGGAGCTTCAGGAAGTGCTGGTGGGGACGCTCAGCCAGTTGGAGAGCAAGTTCCAAGGGGAGACTCCGGCGACGCCAGACCTCTGGGACCAAGTGGATAGGACGAAAGGCCAGGAAAGGAACCAACCTAAAGATGAAGGCCATCTTGCTGATTGGGTAAAGCGAAACTTGGAGCCCGAGCTAGGCCCGCGTGCCATCGCAGTAGCTCGGGAAGTGGAGATTCGACGAGGAGAAGGTACCGGCATTGGTGAGGATACCGACATTCTCGTTACGGCATCCGTACCTGGGCTGACAGGGGGCGAGCTGCAGCAGGCCAAGGTGATAATCGAAGCCAAGGGATGCTGGAATCCCGACTTGAAAACGGCAATGAAAGATCAGCTTGTTGATCGTTACCTGGCGGAGAACCAGTGCACCCATGGGATATATCTGGTTGGCTGGTATGTCTGCGATCAATGGGATGATGGTGATTACCGCAAGGCCCGCACGCCCAAGTGGTCGCTAGATGAGGCACGTGGATACTTCGAGCGTCAAGCGGAGTCGTTGTCAACTGGCGGCATCAGCGTCAGAGCAGTTGTGCTCAACACTGGGCTTCGGTGATGCGTTGATGGTGGTACTATTCCTGGTCATTCATTTCAGATGTTAGCTCAAGCCTGTCCAGAAAGGCGATACTCGACAATTCTGTTTGTGCAAACTCCTTGAACCGCCGGAAGTCCTCCTCCGCCTTCAGGTAGAACCGCAGGCTCATGCCCCGGTCGACGGGGCCGATGGTCAGGTCGTCGCCGAGCTTCTCTTTCCAGATTTCGATGTCGTTTTCGAAGCGTCCCCACAGCCAACTGGAGGCTTCTGCAATGAAGTTGGCCAGTGCGTCGGATCCCGATGTCGCCAGCGACTTAGCGGGCGCTCGGCGTGGCTTCGAACGCCTTCTAGCTTTCGGCTTGGTCGGTCTCTGGGTCATCACGGACGACGATTATATCCCTGTATGGTTCGAAAAGTCATCGGATTGCTAAGCGGGTGAAGAACAGCGGATTGGTGAGGGAAAGTGGGGTCAATGTTCAACCTGTTCTTCGGGGTTCTGGAAGACCACAATTCCGCCAAGGAAGACGTTCGGATGGAACTTGTAGGGGAACGGGGACTGGCCTTGTACGGATGGAGGTCAGTACAGCTGGGCTAGCAATTCTCGCGGCAAGCCGATGTAGCATCCAATAATGATGAGGCGGTTCGTGATGAAGCCTCTCGTAACGCCAATGCTCTTCCAACGTCGAGCCGAGGTGATTACATCCTTGGGTATCGTGACGAGTGTTCCGTACTGCCGCATGGCGCGCACAAAATTCCAGTCTTCAGCGATGGGCACATCCGGAAAGCCTCCCACGGCGTGAAAGCCCGCTCTTCGGACGAAGATCGCCTGATCTCCCCATGGTTCCTGCCCATAGACAGTGCGCAGCCGAACGAAGAACCGTGCGGCCTGCATGTAGAGGCCGTCCATATCCGTTCGCCAAAGGAAACCGCCTCCGGTAGCCAAAGGGTCCAGCAGGGATTCGAATACATCGTGATGCCAATAAGCCGAAAGCAACGTATCGGCATGCAGGAACAAGAGCGTCTCGCTGTTGGCGACGACCGCCCCTGCGTTCTGCTGCCTCGCCCTTCCAGGAGGGCCGTGAATCACCCTCGCTCCCAGTTTCCTGGCGAGTTCCGGCGTGTTGTCGGAGCTGCCCCCGTCGGCGACGATGATCTCGACCCCGACGGCCGTGGCGGATCGAATCGTCGCCTCGATGTTGTTCGCTTCGTTGAGCGTGGGGATAACGACCGAGAGCACCGGCTTGTCGGGGTCGAAGAACTCACGGGTCAGCGCCAGATCCTCCGGCCGGTCGATATCGGCCATTGGCGAGAGCAGGTGCACTCGCCAGCCATTCTTCGTGGCCAGATCGAGAGTCTCAGATAAGACGGTCTCGGTGCTCCATGCAATGCCGTCAAACACCGGCAACAGGCGTGTCATGCCGATCAGCCAGTAGCCCCCGTCGAACGTGGGGCCCACGACCAAGTCATGATTGTCCAAGGCGAGAATGGCCTCATCCAGAAGTGCCGGTGTGATGCTGGGGCTGTCCGTGCCAATCAACACAGCCCGACGGCAGCCAGCGTCAAATGCGGCCGTCAGGGCCGAGGCCATGCGATGGCCTAAGCTGCCTGGCAGCTGGCGCTGGTAACCAAGCCCCGGTCCCAGCCAGCGGCGCATCTGCCGCCACGAGCCGCCTTCATGACGGACCTCGACCTCTCGCTGATTCCCACTGGCCCATTGGCGTGCGGCGCCCAACGTACGAACGGTCATTCGCCGCTGGAGTTCCGCAGCGCCCAGAGGCCCCAGGGCGGGGATCAGTCGTGTCTTGGTCTTGCCGGGCGTCGGCCAACGGCTGAAGACGATCAGCTTTTCGGATTGGCCCTTGGGTAATCTTGGCGGACAGAGCAAACATTTGCCGATCATCCCGAGAATCTTTGTACCTGCTCCCCAGACGCCGCGAATGGTGCCGGATATCTTGGACGCGCCGATCCGGCGGCGATAGTCCACTGGTGCCTCCAGCACCCGGAGCTCCGCCACCAGGGCCTTGATCTGCATTTCGATAGTCCAGCCGTAGGTCGTATCCCGCATCCTCAGCGCGCGAAGGCTGTTCCAGCGGATGGCGCGGAACGGACCCATGTCCCGGTACTGTCCCCGCCAGAAGATGCGCATCAGGAGGCAAGCCAAGCCTGTGCCAAACCGCTGCGGGAGTGTAAAGGCCTGGGCATCTCCGTGGATGGCGATGCGCCGACCCAGCACCATGTCGGCCCGGTCTTCGGCGATGGGACGGACCAGGCGGTCCATTTGCTTGGGGAAGTCGCTGTAGTCGCCGTCAAGGAAGACCGCCACGTCACACCAGTCGATGGCGGCCATGCCGGCGAGGCACGCCTGGCCATAGCCTCGGCGCGGTTCATCAACCACGCGAGCTCCGGCGGCCGCAGCGATGGCAGCAGTTTCGTCGGTGGAGCCGTTGTCCACGACAACGACCTCGTCCACCCAAGAGGGAACATCAGCCAGGACATTTCCGATAGAGGCGGCCTCATCCAAAGCGGGGATGATGACCTTGACCGTCAGTCCGTCAAGCATGGGTGTGCTCCCTGCGCATGCGCTCGGCCAAGTGCGGCCATGCCCACTCGGCTGCCAGCACCAGCCAGGCGAGCAGATGCACAAACCAGGTCAGATGCTCCCCCGAAAGCACGTCGCCCTCCAGGTAGATCAGGGGCAACAAGGCCGTCCAGAGAAGCAGACCCAGGCGCGGCGATGCGATGGCCGCGAGTGGAATAACGGCGATGTAGTACCATGACCACAATGCCGGGCTCAACAGAAGCATGAGCATAATCACGAGTCCCATGCGTCGGCATAAGACGGAGGCATCCGATGGTCGGCGCAGGCCAAGCCAGGCAGCTAGAGACAGCAAGACGAGCATCATCAGGCTGCGCCCGATATAGTGGTTGTCCATGGTGAGGGAGAGGCGGCCCCGCAACCACAAGCCCAGCTTGTCAAAGGCAAGGTACGCGCCGGGTTGCGCAGACCAAGTCCGCGCGTAGGTGAGCAAGCCGCTATCGGCTTCGGCACCGAAGGCGCTGGCGAACGGGACGGCCATCAGAACGAGCATCGTGGCGAGGATCCCTATCGTAACGGTCATCCTCCGCCAATGGCCCCACAGCGATCGGAGCAGGAAAGGCAGCAAGAGAACGGGCCAGAGCTTTACGCCGATCGCCAGCGCCAGAGCGCAACCTGCGATGATTGGCCGTTTCGTGGTCAACGCCCAGGCGAACAACACGACCATTGCGGCAGCCAGAAGGTCTACATGACCGCCGCTGTAGGTTTCCGTTACGAGAAGCGGATTCCACAGGTAGACAAACACCAGCAACAAGGGCAGCCCGGCCGACCGCAGAAGTCCCAGCACCGCCAGCGCCGCGGCGATATCGAAGGCCAACAGAACGATCCGCCACGCGTTTAGACTGAACGGCGTGATCCAGTATGCCAGCGCAAAGGCGCCCTGAGCGACGGGAGGATAGATTGTCCGCAACTTTGGATGATTGATTCCTTCCAATACAAAGCGCCCTGATCGGGCGAGTTTATCGAGAGTCGGATCGTCGACGTGATTATCCAACACGTCCTTGGGTGTGTGCACGTAGGGACTGATACCGTGTGCGGTCACGGCCCCGTCCCACAGGTATCGGTGGTAGTCGCCGCTGACGGACGGCGGCACGAAAAACCATGGCAGTCGCATCATCACCGCCACCACGATCATTACCGCCCAAACGCCCCCCGACACATGAGTCGGCCGAAGGACGAGAAGACACAAGAAAAGACCCCCCATGCCCGCGCCGGCCAAGACCAACACCTTGGCGGATGCGAAGTCGTTGACGTTGGCCCAGACGCACACCCCCATGCCCGCGACCAACATCATCCCGACGACCAGCCAAGGCCACAGTCGTCTGCCAGCCGCACCGTTCGACACGCAATTGCCCGGAACAGTCTCCGTGTCCCGCGGGGTCTCCGGTGCAAGGGGCCCGCAAGAACGATAGTCCTCAGGCGTCATACGGAGTCTCCGGAAGCAGGTGATGCGGGAGATGTCTGATGCCTCGTGACGTCCTCTTGCCCATGCCGGCCGCGGACGCGAAACGCCAGTACGGTGCGGTCGTCGCTCTGTGCTGCGCTTCCCACAAATCGGGAGACATCCTCCACGAGAGAGGTTACGAGGTCCGCTACGGGCTTCGAACGATGGGTTGTCAGGAATTCCACAAGGCGATCATCACCATACAATTCGCTCTGATCGTTCATGGCTTCGGTCAGGCCGTCGGTGGCCAAGAAGATGGCATCCCCGGGAGCAAGCGACAGGGCGGTCTCATGGACCTCAATATAGTCTTCCAGCCCCAGGAGCATGGAGCCGGTCTGCGTAAGGCCGACCACCGGCTGGGACAGGTCGGACGGCAGATGGAAGGGCTCAGGGGCATGTCCGCAGTTGACGAAGTCCAGACGTTCATTGGCGTGGTCATAAATCGCTGCGACCAGCACGACGAAACTGCTGTCGGGGGTGAATTGGCAGAGGTCTCGGTTAACACGGCGGACAAAATCGCTCAGGGACCACTCGGCCTCGACCCATGACCGGAATGCCATCTTGACGATCACGGTGATGAGCGCCGCGGCCATGCCGTGGCCGCTGACATCGGCGAAAACCATCGCCGCCTTGTCGTCGCTCAATCGGGCGGCATCGAAATAGTCGCCGCCCACCTCGGTTTCCGGCGCGAAGCTACTGATCCATTCGAGCGTCTCGGCCAGAGGCATCCGCCGCGGGTCGGGTAGGAGTTTTCGCTGGACCGTGCGTGCGGATGCAAGGTCATTGTGAATTCGCGCCGCATGGCGCGTCAGGTCTGCATGGGCCCTGCCAAGTCGGTAGGCCTTCTCTTCGTTGTCGTACTCGATACTGCCCATTCCCCGGAAGAACACGTATACGGCTGCAAACAAGACCGCCCCTTGGACCAGCGCGGCGACGATCAGGAGTTGCACGCTGTTGGTGAGGACGAACGCCAGAAGGACGGCCAGCGACATGGCCACCGCCAATGCCCCATAACGTGGCGCCGCGTGAAAGAGAGCCCGATGATCGCTGAAGTGAAGATGCTTCCGCTCAAACCATCGGACAAGCAGGCTCAGCCGGGTAACGCAGTAGCTGTATTCGACCATCAGCATGTGGCTACGCAACCGTATTTGAGTACAACAGAAATGCACGCCGGGGTCACTGAGTAGTTGCTGGCCCACGCCTGTGGCCGGCTTCCTGCCGTGGTGACGCGGATATATCGCCCGACGATAGGTGTACAGGAACATGAGCACGTCCACGATCTGGTTACTCTCCAGCCGAGTCTCCAGTTCCAAGCTGCGGATGGCTATCCGTTCCAGAAATGCGCAGAGCTCGTGACAATCAGTCAGCTCCAGCGTCGTGTCCATGCCTTCTTTCGGTTCCAGACGAATCACGCCTTCCGGCCGGGCCTCCAGGTGAACGACCTCGTGCCCAGCCTTGCTTGCAGCCGGGAATACCTCCGACTCCAACCAGCGACCTAGCCGTAGCGATTGCTTGCCAAGCGAGCGGATCCGACATCGCATCGTGGAAAGCTTGTAGCGACAATAGTGGCCAAAGGGGAGGTCCGTCTCCTGTGGGGAGGCCTCTTCTTGAGTGATATGTTCCGCACGGGTCATTGACTGATCTTTCTTGCGGCCAAATCTGCCGCGGGGCTTCTTGCGCAGGCTTGCAGCAGATATCATTCAGGTGTCGAGTGCGCCCGGCTGTCGGTCAAGACGACATCTGCCCAGGTCATCTCCGCCATGCCAGGATTCGCACGAACAGCTTCTTCAGCAACGGTGTCAGGCGAGTGTGGCTGTACATGTCGCCGACGCCCTTGATCGCCTCGCTAAGTGTCGGGTAGGGGTGAATCACGTTCGCCAACATGCTGAGCCCGACTTTTCCGGCCATGGCGACGGACAACTCACTGATCATCTCGCCGGCGTGGCGCCCCACGATGGTCGCCCCGACGATCCGGTCCGAGCCTTTCTTCACATGGATGCGGACAAAGCCTTCATCTTCGCCCTCGGTCACGGCTCGGTCGTTGTCCTTGAATGGTTTGGTGAAGGTGTCCACCTCGAGGCCTCGCTCTTTCGCCTCGTGCTCGTAAAGCCCCACGTGCGCGACCTCCGGGTCGGTGTAGGTGCACCAGGGGATCGTTAGAGCGCTGAGCTTCTTACGCCCCCAGAACAAGGCGTTCTGGATGACGATTCGCGCAGTGGCGTCAGCGGTGTGGGTGAATTTGTGCTTCAGGCAGACGTCGCCGGCCGCATAGATTCGCTTGTTCGTCGTGCGCAGACGGTCATCAACATTCACGCCGTGGCGGGCATCGTATGCCACGCCGGCCGCCTCCAGCCCGAGGCCATCGACGTTCGGGGCTCGGCCATAGCCAACGAGGATGGCATCGACTTCGACTGACGATTCCTTGCCATCGGAAACGAGCAGCAGTTGCTTGCCGCCCGTCCCGCCCGTCACCCGCTTGACCTGGCTGTTGAAGACACAGTGGATGCCGTCGCGCATAAACGACCGCCCGACGATGTCAGCGGCGTCCCGATCCTCTCTTTTCAGGAACTGCCCGGACCGTTCGATGATCGTGACCTCGCTGCCCAAACGGGCGAACGCCTGGGCCAACTCACAGCCCAGCGGGCCTGAGCCGAGTACCGCCAGGCGAGGGGGCAATTCCGTCAGCGAGAAGATCGACTCGTTGGTGTGAAAGCCCGCCTCGGCGAGCCCTTCGATGTCCGGCCGGACGGCGCGGGCGCCGGTGGCAATGCACGCACGGGCAAACCGCAGAGCTTGGCCTTCGACCTCGACGGTGTCCTGCCCGGTGAATGCGGCATCGCCCAGGAAAACATCGATGCCCATGTCCTGGAACTTCTGAACTGCATCGTGGTGGCTGATCTGACCCCGAATGCGACGGACACGCTCCATGACGGCTGCGAAGTCAACCTTGCTGAATGCTAACTCTATGCCGTATCGATCGGCCCTGCGCACGTCGGCCGCGGCACGGGCAGCAGCAATCAACGTCTTGCTGGGCACGCAGCCGAAGTTCAGGCAGTCGCCTCCGAAGAGATACCGTTCCACGAGAGCGACCGTGCCGCCAAGACCCGCCACGCCGGCGGCTGTCACCAGGCCGGCGGGGCCCGCGCCGACGACCACCATGTTGTAACGGTCTGCGGGTGTGGGGTTCTTCCAGTCCAAGGGATGGGCGTTGGTCAAGAGTTCCCTGTTATGCTCATCCATCGGCCCGAGTTCGGTGAAGGATATCTGCGACACATTGCTCATTTGCCTTCCTCCCCGATTGCACAGAACTGCATCAGCTCTTCCAGGCGGACCGTCCCGACGCAAATGCACGTGTCAGCGCCGCTGTAGTAGATTTTCAAAGCCCCGTCTTCTTCCATGATCGCCCCGGTGGAGTACACGACATTGGGGATATCGCCGGTCCGCTCGTAGTCCTCCCGCGGGGCAAGGATCGGGATCGACGATCGGCAGAGGATCTTTGTGGGGTCGTCTCTGTCCAGCATGGCGGCGCCAAGGCGATAGATTGGCCCGTGCGATGTCTCTTTGACGCCGTGGTAGATTTCCAGCCAGCCGTATTCGGTCTCGATGGGCGGCGCGGAGGCGCCGATTCGCCATGAATCCCAGCAATCCCCGCGCACTGTCATGAGCACGCGGGAATCGCGCCAGCTTACAAGGTCATCCGAGTAGCTGATCCAGATGTTTCCGGTGCTGCCGACCATCGGCCGGTCCAGGCGAACATAGCAGCCGTCGATCTTCCGGGGAAACAGGGCCCCGTCCTTGTTCTCCGGTTCGGAAATCAGGGCGATCCGTTCGAAGCTCCGAAAGTCCTCTGTCTTGGCCAACGCCAGGCGCGCCCCGAAATCCGAGACGGCCGTGTAGATGATGTAGTACGTGTCCCCAATCCTCGTGATCCTGGGATCTTCGATGCCTTTGCGTTCGTAGACGCCGAATTCCCCCTCTCGACTGGGAACCATGACCGGCTCATCGTGCACGGTGAAATGGTAGCCGTCCTCGCTGCACGCAAGGGCCAGCACGGAGTGTCCGCGCAGATCCTCCACACGAAGCAGGAGGATGTACTCATCACCCACTTTTGCAGCGCCCGCGTTGAACACGGTGTTGCAGGGAAAGGGAATGTCCTCCCTGGTGAGGATGGGGTTCTCTTGCCACCTTGTCACGACATCCTGGGTAACACGCTTACTCATGGCCTTGCCTCCTCCATATCCGAGGGGTCCGTTTCCTGAATAGTCTGCCTCATGGCCTTCTGGGCGATTCGGGTGACGACGATCACAACGACGATGGTAGCTGCGAGCCCGCCCCAGAAGAACACCCGCTGCATCCAGCCACCCTCAGTCTTGCCGGCGGCAACTTCCGTCAGCGACCGAAGGCCCGAACCGATGTAGCAGTAAGCCAACGTCCCTGGCAGCATGCCGATCCACGAGGCCAGGACATACGTCCACAGTTTCACGCCAGTCAGGCCGTAGGCGTAGTTCAGCATGTTGAACGGAAAGATCGGGCTCAGGCGCGTCAGCAGCACAATCTTGAAGCCCTGCTCACCGACGGCCCGGTCGATGGCGTCGAACTTCGGCCGGCCGGCTACCTTTCTTCGAATCCAATCGCGGGCGAACGTTCTGCCAACGAGGAAAGCCGCACTGGCCCCTAGCGTGCTGCCCACCGACACGGTGATGGTTCCCGTCACTGCACCGAATAGGAACCCCGCCGCCAGGGTGAGGATTCCCCCCGGCAGCAAGAGCACGCAGGCCACAATGTAGAAGGCGGCCATAAAGAAGGGCCCCCAGAAGCCGAGGCCCTGTGTCCATTCCAGCATGGCGATCACGTAGTCCTTGATGGGCAGAAGCAGCGACGCCACCGTCAGGCCCGCCAGGATGATGCCGAGCACGATGAGCTTGCCCCAGTGGCGGTTGATCTTCTTGACGCTATCATCAGGCGGTTCAATCATTTGGTATCTCCATGATTTCGCTGGCGAGCTAGGCGCCCACGTTCATTTTTCCAAGAAGGATGCCGAGGATCTGTGCAGCATCGTTCACCAGCTTCTGACAGTGGGTGCGGTATACTTTGCTGGCCATGGCCTGCTGTGGGTCGACGACGATACCCGCAGCCTTCAGCAACTGCCTGCACTGGGTGAAACCTTCCTGAGCCTCGAATCGTCGAAGAAACTCGCGGCCCAACGCATAGGCAAGGCTTCTCTTTCGGGAAGCGAACCACCGTGCCTTGTTGCAGTGCAGGCCGATGACCATCAGCCCGCCGGTCACGACTCCGCAGGTCCGACCGGTGCACGCCATGCCGCCGCCAAAGGCCGAGGCGACACCCGCGGCAGTGCGGCGGTCGATCCCCAGCGGCTCTCCGAGGGCAATCAATACCGCTTGGGAGCAGTTCATCCCATCTTCCAGGAGTTCAACTGCGTCTTCTGCCAATGTCATTCCCGTGCTCTCTCTGGCCGGTGGTTACCAGGCCGCCTGATACTCGTGCGGCAGGAGATTCCGCTTCCGGCCGTATACGCACACCCGGTTCGTCTGCCCATTATGGTTGACTATCATCTGCCCTGCATGCACCCAGGCGAGGATGCCGCCCTCGAGGTTGACGGCGCGATAGCCTTGCTCATCGAGCTTCTTGGCATACAGGCCGCTGCGGTAGCCGATGGTGCAGTAGACCACGATCTGCTTTTCCTCATAACGCTCGCCTTCTTCCTCAAACCGCCTGGCCGGGATGGCGCCAGGGATCATCGACACGTCCTGTTCGTCGGCCCCCCTCACGTCGACCAGCACCACCTGGCCCGTCTTCTGTGCCGCCAACAATTGATCTACGGTCATTTCCGGCACGTCCGGAAACGAGGCTCGATATTCGGCGTACAAGTCTTCGATCCGCTGGCGCCTCTGTTCGTCCGTCAGCTTCGACGACCGGACAGCCGGCAGGATGATTAGCGTGGCCGCCACGGCCGTGGCGACAAGCCCCGCCACGGTTATCCACTTAAGACCGCCCTTATTCATGTCCGTCTACCTAGACTTGTTCAGTGCATCCTTCTTCACAAGTACATTCCGTCAGCCAATCCTGTTCCCATCCTCCATTTTGCCCCATCGTTGTTCCATTGATTCTCGCAGACAGTCCCAGAACCTGCTGCATACCGCAGCCGGGCCCGCCTGGCAGGGCCGGTTGGTCCGCGGACATAAACTGTCTTCTTCGTCGGCAGATGACGTCATCGTACCTGCGGGCGAAACACCGTACGACGTCCCCTCATCTGCCAAATGCACAGGCCACAATAGGTCATTTTCGAGGCTGGCGTGCTCGTAAAGCTCGGTTTCAAGCCTGAGGATTCTCTCATAAAGCGTTGTTACTATCTCCGATGCTTTGTGTGATGGGGTGAAATCGCACGTCAATTCACGCATCTCATTGAAATTCCTTTCGAGCAGTTCGTGCTCGCGCTCCATCTCCTTAATTGCGATGACGGGTGTTCCCCCCCCGCAGCAAGCTTTCGTGGATGGTCCTCGACTCCCAGGGCACCTCCTACTGCGGTGAAGCCGCGGAAAGAGGATCTCTTCTTCGATGGCCAAGTGTTCTTCGATTTGCCTCGTGAACGTCATGAAGACCATCCTCAAAGCCAGCAGAACGTTGCCCTCGTCTTCATGGCAGGTCTCACTCACCCCGCTGAACAGATCGTCCAATCGATCTAATTCACTTCTTAACGGACCATGGTAACGCTCCACAATGTATTCGATGATCGCCCCCTGCAACGCGGCCTGGAACTGATCGTCGTCAAACTGATCGGTGGCCGCCATCGCGGAGGCGGCCTCGTTCAACATCGCCAGCAAGAGTCCCATTGGTACGCCTTCTTTCGAAGCAGCCTCGACTAGCGTAGATGTGCCCTCGGGCGCTATGCCCAACCGTCGCAGCACAGACGCTCCGCGCGGACATTGTCTCACGGCGTCTTGTAAAGTCATATCCTCTTGGAAACGACTCACCATTCGTGCCTCTGCCTTTGTGTCGGCTCACCAACGACTGTATTGTTGTGGCCGGCTTCGTCAGTTCTGCTCGTTCAGCGACCAGTCGTAATCCAGGTACTCGACCTTGTAGTTTCCGGTCTTCAGATATTCGGCATCTTCGGCCGGCAGATAGTTGGAGATAAGGTGCAGCACCGCCTTGGCGGCGTCACTGCCGCCGGAGGCGAAGCCCTCGGCCGGCTTGTATGTCTTGACGAAATCCCCGCCAAACCACGTAAAGATACTGGACAGATGCACCTTGCCGGCGTCGCGGTCGATCCGGAACTTGGCCGGGTCGGTCAGAAACCGTTTGACCTGGTCGTCCAATTGGTCGTCAAGCTTCTCGCCGATGAACGGTTCATTTCGCAGCGGCGGACAGCCCATCGCTGCGCAGACCAGGGCGACATGGATGCGGGGCTCGTTGAACCTGGCCCGCAGCGTCTCGTGCTCGATCTGATCGAGCGTCATTCGCTGGCCCATCACCAGGAACAGACTCTTGTCCCAGACGCCCGGGATCTGGCGGATGCTGCTCGTCGGGTACGCCAGGCCCGATATAAGCCCCGCCTTGATCGGATAATGGTCGATGATGACCTTCAGCGTCAGGGCGTTGTAGGCATTGATCCAAAAGGCGATCTTCGCCTGCTCATCCCATGCCTCATACATTTCGGTATCAACGGCGGCCAGCGCCCGCACGAACCGATGCAGCTCGGCCGTGGTCTCCTTGAGGGCTGCGTAGGACACCATGCCCTTGTCATCCACGTGCTTGCGAAGCGCCGCCGCGTAGCTATCGTAGGAGAACTCGGAGTTGTGAATTGCCCCGGCCGCATAGAAACCCTCGTCGAACGCCTCGGCCCCGACGAACTCGCGGTATGCTACGTAGGCCACCGCGATCATCACGACCAGCAGGGCCAGTCCGACACCCAGCGTAATCTTGATTCGGCGTTTCATGTCGCACCGCCTTTCTCCATCCCATCGCCTTCGGCGATGGGATGTGGATTGTGTTCACGCCAGTGAGCCCCCGCAGGACGACCCGTGTCCGGCCGTGCAGCCCAGGCAGTGCTGGCCGGTGACGATGCGCCGGCAGGCCAGCAGGGCCGGGTCGAACCGGCTGATATGGTCGGGGGCGCTGTGATTCACCGGAAGCTTCAAGGCCAGGTTGAAGTCGCAGTCGTACAGCGTGCCGTCCCAGCCGATGCTGACCTGGTGGCGGCACATCAGGCCCGGTACGGTCGCCGGATTGAATGACTCCTCCAGCAGCCGCATGTATTGAGCCTGGCGATCCTCGGCCTTCAACTGGCTTGCGAATCGACCCAGCGGCATGTTGGCGATCGTCAACAACCGGCTGAAACTGATCCCGAAGCACATTTGTAACTCGCGTCGGTAGTCTTGCTCCAACGCCTCCTGTTCCGGAGGAAGAAACGCTCCGGCGGGGTTGTAGACCAGGTTGAGTTGCAGTCCGCCCTTAATGCCATAACCGGCCTCGTTGAGGCGGCGGATCACCTCGATGCTGCGCTGGTAGACCGCCGGCCCCCGCTGGGCGTTCACGTTCTCTTCCAGGTAGCAGGGCATGGAAGCCACCAGCCCCACCGCATGATCGCGCAGGAAGTCGATCATCCCTTCCTGGCCGCGCTCCCGAAGCACCGTGAGATTGGTCCGCACCTGAACGTCCAGGCCGGTGTCGCGCAGCTCGCCGATGAAGCGCCGCAGATGCGGGTTCAGTTCTGGGGACCCGCCGGTAATATCCACCAGCGACGCCTCGGCTTGCACCGCGGCCGACTTCACAGCAGACATCGTGTCCCAGTCCATTGTCTCCGGGCGAGCGGGTGAACATTCCAAGTGGCAATGTGCGCATGTCTGATTGCATCGCAGGCCGACACTGACCTGGAGGGTCTCGATTCCGCGGGCGTGCAGTCCCTCTTGGCCGAGTTGTTTCTCAAGCGCGTTCATTAGGTTCTCTCCTCACCATGTTTTCGCTTCAGTTCGCGGCCGTGCGGATGGCCCAATACAACCCGGCGCCCAGCACGGCGCCGAGTGGCAGCGTGGTCAGCCAGGTCACGGCGATCTGCGAGACGGTCTTCCACCGCGTCTGGCGGCTGACCAGTCCGATGCCGAAAATGGACCCGCAGGACACGTGCGTGGTAGAGACCGGCATGCCCAGATGCGAGGCCACCAGCACCAGGCCCGAGGTGACCAAGTTGGCCGTCAGGCCCTGCCCGGGGTTCAGCGCGGTGATCTTCCGGCTCATGGTCTCTGCAACCTTTCGGGACTGGACCCATCCTCCCAGGGCCATTGCGCCGGCCAGTAGCGCCAGCCAGCCCGCCGGCGGCAGGGAGCCGGTGATCCACCCGGCGGCCAGCAGCAGCGCGGCGATCTTGGGGGTGTCGTTAACGGCGCGCGCGAAGCACACCGCGCCGCCGCTGAGATAGTGGACGGCGTCGACCCCGCTTTGGACCTTCACGCCCGCGATCCGCCCGCCATACCGCTCCACGCAGCGGATGTGCTGATCCACGTCGATCCGTAGCGGGGCCGATTGCACGGATGACGCCAGCACCAGCGATCCATCGGCCTGGCAGGTAACTGGCTGGGGCTCGCCGCGCCCAATGCACACACAGGTTTGTCGGTCCACACCCAGCGCCAGCCGCGCTCTGCGGAAGAGAAGTTGCAGGACCACGGCGGCGACCACGGCCACCACCGGGCTCAACAATAGCGGCTTGGCGAACGTGCTTGCCGCCGCGATCCAGTTGACCGTTCCCGTCCCGGCCATGATGCCCGCGCCCAGCAGCGCGCCTGTCAGGGCGTGCGTCGTGGAGGTGGGCATGCCCAGCACCGTCGCCAGAAAGATGGTGATTGCCCCGGCGCCGCCGACGGCGATCAGCCACGTCGCGTCGATCTGTCCGATCGGGACAATGCCCGACCCGCTGAACTGCTTGACGAGCCTCTCGGCCAAGAACACCGAGCAAGCGCTGCCCAGCAGCGTGGCCCCTGTCGCCCACACAAGGGCGCGCCGAAACCCCATCGTGTTGCTGCCGTAGAGTGTCGCAACGCCTTTGAAGTTGTCGTTCGCGCCGTTGCTCCAGGCCAGCCAGAACACGGCCACAACCAATACGATCGTGATGCCGACCACCAGGGGCTCCTTATCCACAGCACTCGCTGTCCAGGCTGCAGCAGTCACTGCTTGCGGTCCGGGTTATGTCGTAGTCCTGTCCCTTGGTTTCCCGGGGATGGCGAGTATCGCTCCGCTTGCAGTCGAAGGGCGTGGCCTGCTCAGGGGGCACCTCGTCCTGCGGGGGCACAGCGACGATCTGGCCGGCGTAGGGACCGGCAGGGCTGGTCATGATGCCGAAGGTCTTGTCGCAGACAGCCATCCGCTGACCGCGATGGAGCATGTGGCCATCATCGTCGCAGACGCACTTCCATGGCCCCTTGTAGATGACTGCTTGATTACGCTCGATGCACGGGCCTTCCTTCCCCTTGAAGGCCTGCACGGTGATCGAGCGGAACTCGATTCCGTCAATCACCTGCCACGGCTCGTCCTGCCGGACCATGATCTCGGTGCCGTAGAAGCCCGCCCGCTCGAACATCTCCAGGAACTCGTCCTCGCGCATCGCACCGGCGATACAGCCGCTCCATAGTTCCGGGTCGGCCTTGATCTCCGGCGTCGGGCCTTCGTCGCAAACGATGTCCGAGATAACAGCCCGGCCGCCCTTGCGCAGAACGCGGTGCATCTCGGCGAACAGCGTGCCCTTGTCCTCTGGCCGGGCCAGGTTCAGCACACAGTTGGAGACGATCACGTCCACGCCGGCATCGGCGATCAAGGGATCCTCGCGGCGAAGCCGTTCGCATTCGGCCTGGAAGTCGTAGAGATCTTCGACAGCGGCGATGGGGCGCCTGTCCAGCCAGTCCTGGGCCTTGTCCAGGTCTAGCGCCAGGTCCTGAATCTTACCTTTGGCGAAGCGGACATTTCGGTAGCCGAGCTTGTCGCCCATCTCGTCGACGTACTTGCGAGACAGGGATAGCATGTCGTCGTTGAAGTCCACGCCGATGACGTGGCCCTGGGAACCAACCTTGTGAGCCAGAATGTAACATATCTTCCCGGCCCCGCTGCCCAGATCGACCACCGTCTCGCCGGGGCGGACGTACTTGGACGGGTCCCCGCAACCGTAGTCCTTCTCGACGATCTCCGGCGGCAGGATGTCAAGGGACGCCCTGTCATAGTCGGTAGGACAACACAGTCCCTTCTCCGCTTGTGTGGCTCCCGCCTTGTAGCGACGAAGCACCTCGCCCTCGACATTCCCACCGGCCAGCACGGCCTCTGTAGTTCTCGTCTCTGCCATGTTTCGTCTCCACGCAGTGTCCGTGAGCCCTGTCAATCCAAGACCGTAGCTCCGTTGCAGCGTTCGCTTCGGCCGCATCTTGGCTCGCTCACAGTCTCAGTCTCTTGATTCGGTTGAAGGTTGGCCCGCCGACTGTGTGTCCCTGGCGGCCTTGAGCAACGCTTCGGGCTCCAATCGTTTCTTGTAGTCCGGGTCCCAATGGGCAAACTGAATGATGCCTTGCGTGTCCACGATGTAAACCGCCGGCACCGGCAGCAGGTGATGGGCCCGGCCGGAAGCCTGCTCCAGATCGATGCCGAAGCCCCGGTACTTCTCCAGCGTCGGATCATCGACGCGAAAGACCAGGCCGAATGCCCGAGCAAGGACCACGTCGCTGTCGGACAGGAGCTGGTAAGTCAGGTGGTGCTTGTCGAGCGTCTTGGATAGCTCCTCGGGCCGGTCGGGACTGATAGCCAACACCTGGTAGCCCATGGCCAGCAGTTCCGGCTCGGCCGTGGCGATTTGCGCCAAGTGCGTGTTGCAGTATGGGCACCACCCACCACGGTAGAAGATCAGCACAGAGGGCTTCTGATTGTACAACGTGGCCAGATCGACCTCTTGACCGTCGGGGAGACGAAGGATCGCCACGGGGGCCTGGTCACCTTTGCCCAAGGGCTGCACCTTTCGGGCATCGGTGGTTGCCGACGGCTGGGTCTCTGTGTCGTTTCGGGTGGACGCCGCCTCTTGCGTCGCCAAGCCGCCGCCTTGGCGCGATTCGTTCGACGGACAGCCGGCCAGCATTGCCAGCACGGCTACACCAAGCGTCGCTGAAAGTATCATCTGCATGATTCGCTCTCCCGTTGTCTGTCAGGTCCGGTCCGCGACTGAAGCAGACATCGTTGTGCGTCCAGGCAATCGCGGAGCGGGCCGCGGCTCTGGGCCTCGGCAATGACCTCCCCGATCAGGGCTCTCCATGCGGCAAACACCTCACGGACAATCTCGACGTATCGTTGAGGTCCCGCAGTCTCGACCCTTTCCAGGCCGCATTGGGTTGGGGAAGAAGTCTGCGCCATTTCTTGTTCCTCGTAAGGGTTCAGTCCTTGATCTTCACGTCGACCTGGAAGGCGTCCAGAAACGTCTGAATCCGATGAGCTCTCGGGTGATGTCACACAGTCTCATTCCTGTGGCCACATTCGATAGGTGAGTCGAACCGACGTGCGGAATCTTACAACTGAATTGTGTCTTTCTGGCGGGACAGCCGCAGAGACCTGCTGTCCGTCAAGAGCGTATCAATGGGCGGAATCGCGAAGAGCCGCCTTGATCCGTCGGCGGACCTCGTCGGATAGTGAATGTGGCTCAGCGGGTCCCAACCTTCTGAAGTGGGCGACAATGAGCCTATTGAGGGCCATCACCTGCCGTCTGTATGCTTTACATGCCCCGCACATCATAAGATGAAGGCGCAAGGCTACCCGCTGCCGGAGGCCCAACCGTCGGTCGAGCCCTTCTGAGATCAGCCGAGTTATGTCCCTGCAACTGAGCATCAGCCCGATTCCTTCGGCCTGCTCCCGAACCAATTGGCTTCGAGGCAGGCGCGCAGTCGCGCACGCGCGCGATGCAGCATCACGCATAGGTTGGTCGAGGAGACGTCCAGGAGCTTACACACTTCTTCCGAATCGATTTCGGTCATCACCCGCAGGGAGAACACTTCCCCGATGCGTTCCGGAAGCGCCTCCAGACAGGTCTGGAAGATCTGCCAGAATTCCCGGTTCTCCAGGAGACGCGGCGGGTCCATCTGCCACCTTTCGGGCCGGGTGATCCATCTCCCCTTGCGGTCGAACCAACCGTCAACAAGGTTGTCATCCACATCCCCATTCATGGTCCGCTGCCGAGCGGATCGGCGTAGGCGATCCACAATCTTGTGTCGCAGTATCCCAATGAGCCAAGTTCTCAAGGCCGAGGCGCCTCGGAACGACTCTCGCGACTGCATCGCTGCCAGGAACGTCTCCTGCACCAGGTCTTCGGCCGCCTCCGAGTTACGTACCTTCAGCAGGGCATATCGGAACAGGGCATCAGCGTGTGCGTCAACCCAAGCCTCGGGATCAGTTGAATCCTGTCTGGAGCCTCGCTCGCCCGGTCGAGCCCGGGTCGTGTCCTTCGAATCGGCTTGATCTGAACTGTGCTTGCTCATGCGCCAACAGTCCCTAGCTCATGTGAGTGCATGATCCTGGCCCCAGTGTGTGGGAGCACTGTCTGATACGAAAGCGGGCGAGACATGCACGGATATCCTTGTTCGGCGCTTCCGTCATCACCTGTTGGGGATTTGCCTTTAATCACTTGTCACGGTAACACTTTCCACGGGTCCTCGCAACGTTATTGACACCCCACGCCTTGCCGCGGTGCGCCGGAGGGTTGTCATGCGTCCAACTTGTTCCTAACCCAGTGTGCCCGATCTGTGGCAAATTATTCCTGAGCCTTGCTGGAGGTGAGATACGTTGTGGATCGATGGCGACTGCATTACAGTCATCATCGGCCGCACAACCGATCGAGTAGGCTAACTCCGGAACGCACGGTGGAAGCGTTAAGCTGACTCTCATTCACATGGGTACAGGAATCGCCGGCAGGTCAGGCAGGTCCAACTCGGCGTTGACGAGGCCGGCCATGTTCATGCCTGCTGGTCCTGGGATTGGCAGGAATATAAGATACTCATGAGGGCACTCCATTTGTGGTGGAGAAACTGAACGGCCCAAAGACTCAGACAATGCGCGAGCGAAAAAAACGAGAGCTTTACACCGCGTGGGTGCGTGACTACTCGCGCGAGTTATATGCTTTGTCCTACAGACTGTGTGGCGATGCTGCTGACGCCGAAGACTTGGTGCAGGAGACATTTTACCATGCTTGGAAAGGCGCGAGCCAACTTCGTGACCGCCGTCTGGCAAGGGCTTGGCTGTTCCAGATCTTGCGGTTTCGGTACGCGCACTTCGTGCGGCATCGATCGAGGCGGATCAGGGCTTCCGTATCGACTAGCGACCTGGTGGAACAGATTGCGGACCCCCGTCCGTCCCCGGTGATAAGGCTGGTCGACCGGGAAGCTCTTCAGGTCGCCCTGGACAAGCTTGACGAAGACCTCAAAACGCCTTTGCTGATGGTGTTGCTGCAAGGCCTGACGTGCCGGGAAACGGCAGAGGCGCTGAGCATCCCGCTGGGCACGGTTCTTTCTCGCATTCACCGCGCTCGCCAGAAGCTGCGGTCCGTGTTTGAGAATGGACGTCGTTCTGAGTCGGAGACGGCTGACCGCGGAATGAACGGCAATCAATCCGGGCGATTTCGCCTGGGAGGTGGAGCATGAGCACTCAAGAACGAGACCAATTGCAGAGGGACATGGCCGAGGCCGCCGCGCTGCCCGCCGGCGACCCGCGCCGGCAGGAAGTGATTCATCGCGTGCAGGAAGCCGGCGCGTGGGCCGAGGACAAGTGGGTCGCACTGCTGGATGTGGACGAGCGACTGCGGGTGGAGTTGCCTCGCGTTTCGGTGTCGGTCGGCTTGGAGGAGCGACTGTTAGCCATTCCGGAGGAATTTTCCCTGTCGCGGCGTAGCCTGCGGCGTTGGAGCATAACTGCGGCAGCGGGCCTCGTGCTTGTCTGCGGCGGGCTTGCGGTACTGTTCCTGTCGGGGCGGGGTCCGACACAGCGGATTCACCAGATCGGCCTCACAGCCATTGGCGATCACATGTTCGGGCAGCAGCTTACCATTGAGACATCCGACGAGCCGGCCCTCATCGCCGCCCTCAAGCCCCAGGTGCATTTCGACATCAAGCTCCCGCAGTTGGGACAGGGGTTCCATCTCCTTGGCGGCCGCAAGTGCTCCTTCGGGCGGCACACGGCGGTCTACACGCGATGGGAGAGAGACGGATACGAGTACTCGCTCTATCAATTCTGCCCCAAGGACTTCGGTTTGCCCCGCGAGTTCTCTCGTCGCACGGTGGTTTCTGATGACGGCGGGACCGACGGAGAATGCGACGCGCTGATCTGGACGGAAAACGACTGTGCCTACGTCCTGGTTGCTAAGCGCGATGCGTTCGTGCCGAATCTGACGGTGCGGGCCTCTGAATCGGACAAGGACGCGAGCACTTGGGGGGCGGCTCACGCGTCCGCCGCCCCGCATGATCGCGCCGAGGCGTCACCCCGCCATGATATGAGGGCGCTGGAGTTCTAAGAGTGATGATGTTAAATGCTCAGGACAAGACAAAGGCCCCGACGGGTGGGCCAGTGCGGCTGCGGCGCTTCTTTGTCGCGCTATGCGTCGCCGTCGGCGTGGTGGTGGTTTACCAGTATGTGGCGCAAGAGCGGCAGTTGCCTGACTACAGGCAGAAGATTTACGCCGCTTTGGTTTCATGGGGTGTGTCGATCGATGGAGTGGTATTGCCCGTCAGCCGGGAGGACATTGACCGACATATCGCTCTGTTGTGGAGCGACGACGGCGAGCATCGGGTCGAGGCGGCGGCGTGGCTGGCCTCGCGAGGGGTACAAGAGGCCGGGCCTGCTATCGCCGCATCCATGAAGGATGAGGGGACTTACCGGCCCTGCCAACTGGCCCACAGCCTGGGTTTCCTTGGGGATGACCGCTGGGTGGCGCCCCTTGCTGACGCGATCCAGGACCCGAGGAACGCCGACTTGCGGGTGTGCGCGACGATTGCCCTGGGCGAGCTCGGCTCGGCCAAGGCGGTCGATGTCCTGATAGGCGCTCACCGCCAGGGAACGGTCGGCAGCCTTGCCCTGACGGCGCTGAGCAACATTGCCGACCCCTCCGCCTTGCCCTACCTGCATTCCGTGGTCCAAGCGCCCCGCAACAAGATCGAGCGAAGGGCGGCTGAAGAAGCCATCGAGAGGATTGCCCTCGTGCAGCAGGATGATCCCGTGCCGTTTCTGATTGACCGCGTCCGCCGTTCGGCAAAATTCGGCCCCCTGGATGACTGGGCGGTAAAGAAATTGGTTGGTCTCGGGGACCCTCGTGCTATCCGGGCGTTTGAACGAGCCTTTCAGGACGTGGGGCTTGACCGTGATGATGATCTCGTGGTCCTTGCGGCTGCGATGCTGGCGCAAGGGCAGGGCGGCTTGTCGGCCATTCGCGGTCTTGCCCTCGCACCCTCCCGCTCTGGGGCCAGCCGATCCGAGATTGCCCAGGCGGCGTGGGCTCTCGGCAACAACGTTTTGGCCTTCCGAATGCCGCCGGCTAACGCGGCCCCTGTGGCGCAGAAGCAACCTGGGTAGGTTTTCCTTTCGGCCGGGAATACCGGGGGACGTCGCGGGCACTCCTCTAACGAGAGGCAGACTGCTCTGCGAAGCCGGAGTGGTTGCGCCCTTTTCCGGTGCGCGAATGCGATCGGGACCATAAGTCCGATCAAGTGCCAAGGAGAATCAGAATGGTTGCCTTCACGAAAGGTTCAATTGTTGTCACCGTGGTTTCGGTCGTTGTTGCCGTCCTGGCCCTTGTTCAGTGGAGCCGCATGTGGCCGGAAGCTGATGCGGGACGCGGTGCGGCGCTCAACCTCGAAGAATCCGCCGCCTCCTGGTCCGCACAGGACGCCTTTGAGGCGAGGGTGACAGGCGTAAACATTTGCCTGGGCTGCGCGCTGAAAAAGGAACAAGGCGCCGGCGCCCAGTGCAGCCGGTTTGGGCATAGGCATTCACTGAGGGTGACGGAGGTCATCGTCGGCGGGGAGGAACGGACGGAGATGCAAGGCGGGATCCTGCATTACCTCGAAACGGACAAGAGTCAAGACCTTGTTCACAATCGCCATGGCGAAAGTCTGCACGTGACGGGTAAGGTCTACCCCATGGAGCGGGTGCTGGAAGTGTTCTCCCTTGAAGAGGCCTCGACTCCGGAGGAGAAGGCGGAGATCTCGTGGCACCGTTCGCTGTCGGAGGCGATCGCGGAAGCCAAGCAGAGGAACACGGTCATCCTGGTTGATGCCTATGCCGAGTGGTGCGGTTGGTGCAAGAAGCTTGAGACGGACACCCTCTCGGATCCCCGAGTGCAGGAGCGAATGAAGGGGTTCACCCTCCTGAAAATCAACACCGACGAGCAACCTGATCTGGCCAGGCGCTTCGGCGTGACCGGCCTGCCGACCACGCTGGTCCTGAATGCGGAAGGAGAGGTGGTGTTCAGCCAACCCGGTTACATGCCACCGGAACGGTATCTGGCTTTGTTGGCCAGGGCTGACAGCCGGGCCCACTGAGCAACGGGCCGTTCTGAGGATGCACGCGGGCGATGATACGAAGACACCCACCGATGGGCAGCGTATTCGAGGAGATGCCGCCGGCTGCTCGATCGGCTCACGCGCGACCCGTCGTTGAAGGACATGGGCGTCAAGTTGGTTGGCGCCGTGGAGAAAGTTTCGTCGTAGCTGTGTCCCCGCGTCAGGGAGGGAACAAGCCCTCCGCACAAAGGAGCGTGTATGACTGAATGTCGCCCAGTCTTGCCGAGGCGGGCATGGTGGCGCTCGTTGAGGGTCTTGGCCATCGTAGCGGCATGTGTGTTGGCCGCGTGGATGTGGCGCCGGTACGAAGCCACTGAACCGCCTGACAGAGGGCTGGCCGCGCAGGCGGCCTCGGCGGGCAACACCGGCCATCAGCACACCAACCGCTTGGCCAACGAGACCAGTCCCTACCTGCTTCAGCATGCGCACAACCCGGTGGACTGGTATCCCTGGGGCCAGGAGGCGTTTGACAAAGCCAGGCGCGAGGATAAACCCGTCTTCGTGTCCATCGGCTACTCGACGTGCTATTGGTGCCACGTGATGGAGAAGGAGTCCTTCGAGGACGCCGAGGTGGCCAGGCTCCTCAATGAGAACTTTGTTGCGATCAAAGTAGACCGGGAAGAACGGCCGGACATCGACGAGCAGTACATGCTTGCCACCCAGTTACTCACTCAGCGCGGCGGCTGGCCGAACTCTGTGTGGCTGACCCCCGAGGGCAAACCGTGGATGGCGGGCACGTACTTCCCCAAACCGCAGTTCATGCTGATTCTCACCAGATTGATCAATGTATGGAAGACCAGACGGCTGGACGTCGAGAATCAGGCCGACCAACTGGCCTCAGCCATCGCTCGAATCGGCAGCGGGGAGGCATTGGCTCGCAAAGGTGAGCCGACGTCGCAGGCAGTGGATCAGGCGGTCGGGCTACTGACTCGCAATTTCGACTCGCGACACGGCGGCTTTAGCGGCGCGCCGAAGTTCCCTCCACACGGAACGTTGCGACTACTTATCCGTCAGTACCGCGACACGGGCAACGAGGAGCTGCTTGGGCAGATTACCAGGACCCTCGATGCGATGTGGTCGGGCGGCATCCACGACCATGTGGGCGGCGGGTTCCACCGCTACGCGACGGACGACGAATGGCTGGTGCCGCACTTCGAGAAGATGCTCTATGACAACGCCCAACTCATGCGGGTTTACGTTGATGGCTACCTCGTCACCGGCAGCGAGCGATATCGCACGGCCGTCGAGGACATTTTCGGGTGGCTCCAACGGGACATGACCTCGCCTGACGGCGCGTTCTACTCGGCGATCGATGCCGGGGAGGTGGGCAAGGAGGGCCAAATCTATCTCTGGCACCCCAGGGAAGTGGCGGACGTGCTGGGGGCCCAGGACGCCAAGTTATTCGGGCAAGTGTATGGCTTCGAGGAGGGGGGCAATTTCGTTGAAGAGGCGACCGGCGACCGGCGCGGCTTGAATATCCCGCATCTGGACGAGCCGATCGGGGAGATAGCAGAGGCCCGAGGCCAGACCCCGAGGGCCTTCGCCGGGCGGCTGGCCGGCATGCGTCAGAAGCTCCTGGCACGCCGCCAGACGTGGGCCCAGCCGCATAAGGACGACAAGGTCCTCACGAGTTGGAATGGGTTGATGATCGCCTCACTCGCCTATGCCGGCCGACAACTCGACGAGCCTCGCTACACCGAGGCGGCCATGAAGGCGGCCGACTTCATCGTCAGCCACATGATGCGGGGAGATACGCTTCTTCGCACCTATCGTGCGGACCAGGCAAAACAGCTAGGTTACCTGGACGACTACGCCTACCTCGCCGAGGCCCTTATCGAGCTTCATCAGGCGACGGGCGATCCGCGGTGGTTGGCGCGGGCCGGACAGCTCGTTGAGAAACTGCTGGATGACTTCCAGGACAAGACCAACGGCGGATTTTACTTCACAACGCCCGACCACGAAGACCTTCTTGTGCGGTCCAAGAGCATCAGCGGAGGCGGAAACACCCCCAACGCCAACGGTGTGGCCGCAGTGGCGCTGCTGGACATCGGTGTGTTGACCGGCGACATGCGCTACGTGGCCGCAGCGAGACGAACGCTGGAGTCCCTGATTGGCGTGATGCAACAGAGCCCCTTCGGCGGCGAGGCGGTCCTCGTGGCGGCCAAGCGGCTGGGCGATCAGGATGTGAAGGAGATTGCGGCGAAGCCGTCTCGTGGGTTGCCCGAGGCCGCTTCATCCGAGCGGCCGCTCCACGTGGGCGGCGCGGCGGACGAACTCCGGCCTGATGCACAGAAGCGAACCGATCCGGTGACGATCTCCGTATACGCTTCGCGCCTCACAGTCCGGCCGGGCGAGACGGTGGACTTGGCGGTGTCCGTGGACATTGATGAAGGCTGGCATCTCTATGGGGAGAACCCTCAGATGGGGTTTCTGATTGCCAGCACGGTGTCGGTGGAAACTGCCGAAGGCATAGCGGCCGGCCGGGTCCAGGCGCCGCAGCCGCGCAGGTTGGAGGACCCGATCCTCAAGGAGCCGCTGAACGCCTATGTGGGCCGTATCTGGTTCCGTGTGCCTCTGATGGTTGCCAAAGACGCCTCGCCCGGCCCGCGCGCAGTTACCGTGACCGTCAAGACCCAGGCGTGCGACGATAAGCGGTGTCTGCTGCCGGAGACGACGACACTGGGCCTGACCGTGCTGGTGGACCCGGAGGCCGTCGGTGACGGCAACAGCCGGCGCTCCGCCATCTTCCGTTCCTCCGACGGGCCGCAACACGGCTCGCGGTCGCCGAGCGACCAGGCGAGCAAAGGGGAACGGTCTGAGGAGGTGTCTCTTGGCGCCTTCGGCCGCGAGTTCGTGGTGGATACAGGCTCTGCAATTGGAATGGGGCTGCTGCTGGCAGTGGCGGCGCTGGGAGGTTTCCTGCTGAACCTCACGCCGTGCGTGCTGCCGATAATCCCCATCAAGGTGATGGGGCTGTCACAGGTAGCCGGTCATCCCCGTCGCTGCTTTGTGCTGGGCGTCTTTGTTTCATTGGGAGTGGTGGCCTTCTGGACGGCCCTGGCAGTCGTCATGGCGACGATCACCAGTTTCACGGCGGTCAACCAGATGTTCCAGTTGCCTTTGTTCACCATTGGCGTCGGCGTGTTCATTGCGGTCATGGCGTTCGGCATGTGCGGGTTGTTCACCGTTCGTCTACCTCAGTTCGTGTATCACATTACCCCGCAGCAGGACACCTATAGCGGCTCGTTCCTCTTCGGGATCATGATCGCCGTGCTTTCGACCCCGTGCACAGCGCCGTTCATGGGGGCGGCTCTGGGCTGGTCCGTGCGCCAGTTGCCGGCGGTCTCGTTGGCGACGTTCGCAGCCGTTGGCGTGGGCATGGCGCTGCCGTACCTCGTGCTGGCGGCCTGGCCCCGTCTGGTGGCCAAGGTGCCGCACACCGGCCCCGCGAGCGTCTTGGTCAAGCAGGTCATGGGCCTGCTCATGCTGGCTGCGGCCGCCTATTTCGTCGGCGTCGGCGTGACGGCCCTGACCGCCTCCCCGCAGGGGTCGGCCGGCCGGTTCTACTGGTGGCCCGTCATGCTGTTGGTGGCCTCCGGGGGGGTATGGATGGCCTGGCGCACGGTCCGCTTCAGCCGATCCGCTATCGCCCGCGCCCTAGTCATCGGCCTGGGCGGCGTGATGGCCTTCGGGGCGGTCGCTCTGGCGGTGCGCCTGACCGCTCAAGGGCCCGTGAACTGGGTCCACTATACTCCGGAGCGATTCGAGGGGGCTGTCCGAGAGGGCAAGGTCGTGGTGCTGGACTTCACGGCGGAGTGGTGTCTCAACTGCAAGGCCTTGGAGGAGAGCGTCCTGCGAAACCCGACAATCGTGGACCGGCTCAAGAAGGATTCCGTGATGCCCATGAAGGTAGACCTGACCACTGGTCGCAATAGAGTGGGCCGCCGCATGCTTGAACGGATGGAACGGCTGACCATTCCGCTGTTGGTGATTTTCGGACCTGACGGGAACGCGCTGTTCAAAAGCGATTTCTACACGGTCGAGCAGGTGGCGCGGGCGCTGGATGAAGCCATGGCCCCAAGCGCCCCGAGGCGGCCAGCGAACTGAGCGATGCGACACCTCGCGTGGCGTTCCCCTACAAGTTCCATCTGATTCCACAAGGTTCCAAGGCTCGGCCGGGCCCGAAACAGGTATATTGGGGTCTGGCCGGGAAGGCGACGAACACGCGCCATGACGGCCGCGAAGAGATACCGATCCACGAGCGCGACCTTGCCGCCGACGCCGACTTCACCGTCCCCCGCGCAGGACGGCCGGAGAATTGTCCACGGGCTGCACAAGATTGATTCCTGCCGGCAGCTCTCTAAGATGGTCTATGTAGACTGGCGGCGCACGAAACGGCTGCTCACGTTGCGGCTCTCGCGGAGGTGCGAAAAGTGGCTGCCGCCTCACGGTCCAGTGGAAGCGGAAGAGAAGATGTCTGAGATGAGTATCATCTGTGGACCTTGCCATGAGGCGCTTGGTCATGGCTTGGGCGTTCCAGAGCAAGAAGGCGCGGATGGGGGAGATGATGCCTAGAAGGGACCGCCAGAGGGAGCCCAATCGAGTTCAACAGCCGAATCTGGTTCGGGTATTCATCATTTGCTTCCTTGCAGTTGGCACGCTCTTCTTCGGCTATGAGATCGTTGAACGGACCTGGCTCAGGGGGGCCGGTCCTGAAGTAATGCACGCCCTTCACATCATTCGCGGGTTCTCGGCAGCGGCCATCGCCTCGGTCCTTGCAACCCTCATCCTCTTGCGCCAGACTCCCGGCGCCGCGGCGGACAGGATCCTGTCGCCCTCGAAGAAGGCATGGAAGCGTCGCTTGCAGAGCGTTCGTCTGCGCACGAAGATCGCCATTCCCATGGTCGCCCTGGCAGTAATCCCAACGATAACAGTCGGCATCTTTGTGATGTCACGCATGCAAGAGTCTCTTTGGCAAAGCGCGATCCAGCGAGTGGAATTTGACACCGGATCGAAAGCGCGAGTAGTTCAGCAGTTCCTCCAGGGGGTGCAACAGGACTTGCGTTTTCTAAGCCAGGTCCAGGCGATACGGCAGCTTGCTGCCGCCGAAGCTACGGCAACCCCCGAACAGGTTGATCTCTTGCGTCTGAAGGTTCAGTCGGAGCTTCTCATTTTCTCACAAGGCAAGCGGGCGTACTATCAGGTGCGATACCTGGACAGCGCTGGGCACGAGGTCGTACGGCTGAACGTCGAAGGAGGCCTGGCCGCAGTTGTTCACTCCGCCGAGCTTCAGGACAAGAGCAATCGATACTATGTGAAAGCCGCCCTCGCTCTTGGATCCGGTCAGATCTATGCTTCACCAATGGACCTCAATGTCGAACACGGCAGGGCAGAACTACCTCCCCGGGCAGTTGTTCGCTATGCGACCCTTGTTTCTGGAGACAAAGGAATAGGCCGCGGTCTGCTGGTAATCAATATCCACGGGGACTACATCATGTCTCTTCTTGGACCTCCGAGCCCCGGGACGGAAGCCTGGTTGGTGGATCAACGCGGCGCCTACATGGGCTATGTGGGCGAATCGGAGGCGAGGCGAGACCTTTTCAATCTTGGGAAGGGGCGGCACTTGTCCGATGACTATGCGCCTGAGGAGGCCAGAGCCATCCTGGAGCGCTCGCCAGGCGGGCCGTCAGCCAAGACAGGAGGGATTTTCCTTTCCAGCGCCTCCATTGCCTTTGACCAGGGAGATCCGAAGCGCCATTGGACTCTTTTGATCGGCCAGCCACAAGCCACTGTCGAAGGCCCGATTCGCCGTCTGACGAGATTCCTTTCGGTTGTTCTGATCTTCGTGGTCCTCATCGCTGCCGTCCTTGGCGTGTTGATAGGCGACTATCTTGCTCGGCCGATCATGCGCCTTCAACAGGCGACGCGTGATATCGCGGCCGGCGACCTGGACAAGCGCGTTCACGTCACTACGGGAGACGAGATCGAGAGGCTGGCCAACGACTTCAATGCGATGACGGAGCGACTTCAAGCGGCCCAATCGCGGCTGTCTGGGTGGAACGTCGAACTCAAGCGGGAGGTCGAGCGTCAGATCGAAATGCGTCATCGCCTCCAAAGCGGAATGGCCCGTGCGGACAAATTGTCGTCGATCGGCCAGATCACAGCCGGCGTAATGCATGAGGTGGGTAACCCTCTGGCTGCCATCAAGACGAGAATCCAGGTGGCTGAGGAGGCCGGCGACCTATGCGGCGAATGCCAAGGGCTGCTGACCGAAGTCCTTGCGGAGGTGGACCGTCTGGCAGCGTTCTTGCGTTCCTTCGCCCGACTGGCCAGACTTGGCGGTAGCCAGGCCAAGCAGGAGGTCGCCTTGGCCGAAGTGGCTCACGGCGTGCTCGCGCTTGTCTCGGCAAACCTGCGGGAAAAAGGCGTGGCCTTGCGGTGTGAGATCGCCAAGGATCTACCGAAGGTCTCAGGCGTTGCGGACCAACTTCGGCAGCTGCTCATGAATCTGATTTTGAATGCGTCGGATGCGTCCCGAGAGGGCGGGGAGATCGTCGTAACGATCCAGCGAGGGGTGTTGACGCCGAGTGTCAGCGGCTCGTCCAACAGTGTGATCCTGCAGGTGGTAGACGAGGGGGAAGGCATCCCCGCAGAGGCCTTTGACAAGATATGGGATCCGTTTTTCACAACGAAACATGAAGGAACGGGTCTGGGACTGGCCATCTGTCGGCAGATCGTTCAGGATCACGCAGGGACGATTCACATCGACAGTGAACCAGGCAAGGGAACGGTTGTCGCGGTGACCTTTCCGGAGTGCGCGCTCCAGGGATCGACATCCACACAGGCCGCCCAGCGCGCCGCATTGGACGGACCCCAACAGGAGCACCAACCATGAAATCCAGGATGCTCATCGTTGAAGACGACGAGAGCCTGCGGGGCTCTCTGGAACGCTCCTTTACGTTGAAGGGGTACGAGGTGGTCAGCGCGTCGACCGTGTCGGCGGCGACGCGCCTCCTGAAACATCGCAATATAGACCTTGTTCTGCTCGACCTTCGACTTCCCGACGGCTCGGGGATCGATGTCTTGACGACGGCGCAGGGCCTGGACAAGGAGACGGTTGTGGTCGTCTTGACGGCTTTTCCGGACATAAAGACAGCCGTTCGAGCGATGAAGGGGGGGGCCAGCGATTTTGTCACGAAGCCTTTTGATCTCCAGCAGCTGCAATTTACCGTCGAGCGGGCTATCGAGACGCGTACCTTGCGCCGCAACGTCTGGCTTTTGGAACGCGAACGGCAGGCAAGAGGTGAGATCACAAAGATGCTCGGCGAGAGCGCCGCTATCGAGAGAGTTCGCCACTTGATTCAGAAGGTGGCCGATACCGATGCACCCGTTCTCGTGGCGGGCGAAACGGGAACGGGCAAGGAGCTCGTGGCGGACGCGCTGCATCGCCTCTCTTCACGCTTTGGGGCGCCAATGATCAAGGTGAACTGCAGCGTTTTATCCGAGCAGTTGCTGGAAAGTGACCTGTTCGGCCACGAGAAGGGCGCTTTCACTGACGCCAAGGAGGCCCGGGCCGGGCTGTTCGAAATGGCCGACGGCGGCACCCTCTTTCTTGACGAAATCTCGGAGATGAAAGCCGATCTTCAAACAAAACTGCTCCGCGTGGTGGAAGGACAGCCGTTTCGACGCGTCGGCGGACAGCGGGAGATCCGGACGAATGCCCGTTTGGTCGTCGCCACTAACCGCGACCTTTTGTCGCGTGTCCAGTCGGGGGCTTTCCGCGAAGACCTTTTTTACAGGCTAAACACGTTTCAGATCAGCGTCCCCCCTCTTCGTGATCGTGGCGGCGACGTCGTGCTGCTCGCACGATCTTTCCTCAAGCGCTCCGCCATGGCGTTGCGAAAAGGGCCAATGCATCTAATGCCGGAGGTCGAAGAGATCCTGGTCGCCTATGCATGGCCGGGCAACGTTCGTGAACTTCGCAACATGATGGAACGCGCCGCGATTCTATGCGAGACGGGCGAAGTGACGGCTGCGCAACTCCCGGGAGATGTTCAAGCATCGGCGTTTGTCAGCAAACAGGCAGGAGGGGGATCTGGGGCCATGCCCCCCTTGCGAGAAATCGAGCTGCGCTATGTCGCACACGTCGTCGGTAGTGTTGGGGGCAATCTCTCGGAGGCCGCGCGCATCCTTGGGATCACCAGGAACACGCTCAAGGTCAAACTCCGGGGGCCAGAGGATCTGCTGCCAGGAGCCCCCTGAGCCACTCGCAGACCAGATGGTCAGTCTTAGTCCTCTGGTCAAACTTTGACCGCCCATCCTAACCGAATTGTAAATCGCATGTTATACGAACAATCTGCGAGCACTCGCGTTTCGGCTCGGCCATTTTGACCAAGGGAGGAAGGGGATCGCATCTGGCCGAAAGCTGATCCCGTGCCAGTTCGACCGTCCTATAACTCTCGTAGTAACAGATGGCTATAGTTGTCGGTCGCAATGGAGGCAACGTTACTCTTTCATTTGGCGCGCTTCTTGCATCATCTCTGGGAAGACAACTAGGGGTCCCCGTACGGAGACCCGCAACACCTGTTTCGGCAGGAAGCAGCGTCGTGTCATCGGCGGGCCGACGTAGGAACCGAGCAGGCGTGCCGGCAGAGCAAGCAGTTCGGTCACGAGGATGCCCAGGCTAGCGAAGTCAAACGATGGCGGAATCTACTGTGTTCGATGCAGCCGACGAGATGAACAGTGGCGGCCCAACGGAAGCCGTCGTGGGGGCGGCTGCGCCCAAGGCGTCCTGGCGGATAGACCTTTTGGAGCGGGTGCCCGGCCTACGGTGGCTGGTTAAGCGCCGATGGTTCCAGTTCGCCGTCATCTTTCCCAACTTGGCGGTGTTCTATTTCTTCTTACTCGCCGGTGTGTTCGGCTCGCCGGTGGGCAGCCGGAACATCATCGTCGTTTTCGTCTGGATCCTCTGGTGGTTCGCGCTGATCGCCATCATGGTTCCGTTTGCGTCTCGGGTCTGGTGCACGGTCTGTCCGTTCCCATTTTTTGGCGAGTGGTTCCAGCGCCGCAGGTTGATCGGCGTGGCAACGGGCAAACCCGGCGTGGGCCGCAACCGCATGGCGGGCCTGCGAAGGCGTTGGCCAAAAGTCCTCAGCAACATCTGGCTGCAGAATTTCGGGTTTCTTGCGCTGTGCACGTTCAGCGCCTTGCTGGTTACCAGGCCCATCGTAAGCGTCATCGTGCTCGGCGGCCTGTTCGTGATGGCGACGATCGTTCACATCATCTTCCGCCAACGCACCTTCTGCATGTACCTCTGTCCCGTCAGCGGCTTCCTGAGCCTCTACTCGATGACCTCGATGCTGGCGCTGCGCTCCAAGAACAAGGAGGTGTGCGGCAACTGCAAGCAAAAGGCCTGCCTGGCCGGAAACGAGAAGGGCTGGGGGTGCCCCTGGTTCCAGCACATGCAAAAGATGGATCGCAACAACTATTGCGGCTTGTGCATGGAGTGCGTCAAGAGTTGCCCTCATGACAACATCACGCTTTACGCCCGGCCTTTCGCCAGCGACACGCTTCTGAAAGGGTATGACGAAGTGTGGAAGGCGTTCATCATGCTTACGCTGGCCATGACCTACTCTGTGGTGCTGTTGGGTCCGTGGGGCATCCTCAAGAATTGGGCCAACATCAGCGAGGTCGGCGACTGGGTCGGCTTCCTCACGTATGCGGGCTCACTGTGGTTCGTGGCGTTGGTGGGACTGCCTCTGATTTACTATGCGGCCATCCGGGCGGGGCGATGGCTGGCCGGGTCGGAAACCGTGACGGTGAAGGACATGTTTATCCAGTACGGCTACACACTGGTGCCCTTGGGCCTGTTCGCCTGGATTGCGTTCAGCATCCCGCTGGTCATGATAAACGGGTCGTATATTGTTTCGGTCATCTCGGATCCGTTGGGATGGGGCTGGAACATCTTTGGGACGGCTGACGTTCATTGGACGCCTGTCCTGCCCGAGTATACGGGTTGGTTCCAGATTCCGGTTCTTGCCCTAGGCCTGTACTGGGCGCTGAAGAAGGGCTTCGAGATTGCGGTGCGAATGCACGGCGAGGTGCGCCAGGCCGGCAGGAGCATCCTGCCCCTCTGCGTGCTGCTCTTGCTGGTGACGACGGTACTCATCGTGCTCTTTGTCGGATAGAGGTCGGCGGCCATGAAACGAAAAGTGATCTGTTTGCTGGGGTGCTTGGCGCTTCTGGGAATCTTTACCGCCCTGGGCGTCTTGGCCGGATCCCTTACCGGGGCCCCCGCCGGCGACGTGGATCTGATGATCTACGCTCAGCGATATAGCTTCGACCCGCCCATCATCAGGCTGAACAAAGGAGACCGGGTGTCGATCAACCTGGTCACCCGCGACGTGACCCACGGATTCTTTCTCGAGGGCTACGACATCGACGCGAAGATCAGACCGGGCGATTCGTCCGATGACAGCGTACTGCTGATTCGCCACCCGTCGAAACACGACGATTTCCAGGAGGTGGATCGCATCATCTTCACGGCCGAAAGAACGGGCAAGTTCCGCTTCCGGTGCTCTCAGACGTGCGGGTACATGCACCCGTTCATGCAGGGCGAGATGATCGTCAGTCCGAATTACGAGCTGTGGGGCGGGATAGGACTTGTGACAGGCGTGGCGGTTTCGGCAATGGCTTTCTTTGTCTTTATGGGCACACCCGGTTCACGCGGGGGCGCAAAGCTCGTTGCCGAACGATCTCCGCTGCCGAACGAGCCTCAGCGAGAGGCCAAAGGCCCTGAGAAATGATCCCGAGGATACTGATACTGGAGATTCTGGCCGGTGGTCTGGTTGTGGCCGCCCTGGCCGGTGTTCCCGTGGGAATCTGGTGGTACGATGATTATTCCTTCCGCGCCAAGTTCGGGGATGACGTGAGAATCATCACGCTCACCGCCAGTGCCGGCCAGGGCCGGGTCACCGAGGAACACGTCGGCGGGCACAACTACTGGTCCGGCAAGTTCGACCGCGTCCAGGAGATAATCGTCGACAAGGGCGAGAAGGTCGCGTTGGTCATCACGAGTGCGGACGTCACGCACAGTTTTGTTTTCCCGCCGGGCTTCCCTGTCAAGGACCCGATCGAGATGGAGGGCGGGCACACGGCGGTAGCCCAGTTTGTGGCCGACCGGCCGGGCAGTTACTTGGTCGAGTGCAAAGCCTTCTGTGGCTGTGCACACCACGGCATGTTCTTCAAGATCGTCGTTCGTGACCCGCAGCGCCCAGGCGGGTCGGCCAGCGGGTCGGACGCGTCAGGTCCACGGAAAACCGAATGAGAAGCCCGTTGGTCGGCTCTTAGCCGGTCAACGGCACAAGAACACTCCTGCCAGAGAGGCAGTGACATAGACGGGAGATTGTGATCATTATGCAAGCGAAACGGCGACTGATCGTGGGCGTCATCACGTTGATTGCGGCGGTCGGGGTCATGATCTTTACTGTTGTCACCCTGTGTGGACCCGTCACACCGCAGCGTGATCCGGAAGAGCCCGAGATCGATGTGACGCCCATAGCCACGAACGCCGACTTCGAGATCAACCGGTGGGATCCGGAACTCTCCAGGAAGTATGCGATCGTGAGCCGTGACGCAGCCGAAGAGAAAGGCTGCCTCTCATGCCACGAGGGGATTATGAAAATCAATCCAAAGATGCAGAAGGCGATCGACGCCATTGCCACAGCATTCGGGAACCCCAATCAGGGCTATGGTTGCGTTCTTTGCCACGAGGGCGACGCCCAAGCCACCACAAAGGATGAGGCCCACAAGAATCTGTATCCGAACCCGGGAAGCATGTGGGTCGTCAGCGAGGGCTTTGGCTGCGCGAAATGCCACAGCGAGAGCGGCGCGCTGACGACGATCATGGGCAAGGTGCTCGGCATCCAGGCCGGAGGAACGGTGAAATCGGTTGTCTCCAAGGCGACCGATCCAAGCGGACAGTCGAACCACGTCTACCGCATGCAGCGGGCGCTGATGGCCCTGGAGTTCGGCAAGGCTTCGCACACGTTGATGTCCAACGGCGTCGTCCCCAAGGGCGAATATGTCTACGCCGACTTCAATATGGCGGATCCCGACGGCCCCATCCCCACCTCAGGAAGCGAGACGTACAAGAAGTGGATCGCCAAAGCGATCGAGACCGGACACATCCAACGCATCGAGCAGTCCAAGCAGATTCCTTCATTCGAGGAAGGCCTGAAGATATGGAACGATCCGGTCAAAGCCTCTTTCGCCGACTATTACCGCAAGCAGTGCGCCCGGTGCCACGTATGGGAAGAAGGGCGGCGCAAGCGGGGAGACATCCGAGCGGGCGGGTGCGCCGCCTGTCATGTCCTGTACACGAATGACGCCCTGTACGAGGGAAACGATCCCACGATCCCCAAGGACCGGCGCGGCCATATGATGAAGCATGAGATCACCCTCAAAATACCCGCAACCCAGTGCAACCACTGCCACACGAGGGGCAAACGCATCGGGACAACCTACGCCGGAGTTATCGAGTTCGACTATGTAAGCGACAAGAAGGCGCCTCCCTTTGACCGGGAAGGCAATCCGCAGGCGGATCTCTACACGAAGGACTACATCCCGATCCACGCCGATATTCACTTGCAGAAGGGCCTCCAGTGCATTGACTGTCACACCTCCATTGACGTTCACGGCGACGGAAATATCTACCCCACCACGCTTCATCAGGTGGAGATCTCCTGCGCCGACTGCCACGGCACGCCGGAGAAGTATCCGTGGGAGCTTCCTATCGGGTACGGAACGCCTGTCGTCCTCGAAGGCGAGCGAGGGACATACCACGCCAACCGGAAAGATCATCTTTTGACCTCGCGGGGCAATCCCAACACACACATCACGCGGGTGGGAAACAAGGTGATCCTGAAAGGGGCCTTCGACGAGAAAAAACATGATGTCCCGCTCCTGAAAGAGATCAAGCTGAACGAACATTGGAAGACCGAGCAGGGGCGGGTCGCCATGTCGGAGGTGTCCCAGCACCTGACAAAACTGGAGTGTTACGCGTGTCACTCAAATTGGGCGCCGCAGTGTTACGGCTGCCACACGGTGTACGACCGCCGCAAGGTTGGGACGGACTGGATCGCCACAGCGATGAACCGCCACCCGAAGACGGGAAAGCAGACGATCACGAAAACGTATGGTGAGGTGTCTGTCGAGAACCGAAGCTATCTTCGGTGGGAAGACCCCATCCTGGGGATCAACTTCAGGGGCAAAGTCACGCCAGTCGCTCCCGGCTGCCAGGTCTTCTGGACCTACATTAACGAGAAGGGCGAAGTCCTGACCCTGAACAAGGTCCTAAAGACCTCCACCGGCCACAATGCACAGACAATGGCGCCGATTCAGCCCCACAGCAACACTATCCCCGCACGGACCTGCGAAAACTGCCACACAAATCCAAAGACGATGGGATACGGCTTGGGGAACTCGCGAAGTCAGATCGCCCTCAACAAGGACGAACCTGCCAATGCGGACAGGCCTCTGTTCACCAACATGGCGGACGGATACTACGGCGACATTCCCGGTTCCAAGACGGCCCGATGGCAGGTGCCCAGGATTCTCGAATTCCCCTACTCACTCGATCAGCTCATCACGCGGACCGGCAAACAGGTGCAGAATATGCCGCACCTTGAAGACCGGCCGCTGAACTTCGAGGAACGAAGCAAGATGGAGCGCGAAGGTCTCTGTGTAGCCTGCCACCAACATTACAACACCGCGATGTGGGACCGGATTCGCGAGAAGGTCAAGATCGCGCTGAAAGACAACAAACATCAGGGCCTGGACCCGACGCTTTACATGAAGGCAGCCAAAGAGGGCAAAGCGCTTGCCCCGGAACTCCACGAACAGATCCTCGAAATGGCCCTCAAAGCCCTTGCCGGCGAGGATGCTGCCGACGCCGATGACGCCAAGAAAAGGAGTGATCCCGACAAGGCATCCGACGCCGACGCAAGCGCGTCCGGGTCGCCAGAGGGAAACCAACGGTCTTCGAGCGTCGGTCAGTAGGCCAGCAGCCATCGAGAGTAAGCAGCTTGTCGTCGCACGGTCGTTGTCCCTCCCGAAAACTCTATCCGGCAGGGGAGTGGATGCGTAGACAGATGTGAGATACCGGGGGATGGGTTTCGACGGGTCCGGCAGGGATCTCGCAGGCGTTCGCCTGCAAGTTCGTCCGCAAGTCTTCGGAGGTGTAGCCTTCGAAGCTCTGCCGAGTCCGAAATGACCGTGTCGGGGTCTGCCTGACATGCGATTACGGTCGTGTGTGGATGGAGCTGCGTCGATTCACCGCCTCAGAACCCCGACAAATCCGACACACACTTCCTCTCCAGGACCCCATATGATGCCCCCGTTATGAACCCGCGACCTCGCGTCAAACGCCCTGTCAAATCATCCGTAGGGCCACTAGTCGGGCTCGGCTCGGGCATGACGACGCGTGTTTCGTCGGAGCCGGCGCTTCCCCGAGAAGGACGCTAATGACGAAGAGGACCTCGCTGAAGATGATGGACCTTCTGACACCAACCGATCTTCGAAGCCTTGTGATCTGGCTCGGATCAGTCAATGCTCCCCCGCCGGATGTGCTGCAGTGATTCGGGAACGAAAGGCAATTGGATTCGGTTGGTGCAGGTCCTGCCCAGTGTTGTCGGAAGCAGCGGGATCAGTCCGGCGCTCTGAAAACATGGAGGATCTTGCGGACCTCGTTGGCGTCATAGTTACGAGAACAAATCAGTCCGCTTGCAATGTGGGGCGAACGCTTTCGGTGACGTTGCTCGGGAATCGCGGATTGTTGCTAAGGAGCGCGCCCAGGTCGGCGGCCCTGTGAGTGACTGGCTGGCAGCTGAACCGGAAACGCTGGAGGTGTTTTGCACAATCGCCGATGCGCAGAAGGGAGTTCCTGGCGGATAACAGCATTGGGCATAAGCCCGGCCCACGCTGCGGCTGGGCAGTTGTGGCCGGCAAGGTCCGGTCTTTGTGTTGAGCATCCTCTTCTGAGGACGCCAAGGCTCTCTCTCCGATTGATCATCACGCATTGGCATGAGCCAAGGTGTCGAATTCGGGCAGAGCTTCCAGGCCCTTGGTGTAGTAGTCCGGCAGCTGTCCATGGGCTGCGGCTAGCAACGGGCCTGTCGTTGCGCCGGTGGTATCGGCGTCGTTGCCAGCCAGTGCCACCCACGCCAGCGTGTCGGGGCCGCGTCGGAAGAAGACTTCGTGTGGAATGCCGTCGGGCAGCGTCTCGATCGGGAACGGTTCGTCGCCCATGATCGACCAGCATAGCGCCCAGACGGCCGTTTGCAGCGTCGTCAGGCAATAGCCAATCCCGGATCGGACTTCAAAGGGATTGAACGCTGTCGGCAACCACACGGCTTCCTCAATTATGTCGATGGCATGCTGCAGGCCGCCTGGGCCGTCGCGTTCATCCGTTTCAACCAGCCATTGCTCGACGTGCTCGCAGTCGTAGCGCTCCTGCCATTGTTTCCAAACGTCGCCGAACCTGTCGGTCCAATCGTCGGTGAACGGCCAAGTCTCGTCCTCCATCAAGGACCAGATTGCCCATGTCTGAACCATGCAGGTCAAGACAGCCAGGGGACTGTAGTGAGTGATGATCGACTGTTGGGCGCTGATCGTCAGAGCTTCGAAAACATCGTCGGCCATCGCAGGGACCACGCCGTTTCGCATCAGCGATCCATTAGGGGCGTTGACCGGAGATGAGCAATAAGCATTTCGAGCCGCCTCGCACCACGACTTGCCCGCAGCGATCTGGCCGAGAGTGCGGGCAGTGGTGGCGCCGATGTCCCTCGGGCCGGACTGCTTCCACTCGACGAACCGACCGGCGAGATCTTCGGGATCGAATCGGCCGAGCTCGATATATGATCGCACCATGCACATTGCCATATCGGTGTCGTCCGTAGGCTCACCAGGTCGCCATCCGAAGTGCCCACCGCCGACCTGTGCGAACGGCCAGCCCTTGTCCTTGTGCCTGGCATAGACCTCCGGGACAGCCGCCGGGGTCACGAACTCCGACGTGGCCCCCAGCGAATCTCCGGCCGCCAGTCCGGACAGAAGCAGTCTAAGTTGCTCAATGTTAGTCATTGGTCACCAGCCTTTCATGCCGCAGCGTAGGTGGAAAAACGTGCCCCTGATGCTTAGCAGGGCCTTCGTTTCGTTGCCAACACACTTTTGTGCGCTGTAATCATCGATCCTCAGACTTCTTCCTGTGTTCGCGTGGCCGCTTCATCGAAACGGGACCTCGCTTGACTTTGGGACTGTTCCTAAAGTGACTGTCCAGTCGCTTCCGTTGCTCGGTCCACTTTATTGCTCTTTTGACCGTGGACACTCGGCAGCCGGCGCTCGCCGCAATACCATTCGGTGTGTAGCCTTTCTCTCTCAATTCGTCGACGGTTTGAACGATTCTCTTTGTGAGACCAGTGGTCCCGGGGATAACCTCATCCTCTTCAGTCGGAGGACTGAATTTGCTCTGACGTCGGCGATCAGGCAGTTCTGTCAGCTCTTCGATGTCCAGTCTGTCTCCGCTCTGCTGTTCCATCAAGGCAATCGCCTTACGGATCGTCTGGGGCCAGCAACGGAGCTTCCTAGCTATGGCGTTGTTTGGCATCCCGCCATCAAAGAGGCGTTTGGCTTCTTGGGCGATTTGCACGTATTCCGGCAGCTTCGTCAGAATCAGTTCGATGGGCTGCATAAGGAGCGGCGGGAGTTCTCCTTCCTTGGGTGCCTCAAGCCGTTGCCTCATGAATGCCGTCCATTCTGCAGGAAGAAGTGTCAGAAGGCTCACGTCGAACTTTGCGAGAAGTGCAGGCCTACGCGCTCCCTTGATCCTGACTGGGTACACATCGATTCTAGGAGCCAGCGCCCGCAAGTGTGGTAAGAGCTCTTCACCTGCGGCTTCGATTATTGATACAAGCCTCTCCAGTTCATTTTGGATATCAGATGGCGTTGGTATGCGCAGCTTCGGCGACAAGGAGGTCGCGGCGGCGATGCTTTCCTCCAACTCCTCAATCTCCTTCTGCCTCTTTGCTATTCGAGCTTGCAGATTGGCGCTATCCTGGCCTTTTTCGACAAGATCGAAAAGCCTGCCGAGCCCCTGTTTGAGAGTGTTTAGGCGTTTACGGGCTTGCTTCACTTGGGCCTGTGATTGCCCAGTGGCGGTTTTTCTGGCTTGTTCCCGGACCTCCTTGTACAACGCCTCGAATGTGTCTGGGATCTCCAAGAGGTGATCGAGAATCGTTCGGGGGATTTCCTGCAGAACAACATCTGTCTTGACCTGCAGGTAGTTGCGGCATGACGCTGATGGGCCCCGCGAATCGGAGCAACTGTAGCCGCGAACCCCGCGCCGATGCATCTTGGCCCCACACCAGCCACAGAACAGGGCTCCTGAAGGCCAGACACCCGATCTTCTGTTTTCCTTGTCTCTTGGGTAGCAATCGACCGGACGCCGCTGATGCTTAGTCTTGTCAAGGGCGTCGTTGGCCCGTTGCCAGAGATCCGGAGAAACGAAGCGCTGCTTTGGATCCTCTCGCCATTCGGTATCGCCGTCGTGATTGGGCCGACAGCGGTGTTTTCCGGTGCTTCTTTCCAGTACCGAGGCCGTCTTGCCCTCCAAGACTATGCCCTTGTATCTGGGGTTTCTGATCATTCGGAGGCCGGCCTCGGAATCCCACTTCTCCAGGCGGCCGACCCGTCCGGGCAGTGAGCTAGCCCAGTGATTGACTTCTGCGATCGATTGGCCCGAAGCCACGCGTTCGAAGTACTCGACGATCTGCTCGCCAAATTCTTCGTTGGCGATGTTGATCTTGGGGCCGTCAGGGTCATCGGGGTCCTTAGGCACCGTCCTGTAATGATAGCCCACACGACCGACGGAATGTCCGCGGCGGAAGGCAGCCCGACGGCCACGACGCACCATGACGGAACGCGAAGCGTTCTCCATTTCTGCGCAGGTAGCCATCATGGCCGCCATTGCCGGCCACATGTTCAGCTTCGTGTCAAGGCCCTCCTTAATGCACACGAACCGGCCACCCATATCGACGATACGATTGATGTAGGTGAAGCAAACCGAGACGCTTCTGGCGAATCGTGACATGCATTCGACGATCACAAGCGGCCGTTCGTACCTTTCTGCGCACTTGATTGCCTCTTGCAGTCCGTCGCGATCGGCCACAGCGCCCGACACAGCCTCATCTATGAACTCGAAGAACGGTGCCTGTCGGCCGACTTCTGTCTCAGCCCAGTTGCGAAGCTCGGCGATCTGATCCTTCGCCGACAGCTGGTTCTGTCGGTCACAGGAATAGCGGGCGTAGGCAATCACAGCATCGTGCAAATTGTCTCTGGTATTCATTGCTGTTCCCCTTTCTGTTCAGTCTTTGCGCCGTTGCCAATCTGATCGGCGACGATATCTGATGTCCTAGGACGTAGGGAGAGTGCGGAGGCCAACTGGCGTCGATGGACTTTGGCTTGTGTATGGGTATAGTGAGCGGTCATTCCCAAAGCCCCAGCTCGCGGCCCCGCTGGGGCATGTCCCATTGTCTGCTGACGGATCAAAGGATCGACGCCTGCTTCTTGCAGGAGTGTGGCAAACGTGTGCCGCCAGCACTTCGGGGCAGTTACGTGGCCCAAACCGATGCTGCGCGTGATGCGCATGAACTCGGTCCGTATGGTGTCTGTCTTGGCCGCGCCGGCGTCGCGCCAAAGCCGCTTGGCCAAACGAAACGACTCGACGCGGGTCAGTTGTCGTCCCAGTGTGTCGGATAGGCAGTCGGCCCGCTGGGCCAGTTCGGCGGCCGACGCGTCACGCGAAAGCGTCATAACGTGATCTGCTGGTTGGTCCTGGACGGATCGCCGCAAGAAGAGGACCCCTTCCCGGCGCTGTCCGATCACATGCTGCAGCACAGCTATCGGTTCGGGCGGCAGGGGGATACTTCGAGCGTTTCTGGTCTTGACCTGCCATCCAAGTTCCGACTTGCTGCGAACGTGCAGCGTCTCGTTGACCAGATCAATATCCTCAATCAACAGGTGAGCAAGTTCCCCGCTGCGCAGGCCGGTCTTGGCCAGAATGTAGAACACCGGGAATTGCCAGTCATCGCATGCCGACAGAAAACTGAACTCCTCTGCTGCGGCGAAGACATGGATTCGCTTGGCGTCTTCGACCGGCATTCGATCGACCGCTAAGGCTGCGAAAGGATTATCGGCGTAGGGCGGGAGGAACCGATGAGAATGGGCGAATCCGTACATTGACCGGCATGCGCCCAGAATGAACTTGATGCCCTTATCTCGGAGCCCACGTTTTCGGGCGTTCCTGTGGCCGTTGGGGGCGACCTGGACGGCCCGGACATAGCGGAGAAACGCTTCCGCATTCACCTTATGGGCACAGCGGCACGACGGTTCGTTCCCAACGAAACGCACGAGGTACTCAACGGCCGTGCGGTATCGTTGGCATGTTGCGACAGAGGACCGTCGAACGTGTTCGTGATAATCCAGCCAGCGATGAGTCAGATCCTCAACAGAAATTGGCTGGAACGAAAAGATCGTCGGGCGATTTCCGGCAAGCTGGGCATTGACCTCAGCGGCAATCACTCTTGCTTCTTCGAGGCTCTGGCTGGCTCGTCGACGCCTTGCAGCACCATTTTCTCGGTAGTAAAGCCACCACGAACGTCGGTGCTTGTACACGGAGACACTGCCGATGCGAAATCTCTTCTTTTCTTTGGAATGCTTTCGAGTAGCCATGTGGCGACTCCTTCCCGTGCACTGTGCGTGCACCATCTGTGCACCGGGAAGTGAGTCGAGAAATGCGAAACGCGACGCAACATGCATGCGCTCAGCATGTTGCGCCGCGCTCGAAACAGCGAAAGCGGAGAGGGTGGGATTCGAACCCACGGAACCCTAAGGCTCACTGGTTTTCGAAACCAGCCCGATCGACCACTCCGGCACCTCTCCGGCTGTTCGCGGCCACCGGCGGCGAGCAATGGCGCATGATAGCGGTCTGCAAGAGCTTCCGCAACCCGGCCTTGGCGGGGCCATCGGGTCGGCGCCCGGGCGGTAAAGCGCGTCTCCGGGGCGAATAACTCTTGTCTTGTGATCGGCTGAGGGGAACAATAAGCTTAGAGGCAAGGAAGAATTTATGGCACGGACTGCCACAAACCTGCGTTGTGTGCGTTATTCCCTTTGGCGGGATAAGTTGTGGATGCTTCGGCCACAGAGGCCCGCCCCAGGACTTCCTCTGGCGGCCAAACCAAGCAGAGCCAACCCATGAACCAGCAAGCCAACATCTTTGAAGCGACCGTCGAGCACTTTCTGGGCCCGGTGAAGGCCTACCTCCACGACCCGGAAGTCTCGGAGATCATGATCAACCGCTTCGACGAGATCTATGTCGAGCAGAAGGGCCAGGTCATCAAGACCGACGCGGCCTTTGCCGACAACGAGGCGTTCATGTCCGCGGTCAACAACGTGCTGCAATATACGGGCAAACGCATCGACCCGCTCAATCCGCTGGTCGACGCCCGCCTGCCCGACGGCAGCCGGGTGCACGTCGTGCTGGCGCCGCTGTCCCGCGGCGGAACGTTGATGTCGATTCGCAAGTTCGCCAAGGTGATGTTCGACGCCGACCACCTGATCAAGCTGGGTTCGTGGACGGCCCAGGCGTGCGAGTACCTGCAGTGCTGCGTCCTGGCCGAGAAGAACATCCTCGTCTCCGGCGGCACGTCCAGCGGCAAGACATCGCTGCTGAACGTTCTGTCGAGCTTCATTCCCGAGCATCAGCGGATCGTGGTGATCGAGGATTCAGCCGAGTTGCAGCTCCAGCAAAGTCACGTCGTCTCGCTGGAAAGCCGCACCCCCGACCGGTGGGGCCGGGGCGAGGTCACGATCAGCGACCTGTTCAAGTCGTCGCTACGTCTTCGGCCGGACCGCATCATCATCGGCGAGACCCGCGGCGGGGAGGCGTTGGACATCATCCAGGCGATGACGTCCGGCCACGCGGGCAGCATGTCGACCTTGCACGCGACGATGCCGATCGACGCGCTGAATCGCCTGGAAACGCTGGCGATGATGAACGCCGTGGAGATGCCGCTCTATGCCCTGCGGGCGCAGGTCGTCTCGGCCATCGACGTGGTCGTGCAGGTCTCGCGGTTCAATGACGGGCGGCGCGGGCTGACGCAGATCTCGGAGGTCCTGCCCCTCAACGACGCCGGGCGCTACCAGGCCCACGACGTCTTCCGCCTGGAGTTCGACGATGCGGGTGTTGGCACGCTGGCGTTCGCCGGGGAGAAATCGATCTACGTCCACGAGCCGAAAATCCGCGCGATGCGGAAGTTCTGGCGCCTGACGAAGGATATTTTCTCGGAGGATGAGTCATGACGCCGCCGAGATCGCTTCGAGAGTTTTCCAAAAACGCCGCTGGACAGGCGACGGTGGAATACGCGCTGATGCTGGCGGCCATCGTCCTGCCGATGGTCTATATCTATCGAATGCTGCTGGAGGCGCTGGCGAACATGTTTGGGCTGGTGACGCTCATGCTGTCGCTGCCGTTTCCGTAGACAACCCGTTGAATAGCTGACGTGTACCAACGTGAAAGGACACGACGATGTTGAAAGCGATCAAGAAGACCTTCGGGGCCCTGCACCGCGACGAGCGGGGAGCGGACATGGTGGAATACATCCTCATCGTTGCGGCGATTGCGCTGCCGCTGCTGGGTGTGATCATCTGGTTCTACGACGACATCAAGCAGTGGATTCTCGAGCAGACCGAAGAGATCAAGACCGACGTCGAGGACGCCAGTTCGACTCCGTGACGTGCGGTTGCATGACAGCGGGCCAATCGCCCCGCGACCTGAGACGTCGCCTCGGCACCCGTCGAGCCGGCCCCGGGTCGACGGGGGGAAAGTATGAAAGGGCGCACGATGTCGACGACGTTGAAGAAAATGTCGAACGCCCTGCACAACGACCAGCGGGGGGCAGGCATGGTCGAGTATGTCCTGATTATTGCGGGCATCGCCTTGCCGCTGTTGGCCGTGATTATCTGGTTCTGGGGCGATATTTGGAAATGGGTCGTCGGCGGACTCGATGACGTCAAGGATCAGGCCGACCAAGCGGGCGAGGTGTCCTGAGGCCGGGCCCTTCGGGGCCCGATGGAACGATGTGGCAAACGGTTATCCATACGTGGGCGTATGCGGTGCTGGCGGTGACGCTGATCGTCGCGGCCGTCACCGACGTGCGCACCGGAAAGATCTACAACGCGGTGACGTACCCGGCCGTGGTGGTCGGCCTGGTCGGCCATACGCTGGTTGCAGTGTTTGCCGGCGACGGCTACGAAGGCGTGCTGGGCCCGGCCGGGGCGTTGGGTGGGCTGGCGGTGGGCTTTCTGCCGCTGTTTGTCGCTTGGCGGGCGGGGGGGATCGGTGGCGGCGACGCCAAGCTGATGGCGGCCGTCGGGGCGCTGACGGGTGTCAACTTCGCGGTGACGGCGCTGGCCTATGGGCTGGTCGTCGCGGCGCTGATGGCCGTCGGCGTGATGATCCAGCGGCGCGTTGTTCGCCAGACGTTCGGGCGGATCGGGCGGTTTCTGTACATCGGCATGCTACGGGGCAAGCCCGCCGACCCGGCTACGGCGGAGAGCCCGAAAATCGCGTTCGGATTGGCGCTGTGCATCGGATCGGCCGGGGCGATGGTCGAACTGTTCGTGCGGGGCCGAGTGATGTTTGAAGCGTGAATCGAACAATGTCTGACAAACGGCACCGACAACCAGGCAGGCGACGATGGGTCCTGGCGGCCGGTCTGATCGCGGCTGTGGGCGCGGGGGCGCTGGCGGCTGCGGCGACATGGCGGCCGGCCGACTGGGTGGCCGCCGCCGCGGGGAGCCGAGGCTTTCTGACGCATGCAGCGGTGGTCGTGGTCGCAGGCGCGCTGCTGGCGGGGGCGCTGACGGTGTTGGCCCAGGCCGGGGCGCCCGCCCGCCGGGGCCGGGCCAACCGTCCGAGCGACCAGGCCGGTACGGCGATTCTGGAGTTTGCGATGGTCCTGCCGATCGCGCTGTTTCTGGTGCTGCTGATGGCGCAATCGACGATGCTAATGATCGGGCATCTATCGGTGCACTACGCCGCATTCTGCGCAGCCCGCAGCGCGGTGGTGACCGTGCCTCTGGATTTGGAAGACTACTACGGCGAGCCCCGCAACGAGGTGATCGACGATTCGGCGAGCTCGGAGAAGATCCAGATCATACGGGATGCGGCGATCTGGGCGGTGCTGCCGATTTCGTCGAGCAGTCGAGACCTGGCCGATGGCGACGCCTTCGAGCTGACCACCGGATTGCGGGAGATGTTCGACCACTATGCCAAGGACACGCCGGCGTGGGTGGATCGCGTATTGGCCCGCAAGCTGCGTTACGCCGACGAGCAGACCGACGTGTGGATGCGGCGGCCGGCCAACGATTACGACTTCGGCGAGAACGAAGAGCTGCGGGTGTTTGTCCGGCACACGTTCCACCTGTCCATCCCGTACGCGAATTCCTTCTGGTACAGATTCTACGCGCTGATGGGCCGTGACGACGTCACCAAGTTGGACTTCGGCGCCTCCGAGTACGGGATGGAACTGATCGCCTCGTGCCGCCTGACCAATGAGGGCGTTCGCGACGAGATCATTCCGGAAGAATACCCGGTGAAGTGATATGTAACGATCCGTTCGGCCCCGCCGCGATGGCGGCCGGACGGCAGGTAAGGAAACCAAGTAGGCGAGATTAGGGAACCGGATAGCGGCCGATGGCAAACGACGATTCAAAGCAATCAGGTGTGGGACTTCCTTCGGGAACGAAGATCGGCAAGTACGAGGTGCGCGAGAAGCTCGGCGTCGGCGGGATGTCGGTGGTCTATAAGTGCTACGACGCCATGCTGGACCGTTTCGTGGCCGCCAAGCAGATCTCGCCCCACCTGGCGGAAAACCGCCAGTTCCTGGAGCACTTCCGCAAGGAAGCCCAGATCCTCGCCCGGTTGGGGAGCGAGCAGGCGGCGATCGTGACCATTCACGACCTGGTCGAGGATGAGCGCGGCCTGTTCATCGTCATGGAGTACGTCGAGGGCCCGACACTGGAGCAGGTCCTCGCCTCGCCTCGCGCGCCGATGGCGGCCAGGCCCACCGTGCAACTGCTGTGGCGGCTGGCCGGCGGCATGGCGGCGGTGCACGGGGCCGGCATCATCCATCGCGACCTCAAGCCCGGCAACATCCTTCTGGCCGAGGGCCTGCGCCCGAAGATCACCGATTTTGGCGTCGCGGCCAGCCTCAGCGGACAGACGTCCATGCTGCTGGGGACGACGAAATACATGGCCCCCGAACTGTTCAGCGGCGGGGAGGTGGACGGGCGGACGGACATGTACTCGCTCGGCCTGATCATTTACGAACTGCTGCTGGGACGCGAAGCGTTCGACGAAATCTTCTCCGATGTGGTGCGCGATCCGCGGATCGCCACCGTGCGGTGGATGAAATGGCACGGCAACGATGCGGTCGCCGCACCGGCCCTGCACGAGGCGAACCCCTCCATCCCGAAAGAGTTGTCGGACATCGTCGCCAAGATGATGGCCAAGAACCCCGACGCCCGTTACGAGAACATGGCGGCCCTGGGCCGGGCGATCAAGAACGACCTGGCCGGCGTGGCGCTGCCGGGAGATGTGCAGATCTCCAAACCCCCGCGCCCGGCCCCGCTGGAGGCCGAGGAAGATGCAGCACCGGACGAAAAGGAATCTCCCCCCGCCGCGCCGGCGCCGCCAGTGGAGCAATTGCCCACCGCGGCGATTCCCAAGCGGTCGTTATCCCATCGCACACGCATCATCCTGGCTGCGGCGGTCGGCGTGTTGATCATCGCAGTGGCCACGGTGGCGATCGTCAAGAACAAGCTAAAGATTCGGGAAGCCCACAAGAGCGCGATGGTCCTGTACCAGGAGGGGGCGGATGCCTACAAGGAGCAGGACTATCTCACGGCGGCCAAGCGTTTCGAAGAGGTCCAGGAGAAGTTCAGTGGAGGCGTCTTGGCCCAACAGGCGTCGGTGAAGGCGCCGATGGCGCGGGCGCATCTGGCGATCGAGGCGGGCCAGTGGTCCGAGGCCGTCAAGCTGGAGGACCTGGCCACCGAGCGGGTCCGCAATCTGCAGAAGGCGACCGAAAACCGGCGACTGCTGGAATGGACCCGAACGATTGTCGGGGACATCTCCGGCATCCGGCGGTACCGGATGAACGTCAACGAGTTCGAGGCCGCCCTCGCCGAGGCGACGGAACTGGCCGATCAGAAGCTCTATCGCCAGGCGATTCAGGTGTTGAAGAGCAAGGTGCCTCGTGAGGGCTTCTCGGCCGAGCGCGCCTCGCGGCTGGAGAAGCTTCTCAAGGCGATCCAGCGCAAGGAGTTTGAGACCAGCTACGGCGATCTGGCCGAAACGGCGTCGGCCGCGGCCGAGGGGGGCGAAGAGGCCAAGGCCCTGTCGACCTATCAACGAATGCTGGACCTGCTGTCGTCGGACCTGGCCTACGCTGTTTCGCCCGAGCGCCGCCAGGAGTTGCGGGACCAACTGAAGACCCAGCGGGATCGCCTTTTAGGGACGCGCGAGTTGCGCGAGGTCTACGACGAGATCGCCAAGGCCCAGGCCGAGGGGAAGGCCCAGGCGGAACTGACGGCCCGGCGGAAACTTGAGAAGATCCGCCCATCCAACGAGAACCAGCAGCGGATATTGCTGCTGCGGGCGGGGATCGAATACGACGTGGCGATGAACGATCTCGATCAGGGCCGAAAGGCCAAGGCCCGGGAAAGGTTGGTGGGGATCCTGCTGATCAAGGACGACTACGAGCCGGCGCTCAAAGCGCTGGGCAAGTTGAACTCCGACGCGACGCGCCAACGCAACATCAATGACGCCCTCAAGGCTTACGACAGGTCGCAGTGGGATATCGCCCTCAAGCTTTACGCGACGCTGCTCAAGGAGAAGCACGACTCGGGCCTGCAAGCCAAGGCCAACACGTGCGAATTCAAGCTCGCCCTGGCCAACGTCGACCAGCAGCGCGACAAGGCGCTGGCGGCGAAGGATAAGATGGCCCTTCGTCGGCTCCTGGGCGACTACGAGCGGATCAGCGAGATCGATCCGTCCTGGATCGCCAGCGACATCACGCCGCGAGTCGACGAGATCGACCGCGTGCTGCAGCGATGGGACCTGATCGAACAGGCCGACGTTCTGGCCGCCAAGAAAAGGTGGGCGGCGGCCAAGGCCGCCCTTGTCCGGGCCAGGAGCGTCAGCGACAGCAACGACGAGGTGAAGGAGATCGAGCAGACGATCCGCGTCGTCGAATACAATCAGTTTGTGACCATGGGCCGGGCCGCCATGGACCGCGGCGATCTGCAGGGCGCCAATGCGTTTCTGCGGCGGGCCAAGGAGAGAATGGACACCCCCGAGGTGATCGGGCTTCTCAACGAAGTGGCCAAGCTGATCGCCGAACAGGAAGCCAGATAAGCGCCCCAGCGCAGTGTGGATCTATGACGACTGGACCCAACAAGCCGGTTGCCGTCGGGGCCGCCCCGAGCGCGAGGGGGCGGGGCGCTTATGGTCGCAGCCGACGGGGCGGACAGATCCTGATCATGGCGCTGCTGGCGATGACGCTGATGATCGGGATGATCTTCTACGTCTACAACGTGGGCGATCACGCCAACCGGCGCCTGTCGCTGCAGAACGCCGCCGATGCAGCCGCCATCGGCGCCGGCGACTGGATGGCCCGAACGATGAACCTGGTGGCCATGAACAACTGCGCCCAGGCGCGGATGCTGGCTCTGGTGCCGATTTTCGACGCCGCGCCGCTGGCGGCGGAGATGTCCGCCGAGGAAATCACCGAGTGGCAGCGGGGGCTGGCGGCCCAACTCGCCCGAGGGGTCCCGACGACGAAGAACGACTTCCTTCGCAACGGTCTTGAGACGGTGCGATCGGGGATGGCCCAGCAACGGGACATTCTGGCGCCGTTCAGCGCGGCGCTGAACCACCCGTCGTTCGACATGAGACTCACCACCCACTGGGCTGTCCCCGGCAGCGGCGAATCGCCGCCCCACGGCAGCATGTGGCGAACGGCGGCGGCGATGCAGGAGTTCTCCGAGGTCGCCCTCGGATCGCTCGGCGTGTTGACCCAGGCCAACGCCCGGCGGTTCGCCAGGGCCAATCGCGCCGATGTGGCGTTCGTCCTGCCCGTGGCGCCGGAGATCCCGGCCAAGATCGGCGAGTTTCAAGACTTCCGCCCCGTGCTCAAAGAGGGCATGTTCGTCGAGGGAAAGTTTGTCAGCGTCTTCCCTGAAGTGGGGGGCGTATGGCCTGATTACACCTGCCATTACGGCGCCGGAAATGGCGGCAGCGTGCCCGACTTCGCCGACCCGCATCGCCTGGGCCCGTGGGCCACACTGTACCGGTGGTACGGAGATGTCTGGGAGTCGGACGGTTTTGCGCCCGGTATTCGGGGGAATATGGGTAACGTGTCGGGCCCGTGGACCCCGGCGCGAACAAGCTTCGGCGGCATCCACCTGCACCACGTGATCGGCCACAGGTCCTACGGCCCGTATCAGTGGGCCAAGGACCGCATCTACGACTACTGGGTGTCTACCCTCCACTACACTCGCTTCTACACCCATCTCGCCGGCCTGAGCAACAAGAAGCTCGCCTACATGTTCGACCCCGTCAACCAGTTGAGCACACAGCATTATCCCGCGTGGAAATATGTGACGGACTACGATGCCGCCAAGGGTGTCGCCGGATCGGGAAAAGTTTCGGCGACGCTGTTTTACGTGATGGAAGTGGCGTCATCGATTGCCCCGTCCTCATCGAAATGGATGACGTCGGGCACCTATCGCACCAACGAGGACGAACCCGTCATGTACATGCCCGGCCGATGGTGGGATCCGGAAATCGAGATGCCCGCGGCCGTCAGAGTCGCCAATTACGTCTGGAAGCTCGAGCAACAGTATCAGACGGCGTCCGATCCGGACATCGGGATCCACTTTCGCCCGGTCGATCCGAACGACCCCGACGGGCCGATGCAGCTTCAGACCGTTTACCTGGTGACCTACTTCGTCTGGGGCGGCATCGACGTCGGCGGCGACGTGGAAGTGCGGAATCCCTGCAACTGGGACGACTACGACGAGCTGCCGCAGCCAGTCCTCTACGACCCCGGCGACGACGGCGTCAGCGACTACGATCCCGACAACCCCGACCCCGACGAAGGCGCCCGCCGCGAGTTCTTCACGCTGTTGGGGATCGCCCAGGACACGACCAAGACAAAGGTCTGGCCCAGCCAGTTCCATCACATCAACCCGCTGCGTGCGATGGCTGCGGTGGCGCAGGTGAAGGTGTTCAACAACTCGAGTTGGGATCTGTGGACGCAGGACTGGCAGGTGCAATTGACCCCCGTCAGCAAGTGGGCCGATTGGGTGGATCTGGCCGAGGCGGGCCAGAGCGAGCTGGATATGACCGATGAGGAGATCGACCCCGACGAATACGGGCGGCTGGTCGAATACCTTTACAGCATCACGCCCGAGTTCGCCGAGCGATACTTCAAACATTGACTCGCCTGTGCGGAATCGAAACGACATGATACGACAGCCCAGACAACACGCGGGGTGGCGACGCGGATCGGTGATGATCGAGTTCGTCATGGTCATCCCGCTGCTGATGGGCGTCATCGCCGCGACGTTTCTGTTCGCCTGGGCGATGGGCAACCAGCAGCGCCTCCGGATGGCCGAGCGGTATCTGCCCTGGCGATATGTCCGCCACGGGGGGTGGATGGCCGATGAGGAGATCAGCCCGCACCTGTTGAGGAACCGGGCGACCACGCTCACCATCAGGAAAGGCCGGGGCATGCAGTGGGTGCCCATGGGAGGCGACCCCAGTGACTACGGCCAGCGCCAGTTGGAGCCCACCGATCAGACGATGCTCGATCTGGCCAATCGGGTCGATGAGGACACCCAGTCGGCCGGCCCGGTGGCTGGCGATCTGCTCAGCCGAGAGAGCGATCATTCCCTTCCGCGCGGGGCCTTTGTCAGGATGTGGGTCTATTTCCCCTCCAACGTTCACGCCTGGGAGTTGCTTAACAGCCCCTTCGAGGCCCATTACATCCGTGAGGGCGTGGAGTGGCGGCACAATGATGAAAACCAGGCCGGCAAGAAAGCCGACCCGATGGCCTCGATTACGGACAAGTTCCTTTTCGATATTGACGAGACGCTCGAAGAGGTCGTCGTCCCCGGCGACACGCTGGCTGAGCGGTTTCGGATACTCTACATGCTGCCATGGTAGCGATGGTGCAAGCAATGACGGCTGCAGGAAACAAAACGATGTTCACCTGGCCCCGCATGGCGGTCTGCGTCGCGTTTTTCGTCGCAGGGGCATTCGCCACCTGGCAGGCATATGAATTGTGGGCCGGGCCGGAAGCGACGGCGGGGCTCAATCCGATCGGGCTGCATGCCTGGACGGCGGGGCCAAGACCGACGACCGATCCGATCGCTCGGCCGGCGGATATCCTCGCATTGGCCCTAGCCGATACGGGCGTGGTCGTCGTTGACGAAGACCCCAGCGGCATCGAGCCGCCGCCGGGAGCGATGCGGCGGGCGGCGGTGGCATGTCGCTCCGGCGGGCAGACCGTGCAGATGGCCAGGTACGATTATGAATCGCCCCCCGCTGAGGCGCTGGCCCACTACCGCAGCCAACTGGAAGCGCGGGGCTTTCGCCGCATCGGAAACCATGACCGACCGGGCGGCTTGACCGTCCAGACCTACGTCGCAGGCGCCTTCAAAGCGAACGTGTCCTTGCGAAAGCCGAACACGGACAGCACAATGGCCTCGATTGTCCTACAGATCATCGGGCCGGCCCGCCAGGGCGACTGAACCGGCGGAAGGAACACACCATGGCCGAGGAAAAACAAGGCGTTCAGAACATGGGGCTGCTGCTGATAGCGATCGCATTGGGCGTGGTGGTCGTGATCGTCTACAACGTCCAGATCCATCGCATCCGCGAGGGCATGCGGGGGACGACCATGCGCTTGTTGAAGTTTCGTAGAGACATGCGGATCGGCGATGACATCAAGCGGACGGATGTGGAAGTGCATGAGATCGAGGCGCAAAGGCCCGGCGAGTTCGGCAACGTCATGCCCAGCAAGGAACTCGAGTACCTCATCACGCAGTCCCTCCGCAAGTCCGCCCGCAAAGGCGAGTTCGTGATGTGGGGGCACGTGCTGGCATCGGGCGGCGAGAAGGCTTCGGGCGACATCAAACGCGGAATGATCGCCAAGACGGTCCCGATCGATTCGGCGACGTCGCCGGGCACGATCCTGAGCGTCGGGGACCGGATCAATCTGATCGGCATATTCCGGGTGAACAAAGGCAAGCCCAAGGCGTATCGCATCCTGACCGACGTTCGCGTGCACCGTATTGGCGGAATGGGCCCAGCCAAAGACAGCACCTCGGCAAAGCCCTCCCGCGCCAGCAAAGGCATGCGGTCGTTCAAATCGGTTACGCTCGAACTAACCCCGGCCGTGTCGCTTCAGATCGAGAACCTTCAAACGCACGTGCTCGGCGAGTTCACCATCGAGGTCCGCCATCCGGAAGAGCGGCCGCCGCCGGGGCCCGGGCAGGTCCATCCGGAACTGGAGATGCTGGCCAGCGAGGCGAAGCCCCCCCGCGAGTCGGGCAGGGGCGGCTTTTCCGCCCGATAGAGCCCGGTTAGACGCACGACGAGGCCGAACGTGGAAATCTGGGTCTACAACCAATACACCGATCAGCGAGAGGTCATCAAGGCCAACGAGAAGGCCGTGGCTATCGGCCGGGACGAGTCCAACGACGTCGTCCTGGACAGTCCGTTCGTCTCGCGCCAACACGCGCGGATTCTCAAGGAGGGGGGAGGCTTCGTCATCGAGTCGCTGGGCCTCAACGGTGTGACGCTCGCCAACAGGCTTCTCCCGCACAAGGATCGCGCCAAGCTGGACTACGGCGACGAGATCCGCATCGGCGAGTTCAGCCTGTACATGATGGAACCGTCGATGCGCCGCGTCGGCGGCGAGCGCCTCGTCTCGACGCCGCGCAAACGCGTTATCGCGCTGGAAGAAACCATGCACGCCGAACTGCTCGAACGGCTGAACCTGCGCGTGACGGGCCAGTCCACCTCGGCCGATTCGCAGCATGTCTCACTGATCAAGCGCCAGTTGGCCGACATCATCCTTCAGCACCGCGACGAGATCGACAAGGAGATGACGGCCTACCTCGGCTTGGAGTATGTCTGGCGCAGCGTGGTCACCGAGATGGCTCGGCGAGCGACCGGCAAGCTGATGTACAGCTACGGGTTCGAGGATTCCGACTCGCTGGATGCCAAGCACGAAGAGGCCATCAGCCGCCTTGTCAGCGATGTCATCAGCGACTACCCCTTGCGCCTCGTGCCGCACACGCTCAAGGAAGACCTGGCCGTCGTCGAGTCGGACTGGCCGGAGAAGAGCAAGAGCGTGGACAAACGCTTCAGCCCCGAGCTGCGCCACTACCTGGTGGTCCGCATGCTGGCTAAGGACATCGAGGACGTCGTCCTGGGCTACGGGCCGCTGCAGGATCTCCTGGAGATGCCCAACGTCAGCGAAATTATGGTCGTCGGCAAGGACCGCATCTACATCGAAAAAGACGGCGTCCTGCAGAACTCCGGGCGGAGCTTCTTTTCCGAGGAGATCGTCCAGAGCATCATCGAGCGAATCATCACGCCGGTCGGACGGCGGATCGACCGCTCGACGCCGCTGGTCGACGCCCGCCTGCCCGACGGGTCCCGCGTCAACGCCATCATCAATCCGCTGAGCCTCTCCGGCCCGGTCCTGACGATCCGGAAGTTCGCCCGAATCCCCTTCACGATCGACGATCTGATCGATCGCGGCACGTTGACCCAAAACACCGCCGAGTTCCTCCAGGCGTGCGTGCTGGGGCGCAAGAACATGCTGATCTCCGGCGGGACGGGCAGCGGCAAAACGACCACGCTCAACGTTCTGAGCAACTTCATCGGCACGGAGGAGCGCATCGTCACCATCGAGGATTCGGCCGAGCTGCAGTTGCAGCAGGAGCATCTCGTCCGCCTGGAGACCCGCCCGCCCAACATCGAGGGCAAGGGCGCCTACACCATTCGCGACCTGGTCCGTAACGCCCTGCGGATGAGGCCCGACCGGCTGATCGTCGGCGAGGTCCGCGGGCCCGAGGCCCTGGACATGCTGCAGGCGATGAACACCGGCCACGACGGGTCGCTGTCCACCATCCACGCCAATACGCCCGCCGACACGCTGATGCGGCTGGAGACGATGGTGCTGATGGCGGTGGAGATGCCGATCCGGGCGATTCGCGAGCAGATCATCGCCGCCATCGACGTGATCGTGCAGATCTCCCGCGTGCCGGATGGCCGGCGCTGCATCACCCACATTACCGAAGTCGGCGGGCTGGACCCCGAAACCAGCCAGATTATCACCGAAGACATCTTCGTGATGCGCCACCTCGAGGGCGAAGACCCCAGCCAGGGCCGCCTGCGACATACGGGATACATCCCCACCTTCACGGAGAAGCTGATCGCCCTGGACATGCTCAGCGTCGAGGTATTTACGCGATGACGCCCACGCTCCAGGCTGCGGTCGATGTGATGACGGTCGTGTCGAACCTGATGGTTTTGGCGTTCTCGTCGGCGGCGATCTTCATCGGCTGGCCGCCGCTGCGCGAGCTGATTGCCCGTCAGGAAGATCGCTATGATCGGGTCTTGCGGGGCCAGTTGCTCATGAAGGTTCGCCCGCGCTCGGCGACGGTGGCCTCCATCATCGTCATTTTTCTGCTGGCGGTGTTGGGCCATGTTCTCACCGGCAGCTTCATCGGCTCGCTGCTGCTCGGCGGGGCGGGTGTGTTCATTCCGGTGGGCGTGTTGACGCTCATGCTGCGACGGCGGCTTCGCCGGCTGGAAGATCAACTGGTGAGCGGCATTCAGACAATCGCCTCGGGCGTGCGGGCGGGGTTGAACCTGGTGCAGGCGATGCAATTGGTCGGCCGCGACGGCCCCGTGCCGCTGCGCCAGGAAATTCGCCACCTGCTGCAGGAGTATGAGTACGGACTGACTTTCGAAGCCGCCATGAACAACGCCGCCGACCGGATCGGGTCGAGCGACTACCGGTTGCTGTTTGCGGCCCTGCACACGCACCGGGAGCGCGGCGGCGACCTGGGCGAGACCCTCGACCGCATCGCCGAGAGCGTCCGCGAGATTCAGCGTCTGGAGCGGCGCGTCGAGACGCTGACGGCCCAGGGACGCGCGACGGCGCGTTGGCTGGGGGCCATGCCGGTGGTCGTGCTGGTGATCCTGTTTTTCCTGGTGGACCCGGCCGGCGTGGAGGACCTGTTCACCAACGACATGGGCAAGCTGATGCTGCTGGCCATGCTGGTGCTGAATATAATTGGCTTCCTGTGGGTCAGGAAGATTGTGGATGTGGATATCTAACCGATGATGATTGGCGACCAAGCCGTGCTGGTAGGCGTGTTGGCCGTGACGGTCGATCAGGCGCTGCATATCGGCCTGTCGGTGGCCGTCTTCGCGACCGTTTTCATGCTGGTGCTGGCCTTGTTGGGCCAGCCCGGCAAGATTCAGGTCTCCCCGCAGCGCGAGGCCGCCCTGGCGACGGGCCATTCGGACCGCCGGACGGTTTTCGAAAAGCCCCTCACCCGCCCGATCATGTGGCCGCTGCTGGCGCTGGGCCATCGCCTGGCCATACCGCACACCAAGGGTTGGCTGCGACGGACGCTGGTCGCCGCCGGCAGCCCCGAGTACTACACCGCCGAGGAATACCTCGCGCTGAGCACGCTGACGGGCTGCGTGCTGGGCGCCTGCCTGGTGCTGCTGGGCATGTTGATGAGCGGTGGGCAGGTAAGCCTGTTTGCCTTCGCGATCGGCGTCATCTTCGGCACGGGCCTGTCGCTGTATCAGCTTTACGATAAAGCCTCGCGGCGTGTGCGGCTGATCTCCAGACGCGTGCCCTACGCCTTGGACCTTATCTCGCTGGCGATGGGGGCGGGGGCGACCTTCACCGAGGCCGTGCAAACGGTCGTCCGCGAAGAAGGCGACGATCCCTTCAACGTCGAGCTGAAGGCCATGTTGGCCGAGATGGAGCTCGGCACGACGCGTCGCCGGGCCCTGGAGAACATGGCCAAGCGCGTGCCGCTGGATCAACTGCGGAGCATCATCTCCAGCATTGTCCAGGCGGAGGAACTCGGTACGCCGCTGGCCGATGTGCTGCATTCCCAGGCGAACCTGCTTCGCCTGCATCGGTCGGTCCGGGCCGAAAACGCCGCCGCCGTCGCCTCGGTACGGATTCTCGTGCCCAGCCTGCTGATTCTGATGGCCGTCATCCTGGCGGTGTTCGCCCCGGCGATCCTGAAGGCGACCAGCGGAGGATTGTTCTGATGTCGGACCCCAGGCCGGAGTTGATCGTCGTCAGGGGTCCCCACGACGGCGAGCGCGCCGTTCTCATGAGCGATCAGGCCGTCGTCGGTCGAGCGGCCGAGTGCGACATTCAGATCCGCGACGAAACCGTCTCCCGCCGGCAACTGAAGTTCGTGTTGGCCCCGGGCGGCTGGGTGGTGGAGAACATCTCGGCCAATCCGGTCCGTATCAACGGCAAGAAGTACAAGACCGGGCGAAAGGCCTTCCTGGAAACCGGCGACGTGCTCCGCGTCGGCGCCGAGACCGACATCCTTTTCATCTCGCCCGATGACGACCCGGACCAGACCCTTCGGACCTATCGCCAGGACCATCCCCAGGCGGCCGAGCCGCCGGCCGAAGCAGGCGCCGACGAGTCGGCCCAGGGCGATGCGGAGGCGGGAACGCCCGAGCCGGCCCCCCGCGCTTCGGTCTCGCCGCTAGGTCGCGTCGCCAGACAACTGGCCGGCACGGCCGAGCCCGACGAGCAACTCGATGAGATCGGCTCGCTCAGCGAAGAAGACGCCGCCGAGGCCGCCGAGAATCGCCGCAAGTACATTCTGCTCGGCGTTGTGGGGGGCGGGATGATCATCTTCATCCTGGCGCTGGCCTTTCGAGGTGGCGGCAAGGAGACCCCCGACTTGGTGGTGCGTCGGATGACGACCGATGAAATTCAACGGGTCCTGGAGAAACGGTTGCCCTCGCGCGGCCAGAACCCCGTCGAGGCTGATAGCGCCATCCAGCAGGCCAGGCGATACTACCGCGACCGCGAACTGGAATCGGGCAATCACTACAAGTGCATCAAGTACTTCAAGATTTACCTGGCCTATAGCGGCGACTCAGGCCTGGCCGTTGCGGACGAGCGAATGTATCGCACGGCGATGGGGGAACTGTCCAAGCGCGTTGAGGACGCCTACAACACCGCCTACGCCCGCACCCAGAACCAGGAGTGGCACCTGGCGGGCATCGAGTTCGAGCGCATCCAGAAATATGTGCCCGCCAAATCCGAGCCCGACCCCGAGGCCCACAACCCGATCTGGGAAAACGTCCAGAAACACCTCACCTACATCAGCAAACAGAAGAGCAGCGGGCGGCGCGGCCGACGTTAGCGCCGAGGCCGGCTGTGCCGATCAGGGGGACAGAGAAGCGGTGTGATCGGCTGTCAAGACGGTACTGTTGGCCGATAGGGCGGCCAGATCGAAACGATCCAGCAGGTCATCCAGCGAGGCCTCGCCCGCGGGGGGCGGAATGATCCCGGACATCGCGCCCAGCAGGCCCAGGATTCGCTGCGGGGTGACGCCGCGCTGCCGGTAGGCGGCCAGGCGCGTGTCGCCGTGGCGCTTGGCCAGACGCCGTCCGTCCGGGCCGGTCACCAGCGGCAGGTGCCAATAGGCTGGCTCGGGCCCCACACCCAACAGCCGCCGCAGGTGGATCTGCCGGGCGGCGGAATCCAACAGGTCGTTGCCGCGGACGACGGCATCGACGCCGGCAGCGGCATCATCGACAACGACAGCCAATTGGTAGGCTGCGGCGCCGTCGTTTTTGAAGATCACGAAATCGCCTCCGGCCCGGCTGAGGTCGAACGTCGTGGGGCCGCAGAAGCGATCGGCGACGACGATGGGCTCGGCAGTGACCCTGACGCGCCAGGCGACGGGTCGGCCGCTCTCGGCGGCGGCCTGCTCGGCCGATTCGTACCGGCCTCGACACGTGCCCGGGTACGCGCCGGTGGCATCCTCGGCGTGCGGGGCCGAGGCGGCGGTCTCGATGTCCTTTCGGCTGCACGTGCACGGGTAGGCGGCCCCGATGTCGATCAGATGTTCGAGCGATCGGCGGTAGTCGTCGGCCCGCTGCGATTGATAGATGATGGGCTCGTCCCAGCAAAGGCCCAGCCAGGCGAGGTCGGTCAACATCTCCTCGGTCGCGTGAGCCTTGACGCGGGGCCCGTCGAGGTCCTCCACCCGCATCAGCACGCGCCAGCCCTCGCGGCGGGCCATCAGGTAGTTGATCAGGAACGTCCGCGCGTTGCCCAGGTGCAGCGCGCCGGTGGGCGAGGGGGCCAGGCGTGTCGTGGTCGGTCTCATGGGCGGCGTCGCCGGCGCCATCGCCGCTGCCGAGCCGGCGGCGCCGGGGAGTGCGGATCATACTCCGCCCCGCCTCGCCCCGCCAGAGGGGCCGATGGCTTGACAGCGCAGGGCGGCTGACCTAGCTTCTCGGCGGCGCACGCAGGCAATCGGCGCGTTTGTGATAATGGATCGCAGCGATATGACAACATGCGATGGTCGACGTCCGACGTGGCGTCAGATGGCGGCGGACCTGCTGCTGGTGGCTGTGCTGCTGTCGGCCGTTGTCGCCGTGCGCGCGACCGGGCCGTCGAACACGCACAAATACGCGCAGAGATTCCAGGTCGGCGTGGCCGTCGCGATGATCGACAGCGGCGAATGGCTCCTGCCGCGTGACCAAAAAGGGGAGTACCCCCGCAAACCGCCTCTGTGGGCGTGGCTGTGCGCCGGCGGGCTGATGGCGACGGGGGTGTACGACGACTTCGTCTTTCGCCTGCCCTCGATGGCGGCGGCATGGGCGACGGTGTCGCTGGTGTACCTGTTGGGCGTGCGGTGGTGGGGCCGGCGTGCGGGGCTGCTGGCGGCGGTGTTCTGGACGACGGCGATGACCACGTCCAAACTCGCCTACGTGGCCAACACCGACATGCTGCTGACGCTGTGGATGACGGTGTCGCTATTCGCCCTGGACCGCCTGCTCTTCCACCCGCGGCGGCGGCGATGGCCGTGGGCGGTTGCGCTGTGGCTGTCGATGATCCTCGCAGCCTTCACCAAGGGCCTGGGGATCGTCAACCTGCCGATTGTGGGGTTGTTCGTGGCGCTGGCGACGGCGACGAGGCCGGGCTTTCGGGTTCTGCGCATTCGCGGTCCGATGAAACTCCCGCTGGCGGTGCGCCTGATCGGGCGGCGGTGGTGGGCGGCCGTTCGGCGGTCGTGGCTGTTGGTCGGGCTGCCGGTATTCGTGCTGGCGGTCGGATCGCTGGTCTGGGTGATCTGGCTGCGGGCGGGCGAGGAGTTCGAGCGGACGATCGGTTTTGAGATCGTCCAGCGCATTACCGGGGGGGGCGAAAGTCCGCCCAGGCCTACGTCCGTTCCGGCGGCGCTGCAATTGCTCTATTACGCGCTGCCGATGTCGATCTTCGCCGTCGCGGCGCTCGTGCTGACGCCGCTGAAACGCTGGTTCACGCGCCGCGGGGCCATATCGATCCCGCTGTGTTGGGTCATCGCCACGGTCCTGCCGTTCTCCCTGGCCTACGGATTCCGGGCCGACTACCTGATGCCGTGCTTTTCCGGTGTGGCGCTGATGGCGGCGTGGGCGGTCTCGCGGGTAGCCGACCGAGGCCGATCGGGCGGGGCGCTGCGCCACGTCTTGGCCGGCGTGCCGGTTGTAGTCGGGGCAGGGATGATCGTCTTCGCGGTGTTGTATTTTGCCGGCGGCGCACGCGTCGGATTTTTCGAGGCGTACCGGCCGGCGCAGTTTTCGGTGACGGATCGGCTGGCCTGGGCGGGGGTGATCGTGTTGGGGGTCGTCGTCGCCGCCGGTGGGGTCATCGCCTCGCTTCGCTGGCGGATTCGCACGGTCGCCGTGCTGGGATGTGTGGGCATGTTGGGGGTCGGCTTCATCTACGTTCACGTGGCCAGCCGACCGGCCCGAACGCGGACGGGCGAGCACATGCGGTCGTTCGCGATGGCGGCCCGGGGGATCCTCGGCGATGACGACTACGCGGCCTTTGCGGCGGAGAATCTCGTGGTCGGGCCCTACCTCGGACGGCTGGGGGAACTGATCATGTATAACGATCCGCTGAGGCAGATCAATGCGTCCGAGGCGCCGTGGCTGCTGACATGCGACCGCGGACTGGTCGAACTGGGCGCGTCGAGCGAAGTGGCCGCCGGCGAGTACAAGATTAGGATCGAAGGCGTCAAACGCTGGTTCCAGACGCATCCGAAGCAACTGGGAGAGGTGGCGCTGGTCGGCGAGCGGATCTACGCGGAGGCCTGGGGACATATCTATCTGATTCGCCTCGCTCGGCCTGTCCGGGTGGACGGCATCCCCACCAGCACAGTCTACGTCAGCGACGACGGCGAGGATTAGGTCGAGTTGCGTTGACCCCGTCGCGCGATACACCTTGATCCAATGCGCTCTAAGCGGTCATCCGTAAGTTTGTAGCGATCGACCCGTCAACTCAGGCCCGAAGGGCCGTCTTGCTTAGCCCAGGGCGAAGCCGAAGGCGAGCCCTGGGGAATGAACCGCCCAATAGGAAAGCCCCAACGGGGCGCCTTGAGGGGCCCGATTGCGCTGACGGCTGGAAAGGGATGCCTTGAAACCCATGGTCGACAAACCCAAGACACCCCTTACGGGGCTCGCCGCAATACCGACGATAACCCAGGGCTTGGCCTGACGGCCTACGCCCTGGGCTAAGCAAGGGGCCCCGTTGGGGCCCAACGATCAACAAGGCCGCGTAAGAGTTGGCCGGACAGGTCGCACGCCCGCCGGGGGGACACCCGCCACTCAAACGCTACAGACTTATGGTAGACCGATTAGGTCGAGCCGTCCCCTTCACAACCGGCCGGATCGGCATTGGGGTCTTGTGGCGGCGAGGGGTGATGGAAATGGATGAAGTAGAGGTTCCGCAGGTAGATGATGAGGTTCAGGCTGAACCCGGCGATGAAAACGGGGTTGCGGAGGTAGATGGCATAGGCGAGCAGGATCACGCTTCCCAGTAGCGACAGGTACCAGAACATCACAGGCACGACGGATTTCTTCTCCCGTTCGGTCGCAATCCACTGCACGATGAAACGCAGGCCGAAGATGACCTGTCCTGTAAATCCCACGGCCATCCATATATTCTCATTGGTGAAGGCGGGCATGAGGCTTCCTTTTCGCCCCGCCGGGGAGGCGACGGCTGTTGTCGGTTTTCGCTGTGCATTATAATCATGTGCGTCATGACCGAAAGGCCGGGCCCAAAACGCGTCATTGTCAACGCCGATGATTTCGGCTTCTCCGCCGCCATCAGCGACGGCATCCTCCGCGCGCATCGTGAGGGGATTGTGACATCGACGACGTTGGCGGCGAACATGCCGGCGGCCGCCGAGGCTGCGGGGCGCCTGGCCGACGCGCCCGATCTGGGCGTCGGCGTGCACCTGAACGCTTCGCAGGGCCCGCCGCTGAGCGAGCCGGGCCGGGTCCTGGCCGGCGACGACGGGCAGATGTCGCGCGGCGGGCTGGGGCTGATTCGGGCCTGCATGTGCCGGCCGGCCCTGCTGGGGGTTATCGAGGCGGAGTTCGACACCCAGATTCGCTGGGTGCTGGACCGGGGCATCTCGCCCACCCACCTGGATACGCACCGCCATTGCCACGGCTACGGGCCGATATTCGCGCGTGTCATTGGCCTGGCGCGGCGATATGATATTCCATACGTTCGGCGACACCGCGAGGTGTTGCCGGGGCGCGGCTGGCCTTGGGCGCCGCTCAAGCAGCGAGGAATTCGCCTTGTTTTGAATGCCCTTGGGCGCTGCCGGCGGCGGAAAGGATCGGGCTTTCTGGCGACAGACGGCACGTGGGGCATCGCCCACACGGGCCTGATCGATGCCGCCTGGTTGATCCTGGCCGCCCAGCGGGCCCCAGTCGGCGTTGTGGAGATTATGACACATCCCGGGTGCGGAGACGGCTTGGCGGCCGGGCTCAGCCGCCTGGGCGAGCGGCGGCGAGCGGAACTGGCCGCCCTGTGCGATCCGGCCGTCCGGCTGGCCTTTGAGCAGGCGGACGTCGAGTTGATACATTATGGACATCTACACGGCGCCTAATACGTACAGCGTTCCCACCGCGGCCAAGCCGCCCGCGCTGGCCTACAGCGTGATCGTCCTGTTCTATAACGAGCAGGACGTTGTGGAGAAGCTGCACGGCCGGATCGTGCGCGTCATGCGGCGCGTCGATCGGCCCTACGAACTGATCTACATCGACGACGGCAGTACCGACCGGACGGCAGAGATCCTGGAGCGCATCGCGGGTGAGGATGACCGGGTGACGGTCATCGAGCTTCGCCGGAACTTCGGCCAGACGACCGCGCTGCAGGCGGGCTTCGACCAGGCCGTCGGCGAGGTCATCATCGCCATGGACGGCGACCTGCAGCACGACCCGTACGAGATTCCGCTGTTCATCAGCAAGATCGACGAAGGGTACGACATCGCCAGCGGGTGGCGCGTGCGGCGGGGCGACAACCTGCTGACGCGCCGGATCCCCTCGCGGATGGCCAACTGGCTGCTGGCGAAAGTCAGCGGCGTCAAGCTGCACGATTTCGGCACGACCTACAAGGCCTACCGCCGCGAGGTGCTCCAGGACGTTCGCCTCTACGGCGACATGCACCGATTCGTGCCGGCGGTCTGCGCGAGGCTGGGGGCGAAAATCTGCGAAGTGCCGATCAAAAACGTCCGCCGCCGGTCGGGCAAGAGCAACTACGGTTTGGGGCGAACGTTTCGCGTGGCGCTGGATCTGCTGACCCTGCGATTCATCACCGGCTACCTGACGCGCCCGCTGCATTTCTTCGGCAAGTGGGGGGTCATGTGCGGCGTGGGCGGGCTGGGAATCTTGGCCTACGGGCTGATCCGCAAGCTGGCGAACTGGGAATTTTCGCTGATGGCCGAGCATGGGCCGCTGATGGCGCTGGGGTTCATGTTGCTGGTGACGGGTCTGCTGCTTCTGGCGACGGGCCTGATCGGCGAGTTGCTGATGCGGATTTATTTCGAATCGACCGGGGCGCGCACCTATGCAGTCCGTCGGCTGATTCGCCATGGCCGGCGCCAGGATGACGAGATGCCGCCCCTCTAGCGGCGCCGACTGAACAGTCCCTGTAACGACGGAGCGTAACTTTGGCAGAGACAGACGCAACCAACCCGCAAGACAACGGCGTCGACGACCCCGCCTCGCAGTCCAACGGCCCCGAGACGGAAGGGGCCATCCGTGTCTCGGATGCGGCGGTGATGTTCCCCAATGAGCGCATCGAAGCGCAGGCGATCGTAGAGATGATGCGCGACAGCTACCTCACCTACGCGATGAGCACCATCGTGGATCGCGCCCTGCCGGATATTCGCGACGGGATGAAGCCCTCCCAGCGGCGCGTGTTGGTGGCGATGAACGACCTGCACCTGGGCCCGCGAAGCAAGCACCGCAAGTGCGCGAAGATCACCGGCGACACCTCCGGTAATTACCACCCGCATGGCAGCGATGTGATCTACCCGACGTTGGTGCGGATGGGCCAGGAATGGAGCATGCGCTACCCGCTGGTCGATCCGCAGGGCAACTTCGGCTCGATCGACGGCGACCCCGCGGCGGCCATGCGATACACCGAGGCCCGCATGACGGCCCCGGCGACGGAGATGATGCACGACCTGCAGTACGAAACCGTCGATATGAAGCCCAACTACGACGGCACGCTCCAGGAGCCCACGGTTCTGCCGGGCAAGTTTCCCTGCCTGCTGGTCAACGGCGCACAGGGCATCGCGGTGGGGATGGCCACCAGCCTGCCGCCGCACAACCTCAACGAAATCTGCGACGCGCTGTTGCACATGCTCGTCAACCCCGATGCGACCGTGGCCGATGTGATGAAGTTTGTCAAGGGGCCGGACTTTCCTACGGGCGGCCTGATCTGCGGGCGCGAGGGCATTGTCCAGGGCTATAAGACCGGTCGGGGGCGCGTGTGCGTCCGCGCGAAGCTGCACACCGAGCAGACGCGGGGCGGCAAGACGCAGATCATCGTCACCGAGATTCCCTACCAGGTGCTCAAGAGCACCATTGTCATGCGCATCGCCGACGTGGTCAAAGCCGGCAAGATCACCGACATCCAGAACGTTGAGGACCATTCGGACCGCACAGGTATGCGGATCGTGATCGACCTCCGCCGGGGGTGCGAGCCGGAGGTGGTCATCAACCAGCTCTACCAGTACACACCGCTGCAGTCGACCTTCAGCATCATCAATATCGCGCTGGTCAACCGCACGCCGCGGACGCTGACGATTCGGGACCTGCTGGCCGGGCACCTGGACCACCGTAAGGACGTCATTCGCCGGCGGACGATGTATCTGTTGCGGCGGGCGCGCCAGCGGGCGCACGTGCTGGAAGGGCTGATCCTGGCGATCGCCGACATCGACCGGATCATCGACCTGATCAAGTCATCGCCCGATGTGCCGACCGCGCGCGAGCGATTGATCGCCCATCCGCTTCGACTGACCGAGGCGGCCACCGTCCGCGGCCTCCTGCCGGAGGCGTATGTCGCCAGGGTCTCGCAGGAGGACCAGACGCTCACGGGTGTTCAGGCTGACGCGATTCTGGGGATGCAGCTGCAGAGGCTGACGGGTCTGGAGATCGAAAAGGTCGCGCGGGACTACTCGAGGCTCGCCGAGGAAATCGAAGGCCACGAGGCGATCCTCTCGCAGGAGGAGTTGCTGCTGGACATCGTTCGCGAAGACATCCACGAGATGAAGGACAAGTACGGCGACGTGCGGCGGACCGAGATCATCGGGACGGCCGACGATATCAATATCGAGGACCTCATCGCCGAGGAAGACGTCGTCGTCACGCTCACGCACCAGGGCTATATCAAGCGCACGCCGCTGACGACGTATCGCCGCCAGGGCCGCGGCGGGCGGGGTATTATCGGGGCGGATTCGCGAGAGGGTGACTTCACCGAGCAGTTGTTCGTCGCCTCCACGCACGACTACATGCTGGTGTTCCTCAGCAACGGGCGAATGCACTGGCTGAAGGTCTATGATATTCCGTCGATGGCGAGGCAGTCGAAGGGACGGGCGATCGTCAACATGCTCCAGATCAAGTCGGACGAGAGCATCTGCGCGGTGATGGCGGTGCGCGAGTTCGACGATCGGTTCCTGGTCTCGGTGTCGCGCAATGGGCAGATCAAGAAGACCGCCCTCAGCGCCTACGCCAACCCGCGGCGGGGCGGCATCCAGGCGACGGGCCTGGCCACCGACGACGTGTTGATCGGCGTGATGATGACGCGCGGCGACGATCAGATCGTTCTGGGCACGGCCAACGGGCAGGCGATCCGTTTCAATGAGACTCAGGTCCGGCCGATGGGTCGAACCGCTGCCGGCGTGCGGGGCATTCACCTGCGCGAAGGCGATGCGGTGGTGGGGATGGCCCTGGTGGATCTGGCGGCGTCGCTGCTGACGCTGTGCGAAAATGGGTATGGCAAGCGGACGAGCTTCGAGGAATACCGCAGCCAGTCGCGGGGCGGGTACGGCGTCATCAACATCAAGACCACCAAGCGCAACGGCAAGGTGGTGGCCGTCAAGTCGATTCGCGACGCCGATGAGATCATGCTGATTACTTCCGGCGGCATGATCGTGCGAACGGGCGTGCAGGAGATTCGGGCCATCGGACGGGCCACCCAGGGCGTGCGGATTATCAGCCTCAAGTCCGCCGACCAGTTGGTCTCGGTCGCCCGCGTCATCGGCGAGGACGACGCCCAGCAGCAACTGGCCCTGGATGGCGACGCGTCGCCCGCAGAGCAGCCCCCGGCGGAAGCGCAGACGCCGGAAGCGCCCGAGGCGGAAGCGCCCGAGGCGGAATCGCCCGACGCGGACGAGCCCAACGAGGATGCCGACGACGTGACGATTCTGTGAGGCTGCAACGGCCCGATCGCCGGAGCTAATCGGTCGGAGGGACCATGGTTTCGCTGGCATCGCCGGCGGGCATGGTGGGCAGGGCGATGGTGAAGGTCGTGCCTTCTCCGGGGGTGGAGGCCAGCGTAATGGCGCCGCCGTGTTCTTCGACGATCTTCTTGGCGACGGCCAGCCCGAGCCCGGTTCCTTCCTGCCCCTTTGCAGAAAAGAACGGCTTGAATATTTCGTCCAGCAGGTCGTCGCTGATGCCGCTGCCGTTATCGATCACGTCGATGAGGATGATGCGATTCATCGAATCGTAATGGCTGCGGACGGTGATGATGCCCGCTTGCGGCTCGACGGCGGCCAGGGCGTTGGACAGCAGGTTGAGCACCGCGTGCTGCAGGCCGGCCGCATCGGCGGCCAGCGGGGGGACGTCGTCCAGATCGGTCACCACGGCGACGCCCTTTTCGTCGGCCTGCGAGCCGATCAGTTCGAGGCAGTCTCGAAGGATGGCGTTGACGTTGAGGTCTTCGCGTTGAGGTTGGCGGGCCTTGGAGAAGGCCAACATGTTGAGGATCAGCTCGTTGGTGCGCCCCAGGCCCCGCTGGACGATGGGCCAGGCCTGGTTGGCCTTGGCCAGGTTGTCGGCGCTGAGGGCCGAGTGGACCACGTCGATGCCGGCCTGAAGGGCCTGGAGAATGTTCTTGATGTGATGCGACAGGACGGCCACCGTCTCACCGACGGCCGCCAATCGTTCCGACTGGAGGGTCGCCTCGTACAGACGGACGTTCTCAATGGCCAGGCCGGTCTGGTACCCGATGGCCGTCAGCAGCCGCAACTGCTCGGTGGAATACGTATGGGCCGAGACGCTGCAATCGACGTGGATGACGCCCAGGATGCTCTCGCGCCCCTTGATGGGCACGCAGATGGCCGAGCGGATGCTGAAATCGTGGACGCTCTTGCCGGCGGCAAATCGCTTGTCGCCCATCGCGTTGGAGCTGAGGATGCCGACCTCATTTCGGATCACCTCGTTGATGATGGTCCGTGAGATAGGGGCCTCGGTGTTTTCGCTATCTTCCGAGACAATCGACGCCTTCAGCACGAGTCGACGGGACTGTCCTTCGGCGGGTTCGTCGCCATCGGCCATGAGCATGATGAAACTGCGGTCGGCATTGAGAACGTCGAAGACCTTCTGAAGCGTCCGCCTCAGCAGCACGTCGACGGTGAAAATGCTGGTGGTCTCGGCGATGAAGTCATAAAGGATGCGCAGGTTGCCGATGGCCTGGGCGCCGGCCTCGGGGGTGGGGATGACGACGGAATCTTCGTTGCTGGGCACGGTGGCGACGATCGCGGCGTCGACGAGCTTGCCGCTCTCATCCATATCCACGCCGCTCATGCCGGGGACCGTGTCGCCGGCGCGCGCGAAAACCAGCAGCGACCTGCCGCAGCGAATCTGATCGCCCGGTTCAACGGGCGAGGAGCCGGTGACCTTCTGGCCGTTGAGAAACGTCCCGTTGGCTGAGCCCAGGTCATCGAGCAGCCACCGCCCCGCGTCGCTGGTCAGGCGAAAGTGGTGGCGTGAGACCGTGTTGTCGGTCAACTCGACGTCGCAATCGCGCCGGCCGATGAGACTCTCGCCGTCGGTGAGCTCGAACCGTCGCCCTTTATCCGGGCCCTGGATGATATGGATGGATGCCATCCGGCATGCCTTCTTTTCGACCCGCCCTGCGGATCATCGTAGCGGAGAGATGATACCAAGCGCCGCCGTCTTCTCCCGCGACATACAAACAAGCCCAGCGGTTCGGCGCAACTTCGTAACGTCTGAACTGACAACGGTATCCAAGAGAGCTGCACATGTGTACTAGGGTATCCTACCCGCGGACGTGCGCCGGTCAAGACAATTATATACGACGGCCATCTCGTTGCCATCGGGGATGTCACAGCAGGAACGGATTGCCCTGGCGTTCGCGGCCGATCGTTGTCGCGGGGCCGTGGCCGGGCAGGACTCGTGTCTCGTCGGGTAGCGACATCAAATGCCGCTCGATGTTGGCCAGCAGGGCCGTCGCATCGCCGCCGGGGATGTCGGTTCGCCCGATCCCGCTGGCGAATAGCGCATCGCCCGCCAGCACGACACCGGCGTCCGGGCAGTGGTAGCTCACCCCGCCTGCGGTGTGGCCGGACGTGTCCAATACGGTCCATTCGCTCGAGCCGATGTGCAGCACGTCGCCGACAACGATCAGTCGGTCCGCCGGCGGAGCGGCGATGGGCAGACCCAACGGCCGGGAGAGGTTCATGTCGGCGTCGGTCATCAGCGCGGCGTCGACGTTGGGGCAGACGATCGTCACGGCCGGGAACTGCTGCTTCACGGCGGCGACGCCGGCGATGTGGTCGCCGTGGGCGTGCGTCAGCCAAATGGCGTCAGGCTGGACAGCCTCGGCCTGCAGGAAACGCCAGAAAGCGTCTTTGGCGAAGCTGCCGGGGTCGACGACGATGGCGTCGTCGTCACAGCGCAGCAGGTAGGTGTTGACCTGCAGCGGGCCGGTTACGAAGGTGTCGATCGTCAGCGACATGGGAGGGATCCTGCGACGACAGGCGTCGCCGAGCTAGGCGAGGTAGGCGTCGATCATTTCTTTGACGTCGCAGGTGTCGGTTTCGGTTTCGGCCAGGCCCACGATGTTCCGCTCGCGCAAGGCGTTTTCGGGCGAGTCGGAGGCGTGGGCGCCGTTTCGCATCAGGTCGCGGCCGAAGTCGCTGCGGACGGTGCCCGGCTCGGCCTTGGACGGATCAGTCGAGCCCAGGACCGTTCGGATCTTCTCGATGGCGTCGGGGCCTTCGTAAAGCAGGGCCAGACATCGGGCCTCCCCGGCGGTGGACTTGTCCTGGGGGTCAATGCTCTCGGGGTGCACGCCCGTCATGTATTCGACGATCTTGTTGAACTCGGTGGTGGCGTTGCGCTCGGCGAGTCGGTCGGCGATGGCGTCGGCATCGTCGCGGGTAAAGTCAAAATCGAACGCGTCCTGCAGGCGATCGTAGGCCGTGTTGCTGACGAGAAAGCGGAGCCTGTCGACGAAGATGTCTTTCAGCGGCCCGTAGAACTGCTCGCCCTGGGCGACCGTCATGCCAAACAGCTTGGCCGCGACAATTCTCAGACCCGTGAGGCTGAAGGTGTCTATAATATTCCCGGGTCGCCGGCTGGGGCGGTAGAAGTTGTCCGGCTTGAGCATCACCAGCGAGACCTGCGGGGGGGTGTCGTAGTCGATTCGGCCTGTCAGGACGCCGCCGTCGCTGAGGGCGTAGTCGGCGAAGAGCTTCAGGTGGTCGTTGTTGAGATCGGGGATTGGGCAGGTGATGACGGCCGGCTCGAAATAATGAATGTGGCCCGTGTCGTCGCGAATAAAATCGCCAAACGTGCCGCGGACCGTGTCGCCGAGGGGCTGATCGGTGAAGCCGCCGATGACATCCTCCTTGAGGCGTTGGACGGCGTTGTCGCCGCGAAACAGCATGAACATGCATCGCGGCAGGTACCCCCATGGGTTCCGCTGACGCAGCGATCGATCGATATAATCCTGCCACGCCTGGCGGATGGCGGGCTCGGTGGCGGCGGGGCAGAGGATTTCCCTGTACCGATCGAGAAACGCATCGGACAGGACATACATGCGGGTCGCGACGAGGTCCAGTTCCGGGCACGCCAACAGCCGGCCGATGATGCCGCCGGTGCGGCTCTTGAAGAGGCTGTAGGGGGTGATCAAGGCATAGGCCAATTGGTCCGTCACGGCTGACTCCCATCTTCCATCTGGTCGATCACAGGCTGGTCGACAGGATAACCCGACCGGGCTCAGACGACAAGGCGCAACGCAGCTAGTGAGGTCCGGGTCGCTGCTTGAGGGCTTTTTCGATCGTCTGGAAACGCCGAGACATCTCGTTGAGGCGGAACTCAATGGAGTTGAGGATCCAGAATTGGAAGTGCTCAATGCGGGCCTGCTGGTGGATCATCCAGATGATTTTGAACGAGACCAACAGCAGGGCCAGTTCCAGCGAGATCATCGGCGGCCAGAGGTGGGGTATCCACTCAAAGTGCTGAGCAATATCCAAAGAGAACAGAGTCAGAACCAAGCAGATGAAGATGATGTTGAGCGTCCGGTCCCGGCGAGTGTTGGCCACTCCGCCGATCTGGCCGATCAGAGCGCGGATCTTGTCTCGCTCGGTTCGATATTGCTCTAACTCCTTCCGGAGGGTCTCGGTATCCATCTCTGTCATGGTGGCCCTTGCAGGACTTGTGTCTGCAGCAACGTGATGCGGGGGACTTTGCCGATAGTCCAGTAAGTGAGATTATGCCGCGCAGGCTGTCCCCTGGCAAGGACATCCGGGCCTCGGGGGGGAGGCCGGAGGGGCGAAAGAATCTTTGACTTGTTGTGACATGCACTTATAATGCCCGGTTCCAGATTAACCGAAATGCAAGCCGCCCTTCGCCTGACGGCCCCGCTAGAGCCGCGCGCCGTCGAAAAGGCTCTTGAAGACGCCAGGCGAGGTTGACGCAGCATGACGAATAACAACGCAATTAATGCGGGATGGGTGCGGGTGTTCCTGGCCCTGGCCGCGGTAGGGATACTTAGCGGGCCAGTGGCCGCCCAGGGGGAGTATGTCCAGGCCGACGTCGAGATCAGCGGGAAGAAGATCAACGCCTTCTCCGACGGCGATGAACAGGTCTCGGTGGTGCTGGGTGATTTCAAGATGACCGTTGGCAAGCGTGTCGTCACCGGGCGAGACGCCGTCGTCTGGATCGCTACCCGCCAAGCGGGCCAGAGCGTCTTGCGCGACGTGCGGGTCTATGTCGAAGGCGACGTCATCCTGAGCGAGCCCGACGGCGCTTCGACCGGCGACCGCGCCATGTACATCGCGTTCTTTGTGCGCGGGCGCGTCAAGGCGGGCGGCGGCCAGACCGAACAGACGCCGCTGAAGGATTTTCCGCTCTACCGCCGCGCCATGACGGTGCGGCGCGAAGCGGAAGGGCTGGCCGAGCCCTCCGACACGGCCGATACACCCGCTGGCGCCGACGGGCGGGACGACCGGTCATCGACGCAGCACTCGGCGCCGGAGTTGTTCCGCATCGACGAGCCGCCAGTCAAGCGGCCAGATGCCGATCAGCCCGACTCGTCGTCCGACGACGGGCCGATGAAGCTGCCGTTCAAGGTTGTGCACGGCTCGGCCGACAAGGCTGCCGTCCCCGACCGGTCGCCCGTTATAACAACCGAGCCTGCCGAGCCCAATGTCGTGGCCACTCAGCCAGGCCAGCCCGAGCAGACCCCGGTCGAGCCGGTGACCTTCTTTGCCAAGGAACTGGTCTCCCACAAGATCGGCGACGACGGGCGACGCGTGACGGTCTTTACCGGCGGGGTGTACCTCTCCCAGGGCGACCCCGATCCGGACGGCGAATCCGTCCTGGAGATGCGCTCGCAAGATGCGGTCGTGTTCAGCCAAGTGCTCGGCGAAGACGCCTCGGCCGGGGCTATCAAGGACACCTACGCTCCCTTTAGCCCACAGATCGGCCGGAACGGGCAGGAAACGATCGTGGGCATCTATCTATATGGCGACGTGGTGATCTCGCGCGGCGAGCGATTCATGCGCGGCCCGGAGGCGTACTACGACTTCATCAGCGACCGGGCGATCATGATCGATCCGGTGTTCAAGTCCGTCCAGACCCAGCGAAACATTCCCATCTATGTTCGAGCCGTCGAAGGCCGAATGCTGTCCGCCCGGGAAATGTGGTTCCGCGACGCCAAGGTATCTACCAGTGAGTTCGCCTCGCCGACGTACCATTTCGCCGGCCGTCGGGTTTACATGATGGACGAGACGGCCTACGACGCCACGGGCGCCCGGATCAGCCAGCGCCGGGCCAAGACCAAGGCGAAGGACGTCACGGTCTTCGTCCGCTCGGTGCCGGTGATGTACTTCCCATGGTTGTATGGCGATGCGGAGCAGGGGCACACGGCGTTGCGGTCGGTGCGGATCTCCACAGGCGGGGAGTTGGGGTTTGTCACGGCGACGAAATGGAGCCTGTTCCGCGTGCTGGGCCTGAGCAAGCCGGAGGGCTTTTCCGGCGTGCTGCACCTGAACTATCGCCGCGGGCCTGAAATTGGCCTCGAGATGGATTACGCCCGCCGGAACTATAGCGGCTACAGCAAGCTGTGGGGCATGGTCGACCGGCAGGAAGAAGACGAGTTCGGGCGTCTGAACAAGAACATCCCCGCCCAGCAGCAACGCGGGCGGGTGCTGATACGCCACAAGCAGTATCTGCCTCGCGATTGGCAGATGCAGTTCGAACTCAGCTACATGTGCGACAAGAACTACCTGCGGCAATTCTTTGCCAGCGAGTTCTATGCGGGCAAGGAGCAGGAGACGCTGCTGTACGCCAAGAAGCAGCGCGACAACTGGGCGTTGGACGTGCTGCTGAAGGCGAGGATCAACCGATTCCTGACGCAGACCGAATCGGCCCCGGACGTGGGGTTCTGGATTCTGGGCGAGCCCCTGTTGGGCGACCGATTGACGTCGTTCGCCGAGGCCCACGCAGGGGCCAAGCAGTTTCGGATAGAGAACGACCTGAAGATCGACGATAGCGGCTGGATGGGCCGCTTTGACGCGCGCGGCGAAATCGACTGGCCGGTGCATCTCGGGCCGATCAATCTCGTGCCCTATGTCGCTGCGCGGGGCGATTACTGGACGTCGTCGCCCAAGGGCGGCAAGAGCAACCGTGTGCACGGCGAGGTCGGCATCCGCGCCGATACGCACCTGTGGCGCATCTACAACAACGTGGACAACCGGTTCTGGGACCTCCACAAGATCAAGCATATCATCACGCCGGAAGTGGTCGCCATGCTGGCCGCCAACACCGCCACCCCCGCCGAGCTGTACCCGCTGAGCCCGGCCATCGAGGAACATATCGAGGGACTCAGCGGCGTGACGTTCGGCGTTCGCCAGCGGCTGCAGACCAAACGCGGCAAGGCGGGCAAGCGGCGAACGGTCAACTGGATGCGGCTGGATGTGATGGCCGGTTTCTTTGACGCCGACCCGAGGTTCCACCCCAGCGCGGACGGGCGGTTTTTCGCCTCTCGGCCTGAGTACAGTCTGGGGCGCGACTTCATCAACATCGACTATGCGTGGAACATTTCCGATGCGACAACGTTCCTGGCTGACATGAACTACGACATCGACCGGAGCGAGGTGGGCCGCGCCGGCGTCGGCCTTGCCGTGCGGCGCGACCCGCGGGTGGACTACTTCCTGGGGCTGCGGACGATCAAGGACATGGAAACGGCCGTCATCACGTTTGCCGCGCGATATAAAATCAACCGCAAGTACACGGTCAGTTTCTCCGAGCAGTACGACTTGGAGTACGACGGCGGGACGAATCTGAGCACCACCCTGACCCTGACGCGGAAGTTCCCCCGCTGGTACGTGGGCCTGACAGCCAGCTACGATGCCCGCTACCGCGACGTGACGGTGATGCTGCAGTTCTGGCCTGAAGGCATTCCGGAGTTCATCGTCGAAACGGGCGAAATATACCTCCCCGCCCGAAGCACCGAGAACTAATCCCCGCCGGCCGCAACACGGGCTGCCAGAAACCCCGCGCACCCCAGCTCACGGTGTCAGGCCGGGCGCTATCGGGTTACGCGGACGGTCGACCACTTTTCGTAGAGCAAGGCGTAGACCAGTTCGATGTCGTCGTCGAGCAGGCGGATGCAGCCCAGCGAGACGGTCTGGCCGACGCTGAGGGGATTGTTGGTGCTGTGGATCCCGTAGCCGACGAGGCCCTCGGTGGTCTCGTCGATGCCTTCCAGGGGAAGCCAAATCCCTTTTTCACCGAAGGCGTAGCCGGGCTCGCCCCAGTCGATTCGGCCCTTCAGGCCGCTGCTGGGCGGGGGGTACCATGCCACGCGTCGGCCTTTTTCGCCGTGGCGGATGCGCCACAGGCCCGCCGGTGTGCCGTCATCGCGGCCGAGCCCGACGGGAAGCTGGCGGACATACACCGGCGAGAGGCCCTCGCGGTGCAGGTACAGGTCCATGATCAGTGTGTGCTTGTTGACGACGGCGTGGAACGGGCCGCGGACAAGCTTGAGCCTCTGGCGGGCCTTGAGCTTGCGGGCGTCGGACATTCGATTGATCCTCAGGATCAACTCGATCGGCGTGTGCAGCTTGAAGTGGCGCTCGATCTGGTTGAGCATATCGCCGGCCTTCACCTGGTAGCGGAAGGTGTAGGGGTCGTCGTCGTAGACCGACCGCGAGAAGATCGTCTTGTCGGCCAGCTCTTCCAGTTGCTCGCGAGCGTCCTCGGCCCGGGCGCCGGACAGGTGTCCGCTGAGCAGGGCGGCTGAGAGCGTCTCACGAGCGGCGAGCCATTGCTTATCGGCCAGCAGCTCCAGTCCGCGCCGATAGGCATCCACCGCCGCGGCGTCGTCGTCGGGCAGATGGACGGGCTGGGGAGGCTCGACCGCCTGGGTTGTTGGCGTAACGGTCGGCTCGGCCGTTGCAGTCCCGTTCGGAGCGGGTCGGCTCGGATCGGTCGATTCCGGCTGGGGCGTCGGCTGGTCCTGGTTGTTCTGGAGCGCCCAGACCAACAGCACCACGGCCGCCACGGCGACGAGGACGATAACGATTCGTTGCATGTTCCAGTTCATCGGTCCAACTCCTGTTGGTCGTTGTCGGTGCTGGCTGGGCGGCTGGGGCGAAAGATGTCTCGGTCGGTGACCACAATGTCCATCGGCCAATCATGGGGGGTAACGGGCACGTCATCGACCAGTTGCTCGGCGAAGGCCAGCCCGCACGTCGTTGCCCGCATGCCGTCGGTGGACAGGAAGCGGTCGTAAAAGCCCGCTCCCTGCCCCAGTCGGCGCCCGCATCGGTCGAAGGCCAGGCCCGGCACGACAACCATGTCGATACTCTCGACCGGCCAGGGCTCGCCGTTGGCGGGCTCGAGGATGCCGAAACTGCCCGGCAGCAACCCGGCGTGCAGCGATTTGCATTCCAGGGCGATCATGTGTCGCTCGGAGATATTCACCCGCGGCACGAGGACCGTCTTGTCGGCCGCCCACGCCGCCAGGGCGATGGCGACCGTGTCGATCTCGGTGTCGGTGTTCAGGAAGATCATGACGACATGCGCGTCGTGAAACTCCGGAAGCTTGAAGACCTTCTCGGCGGCCAGACATCCTTTGGTCGCCCGCCGGTCCGGCGTCATCGCAGCCAGCTGCGCGCGTATCGTCGTGCGAATTTTCTGTTTGGCAACCCTCACAGTGTACCCATTGGAATGAATCAGGGGGGGGTCTGGCAAGACCTAAACGTCTGCCGCGGCGATCAGGCGTCATCGTCCGGGCCGGCCTGGAGCTTGCGGATCCAGTCGAGGTAGGCGGCGATGTGCTTCTCGTAGCCGCGCTGGGTGGGCACGTAGTAGGTGGCGTCGACGCCGAGATAGTCCTGGTCGGGGCTGACGCCGCCGGGATAGTCGTGGCTGTACTGGTAGCCTTTGCCGTGGCCGTATTGCTCGGCCATGCCGGGGTGCGGGGCGTTGCGCAGGTGCTTGGGGACGGGCACGGTCCGCCTGGTCTTGACATCGTCCATCGCCTTGTCAACGGCCACGTACGAGGCGTTGGACTTGGGCGCACAGGCCATGTAGATCGCGGCCTGGGCGAGGGTGATGCGGCATTCGGGCATGCCGATGCGCTCGGTGATCTGGAAGGCGGCGTTGGCGACCAGAACCGCTCGCGGATCGGCGTTGCCGATATCCTCGCTGGCCAGGATCGCGATGCGGCGTGCGATAAAGCGAGGGTCTTCGCCGGCGACCAGCATCTTGGCCAGCCAATAGACCGTTGCGTCCGGGTCGCTGCCCCGCATCGACTTGATCAGCGCGCTGGCGGCGTCGTAGTGCTGATCGCCGTGTGTGTCGTATTGGATGGCCTTGGCCTGAATGGACTCCTGGGCGGTCTCCAGGTCGAAGACGATCTCCGTCGCCCCGCGTTGGGCCTGGCTGATCACGCCGATCTCCAGGGCCGTCAGCGCTCGGCGGGCGTCGCCGTCGCAGATCGTCGCCAAGTGCTGCAGCGCCTCGTCGTCGACCCGGACGGTGTAGGCGCCCAGCCCGCGGTCCGCGTCGCCCAGCGCCCGGCGCAGCAGCGTGATGATGTCGTCGTCGCAGAGGGGCTTGAACTGGAAGATCGTCGAGCGGCTCAGCAAGGGCGAGTTGATCGTGAAGAACGGATTCTCGGTGGTCGCGCCGATCAGCACGATCGTCGCATTCTCGACGTCGTTGAGGAGCACGTCCTGCTGGGCGCGGTTGAATCGATGCAGCTCATCGATGAACAGGACGGTTCGTGTGCTGTTGGCCGCCAGATTGACCCGGGCGCGTTCGATGATCTCGCGGACGTCCTTGACCGAGGCCGACCCCCCGTTGAGGGTGTAAAAGTCGGCCGAGCAGTGGTTGGCGATGACGGCGGCGAGGGTGGTCTTGCCCGACCCCGGCGGGCCATGGAAGACCAGGCTGGTCAGGCGGTCGGCGTCCAGCATCCGCCGCAGCAGCTTGCCGGGCCCGAGGAACTCGTCCTGTCCGAGCACGTCGTCGACGGCCTGGGGCCTCATTCGCACGGCCAGAGGGGCGTTGGCGGCGATGGCGGCATTTTCGGCATGTCTTAGGAGGTCCACGGGTGATAGTATACAATGAACGATTAGCCGCTGCTTGGGGGCAATTTCGGCGGCTCTCGTTCCGATACATGTAAAGACAGTCTATTTAGACAGGAGTGAGCCTCATGTGCGGTATTGTCGGTTATATCGGGCCTAGGAAAGCACGGACGATCCTGATCGAGGGCCTCAAGCGCCTCGAGTATCGGGGCTACGATTCGGCCGGGATCTGCGTCTATCATGACGGGGTGCTGGGGCTTCAGAAAAGCCCCGGCCGCGTCAGCGAGGTCGAAGCCCTCGCCGAGGCCGACCCCGTGATCGGGGCGGGCACGATCGGCATCGCCCACACCCGATGGGCGACCCACGGCGAGCCCAATCAGGCCAACGCCCACCCCCACGTCGATACGTCCGGGCGAATCGCGATGGTCCATAACGGCATCATCGAGAACTACACCACGCTCAAGAAGTTCCTGATTGACCAGGGGTGCGAGTTCACCAGCGACACCGATACGGAAGTGCTGGTGCAACTGATCGGCCACTTTCGGGCCAACAGTTGCGATGTGCTGGAAGACGCCGTTCGGGCCGCCCTGCAGGAGGTCACGGGCACCTACGGCATCGTCGTCGTCAGCGTCGACGAGCCCGATAAGCTGGTCGTCGCCCGCAAGGGCAGCCCGCTGATCATCGGCGTGGGCGCCGACGAGTACGTGGTCGCCTCCGACGCCTCAGCCATCATCGAACACACCGCCAACGTGAGCTATCTCGATGACGGCGAGATGGCCGTGATCACCCGCGAGGGCATGCGGACAACCACCCTCGACAACGTGCCGATCAACAAAGAGGTCAGCCAGATCGAATGGTCGCTGGAAGAGATCGCCAAGGGCGGGTACGAGCACTACATGCTCAAGGAGATCTTCGAGCAGCCCGAGGTGACCCGCATGGCGATGGGAGGCCGGCTTGATCTGCGGGAAATGCAGATTATTCTGGGCGGGCTGCAGGGGATCGACCGCGAACTGGTCAAGACACGCAAGATCATCCTGACTGCCTGCGGGACGGCGTGGCATGCGGGGCTGGTAGGCGAGTACATGTTCGAAGAGCTGGCCCGGATTCCGACCGAGGTCGAATACGCCAGCGAGTTTCGCTACAGGAACCCCATCGTCGAAGACGGGACGGTCGTTATCGCCATCAGCCAGTCCGGCGAGACCGCCGACACGCTGGCGGCCCTTCGCGAGGCGAAGCAGAAGGGCGCCCTGGCGCTGGGGCTGGTCAATGTCGTCGGCTCGACCATCGCCCGGTACACCGATGCGGGCGTTTACCTGCACGCCGGGCCGGAGATCGGCGTGGCATCGACCAAGGCATTTACGTGTCAACTGGTTGTTCAAGCACTTGTTGCGATAATGCTTGGACGGCGGCGGTTCATGTCTCAGTCGGATGCCAAGTTCTATATGACCGCCCTGAGCGAGATCCCCGACAAGATCGAAACGGTCCTTCAGCAGTCCGAGAACATCAAGGACATCGTCGCCCGGCACGTCGATCGGGATAACTGGCTGTTCCTCGGCAGGGGATACAACTACCCGGTCGCGCTGGAAGGGGCTCTTAAGCTCAAGGAAATAAGCTACATACACGCCGAGGGCCTTCCGGCCGCTGAGATGAAACACGGGCCCATCGCCCTGATTCACGAAGGGATGCCGGTCGTCTTCGTGGCCACTCGCTGCGACACCTACGAGAAGGTCATCGGCAACATCGAAGAGGTACGCGCCCGCAAGGGCCACGTGATCGCCGTGGCCACCGAGGGCGATGAGGAAATCAGAAAGTACACGGATAGCGTCATTTATGTCCCAGACGCCCCAGTTCCTCTCCAGCCGATGCTCACCGTCGTGCCGCTTCAGTTGCTAGCCTACCACGCGGCCGTGGCCCGAGGCTGCAACGTCGACAAGCCCCGCAACCTGGCCAAGTCGGTGACGGTCGAGTAAAGCCATCAATGGAGATCGGGGATCGAGATAAGTAATGGTGTCCGCCGAACTCCGGAACTCCTCGGAACTCCTCGGAACTCCTCGGAACTCCGAACTCCGTCACGCGTTCACGACGCGGGAGAAGATGCTCTGAAGCATTTCTTGCGAAGTCCCCCGGCCGTGGTATCCTAAGAGGCAATGACGACACCAGGTTGCCTGCGATCGCTGAAACCCAATAGGCCGTTGACCTGGCACAGTGAAAATCATGGGCGCCAAACAACGGGGTGCTGGACGGCGCGAACAAGCCGGCGGCAGTGGCAGTCGCCCGGGGGCGTAGCCGGGCGGAGTCATCCGGGAGATTCCGCCACAGGAGCCATCGTATGAAGCCGCGACAGATCACGCTGTTGATCACGTATCTTTGGCTGGGGTTTACCGCGTCCGCCGGGGCGGGCGTTTCGGACAGAAACGCCGCACTGATTCAAGCGGCAAAAGCCGGTAATGTGCAGGGCGTTCGGGCTTCGCTGACCGGCGGCGCCGATACGAACGCCAGAGATCAAAACGGCATCCCCGTCCTGATGTGGGCGGCAAACAACGGCCATGCGGAGGTGGTCAAGTTCCTGCTGGCCAAAGACGCGGAGGTCGATGTCAAGGACACCGACGGCGTGACCCCCTTGTGGATGGCGTCGCAGGAAGGCCATACGGAGGTGGTCAAGCTCCTGCTGGCCAAAGGCGCGGAGGTCGATGTCAAGAGAACCACCGACGGCGCGACCCCCTTGTGGATGGCGTCGCAGAACGGCCATACGGAGGTGGTCAAGCTCCTGCTGGCCGAAGACGCGCAGATCGATGTCAAGAACACCGACACCGGAACAACCGGCTTGTGGCAGGCGTCGCAGAACGGCCATACGGAGGTGGTCAAGCTCCTGCTGGCCAAAGACGCGGAGGTCGATGTCAAGCAGACCGGGACCGGATGCACCCCCTTGTGGCAGGCGTCGCAGAACGCCCATACGGAGGTGGTCAAGCTCCTGCTGGCCAAAGACGCGGAGGTCGATGTCAAGCAGACCGGGACCGGATGCACCCCCTTGTGGATGGCGTCGCAGAACGGCCATGCGGAGGTGGTCAAGCTCCTGCTGGCCAAAGGCGCGGAGGTCGATGTCAAGCAGACCGGGACCGGATGCACCCCCTTGTGGCAGGCGTCGCAGAACGGCCATACGGAGGTGGTCGAGCTCCTGCTGGCCAAAGACGCGGAGGTTGATGTCAAGAGGACCACCGACGGCGTGACCCCCTTGTGGATGGCGTCGCAGGACGGCCATACGGAGGTGGTCAAGCTCCTGCTGGCCAAAGGCGCGGAGGTCGATGTCAAGAAGACCGACAGCGGAACAACCGCCTTGTGGATGGCGTCGCAGGAAGGCCATACGGAGGTGGTCAAGCTCCTGCTGGCCAAAGACGCGGAGGTTGATGTCAAGCAGACCGGGACCGGATGCACCCCCTTGTGGCAGGCGTCGCAGAACGGCCATACGGAGGTGGTCAAGCTCCTGCTGGCCGAAGACGCGGAGGTCGATGTCAAGAGGACCACCGACGGCGTGACCCCCTTGTGGATGGCGTCGCAGAACGGCCATGCGGAGGTGGTCAAGCTCCTGCTGCCCGAAGGCGCGGAGGTTGATGTGAGGAACACCAGGAATGGCGTGACACCGCTGTTCATAGCGTCTGTGGGAGGTCATACCGAGGTCGTCCGAGCCCTCCTGGCGGCCAAGGCTGATACCGGTATCCAGGCACATGACGGGCACAGCCCCCTGAGCATCGCGAAACAGGCGGGCCATGCACAGATCGTCAGCCTTCTGGAGGAAGCCGGAGCCAAGGAATAGCCCCCCGCACCCGCGAGGCCAAGCCGCCGCGCGCGGAATCAAGTTCGGAGTTCGGAGTTCGGGGGGACACCATCAATCCTGTTGGGCCCCGGGTTTGCTATGTTCTTGTGCCGATGTTGTTGGGCCACAAGAGGGCTCTCAGCCCAAGGGCATTCGACAGTAAGGACCTACGTTTCGCCACCGTATTGGTTTGTCCTGAAAGAGTAAACGTTGTGGGCCGCTGGGACTGCTATAGGCAATCCAACAGGCCCGAAAATTTCTCAACACACTGGCGTATACCTGCATCTGCAACAATCAGTGACAATCGCTTCTTCCCTGCGCAATCTGAGTGCCGAACAGGATTGGCTCCGTCCCCTTTTCAAGAAGATTTCTTCTTTCTACTTGTGGCTATCCCATTTGTGGGTATGCTAATGAATGGGATACATAGCTATGGCGCGACAGCGACGGATCATCTTCGCACCCGGCGCCGAAGAGGCGCTCAAGATGTGCCCCCAAGGGCCAAGGCAAGCGCGGCGGCGTGCGAGTTGTACTTGCCGACTACCCCGGGGTTAAAGAAACCTATGTGTTCGGCGTACTGTCGAAGTCAGACCGTGAAGACTTCACCAGCGGCGAATACAAACAGCTACGGGAGTTGAAGCGACAGATAGACAACATAATTCACACGCGGCTATGACCGATGATAGAGAAGGAGTAGCGAAAGGGAACGACCATGGCAGACCGCGCATTTGACACAATCAAGGCCGGCATGGAGGCGGCACTGGCCCACGTCAAGGGCCAGCGCACTCTGACCGTTCGGGATGTAACCGTCCCTGAGCCGCCGAAGCCACTACAGGCGCAACAGATCGCACAAGTACGCAAGAAGCTCAACGTAAGCCAGTCGCTTCTTGCCAAGATAATGAACACGTCCGTCAAGACGGTTCAGAGCTGGGAGCAAGGCACAAGTCAGCCGTCAGGATGTGCCCTTCGGATGCTGGCGTTCCTGAATCGGCATCCGGATCGTCAGGCGGAATTGGCCGGAGCGTGCTAGAGGCCAACAGGAGCAAAGGATAGGCGCGGCAACCGAAAGGAACCGCGCCTTTCTCTTGCGCCCACAAGTTCAGGAGTTCGGGGGACAGGGAGTTCAAGTTCGCATAGTCCGGGGGACGCCATATTCATCTCTTCTGGGGTACAGGACGGTGGGCAAGCGGCTGAGGCGGTTTGACCCATCGGGCGGCCGCGGCCCGGGTGGTGGCCTCCCCCGCCCGGAGAGTGACGGCACGTCCCGATCTTGTTGAGAAAATATCAGAGAAAATCTCAAAAAAGTTTTTGACAGGAAAATCGCTGTTAATATACTAGACCGTCTACGTTAACGCTGTGGACTCTGTATATCTATACCAAGGCGTCGAACCCAGCGCGACTTTGCTGGGCACGAGAGATGTGCTGCTGTAGCTCAGTGGTAGAGCGCGTCCTTGGTAAGGACGAGGTCATGGGTTCGACACCCATCAGCAGCTGTGCTGTCGGTGTGGTGGCGGTGTCCCCACAACGACAGGCCTCGCCGAACGCCGTTGTCGGTGTTGGCAGCGGACGGTCGGACGATTCGTAAACAAAGCCGACATCCGTCGGTCGGTGTGTGCTTTGGTAACGTGACCGAGCAACCAGAAACAGAATAGACGACTGGGAACAGAGGAGCACGACGAATGGCTAAGGAAGTATTCGCTAGGACCAAGCCTCACGTCAACGTTGGAACCATCGGGCACGTTGACCACGGCAAGACGACGTTGACGTCTGCGATCACCATCGTGCTGGAGGCCAAGGGATTGTGCAAGGCCAAGAGCTACGACGAGATCGCCAAGGCCTCGGAATCTCAAGGCAGGCGCGACGCGACGAAGATTCTGACGATCTCAACGGCGCACGTGGAGTACGAGACGGAAAACCGTCACTATGCTCACGTGGACTGCCCCGGCCACGCCGACTACGTCAAGAACATGATCACCGGCGCCGCCCAGATGGATGGGGCGATCCTGGTTGTCTCGGCCGCTGACGGGCCCATGCCGCAGACCCGCGAGCACGTGCTGCTCGCCCGTCAGGTGAACGTGCCGGCCTTGGTGGTTTTCCTGAACAAGGTCGACCTGGTCGACGATCCGGAACTGCTGGAACTGGTCGAGTTGGAAGTCCGTGAACTGCTGAGCAAGTACGAGTTCGACGGTGACAATGCGCCGGTCATCAAGGGCTCGGCGACCAAGGCGATCGCAGATCCCAACGGCGAAGACGCCGCGGCGATCCTGGAGTTGACGGCAGTGCTGGATGCGTACATCGACGAGCCGCAGCGCGAGATCGACAAGCCGTTCCTGCTGCCGGTCGAAGACGTCTTTTCGATCAAGGGGCGCGGCACGGTCGGCACGGGCCGAATCGAGCGCGGGCAGATCAAGGTTGGTGAGGAAGTCGAGATCGTCGGCCTGCGCGAGACCAGCAAAACGACCGTCACCGGCGTTGAGATGTTCAACAAGACGTTGGACTACGGGCAAGCGGGCGACAATGTCGGCCTGCTGCTTCGTGGCGTGGAAAAGGACGATCTCGAGCGAGGCCAGGTCCTGGCCAAGCCCGGCAGCATCACCCCGCACCAGAAGTTCGAGGGCGAGGTCTACGTGCTGACGAAGGAAGAGGGCGGGCGACACGGTCCGTTCTTTACCGGTTATCGTCCGCAGTTCTACTTCCGCACGACCGACGTGACCGGCACGATCAAGCTGCTGGGTGGCGCGGAAATGTGCATGCCGGGCGACAACGTGACGATTGAGGTGGACCTGTTGAACACGTCGATCGCCATGGAAGAAGGCCTGCGATTTGCCATCCGCGAAGGCGGCCGAACCATCGGCGCCGGCGTGGTGACCAAGATCTTGGAGTAAGGACGAATGGCCAAATCGAAGGCCCGTGAATATGTTTGGCTTCAGTGCAGCGATTGCGGTGACCTGAACTATCGAGTTCAGGTCCGGGTCGCCGGCGGTATGCCGAAGTTTACGCTGAAGAAGTACTGCCGGCGGACGCGAACGCACACCGAGCACAAGATCAAGCGGAAATAGAAGGTGACCAGAGACCCCCGCTACCGACGCAATGGCGCGGACGCCGGGGAACGAAGAGCGTGTTCGCTAACACGGCAGTAGCTCAATTGGCAGAGCAGCGGTCTCCAAAACCGCAGGTTGGGGGTTCAAGTCCTCCCTGCCGTGGTTGATGGCGGCGGCGAGACGGCGTTGAGCAGCGGCGTGATGACAGCTGCCGGACGGCGGGCTGCCGCCGGGACATGTTGGAGCAACGAATGAGGCTTGCGATTTACAAGCCTGGACAAGGCAGATACACGCGGATCGGCACGATCGCCGGCGCGATGCTCATCGTGTCGGTCGGTGCGGTCAAGCTGAGCGCGAAATTCGGCACGGTCAAGGCGGAGTGGGCCAACGCTCCGGCGTTTCGCTTCGGTGTACCGACGCTGATCGTGATCGCCTCGTGCGCGCTGCTGCTGTGGCTGGTCAATCGCGTTCGGGCGGCGGATTTTCTGATCGCCACCGAAGGCGAAATGAAAAAGGTCTCCTGGTCCAGCCGGCGCGAGATTGTCGGCTCAACGAAAGTCGTTATTGTGACCACGTTCATCCTGGCAGGCCTTTTGTTCGCCGTCGACGTGGTGTTGGCGGTGGTGTTCGCCTGGTCTGGCATCATGGGCGGAAGTGGATCCTAGAGTGACGAACAGGACGTGGCGGCGATGACCATGCAATGGTTTGTATTGCGAGTAGCTTCCAATAAGGAAGATCAGGTGCGCGATGCTTTGGAGCGCAAGGTCAAGATCGAAGCTCTGGAGGCGCGGATCGGGCGAATCCTTGTGCCAACGGAGCGTCGTCCGACCCCGCGAGGCGGCCGCGCCCGCGAAAAGAAGAAGTTCGTCGATCGGAAGATGTACCCCGGCTACGTGTTCATCGAGATGGAGTTGGATGAAAGCGGTCGACTCGCCGAGGAGCCCTGGTATCTGATTCGTGAAACCACGGGCGTGGGCGATTTTATCGGCTCGGGCGGCAAGCCCACCGCGATGGCGCCGGCCGACGTCGAGAAAATGCTGATGCAGGTCGAGAAGGCCGTCGAAGGCGCTCCGGTGGCGGTGGAGTTCGGCAAGGGCGACATCGTCAAGATTAAGGAAGGCGCGTTCGAGAACTTCGAAGGCCCCGTGGACGAGGTCCTGATCGACAAGGGCCTGGTCCGAGTCATCGTGACGATTTTCGGCCGGGCGACGCCGATGGAACTGGAATACTGGCAGGTGGAACGAGTCTGACATGCGGCCGCCCGTCGCGTGGTGTGCTTTGTTCGCGAGAGTATAGAAAATCATGGCGAAGGAAATTGTTGCACAAATTAAACTGCAAGCCCCCGGCGGGCAGGCTACGCCGGCCCCGCCTATCGGTCCGGCGCTGGGCCAGCACAACGTCAACATCGGGCAGTTCGTCTCGCAGTTCAACGAAGCGACGAAGGAATACAACGGCACGCCGATCCCCGTCGTGATCAGTGTCTACGGCGACAGGACCTTCACGTTCATTACGAAGAGCCCGCCGGCCGCGGCCCTGCTGAAGGATGCCGCCCAGATCGCCAAGGGCTCGGGTGTCCCCAACAAAGAGAAGGTCGGCTCGGTGACGGCCGAGCAGGTCCGACAGATCGCTGAGACGAAACTGGCAGACCTCAGCGCCCATGATCTGGACCATGCCTGCCGGATCATCGAAGGCACGGCCCGCAGCATGGGCATCGACGTGGAACGATAGACAAACCCTTGGCCTGGCCGGCGCCGCCGGTGGGGCCAGGACGCCTGACCACGGGCGAATAGCAGTGGGAGTCCCTACGGGACGCAAGGAACCATCGATGGCGAAACAACGCAGCAAACGCTACCGCCAGGACATCGAGGCCCTGCCGGAAGGCAAGGTTTCGGTGGCCGAGGCCATCAAGACCCTCAGCGGACTGTCGCGCACGACCTTCGACGCGTCGGTCGAGTTGGTGATGCACCTGGGAATCGATCCCAAGCATGCCGACCAGGCCCTGCGAGGGGCCTTGTCCCTGCCCAACGGCATCGGCGCGACCAAACGTGTGGTGGCCTTCTGTGAAGAAGCCGACGTCGAGGCCGCCATCGAGGCCGGCGCCGTCGAAGCCGGCCACCAGGAACTGATCAAGAAAGTCATGGACGGGTGGATGGATTTCGACGTGGCCGTCGCCTCGCCCAAGGTGATGCGAGACGTCTCCAAGCTCGGTCGGACCTTGGGCCCCCAGGGCAAGATGCCCTCTCCCAAGGCGGGCACGGTCGGCGACGACGTGGCCAAGATGGTCACCGAGTATTCCGCCGGCAAGCTGGAGTTCCGTAGCGACGATGGCGGCAACATCCACATTCCTGTCGGCAAGATCAGTTTCGAGCCGGACAAGCTTGCCGAGAATGTGACGATGTTCATCGGCCACATTCGGTCCATTCGGCCGTCGTCGGCCAAGGGAACCTACATCAAGAAAGTCTGCCTGGCGACGACGATGTCACCGGCCGTTGAATTAGACATCTAGTCGAGGTGATTCATGAGCAAGCCCGTTAAAGAAATGATGCGCACCCAGCTGGTTGGCCAGCTGGACGGTGTGGACGCGGTGGCGGTGGTGGACCTAACCGGCATCGACGCCAATACGACGAATCAGATTCGCCGCCGCCTCACGGAAAAAAGCATTCGCCTGAGCGTGGTGAAGAACTCCATGGCGCGGTATGCGTTCAAACAGGTCGGGCTGGACGACGCCGTCGCCTTGCTGGAAGGCCCGTGCGCCCTGGCCTGGGGCGGCGAGAGCATCATATCGGTCGTTCGAGAGCTTCGCGACATTCGCAAGGAGGTCGAGCAACTGGGCCTGAAGGGCGCGTTGCTGGACGGCGACGTGTATGGCGCCGAGCGGATGGAAGAGCTGGCGAACTATCCCACGCGGGAAGAGGCGATTGCCCAGGTGCTTCAGGCCGCGCTCTCACCGGGCGCCAACTTGGCCAGCTGCCTGATCGCTCCGGGCGGCGCGATTGCCGCGTTAATCGAGGCCATCGAAGAGCAGGGCGACGGCAGCGAAGATGTCGAGGATGGCGATGCCGGCGCCCCCGTGCCGGCGCCCGGCGGCGACAGCGACGATGCCGGCGCTGCTTCGGCCGAGGCGCCGGAAGGCGACGCCGAGGCAGCTCCGCAAGAAGAATAGATATCACCCGGCTGCGGATTGGCCCTTCGGGGTTAAATGCGACCACTGGGGTCGCACCTATCAGGCTGGTTAACTGTGATGTGATGGAGTCTAGAGATGTCGGAAGAAGCGACCATTGAAGCGACCGTTGAAGAGCCCAAGGAATTCGACAGTGCGATCAAGAAACTCGGCGACAAGCTGGCCGGGCTGACGCTCAAGGAAGCCGTCGACCTCAAGGATTACATGAAGGCCGAGCACGGCATCGAGCCGGCCGCCGGCGGTGCGGTCATGATGGCCGCTCCCGGGGCGGGCGCCGTGGAGGAAGAGGAAGAGCAGACCTCCTTCAACGTGGTCCTGAAAGAAATCGGCGACAAGAAGATCCAGGTCATCAAGGCCGTGCGCGCGCTGACGAGTCTTGGTCTCAAAGAGGCCAAGGATCTGGTCGACAACGCCCCCAAGCCGGTCAAAGAAGGCGTCCCCAAGGAAGAGGCCGACGAGGCCAAGGCGCAGCTGGAAGAGGCCGGCGCCACGGTGGCGATCGAATAGCACGAATCCTCCCAGTCGGCATCCCGGCCCGGTGGGCCGGGCGCCGACTGGATTGTGTCTGCGATGATGTGTGCACCCGGGCCAGGCCCGGTGGCAACCGAATGAGCGACGGCTGATTACATAACGAGGACACCCCCCGATGCTGCCAATGGAACAGGTCCGCGATTTCTCGAAGGTGGGCGACGCGGCGCCCATCCCGAATCTGAACGATCTGCAGATCATCAGCTACGCGCGGTTCCTGCAGGTCGATGTCGCGCCGGACAAGCGCAAGAAGCAAGGCCTCGAAGCCCTGCTGCGCGAGACGTTTCCCATTGTGAGCTACGATGGGCAGACGTCGCTGGAGTACCTCGACTACGCGCTGGACGAGCCCCGCTACACGCCGCAGGAGTGCCGTGGCCTTCGACTGACGTACGGGCGGCCTTTCCGCATTCGGCTTCGCCTGAGCCGGGCCAACGCCAAGAGCGTCATCGAAGAGGCCGTCTATCTGGGCGAGATGCCCGTGATGATCGGCGGCGGCGAGTTCATCATCAACGGCGCCGAACGCGTGATCGTTTCGCAGCTTCACCGCTCGCCGGGCGTCGATTTCACCGTCGAGATGCAGGAGTCCGACCGTCCGCTGCATGGGGCCCGAATCATTCCCGAGCGAGGCAGTTGGATCGAGCTGTCGGTGAACAAGAAAGACACCCTGATCCTTCGCATCGACCAGTCCAGCCGAATCCCGGCGACGACGTTCCTCCGCTGCGTGGACAAGAACCTCGGGACCGCCGAAGAGATCATTCGGGAGTTCTATCCGACCAAGACCGTGGCGGTCGGCCAGATCCAGCCGGAAACGTATCTCGTCCAGGCGTTCGTCGATCCGGATACCGGCGAAGAGCTGATTCCCGCCGGCGGCCAGGTCGGCGAGAACCTCACCAAGATCATCTCCTCGACGGTCAAGAAACTGGAGATCGTCGAGAAAGTTAGCGATCCGCTGATCCTGAACACCCTGGCCGAGGATGCCGCCGAAGATCACGACAACGCGATGTTGCGGATTTACATGCGGCTTCGGCCGGGCAATCCGGCGAACCTGGGCAAGGCCCAGACGCTGTTCGAGGAGAAGTTCCGCGACGAGAACCGCTACCGCCTCGGCAAGGTCGGGCGGTTCCGCATCAATCGCAAGTTTCGCCAGGAGTCGTCCCCCACGGCGATGGCGCTGCTGCCCGAAGACTTCGTCAACACGCTCAAATACATCCTGAAGCTGCGCAACGGCGAGGGCGTGGTCGACGACATCGACCATCTGGGCAATCGCCGTCTGCGGACGATCGACGAACTGGCCGGCGACGAGATTCGCAAGGGGTTCCTCAAGCTTCGCCGCACCGTGCAGGAGCGGATGAGCCTCAAAGAGCCCAGTGAACTGAAAAAGATATCCGACCTGGTGAACTCCAAGAGCATCTCCTCCAGCGTGGATTTCTTCTTCGGGCGAGGCGAGCTCAGCCAGGTGGTGGACCAGCAGAACCCGCTGGCGCAACTGACGCACGAGCGGCGCCTGTCGGCGTTGGGCCCGGGCGGCCTGAACCGAAAGCGCGCAGGCTTCGAGGTCCGCGACGTTCATATCAGCCACTATGGACGAATCTGCCCGATCGAAACGCCGGAAGGCAACAACATCGGCCTGATCAGTTCGCTGAGCATCTACGCGATGGTCGACGAATACGGTTTCCTGACAACGCCGTATCGTAAGGTCGCGCGCAATCGCCCGACGGGTGAAACGATCATGCTGCGGGCCGACGAAGAGATGGAAACGGTCCTGGCTCCGCCGGATGCGTTGGACCTGAGCGAACGCGGCGCGCAGCGGCTGCCGGCCGAGCATGTCCTGGCCCGGGCCAAAGGCGAGGTGAAGCTCGTCGATGGGCCCAACGTCGATTACGTGGATATTTCACCCAAGCAGACCGTGGGGATTTCCGCGGCGCTGATTCCATTCCTGGAGCACGACGACGCCAACCGGGCCCTGATGGGCTCGAACATGCAGCGTCAGGCCGTTCCGTTGCTCCGTAGCGATCCCCCCATTGTCGCGACGGGCATGGAGAAGGCGGTGGCCGAAAACTCGGGCATGGTCGTCAAGGCCCGCAAAGCGGGACAGGTGACCTACGTCGACGGCAGCAAGATCATCCTCGACGACACGGATGAATATGAGCTTCGCAAGTTCGCCCAGTTGAACGAGCGGGCGTGCCTGAACCAGAAACCCATCGTTCGCGAAGGGCAGCGCGTCCAAAAAGGCCAGATTCTCGCTGACGGCCCGTCCTGCAAGAATGGCGAGTTGGCGCTGGGACGTAACGTTCTGGTCGCCTTCATGCCGTTCGATGGCTACAACTTTGAGGACGCGATTCTCATCTCCGAACGTCTCGTCAAGAACGACACCTTCACGTCCATCCACCTGGAAGAATACGAGGTGGAGGTCCGCGAGACCAAGCTTGGGCGCGAGGAGTTCACTCGCGATATTCCCAATGTCTCCGAGCGGGCGTTGCGGAATCTGGATGCCAACGGGATCGTCCAGGTCGGCACGCGCGTCCAGCCGGGCGATGTCCTGGTTGGCAAGGTGTCGCCGAAATCCAAGAGCGAACTGTCTCCCGAAGAGAAGCTGCTGCACGCGATTTTCGGGCGGGCCGGCGAAGACGTCAAAAACGACAGCCTGGAACTGCCCGCCGGCGAAGAGGGTGTCGTGGTGGACGCGCATCGGTACAGCCGCCGTATGCACATGACCGAGGAGCGCAAGAAGGAGCTCCAACGTGAGATGCGGCAGTACCGCAAGGAGATGAATCAGCGGATGATCAAGATCTTCCGGGCGATGACGGTTGAGATCAATGCCGTGCTGCCGGCGGAGATGGTGGACCCCTCCACGCGTCAGAAGGTCGGCCAGAGCGGCATCCTGGCCGTCACGCTCGAGCAGATCGAAAACTTCACGCTCAAGTGGGTCAAGACCAACCGAGAGGCCGTGCGGCAGCAGGCCGCCCGCATCTATGAGAAATACTGGCCCCTCATCGAGGCGGTCGAAAAGGAAATGGAGCGCAAGCTCGGGCACATGAAGCGTGGCGACGAGCTGCCCTCGGGCGTGCTGGAGATGGTCAAGATTCGCGTGGCGACCAAGCGGAAGCTGGGCGTCGGCGACAAGATGGCCGGTCGGCACGGAAACAAGGGCGTCATCGCCCGCATCCTGCCGGAAGAGGACATGCCCTTCCTCGCCGATGGGACGGCGGCGGGTATTGTGCTGAATCCCCTTGGCGTTCCGGGCCGTATGAACCTGGGGCAGATCCTCGAGACCCACCTGGGCTGGGCGGCGGCGGTGTTGGGCTTCCAGGCGATTACGCCGGTGTTCGACGGGGCGAAAGAGGATGAAATCAGAGACTGCATCCTCGAGGCCAACACGTTTGTTCGCGAGCGTGTGAAAGATATAACCGTGATTCAACAGGCCGGCGCGACGCACGAATTGCTCGTCGAAATGCCCGGTGACGGCAAGATCACGCTGTACGACGGGCGGACGGGCGAGCCGTTCGAGCAGAAAGTCACCGTCGGCTATATCTATATGAACAAGCTCCACCACTTGGTGGATGAGAAGATCCACGCCCGAGCGACGGGTCCCTACTCGTTGATTACCCAGCAGCCTTTGGGCGGCAAGGCCCGAACGGGCGGCCAGCGGTTCGGCGAAATGGAAGTCTGGGGCCTGGAAGCCTACGGCGCCAGCTACACGCTGCAGGAACTGCTGACGGTCAAGAGCGACGACGTCGAGGGCCGGACCAAGATTTACGAGTCTATGGTCAAGGGCACCAACACGCTGGAAGCCGGCACGCCGGTCAGTTTCGACGTGCTCTGCAGCGAGCTCCGCGGGCTGGGTCTGAACATTCAGTTAGAGAAACGGAAGCTGGTCTAGGCCGGCTCGAACTACACACGAGCGTTCCCCAAGGAGCGATCAAGCATGGCTGAAAACGTCTACGATCGAATCAACGATTACGGGTCAGTAAAGATCCTGCTCGCCTCGCCCAACGACGTTCGCAGTTGGTCGTTTGGCGAGGTGCGCAAGCCCGAGACCATCAACTATCGGACCTATCGGCCTGAGAAGGATGGGCTGTTCTGCGAGCGGATCTTCGGTCCCGAACGGGACTGGGAGTGCGCGTGCGGGAAGTACAAAGGCACGAAGCACAAGGGCATCATCTGTGATCGCTGCCAGGTGAAGGTCACCCATTCGCGCGTTCGCCGCAAGCGGACGGGGCATATCAGCTTGGCAGCGCCGATCGTCCACATTTGGTATTTCAAGGCGCTGCCCAGCCGGCTGGGCACGCTGCTGGCCATGAAAACCGCCGACCTGGAGAAGATCGTTCTGTTCCAGGATTACGTGGTGGTCGATCCCGGGCAGACGCCGCTGAAGTATCAGCAGGTCCTCACCGAGGACGAGTACCGCTCGGCCTTGGAGACCTACGGCAAGGACTTCAAGGCGTTGATGGGGGCCGACGCCATCAAGACGCTCCTGGGAGCCCTGGACCTGTCGGTCGTCGCCGAGGAGCTGCGCGAAGGGCTGGAAAAGACAGCGTCCAAGCAGAAGATCAAGGACCTCTCCAAACGTCTCAAGATGGTCGAAAGTCTCCGCACCTCGGGCAACCAGCCGGAGTGGATGGTGATGGACGTGATCCCCGTCATCCCGCCGGACCTGCGCCCTCTGGTGCTTCTGGAAAGCGGCAACTTCGCAACCAGCGACCTGAACGACCTCTACCGGCGAATCATCAACCGCAACAACCGGTTGAAGAAGCTGATGGACCTCAACGCGCCGGAGGTCATTATCCGCAATGAAAAGCGGATGCTTCAGCAGGCCGTCGACTCCCTGTTCGACAACGGTCGATGCCGCCGCCCCGTGCAGGGAACGGCCAACCGTCCGCTGAAAAGCCTCACCGATATGATCAAGGGCAAGCAGGGCCGCTTCCGCGAGAACCTGCTGGGCAAGCGCGTGGACTACTCCGGCCGGTCCGTGATTGTCGTCGGCCCCGAGTTGCGCCTCCACCAGTGCGGCCTGCCCAAGAAGATCGCGCTGGAACTCTACCAGCCCTTCATCATCCGCAAGCTTAAGCAGCGCGGGCTGGCCGATACGATCAAGTCGGCCAAGAAGATGCTCGAGCGGCGCGACCGGGAAATCTGGGACATCCTCGAAGAGGTCATCTACCAGCATCCCGTCATGCTGAACCGCGCTCCCACGCTGCACCGCATGGGTATCCAGGCGTTCGAGCCGGTGCTGGTCGAAGGCAACGCCATCAAGATCCATCCGTTGGTGTGCAAGGGCTTCAACGCCGACTTCGACGGCGACCAAATGGCCGTCCACCTGCCGCTGAGCGTCGAGGCCCAGGCCGAGACGCACGTGCTGATGCTGGCAACGAACAATATTTTCTCGCCGGCCAGCGGCGCGCCGATCGCCATGCCGATGCAGGATATCGTGCTGGGCTGCTACTACCTGACGCTGGGACATGGCTCGGCGTTTGTCTCCTCGTCGGTCCGGACGGCCCGGTTCGAGGGCGGGCTGGAGCACCCGGTCTTCCACAGCATGGACGAGGCGATCACGGCCTGCGAGTTGGGGCGGGTTGGCATGCACGCCCCGGTGGTCGTGCGCGTGCGCACAGGCATTGACGTGGTCGAGGAAGACCAGTCCTACAAGGCCGACAAGGGACGAATCCTCACCACCGCCGGGCGGTGCATCTTCAACGATATCCTGCCCGAGGGTATGCCGTTTTACAACATCGCTATCAGCGCCAAGGCCGCCAGCGGCGTGATCAGCGACTGCCATCGGATTCTGGGCCGCGCCCACACGATCGATTTGCTGGACGATATAAAGACGCTGGGCTTTCATTATTCGACACTGGCGGGCGTGTCATTCGGCATTGCCGACGTGACCATCCCGAAGGACAAGGGCGAGATTCTGGACCGCGCCCAGGATCGCGTGGATGCCGTCGAGGCCGACTTCCGCGCCGGCGCCATCACCGAAGGCGAGCGGTACAACCAGATCGTCGACGTGTGGATTCACGCCCGCGAAGAGGTAACCAAAGCGCTGCTGGAGGCCCTGCGAACGGATCGACGCGAAGACGACCCGAACTACCTCAACCCGATTTGGATGATGTTCCACTCCAATGCACGCGGCAACATCGACCAGATCCGTCAGTTGGCCGGCATGCGAGGGCTGATGAGCAAGCCCTCCGGTGAGATTATCGAAGCGCCGATTAAGGCCAACTTTCGTGAAGGGCTGACGGTGCTGGAATACTTCAGCTCGACCCACGGCGCCCGAAAAGGCCTGGCCGATACGGCCCTCAAGACGGCGGACTCGGGCTACCTGACACGCAAACTCGCCGACGTGGCGCAGAACGTCGTCATTACCAAGATCGATTGCCGGACGCTCAAAGGTATTCCCAAGACCGCGATCTACAAGGGCGAGCAGGTCGACGTGCCTCTGGCCGAGATGATCGTCGGACGAACCGCGCGCGAGAACATCGTCAATCCGCTGACCGATGACGTGATCGTTCGCGAGAACCAGATCATCACGAAGGATGCGGCCTCGAAGATCGAAGAACTCGGCATGGAGTCGATTCGCGTTCGAAGCTCACTGACGTGCGAAAGCCAAGTGGGGTGCTGCGCGACCTGCTACGGCGTGGACATGGCATCAGGCCACATGGTGGAAGAAGGGACGGCCATTGGCATCATCGCCGCCCAGTCCATTGGCGAGCCCGGCACACAGCTGACGATGCGGACGTTCCACACCGGTGGTGTGGCCACCCGCGCCGTTCTGGACAACGAGATCGTCTCCGGATTTTCCGGGACCGTGCTTCACCGCGAGCTGAACACCGTTGACGCCGTCGGTCGCAAGAAGCAACTCATCGCCCTCAAGCGAAATGGCGAAATCGCCGTATTGGACCCCAAGGGGCGCGAACTCGAAAAACACAAAGTCCCCTACGGGGCGTTCGTGTTGGGGATGGACGGCGAAAAGATCAAGAAGGGCCAACGCCTCGTCACGTGGGACCCGCACCGAACGCCGATTCTGGCCGAGGCCAACGGTGTCGTGCGGTTCCAGGATATTGAAGAGGGGGAGACGGTTCGCATCGACAGCGAGCGTGAGGGCCAACGCCTGGTCGTTATCGAGCACAAAGGCGAAAAGCATCCCCGGATCGTCCTTGAGGACAAGAGCGGCAAGATTCTGGACTTCCACTATCTGCCGTCAAAGGCCCATATCGAGGTGAAGGAAGGGCAAACCGTCCGGGCCGGCCACTTGTTGGCCCGCCAGCCGCGAGAAGTCGCCGGGACGCAGGACATCACCGGCGGCCTGCCGCGTGTGACGGAAGTCTTTGAGGCCCGCAAGCCGAAAGACCCCGCTGCGATGGCGGAAATCTCCGGGCGCGTCGAACTGCGAACCGACAAGCGCCGCGGCAAGATGACCATCATCGTCCGCAGTGGGTCCGGCATGGAGCGCGAGCACCACGTTCCCCACGACCGCCACCTGCTGGTGCATACGGGCGACTATGTCGATGCGGGCGATCCGCTGACCGAGGGCCCGCTGGTCCTGCACGATATCCTGGCCATTCGCGGCGAAGAAGCATTGCAGCAGTATCTGCTCACCGAAATTCAGAGCGTCTACCGCAGCCAGTCCGTGACGCTCAACGACAAGCATGTCGAGGTCATCCTGACCCAAATGCTGCGTCGCGTGGCGGTGGACAATGTCGGCGACAGCGATCTGTTGCCTTCGGATGTTATTGACAAAGTCCGGTTTATCGAGGAGAATGCAAGGCTGCGCCGCTCGCTGAGAATCCTGGCCCAGGGCGATACGTCGCTGAAGGAAGGGTCGATCGTCCCGAAGGATGAGGTCGAGCAGGCCAACGCCAACGCCGAGGCCGCTGGCGGCGAACCGGCCAAGACCCGTCGGGCCAAGCCGGCGACGGCCAAGACGCTGCTGCTCGGAATTACCAAGGCGTCGCTGCAGTCGGAAAGTTTCCTGTCGGCGGCGAGCTTCCAGGAAAGCACGAAGGTGTTTACCGAAGCCTCGCTGGCCGGGCGGGTGGATGAACTTCGCGGCCTGAAGGAAAACGTCATCCTCGGTCACTTGATACCGGCCGGGACGAGCTTCAAGCCTTATTTGGATATGGAAATCCTGCACAATGTTGACTTCGGCGAACTGTTCGGCGAGGAGAAGAGCGACGTTTTGACGGACGATGAAATTGTCCGGGCGGTGCAAAAGGCACTCTCCGGCCAATAGCGATTGCGGCACCTTCGAAGGTGCGAACGAGGATGTTTTTATGCCCACGACGAATCAACTGGTCCGCAAGCCTCGCCGGCTGCAGAAGGCCAAGAAGAAGAACGTGGCCTTGGATCACAGCCCGCAAAAGCGGGGCGTCTGTCTGCTGGTCAAGACGGTCACGCCCAAGAAGCCCAACTCAGCGCTGCGGAAGGTTGCCAGGGTCCGGTTGAGCAACGGGAAGGAAGTGACGGCCTACATTCCGGGTATCGATCACAACCTCCAGGAGCACAGCATCGTGCTGGTTCGCGGCGGACGCGTCCGCGATCTGCCGGGCGTTCGGTATCACATCGTCCGCGGCACGCTGGACGCGCTGGGTGTCGAGGGCCGCAGACAAAGTCGCAGCAAATACGGAACGAAGCGGCCCAAGTAGCATCGGGCAACCAGGATAAGGGACCATGGCATACAAGAAGTTCACCGCATCGGCACAGCAGTTGAAGCCGGATCCGAAGTATCACAGCAAGCTGGTGGCGAAGTTCGTCAACTGCCTCATGCGGGACGGCAAGAAGTCCATCGCGCAGCGGATCGTCTACGACGCGTTCGATATTATCAGCGACAAGATCACCGACGTCACGCCGGACAAGGTGATGGAAAAGGCGATCGAAAACGTCAAGCCGATGCTTGAGGTCCGCTCCAAGCGCGTGGGCGGTGCGAACTATCAGGTCCCGATGCAGGTCAACGCGAAGCGCCAGTTGTCGCTGGCGTTTCGGTGGATCCGCGATGCGGTGCGCTCCGGATCGGGCCAAGCCACCTGCCGGCGGCTGGCCAAGGAATTGATGGATGCTTACAACGGCGAAGGGGCCGCCATGACGACGCGCGAAAACGTGCATCGCATGGCCGAGGCCAACAAGGCCTTTGCCCACTTTGCCTGGTAGTTGTTTGTGCTGCGGCGCGGCGATGGTGTCGCGTTGCGGCCTGCGTAGCGCGGCCAGTCGGCTTATCTGCTAGCCGACGAAACGGTGCTTGGTTGAATCGTTCGGAATCCCTCAGGGACGGACGACCCCGGTCCCAATTGTGGGCCGGGGCTCGCGAGAGATAGGACAACCGGGCCGGTCTGCTCAAGGCGGCTGTCGCTGGTCTGTGGCAATGCGACAGTTCAGCCGTTAAGGCCGGCGCCTGTCGGACACGTGACAGGCTTCCGCAACACCATTGTGTTCGGATCGGAACAGGTGCATTGCAGCCCGCCGGGCTGCATGTGCGCAGGTTCGTGGTACGAGTGAAAGACGTCTGTGGCTAAAGAGTTAAGTCAACTTCGCAATATCGGCATCATGGCGCACATCGACGCCGGTAAGACGACGTGCACCGAGCGGATCCTGTATTTCGCCGGGCGCACGCACAAGATTGGCGAGGTCCACCACGGCACGGCGATCATGGACTATCTCGTCGAGGAGCAGGAGCGAGGTATTACGATCACGTCTGCGGCCACCACGTTCGAATGGGCCGGACACACGATGACTCTCATCGATACGCCCGGTCACGTCGATTTTACGATCGAAGTCGAGCGGTCCCTGCGCGTTCTCGACGGGGCGGTCGCGGTATTCTGTGCCGTCGGCGGCGTGGAGGCCCAGTCCGAGACGGTCTGGCACCAAGCCGACCGCTACGGCGTGCCCCGGCTGTGCCTGATCAATAAGATGGATCGCTTGGGGGCCGACTTCGAGAAGGTCGTCGGCGAACTCGCGGCTCGCCTCGGGGCCGAGCCCCTGCTCCTGCAGATTCCCATGGGCGAGGGCGAAACATTTGTCGGGCAGATCGATCTGATCGCCCGCAAGGCGTATGTCTACAACGCATCGGATGTCGGGGCCGAGCGGGTCGAGATCGACGTCCCCGACGAGTACCACGACGAACTCGAATTGCACCGCCACGATCTGATCGAAAAAGCCGCAGAATATGACGACGAGCTGCTGGACAAGTTCCTGCACGATGAGCCCATCAGCGACCAGGAAATCATGCGCGCCGTTCGCACCGCCACGATCGCGGGGAAACTGCACCCGGTGCTGTGCGGCTCGGCCTTGAAGCACATGGGCATGCGACTGCTTCTGGATGCGGTCACGCAGTATTTACCTTCCCCGTTGGACGTGCCGCCCGTCAGCGGATACGCCGACCTCGACAGCGACACGCACGTCGAGCGCGCGTGCGATCCGAACGAGTCGTTCAGCGCGTTGGTCTTCAAGATCACGTCCGACCGGCACGGCGATCTGAACTTCGCCAGGATTTACAGCGGCACGATCAAGGCGGGCACGCGCGTCTTCAACAGCACGCAGCGCACCAAAGAGAACGTCGCCCGTATCTGGGAGATGCACGCCAAGCAGCGAATCAAACGCGAGGAGGCCTCGGCCGGGGACATCGTGGCGCTGGTGGGGCTTCGAAAGTCTCTCACAGGCGACACGCTGTGCGACATGCGCAAGCACATTGTGCTGCAGCGGCTGGAGTTCCCCGAGCCGGTGATCACGATGGCCATCGAGCCGCGCAGCAACGCCGACAAGCAGAAGCTCGTCGAGGCGCTGGCGATGCTGCGGCGCGAGGATCCGAGTTTCCAGTTCCGTTACGACGATCAGACCGGCCAGAGCACGATCTCCGGGATGGGCGAACTCCACCTGGAGATCATCAAGCATAAGCTCACCCGCGACATTGGCGTGGACGTGCGCGTGGGCACGCCCAGCGTCGCCTACAAGGAGACCGTCACCACCACCGCCGAAGCCGAAGGGCGGTTCATTCGCCAGACGGGCGGCCGGGGACAGTACGGCGTGGTGGAAATCCGTATCGAGCCCTTCGAGTCGGCCGACAGCGAGCATCGCCTGGTCTTCGAGAACGCCATCCACGGCGGGGCGATCTCCAAGGACTACGTTCCGGCCGTGGCCGAAGGCGTCGAGGCGGCGGCCGCCACCGGGCCGCTGACGGGCTGTTTCCCGATGGTCAACATCAAGGTGACGCTGCTGGACGGCAAGGAGCACTCCGAGGACAGCAGCGAGATCGCCTTTCATCAGGCGGGCGTCTTGGCCTTCAACGAAGCAGTCGCCAAGGCCCGTCCGGTCTTGCTGGAACCTATTATGCGCGTGCAGGTTAACACGCCTGAGGAGTATTTCGGCGCCGTCAGCGGCGACCTGACACGGCGGCGTGGCGAGATTCGCGAAAGCGAACATCGCGGGCGATTCCAGGTCCTGACGGCCACCGTGCCGTTGGGAGAGATGTTCGGATACGCCACAGAACTGCGTTCGCTAAGCCAAGGGCGAGCGACCTATTCGATGGAACCGGACAGTTACGCCCCCGTGCCGCCGGCGGTGGGGGAGACGATCCTGAAAAATTTTTGACCCAAAGTGCGAAAAATGCAAAAAAAGTGCCAAAAGCCGTTGACAGGAAAAGTTTTTTCTGTAATTTTGAGGAGCTCTGCACTTGGCCGGAGAGGATGCTAACGCTCGCGGCGAGCGGAGAATAACTTCATGACTACCGATAAGATTCGAATTCGCATGGAGGCGTATGATCACCGCGCCTTGGACGCCTCGGCAAAGGAGATCGTGGATCACGCCGAACGCACCGGCGCGAGGGTCCGTGGCCCGATCCCGTTGCCGACGCGCATCGAGCGGTACACCGTGTTGCGCAGTCCGCACGTGGACAAGAAATCGCGCGAACAGTTCGAGATGCGAACGCACAAACGCATCATCGACATCTACGAGCCGACCGTTCGGACCGTGGAAGCGCTGAACCGGCTGGTCGTGCCTGCCGGCGTGTTTGTAAAGATCAAGGCCTAGACCAGGCCAGACAAGGGTTGTGGCAATGATTCCGGCGATGCTTGGCAAAAAGATCGGCATGACGCAGGTGTTTGACGACGAGGGCGTGTTGCATCCTGTCACCGTCGTCGAGGCCAAGCCGTGCAGGGTCTTGCAAATCAAGAGCGATCAGTCCGACGGCTACAACGCCGTGCAGATCGGCGTCATCGATGTCAAGGCCCACCGCGCCACCAAGCCGCAGATCGGCCATGCCGCCAAGGCCAATGCCGCCCCGAAGCGATTCGTTCGCGAAGTCCGTCTGGACGGGCCTGCCGAGGATGTGGAAGTCGGCCAGGCCGTTACCGTCGAGGTGTTTGACGAGGTCAAGTTCGTCGACGTGGTCGGGACAAGCAAAGGGCGAGGCTTCGCCGGCGTGATGAAGCGTCACAACTTCAAAGGCCTGGGCGACGGCCACGGCGTCAAGCGCATGCACCGGGCGGGCGGTTCGATCTCCAGCCACGGCAGCGACCTGGGCGGCGGCGGCAACGTCAAGAAGGGCAAGCGAATGGCCGGTCACATGGGCCACGCGAGATGCACGACACGGAACCACCGGCTGATTGCGGTGGACAAGGAAAACGGCCTCCTGCTGATCAAGGGTGCATTGCCCGGGGCCAACGGCGACATGGTGTTCGTCCGCGTCTCCAAAACCGCCAAGGTCAATTCGTAGCGAGTCAGGAAACGACGATGCTGGAAGTTCCCGTATACAATCGAAACGGCAAACAGATCGACACGCTGAAGGTTGATGAAGACCTGCTCGGCTCGACGGTCAACGCGCCGCTGCTGAAGCAGGCGATCGTGGCGTATCACGCCAATCGCCGCCAGGGCTCGGCCGCCACCAGAGGTCGCGGCATGGTCGCCGGCTCGACCCGCAAGATGTTCAAGCAGAAGGGCACCGGGCGGGCCAGGCGAGGCCCCGTCCGCACTCCCGTCCTTCGCGGCGGCGGCCGCACGTTCGCCAAACGTCCCCACAGTTACGGCAAGGGCCTGCCCAAGAAGATGCGCCGCGCTGCCCTCAAGTCGGCCATCTTGGCCAAAATCCTCGGGTCGGACCTGATGGTGATCGATCAACTGTCCTTCGATGCCCCCAAAACCAAAGAGATGGCGCAGATCGTGCGCAATCTGAAGATCAACCGCACCTGCCTGGTGACGCTGGCCGAGGCGGATGACAACGTGTTCCGATCGAGCCGGAATATCCCGGACCTGACGGTCTGCGTTGTTGCGAATCTGAACGCCTTCGATGTCGCAATGCGTCAGAAGATGCTGGTCACGGCCGAGGCCATGCAAACATTGCTGGCCGGCCAGCCCCAGGAGGCGACAGCGTGAAGGATACAATCTTCGGCATCGTCGTCCGTCCGCTGGTGACGGAAAAGAGCACCCACCAGGCTGAAACGCGCAACGCCTACGCCTTTGAGGTGTCCACCGACGCCAACAAAGCGCAGATCAAGCAGGCGATCGAGAAGATATACAACGTCAAGGTGCGTGAGGTCCGTACGGCCAATCGCAAGGGCAAGCCCCGGCGCACGCGCGCCAGCTGGGGCACGACGCGCCACTGGAAGAAGGCCGTTGTCGTCTTGGACGAGAACGACCGGATTGACCTGTTCTAAGGCCACGAATCGATCTAGTCATGCCTGTCAAAGTATACAAACGAACGTCAGCAGGGCGGCGGAACAGTTCGGTCAACACGCACGACGCTGTGACGGCCAAGCGCCCCCATAAGGCTCTGCTTCGCCCGCTGAAAAAGACCGGCGGACGAAACAACCAGGGCGTCATTACCGCACGCCATCGCGGCGGCGGCAACAAGCGCCAGTATCGCCTGATCGACTTCAAGCGCAACAAGGACGATCAGGCCGCCCGTGTGCTGACAATCGAATACGATCCCAACCGGTCCTGCCACATTGCCCTGCTGGAATACGCCGACGGCGAGAAACGTTACATCCTCGCCCCGCTGGGGCTGGCGGTGGGGGAAGATGTTTTCTCTGGCGAGAAGGTTGAGCCTCGCGTGGGCAACTGCATGCCGCTGGCGAGCATTCCGACGGGCATGGAAGTGCACAACGTGGAGATGCGGCCTGGGCAGGGCGGCAAGATGGTCCGGTCGGCCGGCGGCGTGGCGCGCCTGGCGGCGCGTGATGCGGGCAAGGCCCAGTTGGTTCTGCCTTCCGGCGAGAGTCGCCTCGTCAACGCCAAGTGCCGCGCGACCATCGGGCAGTTGGGCAACGTTGAGCATCAGGGCGTTCGGATCGGTAAAGCCGGGCGCAAACGCCATATGGGCCGGCGCCCGCACGTCCGGGGCTCGGCGATGAACCCGGTCGCCCACCCGATGGGTGGCGGCGAAGGCCGACGAGCCGGCGGACGCGATCCGGTCTCGCCGACCGGCAAACTGGCCAAGGGCGGCAAGACCCGCAAGCGCCGCAAGGCCTCGAACAAGCTTATTCTTCGTCGCCGCCGCAACGTCCGGCACGGGCAGTTGGTGCTCTAGAGGAACGTCCATGACGCGAAGCGCAAAAAAAGGCCCGTACGTAGACGAGAAACTGTACCACAAGGTCCAGAATGCCGAAGCGACCGGTAACCGTCAGCCCATCAAGACCTGGGCCCGGTCATGCACGATCGTGCCGGAGTTCGTCGGGTTTACGTTCATGGTGCACAACGGCAAAGTATTCCAGAAGGTCTTCGTGACCGAGGACATGGTCGGGCACAAGCTCGGTGAGTTCAGCCCGACGCGCATGTTCCGAGGCCACACCGCCGGCAGGTCGTCCGGTGCCCAGCGATAGCGAGTTGATTGGAAAGAGAACGCAGCGATGGCTTGGAAGGCAACGCATCGATACGCTCGGATCAGCGCCCGGAAGGTGCGCCTGATGACGGATATGATCCGAGGGCGGCAGGTGCAGGACGCGCTGAATATTCTGAAGTTCTCCCCGAACCGCGCGGCCGGGATGGTGTCGAAGGTCCTGACCAGCGCTGTGGCCAGCGCCAACGAAGGCGAGGCCGACGTGGAGCGACTGTTTGTCTGCGAGACCACAGTGGGCGAAGGCCCCACCATGAAGCGATGGCGGCCTAAGGATCGTGGACGGGCGGTCGAGATCCTGAAACGCAGCAGCCACATTACCGTCGTAGTGGAACAACAGGCCTAGCGGCGACGAGATAAATCTATGGGTCAGAAAGTATCCCCAATCGGGTTCAGAACGGGCATCACCCTCGGCTGGAAAAGCCGCTGGTTTGCCCCCAAGAGCAACTTCGGTGAGTTCCTCGTCGAAGACGAGCGGATCCGCAAGTTCATCGATCAACGTCTCAACCGTCAGCCTCCCTATGCGGCTGTCAGTGCGGTGGAGATCGAACGGACCCGCGAAGAGCTCAAGGTGACGCTGAAGACAGCCCGGCCGGGCCTGGTCATCGGCCCCAAGGGAGCGGAAGTCGACAAGCTCCGCTCGGCGTTGGAAGACCTGACCGATCGACACGTGAGCATTAACATCGCCGAGGTCCGCAACCCGGACCTGGACGCCCATCTGATGGCCGAGAGCATCGCCGAGCAGCTCAAGCGGCGAGGCAGCTTCCGGCGTATTCTCAAGCAGCGTGCGGATGCCGCCATGCAGGCCGGCGCCAAGGGCGTCAAGATCATGGTCTCCGGGCGGCTGGGCGGGGCGGAGATCGCCCGTCGCGAAACAAAGATGCTGGGCAGCATTCCCCTTCACACGCTGGAGGCCGACGTGGACTACGGGTTCGCCCCCAGTCAGACCACCTACGGCACGATTGGCGTGAAGGTGTGGATCTATCGCGGCATGTTCGGCGACCAGGCCGAAGAACAGGCCGAGCGACAGGGCCCCATGACGCGGGTCCGTCGGCGTCGCGAGCGAATCGGGTCGCAAGACGACCGCGGCCCGGGCGGCCCGGGCGGCCCACGTGGCCGCGGCGGGCAGGGCGGACGTGGCCGATCCCCTCGGCGAGGTGCAGCCGCGTCATCGGCCCCGGCGGCTCCGGCCGCTGCCGACGCAACGGATGCCGCGGCCAAGCCCGCAGCGCCCGAGGCCCCACCCAGTGAACCAACCGGCGCCGATCAATCGGCCGGCGAAGCGAAGGTGCAATAGTAGAAGGACGTCACCATGGCTTTGATGCCCAAACGTGTAAAGCACCGCAAGCAGCAGCGCGGCAGGAATCGCGGCAACGCGACCCGAGGCAACACTGTTGCCTTCGGCGATTATGGAATCCAGTCGTTGCAGCACGCTTGGATCAACGCCCGGCAGATCGAGGCCGGACGTGTGGCGGCGACGCACTTTCTGCATCGCGAAGGACGCGTGCATATTCGTATTTTCCCCGACAAGCCCGTCAGCGGCAAACCGCTGGAAGTCCGCATGGGTAAGGGCAAGGGCGAAGTGGCGGCGTGGGTGGCGGTCGTCAAGCCGGGCACGGTTCTCTATGAGATCGGCGGTGTTGACGAAGAGACCGCCCGCCAGGCCCTCAACCGGGTGGCTCACAAGATGCCCGTTCGGTGCCGTTTGATCACAAGACGTATGGGAGTCTCCTAAGGCATCTGGAGGCCAACGGCTATGAAATTCAGTGAAATACGAGCTTTCAGCGACGAGGAACTGGTGAACGAGTTGCATCGGCTCCGGCGTCATCGGTTTGACATCCGCTCACAGGCGGTGACGGAAAAACTGGAAGACCCCTCGCTGCTGAAAAAGGCCCGCCGGGACATTGCTCGTATCTTAACCGAGATGCACCAGCGTGAAACCGCAGCCGGCGGCGTGGAATCCTCAGAGGCGAGTAAATCGTAATGACAGACCAAGCAGCCCAAAACGGCAAAGCGGCCCGTCGCAAAGTACGAACGGGTGTGGTGACTTCGGCCGCCGGCGATAAGACCATCCATGTGCTGGTCCAGAATCTCGTCAAACATCGGGTCGTCGGCAAATACATTCGCCGCAAGACAAAGTTGGCGGTGCACGATCCGGACAACCAAGCCGGCGTAGGCGATGTGGTTGAAGTGGTGTCGTGTCGGCGGCTCAGCAAGAGCAAGGCGTTTCGATTGGTGCGCGTGGTCCGAACCAGCGCCCTGGGCCAGATCGACTCCTAAAGAGGTTGGCGTTGTGATTCAGCAAGAGACACGATTAAAGGTTGCCGACAACAGCGGCGCTCAGATTGTCGGGTGCATTCGAGTCCTCGGCGGCTCGACGCGTCGCGACGCCCACACCCGCCGGACGGCGGGTGTCGGCGATGTGATCGTCTGTTCGGTCAAGAAGGCGGCCCCCGGCTCGGAGGTCAAGGCCGGCGAGATCATTCGGTGCGTCATCGTTCGCACGGCGTTTCCGATCCGCCGCAAGGACGGCAGCTACGTTCGGTTCGACGGCAACGCTGTGGTGCTGATCGATGACGATGGGAATCCCCGCGGCACGCGCATTTTTGGCGCTGTCGCTCGAGAGCTGCGCGAGAAGAACTTCATGAAGATCGTCTCGCTGGCTTCGGAGGTGGTATAGGCGTGGCATTGCACGTAAAACAAGGCGACGTGGTCGTTATCATTGCCGGCGACGACAAAGGCAAGACCGGGGAAATCCTTCGGGTATTTCCCGTCCGGGGGAAGGTGCTCGTCCAGGGCATCAATCGGGTCTACAAACATCTGCGTCCGTCCGGCAAGCATCCCCAAGGCGGACGGATTCAGAAGGAAATGCCGATCAATATTTCCAATGTTCTGCCGGCCGACCCCAAGACGAACCAGCCCACTCGCGTAGGCTTCCGTATCAACGAGGACGGATCCAAGGAACGCATCGCCCGCGCCAGTGGTGAGTCGCTGGGGCTGGTCCGAAAGGCTAAGTAGGATACCGACGATGGCAGCACGGCTTCGAGAGAAATACAAGAACGAGATCGCTCCGGCGCTGGCCGAGCGGTTCAAGTGCACCAATGACCTGGCGATTCCTCATCTGGAGAAGATCGTCGTGTCGATGGGCATGGGCAGCGCCCACGAGGAGAAGGGCAAGCTGGAAGCCGCTCAAAAGCAACTGGCCCTGATCACGGGCCAACAGCCCATCATCACCAAGGCCAAGAAATCCGTCAGCAACTTTAAGCTTCGCGAGGGCATGCCCGTTGGGCTGAAGGTGACCCTGCGAGGCAACCGGATGTACGAGTTCCTGGACCGGCTGGTGTCGCTGACGATCCCGCGGGTGCGGGACTTCCGCGGCCTGAGCCCGTCGTCCTTTGATGGGCGAGGGAACTACAACATGGGTCTAATCGAACAGACGGTGTTTCCTGAGATCGATCCGGCCACGGTGACGTTCACGCAGGGCATGAACATCGCTCTGCAGACGACCGCGGCCAACGACGAAGAAGCCCGGGAACTGTTGGGCATGCTGGGCATGCCGTTCCAGACGAACGAGTGAGGCGCGATGGCGACCAAGGCACAGATAGCCAAGAGCAAACGACCCCCGAAGTTTTCGACACGAACCGTGCGTCGCTGCCAGTTGTGTGGGCGGCCTCGCAGTGTGTACCGAAAGTTTCTTATTTGCCGGATTTGTCTGCGAACGCTGGCCAATCAAGGCAAGATCCCTGGCATGAAGAAAGCCAGCTGGTAACGAGGACGACAGCGCCATGAGTCTTTCAGATCCGATCGCCGACTTGTTGACCCGCATCCGCAATGCGCTGCGGGCGCGGCACACTATCGTCAACGCTCGCGCGTCAGGGATTTGCGAAGGCGTCTGCCGCGTCCTCAAGGACGAAGGCTATATCGAGGACTACAAACGTATCCCCGATGTGAAACAGGATTTCCTTCGCGTGTATTTGAAGTATGGCCGCAACGGTGAGGACGTGATCACCGACCTGAAACGCATCAGCCGCCCCGGACGACGCGTCTACTGCGGAAGCAAGGACCTCCCGAAGGTGCTCAACGGGTTGGGCATCTCGGTGGTCTCGACCTCCAGCGGGGTGTTGAGTGACCGCCAGTGCCGCCAGAAGAGCGTCGGCGGCGAAGTGTTGTGTACGGTTAGCTAAGGACGAACGAGAGATGTCGCGCGTTGGAAAGAAACTAATTTCGATTCCTGACACTGTGCGGGTAACGGCCGTTGACCGAACCGTCAATGTCGAGGGTCCCAAAGGCAAGTTGAGCTGGACCCATCGCGCGGAAATCACCGTGGCGGTGGACGAGTCGGCCAAGACGATCGCGGTGACGCGTCAAAATGATGAGCGTCTCTCGCGAGGACTGCACGGCCTGACTCGCAGCCTGATCGCCAACATGGTCGAAGGGTGCGCCAACGGGTTCACCAAGGCGCTGGAAGTCTACGGCGTCGGCTACAGCGTGGCGGTGCAGGGCAACAAGGTGACCTTGACCGTGGGCTACAGCCATCCGGTGGATCTGGTGATTCCGGCGGGCGTGACGGTGGAGGTGCAGACGCCTCAGGCCCGCGGCGACACCGAGCCGGCCCGCTTCACTGTCAGCGGCGCCGACAAGCAGGCCGTCGGCGAGCTTGCCGCACGGCTGCGCAAGACCCGTCCCCCCGAGCCCTACAAGGGCAAGGGCGTTCGATACGTCGGTGAGCACGTGCGTCGCAAGGTCGGCAAGGCCTTTGCCGGCGGCGCCGTGTAACGGACCGGGAAGCTGAAACAAGACTAACGCAGGACGAAAACGATGAAGCCGATCATCAAAATACGAATGCGACGTCAGCGGCGCAGGGCCCACGTGCGCAAGAAGGTCTTCGGCACCGCCGAACGTCCCAGACTGAGCGTCTTCCGAAGCCATAAGAATATCTACGCGCAGATCATTGACGACTCGCAGGGCCGAACCCTTGTCAGCGCCTGCTCGCAGGGCAAAGATGCCGACACGGATGCCTATGGCGGCAACAAGCAGGCCGCCGTCGTCGTCGGGAAGGTCCTTGCCGCCCGCGCCGTCGAGGCCGGGATCAAGAAAGTGGTCTTCGACCGCAACGGGTATCCGTATCACGGACGCGTCGAACAGCTGGCCAACGCCGCCCGCGAGGGTGGTCTGGAGTTCTAACAAACAGGAGTCGTATTGTGGCCTTCGACAAAAGAAAACCAACTCGAGACGCCTTCGACGGCGAAAGCGATCTTGAAGATAACGTCGTCCAGATCTACCGCTGTTCAAAGGTGGTCAAGGGCGGACGGCGGTTCAGTTTTGCCGCATTGGTCGTCGTCGGTGACCGCAAGGGCCGTGTCGGCATCGGCTACGGCAAGGCCAATGAGGTCCCCGTGGCCGTGGCCAAAGGCGTCGCCGAGGCCCGCAAGACCATGAAGCCCATCGCCCTGAACGGCAAGACCATCCCGCACCGCATCGAGGGACGATGCGGCGCATCGCGCGTGTTGCTGATCCCGGCGTCGGAAGGCACGGGCGTGATCGCCGGCAAGAAGCTTCGGCCTCTGCTGGAACTGGTCGGGATCCACAACGTGCTGAGCAAGGCCTACGGGTCGACGGCGCCCAAGAACCTGATCAAGGCGGGGATGGATGCCCTGCTGAAGCTGCGAACCGCCGAGACAATTAGCGCCCTGCGGGGCGTGAGCGTTCAGTGAGGTTGGTCTGATGAAGCTCGATGAAATTTTGAAAGCGGGCCGGCGCAACAAGCGATCCAAGCGTGTCGGTCGCGGCACGGGCTCGGGCATGGGCAAGACGAGCGGCCGAGGCCACAAGGGCATGGGCGCCCGCGCCGGTTCGGGCAAACGCCTGGGCTATGAAGGCGGGCAGAACCCGACGCTGGCGAGGATCCCCAAACGCGGGTTCTCCAACGTCCAGTTCCGCAAGCCGCGCCAGATCGTCAACGTGGCCTGTCTCGAAGCATTCGAAGACGGCGCCCACGTCGACGCCGAGGCGATGTCCAAGGCCAGGCTCATCGACGATGCGTCGATCCCGGTGAAGGTCTTGGGCAACGGTGAGCTGACCAAGAAGCTGACCGTGGTGGCGTCGGCGTTTTCAGCCAAGGCGTCCGAGAAGATCCAACAGGCTGGCGGCTCCTGCCAGAACAACTGACGGACAAGGCATTGACTGGAAGGTCACAGGCATAATGTTTCGGTCGTTCAAAGCACTATTCTTCCTGACGCTGCTGATCGCGGGCCACGTGGTCGCGGCGGTAGGGGGAATTGCGGCCTTTCGCGCCATCCGCGCCCAGGACGGCCCGGCTGTATGGTTGCCTTCGGCTATCTGGGCTGTCATGGGCGTCGTGCTGATTGTGATCGGCGTGCGCTGCCTGCGCGCGAAGTCGATGTTCCTGTTGTTTCGGCGGGCGGTTTCGGCGGCGCTGGTGGCCGGCGGTTTGTATATGATCGTTGGCGGCGCCCGTGAGATCGTCAGGCAACTGGCCGTGACGTCGGGGACGCCGCAATTACTGCCCCCTATCGGCCAAGTCGCCACCGGCGTGCTGTTGATCGTCGCGCTGGTTTACGGCCTGTGGACCACGTCGGGCATCCGACGGAACCTGGAGAACATCTTCTCCATTCCTGAGCTCGTTCAGAAGCTGCTGTTCACGCTGGGCCTGCTGTGCATCTACCGCATCGGCTATCACGTGCCGCTTCCGGGACTGGACCAGGACCGTCTGGCGGACTTCATGAAGGGCGCCAGCGGCGGGCTGTGGGGCCAGGCGATTCAGACGGCTACCATGTTCACCGGCGGCAACCTGACGCAGTCCACGTTGTTCGGCCTGGGCATCATGCCCTATATCTCCGCGTCGATCATCATGCAGTTGCTCTCGACGGTCCTGCCGTCGTTGGAGCGTCTGAAGAAGGAAGGCCCGGCCGGCACGAAGAAGATCCAGGAATATACCCGCTACCTGACCGTCGGGCTGTGCCTCGTCCAGGCCAGCTTCTGGATGAACTTCATGCGGTCCAGCGGGCTTCTGTATCCCGAGTATCGCGACAGCATGATGATTACGATGTTGGGCGTGGTCGGCCTGACGGCGGGCACGGTTTTCCTGATGTGGCTGGGCGAGCAGATCGACGAATATGGTGTTGGCAATGGCATCAGTCTTCTGATCATGGCCGGCATCGTCAGCCGCATGCCGGACGCCATTAAGCTGTTGCTCCAGAACGCCACGGCCACCATCGGTGGCGAAGGCATCGACCCACTGACGATCCTGCTGCTGGCGGGGATGTTTGTGTTCGTCGTGGCGGGGGCGATCCTGATCACGCAGGCCCAGCGGCGGATCCCCATTCAGCAGGCCAAGCACATGCGCGGCCGCCGGGTGTATGGTGGGCAGAGGCAGTTCCTGCCGTTGCGGGTCAACCACGGCGGCGTCATGCCGATTATCTTCGCTCGGTCGCTGATGATCTTCCCGGGGTTGGTCCTGGGCATGCTCAGCGGCGCTTTTGGCAATAATAGAACGTTGGCGAACTTGGGCAAGGCGTTCGAGATGAACACCTTTATCTGGACCATTAGCTACATCGGCCTGATTTTCTTCTTTGCCTTCTTCTGGACGACGGTGCAGTTTCGTCCCAAGGAGATGGCCGAGCAGCTTCGCGACCACGGCAGCTTTATTCCGGGCCTGCGTCCGGGCAAGCGGACGGCCGACTATCTCGAGCGCGTCATGGAGCGAATGACGTATTGCGGGGCGGCATTTCTGGCCGTCATCGCCGTCGTGCCGATGGTGGTGAATAAGGCGTTAGACATCCCATTCGAAATCTCGGCGTTCCTGGGTGGGACCGGTTTGCTGATTATCGTCTCGGTCACGCTGCAGTTGGTCGTGAGCATCGAGGCGAACCTGATGATGCGAGATTACGGCGGGCTGCTTGGCGGCAGCAGCCGGATCAAAGGGGCCTATCGATGAGGCTGGTGTTGATGGGTCCGCCTGGGGCCGGTAAGGGCACTCAGGCGAAACGGTTGATTGAAAAATTTGGAATGGTGCATCTGTCCAGCGGCGATATTTTCCGCGCCGAGCGAGCGGGCGGGTCCGATCTGGGCCGGCAGATGGCGGACTATATGGATGCCGGCCAGTTGGTGCCCGACGATGTCGTCGTGCCCATGATGGCCAAGGCGATCGCCGCCCAGGCCGGCGGGCTGATGCTGGACGGGTTCCCGCGGACGGTCGCCCAGGCCGAGGCGCTGGACAAGCAGTTGGCCGAAGCCGACAAGCCGCTGGACGCGGTGGTCGTGATCACCGTTGACGATGATGCAATCGTCCAGCGGATCACGGGCCGGCGGAGCTGCCCCGAGTGCGGCAAGGCGTTTCACGTGACGTTTATGCCGAGCCAGCGCGGCGAGTTCTGCGATGTCTGCGCGGGCGAGGTGGCCTTGACCCAGCGGGCGGATGACACCGACCAGGTCGTCCGCGATCGATTGACGGCGTACAAGGCTCAGACGCAGCCTGTGATCGCCTATTACCGCCGGCGCGGCGCGCGGGTCCTTGACGTGGACGGCAGCATGTCGCCCGAGGCGGTGACCGATGCAATCAGCGAGGCTTTGCGGGCCGTTTGCTCGCAAGGCTGAGGATCGGCTTGTGGCGATTCGGTATAAGACGCCGGAGCAGATCGACAAGATGCGACAGGCTGGACGGATTGTCCGGCTGGTGCTGGACCGGCTCGGAGAGATGGTCGCTCCGGGTGTGACAACTAAAGAATTGGACGTCGAAGCCGAACGGCTGTGCCGGGAACACGGCGGACGCTGCCTGTTCAAGGGCGTCCCCGGGCGGGCGCCGGCCGGGCCGTTCCCGGGCAACATCTGTTGCTCGTTGAACGATGAGGTCGTCCACGGCATTCCGTCGCCGAAGCGTGTGATTCGCGACGGCGATCTGGTCAGCGTGGATTTCGGCGTGAAACTGGACGGGTGGTGCGGCGACGCCGCCGAAAGCTATCTGGTCGGCGACGTCGCAGGCGACGTCCGTCGGCTGGCGGATGTATCGCGCCAGTCGCTGGCCCTGGCGATCGAGATGATTCGGCCGGGACTGACCTGGTCGGTCGTCGCCGGCGCCATGCAGGCGTATGTCGAAGGCGAAGGGCTTTCGGTCGTACGGGAATTCGTCGGACACGGAATCGGCCAAGAGATGCACGAAGAGCCGAAGGTGCCGAATTTCCTGTCGGCGGAATTGCGAGCCGGCGACTTCGAGCTTCACCCGGGCCTGGTGTTGGCCGTCGAGCCGATGATCAACCTCGGCGGCCGGGAAGTGCGAACAGGGCCGGATGGATGGACCGTCGTGACGCGCGACGGCAAGCCGTCGGCTCATTTTGAGCAGATGCTGGCCGTGACAGACGCGGGAGTTGACGTACTAACAACTTGATGCACAGGTGATGCAATGAAAGTAAGATCATCCGTACGACGAATGTGCGAGAATTGTAAGATCATTCGCCGCAAAGGCGTGGTGCGGGTGATCTGTACAAATCCGAAGCACAAGCAGCGGCAAGGCTGAGCAGGAGAGCGCTAATGCCACGTATTTCAGGTGTAGACATTCCCAACGACAAACCAACATTTGTGTCGTTGCGATATATTCACGGTATTGGGCCGAAGTCGGCCGCAGATATCTGCAAGCGGCTGAACCTCGATCCCGGCAAGCGGGCCAAAGACCTCAGCGAGGACGAGTTGTCAAAGATTGCGGCCTTGCTGGACGAGGACTACGTCGTCGAGGGCCAGCTTCGCCGGCAGACGCAGCAGAACATCGTTCGCCTGCGGGATATCGCCTGCTATCGTGGGCTTCGGCACCGACGCGGGCTACCCGTTCGCGGCCAGCGCACCAAGACGAACGCCCGGACCCGCAAGGGCCCCCGAAAGACAGTGGCCGGCAAGCGGTCGGTCAAGGAGATGCGGTAGACTATGGCCAAGAGCAAGAAAGTTCGGCGCCACGTTTCACGCGGCATCGTTCACGTTCGAGCGACGTTCAACAACACGCTGGTGACGATCACCGACCCTAACGGCGAGGTCATCTGCAAAGAGTCGTGCGGCACGATGGGCTTTAAGGGCTCGCGAAAGAGCACGCCCTTTGCCGCCCAACGGGCCGCCGAGACCGCCGCCAAAGCGGCGAGAAAACTCGGCATGACCGAGGTTGAAGTCCGGATCAAAGGCCCCGGAAGCGGGCGGGAAAGCGCCGTGACGGCGCTGCAGTCGGCTGGACTGAAAGTCCTGTCGATTGAAGATGTTACGCCGATTCCACATAACGGATGCCGCCCGCGTAAACGCCGGCGCGTCTAGGACGAGCCAACCGGGAGTAAGACTGATGGGACGTTATACAGGACCTACGGACAAACTGTCCCGCCGAGAAGGCGTCAACCTGATGCTCAAGGGCGCCCGCTCGGAGTCTGGCAAGCTCGAGCGCAACATGGTGCCGCCGGGCCCGCGACGATGGCGCCGCGGGCGGGTGAGCGACTATGGGATTCGCCTGCGAGAGAAACAGAAGGTGAAACGCTACTATGGCGTTCGCGAGCGGCAGTTCATGAAGTACTTCCACATGGCCGAACGCCAGAGAACCGACACCGGGGCCGCCTTGCTGAGCCTGCTGGAACGCCGGCTGGACAATGTGGTTCACAAGCTGGGCCTGGCGCCGTCGCGTCCTTCGGCCCGGCAACTGGTGACGCACGGGCATGTGTACGTCAACGGGCGGCGCGTCAATATCCCCAGTTTTTCCGTGGATGTCGGCGACCGGGTCGCCGTCAAGTCGTCCGAGCGGTCGCAGAAGCTCGTGCGGGCGAACCTGGAAGAACTCGGCGAGCCCCGCCTGCAGAATTGGCTGCAATTGGATATGACCAAGCTGGAAGGGCAGATCATCGCAACGCCGACGCGCGATGATGTGATGATTCCAGTGGAAGAGCAATTAATCGTCGAGTTCTGCAGCAAGTAGGAACCCGGCGAACCGAACGAAACGATAACGATCCTGCTGACAGGATGGAGGCCTACATCAATGCGAATTAGATGGCGCGGCCTGGAATTACCGACACGTGTGATCAGCGATGCAACCGTATCGACGCCGACCTATGGGCGGTTTCGAGTCGAGCCCTTTGAACGGGGCTTCGGCATCACGGTCGGCAACTCGCTGAGGCGAATCCTCCTTAGCAGCCTGGAAGGCGCGGCGGTCACGAGTATCCAGATCGAAGGCGCCGAGCATGAGTTCACAGCCATGCCGGGCGTGATGGAAGATGTCGCTGACATCATCCTGAATGTGAAGTCCCTCGTGCTCAAGGCCCACACCGATGAGGCGCGCCTGCTGCGCGTCCGCAGTGAGGTCAAGGGCCCGGTGACGGCCGGGATGATCGAATCCGATCCTGCTGTGGAGATCATCAATCCGGACATGGTCCTTGCCACGTTGACCGACGACGTGTTGTTCGACATGGAAATGATGGTCCAGACCGGCCGGGGCTACTTGCCGGACGATGAGCAGATCGACCTGGAAGCCGACCAGGAAATCGGGCGGATCTTTGTCGATGCGGTGTTCTCGCCGGTGACGCGTGTTCGCTACCGGACCGAAGAGACCCGCGTCGGGCAAAAGGTCAACTACGACCGCCTGGTGCTGGAAATCTGGACCAACGGCACGATCACGCCGGAAATGGCCATGGTCGAAGCGGCCAAGATCCTCCGAAAGCACCTCAATCCGTTCGTGCAGTACTTCGAGGTGGGCGAGGAGATCGTCGATTCCGGCCCGGCCCAAGCGGCCGCCGACATCGACACCGAAATGCAGCAGAAGCTCAATATGAGCATCCATGAGTTGGAGCTGTCGGTGCGGTCGAACAACTGTCTGGAAGCGGCCAAGATCGACACGGTCGGTCAGTTGGCCGGCCACAGCGAGGCCGAACTGTTGAGAATCCGAAGCTTCGGCAAGACCTCCCTGCGGGAGATCAAGCGGAAGTTGGCGGACCTCGGCCTGCCGCTGGGCACGGCGGCGTCGCTGCCGGAAGAGCAGATGGTCGGCGCCGGAGAGAATGACGACACGTAGTCGCACGCAGATGAAAGATGAGACAAGGCGTTTGTTATGCGTCACCGAGTAGACGGCAAGAAACTTAACCGCACGACCAGCCACCGCAAGGCTTTGTGGCGGAACATGGCTGCGGCGCTGCTTCAACACGGCGCGATCCGTACGACCGAACCCAAGGCCAAGCAGCTTCGCCGCTTTGTCGAGAAGCTGATCACCACGGCCAAGCGGGGAACGCTCCACGCTCGCCGGCAGGTCATCGCTACGCTGGTCGATCGCGATATCTTCGACGACGAGGGTCAGAAGCTCGACCAGACGATCGTCCAGAAGCTCTTCAACGAGATCGCCCCGCGCTACGCCGACCGACCGGGCGGATATACGCGGATCATCCATCTCGCCGAGCGGCGCATCGGCGACGCCAGCAAGCAGGTGCTGCTGCAATTGGTGGAAGAAGAGGGCGTCGGGCCCGCCGCCAAGCCGAGCGGCACGTCGCGCCGAAAGAAACAGGCCGAAAAGCGCCGCCAGGCTGCATCGGCCGTCGCTGTCGCCGAACCCCAGGCCCCCGACCAGCCCCCAGCCGATGATGCCGTCGAAGCGGACGAGGCGTCAGAGGCGACCGATGCCCCCGACCAGCAGAAGGAAGACTAGCGGTTCCATCGACGGCGGCTGTTGGCCGTTGTCCTAGAGATCACCCGCCAAGGCCCACGCTTGAAACGCGTGGGCCTTGTCTTAGAATCATCTCATCGCCGATCCGTGCGAAGGAGTTTCGCCATGAAGGATCCGAACTGCCTTTTCTGCAAGATCGTCGCTGGGGATATCCCGGCAGAGACCCTCGTCCGCGACGAGGCGGCAATGGCGCTGATGGACATCGGCCCGCTGGCCGAGGGCCACGTGCTGCTGATCCCGACCGGCCACTACCAGACGCTGGACGAGATGCCGCCCGACGAGGCCGCCGCGATGCTGCGCCACCTGCCGTCGCTGGTGCGGGCCGTCCAGGCCGCCACCGGCTGTGAGGGCGTCAACGTGCTGCAGAACAACGGTCCGGTCGCCCACCAGGTCGTCATGCACGTGCACGTTCACATTATTCCCCGCAACACCGGCGATGCCTTCAGCTTCAACTGGCCGGCCGGGACGTATCCGCAGGGCAAGATGGAAACGCTCGCCCAGGCCATACGGAAACATCTGCCCGGGGGCGCCGAATAACCGGCCCAGCTCTTGACCTGCCCGCCGGTCGCCCGTAGAATACTCGCCCGATGCCGGATGGCATCAACGCGGGATCTCCCAAGGGACCCCAGCAGGCGCAAGACGCAGAGACAAGGACAGTCCCGGTGAATTGGTCTGAACTGGCCGAAACGACCTTCATGTTGGTCTACACCTTCGCTTTGGTGATGGTCTCGATTTACGGCCTGCACCGGTACACGCTGCTGGTCCTGTACTATCGCCACCGGCGCAAGCATCCCAAGCTGCCCGAGCGGTTCGAGCAGCTCCCTCGCGTGACGATTCAGTTGCCGATGTACAACGAGAAGAACGTCGCCAAGCGGATCATCGAGGTGATCTGTCGGATGGACTATCCCCGCGAGCTGCTGGATATCCAGGTGCTGGATGACAGCGTCGACGAGACCCAGCAGATCGCCCGAGAGGCCGTGGACCACGCCCGCAAGCAGGGCTTCGACATCAGCTACATCCATCGCGACGACCGCATAGGCTTTAAGGCCGGCGCCCTGGGCAACGGCCTCAAGACGGCCAAGGGTGAGTTCGTCACGATCTTCGATGCGGACTTCGTCCCCGAGCCCAGCATCGTGAAAGACTCCATTCACTATTTCACCGATCCGACCGTCGCGGTCGTGCAGACCCGCTGGGACCACCTCAACCGCGACGACAGTCTGCTGACCAAGTCGCAGGCGATCCTGCTGGACGGGCATTTCATCATCGAGCACATCGCCCGCAACCGCAGCGACCGGTTCATCAGTTTCAACGGCACGGCCGGCACGTGGCGGCGGTCGGCCATCAGCGACGCGGGCGGGTGGCGCCACGACACGCTGACCGAGGACCTGGACCTGTCCTATCGCGCCCAGATGCGTGGGTGGAAGATTCTCTATCTGCCTCAATTGACGGCCCCCGCCGAGCTGCCCCCGGAGATGGCCGCCTTCAAGGCCCAGCAGTTCCGCTGGACCAAGGGCGGGGCCCAGACGGCCCTGAAACTGATGCCCCGTGTGTTCCTGTCTTCTCTGCCGCTGAAAGTCAAGATCGAGGCGTTCTTCCACCTGACCGCGTTCTCGGTCCACTTTTACATGGCGCTGCTGGTGATCATGATGTTCCCGGCCTTGATGATGCGCAACCTGCCGCTGGAGAGCGGGACGTTCTGGCGGACGGCGTTCGACATGAGCGTGCTGCTGCTGGCGACGCTGTCGGGCAGCCTGTTCTACGTGGCCGGCCAGGCCGGACTGATGCGCGACTGGCGGACCACGGTGAAATTCCTGCCCTTACTGATGGCCCTGGGTGTGGGGATGTGCGCCTCGAACACCAAGGCGCTGCTGGAAGCCCTGGTGGGACGAAAGAGCGACTTCATCCGCACGCCGAAGTACGGCAACGTCGACCGCCATGCAACCGGGGCGGAATCGGCGGCGACGGGGCGGCCCAAGCAGAAACGGCAATGGTTGCCGTATGTCGAGATAGGCCTGGGGATATACATGATCGTCTGCACGATCTGGAGCCTCGTTAACTACGAAGTGGCCCTGCTGAGCACGCCGTTTCTGTCGCTGTTTGCGTTCGGGTTTTTCTACGTGTCGCTGCTGAGCCTTCAGAAGCATCGCGCCCCCGCGCCGGCCAAAGCTCCCGAACCGTCCGTGGCCGCCGCGGGTGTCTACGTCTCGCAGCCTGCCCCCGAGCCGATCAAGTCGGCTGTGGCGGATTCTTAGCGCCGCCCAGCGCCCCTAATACGAGGCGCCCCTAATACGAGGGGTGGGACTCGAACCCACATCCTTTTCAGGACCAGGACCTAAACCTGGCGCGTCTGCCAATTCCGCCACCCTCGTGTGGCTGTAGGTGAATCGGCCCGCCAAAGGCGCCGGATGCGGCAATTTCATTGCGCCCAGCGGGAACTTCTCTTGCCTTCGTTCGTCTAATCCTACGGTAAGGCGTGGCGACCGTCCAGCTTTTGCCCGCTCCCACAGCGGGCCCGAGGAGTCCAGCCATGACCATCGTCTGTCGATGCGAACACTGTGATGCGTTGCTGTCGACCAGCACGAACGATCGCCACCGGGTGCAGTGCAGCCATTGCGGACGGATGACGGTGATCCCCGAGGCACTGGCTTCGCTGCCGCATCCAATCCTTCCGGACGGGGGCCGCGCCGATCGGATTGACCTTCGCCAATGCCTCGACGGCGACGATGCCGCCGCCCGGCCGGCCGATGGGCGAGTCACCAAGGCCCTCGCCGGCAGCGTCCCTTGGGTGCTGAGCATCTTCGTGCACGTAGCCGTGGGGCTGGTGCTGGCGATGGTGGCCCTGCTTGTGATGCCAACCGCCAACGGCCAGTCCGTCCCCCTGCCCAATATCAAGATGGCCGCGGAGATATTGCCCATCATCCCGTCCAAGGACGAGCCCATTCCGCCCGTCGGTCCATTGGGCGAACCGGGCACAGGCGGCGAGCCGAAGCGGCCGCTGAAACCGCGAAAGTCGCCTTCCGTGGGTGAACCCGGCGATGCACGACCACTGATCGGTCTGGGACTGCCCATCGGCAACGAAGCGCGGTTTGGCCCAAAAGGGCCAAGCATAGGCCCTGGTGGCGACGGGCTGTTCCACCGATCTCCGTCCGGCGGGACGATGAAGGATGTCGTGTTCGTCATCGATCGGTCGGGTTCGATGGCCAGCACGTTCGACGTTGTCGTTGACGAAATGGTGATGAGCATCGCGCGGATGGACTGGCAGCGGGGGCAGTGTTTCCACATCGTGTTGTTTTCCGAAAATGAGGCCGTCGAACTCGCTCCGGCCCGGCTTGTCCCGGCCACTCGGGCGAACAAGCTGATGGCGGCCGACTTCCTTAGCGACATCACCACGACCGGGCAGACCGATCCGTTGCCGGCGATATCGCGGGCGTTCGAGGTGCTGGCCGCCGGCAAGGGCCGCCAAGGCAAGTTGATCTTCCTGCTGACCGACGGCGTCTTTCCCGACAACGCCAAGGTGCTGGCCGCCATCGATCGACTGAATGCGGGAAAGGGCGTCTGCATCAACACGATTCTGTTCGGTCGCCGCCCCGGCCAGGCCGAGGCCGTGCTCAAACGGATCGCCACCGGCAGCGGCGGGAGTTTCAAGCACGTCAGCCCCGACGAATATCACTGACGAACGAGGCCAACTGGGCGGCGGGGCAAGATCGGCTCGCCTCAAACGTTAAGCAAAAAGAGGCATTGCTCATGACGGCTGAAAATGGTACAAATTACCGATGTTCGGACCGGACCGAGTGGGGGCTGCGGCGTCCGGGGCCGCCTGCTGAAACCATGCGAATGACAACAGCATTAAGTATCGTTGGGAGGCCTGATCATGGCGGTTGAATTCCAGTGCGAGCATTGCGACGCACTGTTGAGCGCTGAGGCCGAGGCCGGCGCCGAAGTCGAGTGCCCCCATTGCGGCCAGG
>DRGC01000072.1 GCA_011050235.1 Phycisphaerae bacterium | reverse complement strand
AGATGTGTATAAGAGACAGCTGCTGGAGTCGCGTGCGAGCACATCGCGGCTGTTTCGGCTGAGACGGTGGCTCGTGCTGTTTCTGCGATGCCTGGCGGTGGCGATGATCGTCGCAGCCTTCGCTCGGCCCACGTGGTTTCGCCATCGCGCTCACGCCGCCGGCGCCGATGAAGCCGCCGCGATCGTGATGATCGTCGACACCAGCGCATCGATGTCGGCCCGCAACGAAGGCACAACCGTGTTCCATCGACTCCAGGCGCTGGCCGACCGGACGTTGAACTCCGTCCAGCCGGGCCGCGACCGCCTCGGGCTCGTCATCGCATCGGCCAGGCCCAGGGCGGTCCTGCCCGAACTGACCGGCGAGCCCGGCGTCATCCGGCGCGAGCTGAAACGTCTGTCGCCCACGCAGCAGCGAGCCGACTTCCCTGCCGCCATCGCCAGCGCCGCCAGCCTGCTCCGCCAACATTCCGGCCCACGACGGCTGGTCATCCTGTCGGACTTCCAGGAGCGGAACTGGTCGGACCTGGTCCTGTCCGAGCGGCCCGGCGACGTGCTGCCCGAGGACACCGTCATTACATTGGTGCCCGTCGGCGGCGAGGAAAACGACAACGTCGCGCTGTCGAGGCCATGGTCGTCGCCGTTGAGGCCGCTGGTCGGCCAGCCCGTGAATCTGCGCGTTCAGGTAAGCAACTACAGCCCCCACCAGCGAACCGTCAGTGTGCAGTTCCGTCTGGACGGGGCCGACCTGGACACGCGCCAGGTCGACCTGGACCCCTGGGTGAGCACGGAGATCAACTTCCAAGCCCGACTGGATCGGGCCGGCGTGCACGAAGCGGCCTTCGCCATCGGCCGCGACCAACTGGTCGCCGACAACGAGGCCTTCCTTATCGTCGAAGCCACCTCGCGATTGCAGGCGGTCGTCATCGGCGATGATCCACCGAACGAACCGGGCACGAGCAGTTACTTCCTGATCCGCGCCCTGGCCCCTCGCGGCGACGAGGGCGATGTGATCGCCGTCCGCCACCTCGATAGCAGCGAGGTGGACTACGGCCGCATCGCGGACGCCGAGGCCGTCCTGGTCGCCCAGGTCGGTCCGCTGCCCAAGAAGGCCCTCGAGGCCTTACACGCGTTCCTGCGTCGAGGCGGCGGGGTGGCCGTTTTCTGCGGCGAGGGCCCGGTGGCGGAGAATCTCACCCGGCTGGCCCGCCTGGAGACCCAGACCCCACTGCTTCCGTGGACGCCCACCGAGGCCCGCGACCTTCGAGCCGAAGGGGGGGTGATACACCTGGCGGGTGACCACTGGGACGAGGGCGTGCTGCCGGGCTTCGACGCCGACAGCCGCGAGGCCCTGCAGCATGTGCCCATCTATTACATGTGGACCGGCGAAAAGCCGCAAGAATCGGCCCGGGTGGTCCTGCGATACACCGACGGCACGCCGGCGTTGGCGTGTCAGGCTGTGGGGCCGGGGAGGCTGGCCCTGTGCAACTTCAGCCCGTCGCTGGACTGCAGCGAGATGGGAAAGTACGGCGGCTTCGTAGCCCTGGTGCAAACGTTGTTCGAGTACCTCCGCCCCAGCCAGGAGGGCCAGATTATCGCCGACGTCGGCCGGCCCCTGACGATCCTGACCCGCCCGTCGCAGGATGCGGGGGACGATTGGCAGGTGTTCGGGCCCGCGAACAAGCGTTGCGCGGCGGAGATTCTCACCGACGGCCCGCTTCGGTTCGTGCACGTGGCCCGTCCGGATGAGGCGGGCTTCTACCGGATCCGCCGGGGCGAGACACCCGTCACCAGCGCCGCGGTAAACGTGCATCACGACGAAAGCGACCTGCGGCGTATGCAGATGGCCGTTCTGCAGGCCACACTCACCGGCGGGCAGAGCGTTATGACGGTCGAAGACGCCAACCGGTCCGACGCGATCCTGGAGTTTCGGGGCCGGCCTCTGTGGCATCTATTCTTGCTCGGTGGGCTGATTGCCATCGGACTGGAACTGGTGGTATTAGCGGTATGGAAGCAATAATGAACATCCCCCAGCTTGCGCTGATCTGGCAGCCGATGATCTCCCCGCAACGGATCGTCGGCATGATGGCCGTCATGGCGGCGCTGGCGATCGTGGTCTATGCCCGATCGATGCGCCAAAACCCGTGGATCAGCACCGGCCTGTTGGTGATGCGCCTGGCCGTTCTGGCGGCCCTGGCGACGCTGTTGATGGGGCCCAGCGCCCCTCCGCCCCCGCGTCCCAAGACCCTCCGGCCGTACCTGCACGTGCTGGTGGATACGTCCCAGTCGATGCTCACCCAGGACATGGGGCGGCGGTCGCGCCTTGCGGCGGTTCAACAGACGTGGCTGAGCCCCGAACGGATCGAGGCGCTTGGCCTGGTCAGCCGGCCTAGCTTCTACGGGTTCGACTCGGCGCTGCGGCCGATGTCGCTGGAGGCCCTGCGCGGCCGAGAGGACGAGGTCGCCACGGGGACGGCGACGCACCTGGCGCAATCCGTGCGGCGCTGCATCGAGCAGGCCCAGACCGACCCGGCCGGGGTCGCCGTCCTGGTCGTCAGCGACGGGCGCGACTCGAACGACGCGTCCATGCAGCCGATCGCACTGCTGGCCAGGGCGCGGGGCATTGCGATCCACACGGTCTGTGTGGGCGGCCCGACCCGCCAGAAGGATATTGTCGTCTCGGCCAGCCCCGCCCAGCGATATCTGCTGGCCGGCACGCAGGGCTACATCCGCGTGCGGGTGCATCAGGAAGGGCTGGACGCCGTCATCGAGGCCGCCCAGCAGCAGGGACGTCCGCTGCAGGTGAACGTGGCGTGCGACGGAAAGACCGACTCCGTGCCGCTGCGTTTCGACGGGCAAGGTCGCGCCGCCGTGGACCTGCCTATTCGCCAGGATGATGCGGGCGAATACAGTTACCGTATCTGGGTCGAGCCGCTGGACGAGGAGTTCGAGCCGGCCAACAATGTTCAACACGCGTTCGTGGAGGTCGTCGATCAACGCATCCGCGCGCTGCTGCTGGAGGGGGAGCCCTTCTGGGAAACACGGTTCGCCGCGCGTGCGCTGCGCAAAGATCCCCGGATCGAACTGACCTACATCAGCGAAATCGCTGTCGATAAACAGGTGGTGATCGTAAACCGTTCCGGCGCCGCTATGCCGAAGGTGCCGACCACGCTCAAGGAACTGCGCGACTACGACGTGCTGATTCTGGGGCGGGGGTTGGAGCGCATCCTGTCGCCGGAGGTCCGCCGTTTGCTGGTGGAGTATGTCGGCGACCATGGCGGGAACCTGATCTTCGCCCGTGGGCAGGCCTACGATCCCGCCACGTCGTCGGGCCGTCAGGCGGGTCGCGATATCGCCGTGCTCGAGCCGGTCGTGTGGGGTCGCGGGCCGCTGCACAACCTGGCGATGGCCCCGACGCCGGCCGGCAGGCGCGGGATCTTCTACGGCGCGTGGGACGAGCAGGTCGAGGCGGATCAGGCGCCCAGCTTTACCATCATGCCGGCGGTGGACCGAGTCAAGACAGGCGCTGCGGTCCTCGCCCGAGCCGTCGAGGCCGGGCGCGCCACGCTCGATCCGGATTCGTCCGACCCGCCGGCGCTGGTGCGAATGGACTACGGCTCCGGCCGCGTCCTCGCTGTCCTGGGCGAAGGCCTGTGGCGATGGGGGCTGGCGTCGGTGTCGGACAGTCAGGACGTGACTCGCCCGTACGAGCGGTTCTGGTCGAGCATGGTCGGCTGGCTGGTGATGGGCAGCGATTTCAAACCGGGTCAGGACACAGCCCTGCTGCTGGGGGCGCTGGGCACGCCGCTGGGCGAGCCGCTCCTGATCGAGGCGGCCTGCAAGACCGCCCGGGCGGAGGGCTTCGACCCGACCGTCCGCGTGACGGCTCCGGATGGGACGGTGACACCGGTCGCGATGCGCCCGTCGCCGGGCAGCCGAACCCGCGTGCAGGGCGCCATCGTGCCGGATCAGCCGGGTGTGTATGTCGTCCACATGACCAGCGAGAACGGAACGCCGCCGAAGCTGGAGAAGCGTTTCAACGTCACCGACGCATCGCTGGAGCGCCTGAAGGCGTCGGCCGATCCGGGGGCGTTAGTCCGGCTGGCCGAGGAAAGCGGCGGCATGGTTTTCCGATCCGACCAGGCGGGGCGGTTCCCGCTCGAACTGGCCGGGCTATTCACCAGCGGCTCGGCTACGGCCGGGCCTCGCCACGTGTGGGACACGTGGCCGGTGCTGGTGGTGCTGCTGGTCTGGGCGGGATGCGAATGGATCTTGCGAAAACGGGCGGGCCTATTATGAACGAGTCGCTCAACAAGACACTGCGTCAGACATCTCGGCGCGTCCTGGCCGGCGAGACGGTCGCCGCTATCGCAACGGCGGTGGTGGGGCTGATAGCGGCCGGACTTGTGGCGGTGGCCTTGGACGCGGCGCTGTCGCTGCCGGTGTGGGCCCTGATCGTGATCGACGGGCTCCTGTTGGTTTCGGCGGCGGTAGCAGCCGGCTATCTGGGCCTGACGCTCTATCGGCATCGATATAATCCTCGGCGCATCGCTCGGCGCATCGAGACGCGCATGGAGTGGAACCACAGCGGGCTTATCAACGCCGTGGACCTCTCGTCGGCCCCCGCTGGCGCCACGAGCGGCGCGCTGCAGGCGGTGGCCATCGACCGTGGCGCGGCGTTGGCGAGTGCGGCGCCCGCGCGCAAGGTCGTCGATACCCATCGCCTGCAGCGGCGAAGCCTGTGGGCGGGCGGCGCGGTGGCGATAGTGATTATCGCCTACCTGATTGTTCCGACCGTGTTCCGTGCGGTCTTGCCGCGGCTGCTGGCCCCCGCGTCGGCGGCGCCTCCGTTTACGCTGCTGCATTTCGACGTGCAGATCGAGCCCGAACGCGTCTTTCGCGGACGGTCGGCCCAAATTCTGGCCACGGTTAGCAGCCCGATGACTGTGCCCAAACAGGCGAACGTCGTTTTTCTCGACGAGGCCGGCCGGCCCGGCCACTCGCTGCCGATGCTGCGGGAGGAGCCCGGGCGATTCGTGCTGGATATCGAACAACCCGACCGGTCCCGATGGTTCTATGTCGATACGCCCGCCGGACGGTCCGAGAAAATCCTACTGAAGGTCCACGAGGTGCCGATCTTCCGGCAGGTCGAGGCCCGTTATGAGTTCCCGGCTTACACCAAATGGACGTCCGGACGGGCGCTGCTGACGCCGTCGCGGGCGACGGTGCGGGCCCTGCGCGACACCCGCGCTACGCTTCGGGTGACCAGCAATCAGCCTTTGGCGCAAGGCACGTTGACGCTGACCTATGCCGACGGACTGACCGAGAGTGTCGAGCTTCGTCCGACCGAGGATGCGCGTGTGGTCGAGGGGACCTTCTCCCTGGTCGGCTCGGGCAGCTACTCGATGACTCTGACCAGTGACGAGGGGATTCAGTGCAACGAACCGTTCCGAGGCAAGATGGTTTGCGTCGAGGATCAACTGCCCAAGGTGGAGATCGTCTCGCCCGCAGTGTCGGTGATGGCGCCGGAGAATTGGACCATACCTGTGGCCGTCCGGGCCAGCGATGACGTGGGCGTCGCCGGGATCCGATTGCTGCGGAGCGTCAACGGCTGGGGACCGAGCGCGATCGATCTGGCCATGAGTCATGCCGGCGACCGGAAGGTCGGCGCTAAGAGCGTGTTCGATCTGCCCGGCTTGGGGGCCAAGGCGGGCGACGTGATCACCTACTTTGCCTCGGCCCGCGACGTGCATCCGGTAGAGGATCATTTCCAGGATAGCGCCACGCACGTCATCCGCGTGATCAGCGAGGAAGACTACAAGCAACTCGTTCGGACCCGTTATCGCATGGCTCAGATCGCCTCGGAGATTCGGCGCTTCCAGGAGATGCTCGCCGACATCGAGAAGCGTCGGGACGAACTCCGCAAGGAGCTCGCCGCCCTGGAAGCGAAGATGCAACAGGCCGGCGGGGCGCTCAGCGAGGACGATCGCCGCCGTCTGCACGAGTTGGCGGCCAAGCAGGCAGCCTACGCCCAGGCGATGACCGATGCCGCCGACCGCATGCGGGATCGCATCGACCAGCCCACCGTCTGGGGCGATGTCGAGGATGCCCTGAAGCGGCAGCTTTCGGCCTTGGCATCGTCGCTGGACAACCGCGCAGAAGCGAACGGCCGGATGTGCGCGTCGGTCTCATCCCAAGCGCCCGCCGGTCCGTCCGCCTCCGACGCGGCCAAGTACCTGGACGCGGCGCTGAAACAGCTTGGGCGACCCGCCGGCGAGGGGCAGAAGGAATTGGAGACCAGCCGGCAGCAGTTCGAACTGCTTCACCGCGCAGCCGTCATGGCGGAGCTGGTCCAGCAACTGGATGCAATCGCCCGCCGCCAGCGCGATCTAGCCGATCGACTTGGCCAATTCCGACATCGCGAAACGCTCAGCTCCAGCGAACAGATTCGCGCCCGTCGGCTGGCCCGCGAGCAGGCCGATCTGCAGGGCGATCTGGAGAAGCTCTTGAAGTTGATGATCCACACGGCCGGCAAGTCGCAGGAAGAATTGCCGAAGATGTCGGCCAGCGTGTTGGAGTTGGCCGGGGCTGTGGTGCGACTGGGTGTACTCGACGACCAGCACGATGCGGCTGTGCTGGCTGACGCTGGACAGGGACGCTACGCCCACCGTGCGGCCGATTCAGCCGCCCGCAAGCTGGAGGCCCTGTACCGCAGTTGCCCAGGCGGGCCGGGGGAGATGCCGCTGGACGATCTGGACCAGGCATTGTCCCTGCAACGCCAGCAGTTGAAGTCGCTCATGCAGCAGTTGCTCAGCACGAGCATGGGCCTGACCGGAGCGGGCTCGGGGAAGGGAGGCTACTACGGCTCAGCCGCCCCGGTGACCTTGCTTGGCCCGCACTCGCTTCAGGGCGAGGGCGAGCCGCGCCCCTCCGCCGGCAGCGGCGGATCGGGAAAGGCCGCCGGGTTGGACGACCCCTACAGCAACTCGGATGGACCGGAATCCCTCCAGCCCACCGAGATCGAAGACGTCGGCGACGTTCGGACCGGCTCGGGTGTGCCCCTGCGGTTTCGGGCCCAGGTCGAGGCCTACTTCCGTCGTCTGGCGGATGAAAGTAAATAACATGGGAGAGATCATCATGACACGCCCCATTCGAAGAAGCGTTTTCGCACTGACCGTCGCGCTTGTGCTGGCCGGCGGGATATGGTTGACCGTTGAGGCCCTGGCCGCCCCGGCGGCTATCCCGGAACCCCTGGCTGGCGGCGACGGCGAGCCGGGCGTCGTGCATTGCGCCAACCTGATCTACGGGCACAGCAAGACGTCGGTGTGCTTTGCCGATGAGTTCCTCTCGCAGCTCCGCAAGGACTCGAGCATCCGGGCCAGCCGGCGGTTCTATCCCGTCAAGCTGGACAGCAAGGAGATGTTCGATTTTCCCTTTGCGGTGATGACGGGGGAGGGCGCGTTCACACTGACCGGGCCCCAGCGCCGCAACCTTCGCCGGTATGTACTGAACGGCGGGTTCCTGGTGGCTTCGGCTGGGTGCAGCTCGAGCACCTGGGACGCCAGTTTCCGTGACGAGATCCGACGGATCTTCCCCGACATGAAGTTCAAGAAGCTGTCGATGTCGCATCCCATCTATCACATGGTCTACGACATCAAGCGCCTGAAGACCAAGAACAAGGCCCCCGCCCATCTGTCGGCATTGGAGCACGAAGGAAAGATCGTGATGGTCTACTCCCGCGAGGGCCTCAACGACACCGCCAATGCCGGGCCCGGCTGCTGCTGCTGCGGCGGCAATGAGATTCTTAACGCTCGGCAGGTGAATGCGAACCTCCTGGCCTACGCGCTGACGCACTAACGTCGGCCCGGTGGCGGGCTTGCCATGGTGTATCGAAACTGGAAACAGGAATTGAACGATCGTCGTCCGGCCGGCGCGAGTCGACGGCCGTTTTACGCGGCGGCGCTGGCGGCAGCTGTGCTGACGATCGTCGTGTGCTGCGCCTTGTGGGTCTGGCCGGGCTATCTTCGCCGGAGCGACCCCGTCGCCAAAGCGCCGGCCAGCGCCGAGCAGTTGTACCTGACCCATGGCGGGCCCGACGGCGACGCCGCAACGCATGGAGAACAGCCATGAATCACCCGGGCCGGACGCTCATGATTGTGACGATGATCTTCTGCCTGCTCCCCAGCGCCCTGATCGGCGAGGAGGAGATCCCCTTCGGCCCCGACCTGGAGGCCGGACTGGCCGAGGCCCAACGCTCCGACCGCCCGATCGTGCTGTACTTTTCCTCCCCCCGGTGCGCGTGGTGCCGACGATTCGAAATGCTCACGCTGACCAGCAGCCGCGTGCGCTCGCTGGCCGACCAGTTCGTTTGGGTCCAGGCCCCCGAGGCGGAAATGGACGTCCTGATGGGGCGTTTCAGCATAGGGGGCTGGCCGACGGTCGTCGTGCTCAACAAGCGGGGCGAAGAGATCGCCCGCCATGCCGGATATGTCGATTCGGAGGCGTTCCGGGCGTTCCTGCTGAAGCAGGTGGGCACAGGCGCCTCGCCGGGCCAGACGAGCAACTTGGCGGCAACGCTCATCGAGGTCGCTCAAGCGCCCATTGCCGCCGGGCAGGTCCCCCCCGAGCTTGATGAGATCGTAGGTCTGCTGGCTCGCCCGGACCGGGCCAATCGTGAAACACTGTTGGCCGCTCTGGTCCAGGCCGGTCCGGCGCTGTGGCCCGGGCTGTGCGAGTTGATGGCCGATTCCAGACTTGCCATACGGGCCGCGGCCGCTGGCGCCCTGGCTTATGTCAGTGGCCACGACCTTCCCTTCGACCCGTTCGCCGATGAAACCGTCCGGAGTGAGCAACTCGCCGCCTGGCGTCATTGGGTAGCCAAACGGGCCGGTGGATCAGACGTCGGGCCGACCAGTCGTCCCGCCGATTCCGACGGGGAGAGTGATTTGTGAGATCGGCTCAGATAGCAGCGGCGGTCTTGACACTCTTGGCGGTTGTGGCAGGAGTGACCTGGGCCCAGCGGGTCGAGCTCATCGGGGTTGCTTCAACCCGGCCGGCGTCGACCGAACCGGCATCGACCCAGCCGTCGCTCAAGTCTATCCCGGTTTTTTCGGCCCGGCGGGCATCGACCCAGCCGACCCAGCCGGCTCGGCCGACTCAGCCGCTCAAGCCGGCCCTGAGCCCCGAGGCCCAGGTGGCCCGGCTGGCCAAGCTCGAGCAGCGGCGGCGCGAGGCTCGGCAACTGGTGGCGGGACTGGCTTCGGCGGCGCCGGAGGAACTGGCCGACCTGGAGGCCCGGTTGCTGGCGGTGGGGCCGGAGGCGATGGTCCCCCTCAAGCTGGCTGGGCTGTCCGACAACTACGAGCTGCGCCGGCGCGCCGCGGGGATCGCCAAACGGCTGCGCTGGCATCTGGTGGCGCCCAAATCGCTGCGGGCGAAGTTCCCGGCGGTGGTCGAGACGATGGCCGGTTCGGCTGCCGAGGACCGGGCTTCCGTTGTGGACGCCGTGGCCGATTGGGCCAAGCCCGAGGCGACGAACTTCCTGGCGGAATGCCTGACCGATTCGCAGGTCTATGTTCGCCAGCGGGCGGTGGATGGGCTCGTGAAGGTGGTCGACGAGTGTTCCAGCAGCGAGAGGGCCCCGATGAAGACCAAGGTGGGGGGCGTTCTGACGGAACTGCTCGACGATCCCGACCGGAACGTGCGCTTGCTGGCGATCAGCGCGATGATGCAGGGCGACATGGCAAACGTTCCCCGGCTGGCCGGCATGCTTGGGGATGAGTCCATGGAGATCCGGGCGACCGCGCTGAAGGCGCTGGGTTTCTCTCGGAAACGGGCCGCCCTGGAGTACGTCGTGCCTCTGCTGGAGGATCCTCAGTGGCGGGTGCGGGCGGCCGCCCTCGAGGCGATCAAGCAGTTGGCCAAGCGGGACGATTACAAGAAGGTCGGCCCGGCTGTGATACGTCGCCTGGAGGACCCCGAGCCCTTCGTGCGGAACCTGGCGGTCAAGCTCGTGGGCAAGTGGAAGCTGACGGACGCGGGCGATGCGATTCTGGAGCAGATACGTCGTGAGTGGATTAGCGAGGCGGCCGGCTTTGAGGCCCTGGCCCAAATGGGGACCCCGTCGGCCAAGCTCGAGCTGATAGGTCGCTATCGAGACGCGAAGACCCCCCAGCGCAGAGGGGAACTCTTGGGGTACTTGAACAATTACAGAAAGGACACCCAGGTCGACAAGCTGTTCGGCGATGCCCTCACCGATAAGGCCATGAGGCCCGCCTGGCCCACGCTCATGTCGTTGGCGACCCGTAGGGTGAGCTGGAAAAAGCTTTACCCCTCGGTGACCGAGCACTTGCTGGATGATGATGACGAGTTGGCCAAGGCGGCCTGGGATGCTATTGGATATCGGACCGACGAGGCGCCGCTGCCGGCGAAGGTCCGACGGGGGTTGCTCGAGGCCGACGATCCGACGCGCATATGCTGGGCTTTGCTGGCGGCCTATTCCTGGAACGGGTCCGATCTCGAGAAGACACTCCTGGTCGGCCTGGAGCATTCATCGGCCGAGGTGGTTGTGCAGGCGCTGGGGATTGTCGCCGGTGAACTGCTCGCCGGCGATGCGCTTGGCGTCGATAAGCCGCGATATCGACGAAATAGGGACCGTTCCAGTATCCGCGGCGCCGGCGGCGGGAAGGCCAAGATTCCCGGGAAGATGCTCGATCCGATCCGCCGATTGCTGCGACACCCGGATCCTTTCGTTCACCTGCGAGCGGCCGCCATCTTGTATCGCACGGACACGGATAAGGGCGAAGACATCCGGCGCCTTATCCGCCAAGGTCTTCGACGCGAGGACCCCGCGGTGCAGGTTCTCGCACTGGCGGCTATCCAGGATGATCCCGCGCCCTTCCACGATGACATGGACATGGAGGCCCTGGCGCGCGGCGAGGTCACCGCCAGCCGCGCTGTTCGCGTGATCGCCGCGCTCGGTGATGAGCGGTACGTGCCGCTGTTGATAGACCTGTCGCAGAAGGATAACTCGCAGTTGTTGTTGGCGATGCTGGTTCGGTCCGGGCAGGACAAGGCCCTGGCCGCTGCGGTGGAACGTCTGAAGGGCCTGGAAGGCTGGGACCTCCTCCGGTTCGGCCGGGAGCATCTGACGGGCATGGCCGGGCCGGGGCCCGTCCGGATTGTCGATTGGGTGTTCCGCGAGCGGCGGGAGCACCTGAGGTCCTACGGAGACGACTGGCTGAAAGTACTGGTCAGCCTGGATCACCCCAGCAGCAAGGAGTTGCTGATAGATGTGTTGGACAACGGCAAGACGTGGATGCCCGAGTGGCAATACAACAACGTCCGGGCTGAGATTCTGATTCGCCTGTCGCAGGTCGACCCGGACAGCTACCGCCAGCGCATCGAGAAGGAACTGCGTTCGGGAACGCTCGAGACTCGATACCAGTTCATCCAGCAGGCGCTGAAGATGCCGCCCACCGATGCGATGGTTGATATGGTCTTCGAGATGACCACGGCCGGGGCCGCTCGACGGGCCGATCTTCCCTGGCGCGGCGTGGCCGGTTGGCTGCCCGAGGCGGCCTTTCGGGATAAGTTCTTCCCATCCCTGCCGCAGTTGCCGTCGGACTTGCAGGCCGGCCTGGTGGAGCGGGCGGCGAGGTCCTTCGGCCCAAAGGACCTGCCGGTCCTACTCGGCGTGGGAGACCTCGGCAAGAATTGGAAGCTGCGAGAGGCCCTGGCTGCTCTGATCGCCAGCCTCACGGCCAGCTCGCCACAGGATCGCCCCTTCTTGGCGCGGATTCCCGCCGAGGCCTTGCCGCTGGTCCTGGTGGCGGCGGGGGATTGGCCCGACGCGCCGGAGGTGCTGCGCCCTTTCTTGAACGACTCGCGGGCGCCCGTCGCGGCGGCCGCCTGTGAAGGGCTGGCGTATTACTTGATCGGCCACCCCCAGGCGGAGCTAACCGAGCAGGATCAAGCCGCCCTGATCGCAGCCGTCAGTGGCGCCGACGTCGCCACCGCCTACCTGGCCAGTGAGGTGCTGGGCGCCTTCGCCCCCGACGCACTGCGAGGTCTGGACCCGCTGACGCTTCAGGGATCGCCGGCGATCGCGCGCGGGCTGCTGACCCGGGCGACGGACCTTACCGCCGACGAGCGCCGAAAACTGAACACGCTGCTGCAAGGGCCTCACGGTCCGACCACCGTTCGCCTGGCGGCCGCGACGGCGGTGAAAGCGGGGCCTGAGGGAGTGCAGCCGAATATCCGTATGATCGACTGGCGTGGACGTCTGTCCCAGCGACGGCTGGTGGCGCTCGTGGCGGCCGGGTCGCAGCCGGAGGATCTGCTGGCCCTGCCTCCGCCGGCGGCGCTGTCGGCTGACCAGCGCGAGGCGCTGGCGCCGTTGGCCCGGGAGTTGATCGAGCAGGTCCGACTAGAGCCGCCGGGGCGAATGCTCATCGAGGTGGTCCGAAACGGTTGGCTTGAATCGCCGCAGCCTAGTGATCTTCATCCGCTGCTTCGCAGCGCCAAATCTCTGCGCGACCCCAGCGAGGGCCCTGCCTCCCGCGAGTTCGCTAAGGACTACCTTCAGTTCGTGATGTCGTGGGCCCCGCCGCAGAGCGACCCGGACGTCCTGAAACGCATGAGGTCCGGCTCGCGGGAGGGCGTCCTGTCGGCGGCTGTCGCGTGGCTTCGATGGGGCGATCAAAAGGGCCTGTCGATCCTCCTGACGGCTGTCGCCAATTCCTATGACCATCCAATCCGACAGGCCATGGCCCTGGAGGCCCTGCGTTTGGGCCTGGATGAGGCTTCGGCCATACCCCTGGCCGCTCACGCCCGATCGCTGGACCCGCAGGATTGGAGAGACGCTGAGGTGCTCCAGGTCATTCTCAACGTGCTCATTGAGACGGCTCCTGCGCAGGCTCGGGACGTGCTGTGGGATAAAGAAGGGGCCTGGCGCGATGAGAGAGCCCTTTACCGCGTCGCCTCGACGGCCCGAGACGTGATGGTCGTCCTGGCCGACGACGAGGGGATCAAGCTCCAGAGCGACCAGGTCAGCATGCGTTGGTCCACACAGGGATGGCTCGCGCCGCTCCGCGAGGCCCGGGCGACTGCAAATGGGGACGACCAAACGTCTCAACTGACGTTGCGCCTGTTGCCTCCGTGGAATCTTGCAGGCGGCCGGTCGCCGCGGAATGCCGATTCCGCCGATGAGATTCTCAAGCAGTTAGAGGGGCAACTGCGCTCGCAGGCGGTCCGACCGACAGGGGACGCTGGCCTGCTAGGCGGCACCGACCTTCAGATTCTGACGACAACAATGTTCAAAGAGGCCATCGACGAGCTGCAGGGGGGCCAGGGCGTCATCCGGATCGAGGGAGGCAGCGGCAGGCTTATCCGGGTGGACTCCGCCTTCGTGGCGAGTTCGATCAACGGCGAGTCGGGCAGCGCCGAGGACTACTACCTTCTTGCCCCGGACGGCTGGCGGCAGGGCTACATGTCATTGGCGGCGAGGATCCTGTCGGACCAGGAGAAGGCCCGGCTGCTTCGCCCGCTGCTGACCGGCGAGCGGGTGGACCGCATCCGCGGGCTGCGGCGGGCGGCGGATCTTCAGGCCAATGTCGTGGCCGACGACGTTGCCGGCATGCTTGACGATCCGAAGCTGGCCGTCGAGGCGGCATGGTCGCTGGCGATGCTGCGCGGGCCCGAGGCGGTCGATCCCATCGCGGGCGCCTACCGCAGCCATACCGATTTCGATCTGCGCGTTCGCCTGGCGTGCCTGCTGCGCCTGCTCGGTAGCGACGTTGGCGAGGCGACGGTTCATCGGGCGGTCGAGCTGTGGGTGACCCGGCGGTTCCGGTTGATCTTCGCCGAATACGCGCTGAGCGGGGCGGGCTACCGGCGACAACATCGGACGGGGATCGGGTCCAACCCGCTGACGACTCGACTGATGCCGTGGCGAGCGGCGCTGCTGCACGCGGCGAGCGACCTTATCGACCAGGCGGAGGCCCGGTACATTCTCCCTGAGCAAGGCCCGGTCTCGACCTTGTCGCCTGCCGACCTGCACCAGCGGCCGCAGGGCCGAGTCGAGCCGCTGACGCTCGTCGGTTCGGAGTTGACTGCCGGCGATCTGCGCACCCACGGCCTGCCGCTTGCGCCCCTCGTGCTGATGGAGGGGGATGAAACTCCGGCCTTTGCGAGACGGTGCGAGTCCGAGCAGGATCTGGAGCCCGTCTTTGCGGTCCAGTTCGCCGACCGGGCATCGACGGCTGTGGACTTGCAGAATCGCTGGCGGCAATGGTGGCGGGCCAACGGCGATAAATCCCGCGACCACTGGTGGCGCCAGGCGGTGGGCCAGGCTGTCGAGGAGCTAACGCACAAGCGGTGGTGGCATCGTTGTCGGGCGGCTCGTCGGCTGGAGCGCCTGACCGGGCGGGCCGTTGCTGGGCCGGCGCTGTTCGATACCGATGGTTGGCGGGCGCTGCAGAAACAGTGGAATGCGTGGCGCCAGGATCACGCCGACGACACGCGCGACGCCTGTCTGATTCGCCAGGGCATCGAAGCGGAGGTCTTGCCCGCGGCGGCCGCCGGAAAGATCGATGAGGCGGCCACGCTCCGTCACCTGATCCGCTTGGCCGGGTGGGGGGACGAGCGGCTGGCCGAGGCGGCGCTGCTGCGCCTGGAGACCTTCGAGTGCACGACGTTCGAGCTGCTGCTTGCGGCCTTGCCTTGGCAGCAGTGCCCGCGACCCAGCCTGGCGCATTGGGTGCGATCGCGAGCGGGGGTGGTGGTGGCCCGGAAGAGACTCACCTACACGGCCGACGATCTATCCGCCGCTGCGGCCGGGGCATCGGAGCTGTCGCCGGTGGATTGACTCAGGCTGTCGCCAGGACCAGCACGCCCAGAAACGCGAACAGCAGCGCCATCAGAAGCTTCAGGAGGCCCAGGTGGTGGCGCAGCAGTTGCCCCAGCCGCTCTGAGCTGACGCCCCAGTACGCCGACCCCAAGAGGATCACCAGCGGCAGGATGAAGGCCCCGTTGTAGAGCAGCAGGTAGGCGACCCCATAGGCCCGCATGCCGGGCGTGCGGGCGATTACGGTGATCGTCGGCAGGTAGACCTGCCCGGTGCACAGCGATTCCAACACGGCCACCAGAAAACCGATCACGATCGCCCCCAGCAGCAGACGGCGGACCTTCAACCCCTCGCGGATCACCTTGTGGATGCGCTTCCTGAGCCCGTCCGGCAACCCCAGCGTCGCCGAGGACGTCTTGCCCGACCGCATGTAGCGGATGAAGTCCACCATCGACCAAACGGCCAGCCCCAGCGCCAGCACGCCGACCCCGTAGGAGATCGCCGTCGCGATACCGTGCTGCACCGAGAAGATCTTCACCGCGCTGAGCAGGCCCAGGCCGATCAGGAAATACGTGGCGAATACCGCCACGGTGTACCCGACGCCGACGGCGGCAATGTCGCGGCGGCTCTTGCCGAGGTAGGTCATCATCGAAAGCAGGAAGATGATCGTCGTGAATGCGCAGGGGTTGATGCCGTCCAGCAGCCCCGCCACGACAACGCCCCAGATGCCAAGCCTCTCCAGCAATTGGGACGGCCCCTGGGAGGTGAACAATTCCTCCAGGTCGCTCTCGGTCGGCGCATAGGTCGACGCCTCGGCGCGGAACTCAGCCTCGACGACGCTCTCCAGTTGAGACAGGATGTCCTTCGAGCCCTTGAGATACCGCCCGCCGACATAGGCGATGGGCGTGGTCTCGGCATCGGCGTTGTAGTGCTTGTCGTAGGCCAGCAGCAGCATCAGCGCCCGCTCACTCTCCTTCGGGTCGCCCTGGTCATCGACGTAATGGGTTTCAATCCGGATCTTCCCGGCCCACCGCTCGGCCAGAGACGGCAGGTAGTTGTCCACGTCGCGGCATCCGCGAGCGCAGGTGCGGGAGTTGAAGATGACGACCTGGAGCAGCTCGGCCGGGGCGGTCGTTGTGGTCGGGCCTTCCTGCGCAGAGGCGCCCGCCGCTGCCGCCAGCAACATGCCCAGCACCGCCGCTGCCGTAAGCTGCTTCATCATCCCCCGTCCTGCCCTTCGATGACGGTCCACCGTAGTGTGGCTTGCACCGTCGGCTGATGCGGCGAGTCGGTGGCGATTGTTATCTGCGCGGTCCGTTGGCCCAGGGGGCCGTCGCCGCGGAGGCGGACCAGCACCCGAACCGATTGGCCCGGCGGAATCGCCACCTGGGGCACCGATACGCTGCACAGCGGGCTGTCCGAGCCGCCGTGTGTTGTGCGGAACGCCTCGGGGCCATGGTTGATGATCTCAAGCACAAGCTCGCGCTGCTGGCCGGCGGATAATTTCCCGCCCTCCAGCGCGGCGGGCCTGGCTTCGAGGCTCAGGCCGACCACAGCCTTCATGTGGAGTCGCACGTGCGGCCGCTCGCGCCGATCGGTGAAAACGATCGCCTGCCCGCCGTAGCGTTCGCGCCGCTCGGACGATTCGTACTCAACCAACACCTCAGCCGTCCCGGCCGGTGGAATGGATTTGGGCCACTCGAGAATGTGAATGCAGGGGCAATCGGTGAAGACCTTGGCGATCTGCATCGGTGTGTCGTCGTCGTTGTGGATGCGGAAGCGAACGAGATGTTTCGTTTCCTGCTCGACGTAGCCGAAGTCGTGGTTCGCATCGGCGCCGCTGACTTCTACGACCGTGACGCCGTCGCCGGCTGTGGTGGCGGTCGGCTTGGACCGGCATCCTCCGCACACGGCCACTGAGAGCGTTGCCATCGCCAGGGCCGCCGCCCTGCCGACAGCCACCCATCGCAACATGTCGTGTCGATCGTCAGAGACCATGGCCGCTCCTGCCCTTTCCCAAGCCGCGCGCCTCGCACGGTCGGCCATTGTACCCGGCGACACCCCGCAAAGCTACGCACGACAGCGCGCCCTCACAAAGCCGAACTGTCGTTACGGCTTGCTGCGTCGTCGCCGTCGCCGTCGAACAACGAGCACCGCCAGCAGAGCTGCGCCCATCGCTCCGCCGCCCGCCGGCCATTTCCACCCGTCGCTGCTTTGCTGCTGCGGCAGTGGGCTGGAGTTCATCTGGGAAATCCCGGTTTGCAGGAGTGTAGGCGAGCGGGCGCGATGCACCGGGCGACGGGGCGATTTCGGCTTGCTGATCGGGCGAGCATTCGCTACAAAGGGACTAGAGAGTCCTTGCACGGGCTTTGTTTCGAACGCCCGTTTCTCGCAACGGATGGAGATCGATGATGGCTGCACAAATGCCGAACGGTCAAGCTGCCCTGCACTCGCTGTGGCCTGACGCCCGCTGGAATATCAGCGCGCTGTTCACCCACGATCAGATCACCTTCCACGCGCTGGCTGCTCTCAAGGAGCGGTTTGACTGCAGGCCCGCCGTCGACGCCATCCACGGTTCGCTGCCGGTGCTGTGGAACAGCGGGCGGGCCGCCCGCAAGGCTAGGCCGATCGATCCAGCCCTGGTAAAGAAGCGACTTGAGGCCTTCAACGGCGTGGGGAGCGGCGTGTATTACACCTTCAGCAATCACCTGCTTGGTCAAGAAGACCTCACCGACGAGGCCTGTAACCGCCTGCTCGATGCGATCGACAACGACACGGGCCTAAACGGTGTGATCGTCGCCAGCGACCTGCTATTCGACCACATCCGCAAGGAGCATCCCGCCCTGAAGCTGACCGCTTCGATCATCAAGGCCACAGTCGAAAACGGCAAAGGCGACGTGGACTACTACCGCAAGCAAGCCGAGCGTTTCGACAGCGTCATGGTCCATAGCGACGACGGGTTCAACCTCGATCTGCTCGACCAGCTCGACCGAGAGAAGATGGAGATCCTCGTCAACGAGAACTGCGTCCGCAACTGCACCGTGCGGGAGAAGCACTATGCCCTGTTGGCCAGCGAGCAGCGAACGGGCGGAAAGTCTCAGCCGGAGGGTTGCCTGATGCCCCTAACGGAACTCGACGGCAAGAACCTGTCCTGCAATATGACCGATGAGGAGTTCAAGAGCGTCTATGACATGGGCTTCAGGCGGTTCAAGCTGCAGGGGGGAGGCGACATGGCATGGCAGTATTTGTACGATTTCTCGCGCTACCTGCTCGAGCCGACGCTGGTGGCGCCTGTGTTCTTCAAGTACATCGTGGCGGTCCAGTCGGCCTATCTGGCCCGAGACGCCCGGGCCAAGCTGCAGGCCGCCAGGGCCGCCAGGGCCGCCAAGGCCAAGCAGGACCCACCGGCCTCCTAAGGCCGCCGCCAGGCCCGTCGTCGACAATCCCGCACCCCGGGGCTCATGGTTGTTGCGGTGCGCTGGGCCGCATCGCGCGGGCCCGATCACGCCATGACAGCATCTCGCCGAGGGCTGACAAAACCGAGCCGCCGCTACGGCTTGCGTCGTCGTCGCCGCCGTCGAACAACGAACACCGCCAGCAGAGCTGCGCCCATCGCTCCGCCGCCCGCCGGCCATTTCCACCCGTCGCTGCTTGGCTGCTGCGGCAGTGGGCCGCGCTGTGTGGTGGCGGCCTTGGTGACGGCGGCGAAATCCGCGTCGTCGGCCACCATCGTGCCGTGCATCTCGATCTCCTCGCTGGTGGGCGGGGCCCCCAGGCGGGCGGCCTTTATCTTGATGACATAGCGGACGGTCTCCGCCGTCCGGTTCATCGCCTTCTTGCGGAACCCGACGCGCGGCTTGCTGACGTAATGGCCCCGCACCTCGAAGCGAAGATGGTCCCCCGCATCGTGGACGGCGAAGAAAAAGTCGCGCCCCAGGTGGTTGTCGCTGATCGACTCGGCCGTGTCGTGGTAGAAGGCCGTCTTCCCGTCGGCACTGACGCCGATACGCATCTTGCTCTGGATGACCGAATCGTTGGCCCCGAAACCGCCCTTGGCCGTCATCGTATAACGAATCGTTTTGCCCCGCAGGGCCTCGGCAAAGCTGCGCGGGCGATCTTCCCCGTCGGCCGGGGCCGACAGGTCCGGCCCCTCCAGGAGCTTCGAGGCGATGATCTTCTTCGGGTAGAGATACGCAAAGGAATCGGCGTCGCACATCCGCATCAGCACGAAGTCCAATATCTTGTCGCGCTGCTCCGCGGGCCAGTCGGCCGTCGAGACCGTCCATCGCGCCTCGCAGATCACGATGGGCCATTTGAGGGTGGTCTCGAACGAATACGGCTCATCGCCGGGCATGAAGTCTTCGACCATGATCGCCTGCGGATAGGAAATATCCTCGCCGCCGAAGCGAAAGCTGAGCGTCTCGTAGGTCTCGCCCCACTGGACCTTCATGTCGACCTTTTCGTCCGCGGCAGGCTCGGCCGCCGTGACAACCGGCGCCCACACACCTGCCGTCAGAGCGGCAACCAACACCCACACCGACAGCCGCGGGCGCTGCCTGCAAACGATTTCCGCGCGATCCATGTTGGCTCTCATCGGATATGTCCTTCCTGTCGTGCCAGCGTCTCGTTGAACCGCATCACCTAATCCGAAAGCGCCGGCGATGTCAAGTCGGGCCCTCGGCCGCCGGGACGCCGCTCTGTTGACATCGGACGACCTGCGACGAATACTCAACCCTCAGCCATAGGCGGGCGGGGCGGCGGCCTGTGCCGGCC
>DRGC01000071.1 GCA_011050235.1 Phycisphaerae bacterium | reverse complement strand
TTTCGTAGACGGCACGGACCTGGCGCTGATGAAGACCGCCTTCGGCCAGCCGCTCATGGACTATGCCGACGGCAACGCCAACTGCGACGCCTTCGTCGACGGTACGGACCTGGCGATCCTGAAGACCAACTTCGGCTTCATCGCCGACCCCGCTGTACCAGAGCCTGTAACCATTGGTCTGCTGGCCCTGGGCGGTCTGGCGATGCTGCGGCGCAGAAAGTCGTAGACCCGCCGTGGCGGGCCGTAGATCCCCCGGGGCGGGTCGCAGATCCGCCGGGGCGGGATATAGCGAGCTAATCAGCACGAGCGCCAAGCGGCTGGGATCATCCTCCAGCCGCTTGTTGCTGCGCCGGGGAGGGCGTCCTAGTCGCCGGCTTGTGGGGCGGGCTGAGCGTCTTGTGTGAAGACGGATTCTTCGGGCAACAAGACCACTCGGGTTGTGAGCGGCCCGCCGTTTTCGGCGTTGCCGACGATGATTCCCCATCGCATGCCCGAGTGGCTGGGCTGGCCGTCATAGAGCACAAGGCGCCCCGAGCGGCCGGGCAACTGAAGGCCGTGGGGGGCGTAGATGTACGGCTGGTCGGATTGCGGACACGTCAGGTGCAGGGGCTCGGTGGGGCTTAGGGCCTGGAGTTGTTCGAGTGTTTTGGGCAGGCGTTGGTGGGTGCTGTGGTAAAGCAGCAGGGGCCCGCAGACATCGTGAAGCTGTTCGGCGCAGGGGTCGGTCTTGACACTGGGCCTTTGCACCTCGGGAACGGATGGCTCGCCCATTTGGCAGCCGGCCAACAGGGCGGGCAGGATGGCCCAGAACAGCCTGGGGGCGGCCTTAGGGCAGGAGGGGGGCATCGTCCGTTCCTGCAGGCTGGGCGTCAACGCCTCGCCGCATGCCCCGAAGGTGCTTGTCATAGGCGCTCTGGCCGATGGCGCCTTCAAGGATTTCGATCTCGCCTTCTTGTGCGTCCGAGATTCTCTTGAGCCGGTCAGGATGTCTGGCGACGTGTGGCGTGAGGAAAATCAGCAGCTCCGTCTTAACCTTGGTTTTGACAATTCGTCGAAACATTCCACCGATCAGAGGCAGATCGCCGAGGAAGGGCACTTTCCGGACGGTATCGACTACGCGATCTTCCATCAGACCGCCGATGACGATCGTCTGACCGTCGCGGATGGCAACCCGGGTCTGTGCGGACCGTTTGCTAAAGACCGTCGCATCGACGGTTTCGGAGATCGGGACTGTGCTGTCGGTGATCGAGGATATCTCGGGCGCCACGTCCAGAATCACCAGTCCGTCAGGATTGATGTGGGGGGTGACGTGCAGGATGATCCCGATGTCCTCGTACTCGATGGTGTTGATGGTCTGCCCGGTCTCGGTGGTCCGGGTGTTTCGGATGAAGGGCACCTCTTGGCCGATGGTGATGGTGGCTTCTTGATTATCACTGGTGAGGATATAGGGCCGCGAGAGCACGTCCAGCTTGCCCGCAACCTCGAGGGCATTGATCGTGGCGCTGAGCCCGGCATCGACGGTTGTCGTGATCAGGCCGCCGCTTCTTTCAGTCGTGCCGCCCAAGTCCGTGGTGAACGTCGCGAGGGTGTCGACTCGGAGGTTCAAGATGGAAAACTCGACCCCCAGGTCCAGCGAGTCGGTGTGCGCCACCTCGGCGATCAGGACCTTGATCAGAACCTGCGGGACAGGGCGATCCAGGTCGGCGATGATGGCTTTAACGCGTTCGAAATGCTTGTTTGTGGTCCTGACCAGCAAGGAGTTGCTGTCTTGGTCGGCGACGACGTGCACCTGGCCGACCAGACTGGTTGCGCCCCGGTCTTGGTTCGCTGCGTTGCGGGGTCGCTGGTCACGAGCGCCGCGGCCGCGGGCGGCCGTGGTCTGTGCCGCATCGTCGAAGATATCGTTCAACACGGTCACAAGCTTGTCAGCCTGCGCGTTTTTCAGGGGGTAGAGGAAGACCAATTGCTCGGCGCTGGGGTCGGAGTCCAGCTCTTTGACCAGTTGGGTAATGATATCCATCAGGTCCGGCGGGCCGCTGACCACGAGCGTATTGGTCTGGGTATCCGCCGATGCGATGACCTTCGCCTGCCGGCCCATAGGAGCGGCGTCTTGGCTGTCCCCGCCTCCGCCGCCGCGCATGCCGCGGAAGAAAGCGCGGACTTGATCCCGGCGTGACATCTGCTGCTGGGGCTCCTCTTGGGCGAACAGATCCGTGATGAACTTGGCGGTGGTGGCTGCATCGGCGTACTGCAGTTGGAAGACGGCAACTTCGGGCGCGGCGCCCATTTGCCCGTCGATGGCGCTGATGATCTCCACCATACGACGGACGTCTGTCTGCGTGGCCGTGAAGATCAAGGCGTTGCTGGCGGCGTTGGAGGCCAAGTCCGCGTAGGCGGGCTTGAGTGTAGCCAGGTCGGCCTTGAGCTTCTCCGCGTCGGCGAAGCGAAGGGGGATGACCTGCGTGATGAGCACGTCTGTTGGCTGGATATTGGCGGGATCGTTGCCCAGGAAGACGGGAATGGCGCTCGTCCGCGCTTGGTCCAGCGTGAGGATCTTGAGCATCCGGCCAGTCCGCACGGCCGTGTACCCCTTCTCCTTGAGCACGGTGTTCAGTAGCGCGATGGCCTCATCGGTGTCGATCTGCTGATGAGAGATCACCGTCACACGCCCCTCAACGGAGACCTGGTCCACGATGATCAGACCGGCCGCCTCGGAGAGATACTCCAGGACGGCGCGGATCGAGGCATCTCTGAAGTTCAGCCGCAGCGGGCCCGGCTTGATGGAGAAGTCCGGCAGGCGCGTTGTGAGGTCTTCATCGACGGTCGCCGGCTGGGTGACCGGATGGGTGGTGGCTTGAGTGGCCGACTCTTGCGCCAGACCAACAGGTGACAAGACCAGTATCAGCGTGCCTATAGCCGCTGCCGCCCAACGTCTAGACATACGGGACCCTTTGAACCTTTCTAAGCAGGTGTTATCGGCGAAAATGAACTCCCCAGGCCAGTCTATCTACGGTCAAATGTCTCTGGCAGGCCACGGGTTATCGCCACGGCGATGACGTGCCGGCTATCGGTCGGTTTGCTCCTGTCGCCGCCTTCGCATTCGTTCCAGAACCGAGTTCCCCCCACCGGGTGCGGCGCTTGACGGAGGGGCCTGCGTGGTGGCCGGAGCGGCCCCATCGGCGGCTCCGGCTGGCTGAGTGGATGGGTCGGTTGCGGCGGGCATGGCCGAGACGGTTACGCCGGCCAGGTTACTGCCGATCCCGATCTTCACGATCTGGCCCTCACGCTCGTATTCAATGTCGTGGAGGGTGATGGTCACGATCTTTCCCTTGCCGACGGCATCGCCCGTTCGCAGGCGGGTCGTCTGGCCTGTGCGGGTGTCTTCGATGAAGGCGATTTCGATGTCTCCCTTGCTTGCGCCGGTCAGGACAAGGTACTGGTCCGTATCGTCGACAGCGACGCCCGCGGGCCGGGTCGAGACAGGCCGGGGCGGGCCTTGCGGCGCCCGGCGGCTGCGGGAGAAAATGTTCCGCTCGACCAGCACGCGATAGCGCTCGCCTGGTTCGGCGTCGGGGGCGGGCTGACCGTTGGCCGTAAGGGCTACGGCGATCAGCAGACTCACGGCCCCCAGCCGACCGGACCATTGGCGAGGAGGTCTCATTGGCCGCCTCCTTCGGTTGGCTCGGACCCCTCATCGTCGACCAGATACAACGTCGACAGGCGCACTTGCAGCGCGAGGTCGTCTGTGCCTTCCTTTCGAGACCGCAGTTGCACGGCCTCGAGTTTGACCGGGATTTCGGCAGTTTCCACAAGCCACAGGAACCGCGAGACCGACGCCATCGACCCGCTGCCGACGGCGTGGCAGATGACTTTCCGCAGGTCGGTCTTTTCGCTGGGTCGTTCCGGCCTCAGCGACGACAGATCCAGGCCCGCCTCCTGGAACCAGTCGTCAAGTGCGTGGAGCAATTGGCTTTCGGCCTCGGCGGGGTCCTGCTTGAGCCCCTCGGCCAGCATCTGCCGCCACTTCCGCCCGAGCTGCTCTCGCCGGTCAAGGAGGCCGGCGGAACGGTCCTTCTCGGCCTGAAGCTCATCCTTCTTGGCCCGGGCCGTCGAGTAGCTGATCAGCAGGGGCCCGAGCACAAAGCGATCCAGCACGAAGATCGACACGACGATCAGCGCCAAAGTGATAATGAGTCGTTCTCGTCTGCTGAGGATCATTTCGTAATCGGCCCTGAATAATGGGCGGCAATGGCGAAGGCTATCTCAGACTGCCCTTTGCCCGCCTCGCGAAGGTACATCTGCCTGACCTGAGAGAACGCCGGACTGTCCTTGAGCTTGTCCAGCACGTCCAGGACGGCCTCTTCGTTGACGGCCTTGCCGGAGAAGACCATTTGCATGTCTTCCTGAATGGTCAGGCTGGTCGTCCAGATGATGCCTTCGATGGGAAAGGTCATCGTCAGGTCTCGCAGGCAGTCGAGATACGTCGGCTGGCGGTCATGCCAGGGGCGTGCGAATCGAATCCGCTCTACGATGTCTTGGGTCTTGGACACGCTCGGGGCCATCTTGGTGATCTGCTTGGCGAGGGCATCGACCTCATGCTGCGTGCGAGTCCAATGCAACAACAGCAGGATGCAGATGACCACGGCCGCTACAAGGCCAGCCGCGATTTGGATGGACCGCTTGCCCACGGCGCGCTGTGTCGGCGCGGCCAACTTGGCGTGCAGGAAATCGACCCCCAGCCGCTGCCCTCGCAGGCCCGCAGCCCCAAGACAGGCGGCGACGGCGGCGTCAGCGGTTGCGATGCCCGACACGCCGGCCAGGTCGACATCGGCCGAAGACTCGCAGAGTTTGGCCTTGGCGGAAATCTGTTCGGCAAGGGCGTCCAGAGACTCCTCGTCCAGGCCGGCCCGGTTCCACACGTGCAGTTGACGCTTGCCCTCGGCATCCGGCGGGTCGGGCAGCAGGGAGATAACTCGCCGCAGTTGACCTGCAAGATCGTTCATCCAGCTCCCGGCCGCGTCGGATGAATCATCCTGGGCAATGGCGACCGACAGCCGGCGCAACAGGCGAACGCTGCCGCCGGAGCGGACGGCCAGCTCGGCCCCATCGGGGGTCAGGTGCAGCAGCAGGTAGTCGTCGGTGTCGGCGGGGTCCGATGAATCCGCCAGGGCCATGGTGGTTGCTGTGATGGCGGCCGGTTTGAGGCCCGCCTCGGCGGCGAGGGCCCGAAGCTGCTGCACATGTTGGCCCGAGGCCGCCACGAGCAGGACCTGTCGGCCCTGGTGAGTATCGATCGGGCCGACGTAATCGAGGACCAGCTCGGCGTAGTCGGATGTGAACTCGCGCTCGGCCTGGATCGAGAGAATCCCCACCAGCGAATCGTCCGAGCCGGGCGGAATCAGCTTCTCGCGGGCCATCAGCCACTTGGCTTCCAGGCCGATCACGCACCGCCGCGCGGAGAATCCTTCGGCCCGCAGGAACTGTTTTATCGCCTTGCCGAGCTGGGCGGGGGAGTCCAGGGAGGCCTGGTCAGGGTAGACGAATGTCGCAGCGCGGACGGCCCGGTATTGGCCACCGACGGCGACGACCTCCACGGCGATCATGGACCGTTCCGCGACGGCCAGGCCAAGCATTTTGCGACTCATGAGCATACTCACCATGTCTCCCGCGGGAGACGCTCGATGACCTCTTGCATCGGCGTCCCCGAACGCAAATCATCAATAATCTCCAATGATAACGGCCATCCCAGCGAGGTCAGATCCTGCCGGTAGATAACGCGAGGGGGGTCCATGCGGGCGTCGACGACGATTCGACATCGTCGCATCGCCCGCCCGTCGCCGGAGACGCTGACGATATTGGCCGAAAACTGGAACGATCGTCCTGTGATGAATGACCCGATAGCCAGGGCCTTGTCCTCGGCAAGAGCGTCGACGACCCAGGCGATCGTGCTGGCCTCGGTCGGGTCCTCCGGACGGCCGGCGATCAGGGCGTCAACGTCCGCCTCTTCCAACTCGGGCAGGCCGGCCAGGGCCTCCCTGGAGGCGGTGTTGACGTTGATCAGGCCCACGAGATTCCGGTCATTGCTCGTCGTGATCAGATCGACGATCGGTGCGAACTCCTTCGCCGTCAGGCCCACACGGAAGTAGAAGTCCAGCACGTTGGCGAACGGTCGTCCGCGCCGGGCCAGGACGACCACCACCGCCAGCCTGTCGTCGGAGATGCCCTTGGCCAGCACGTCGGCTACTTGCTGCGTGTTGGCTTGGTTGATATTGACGCGCCGCTCACCCGATGCCGATAGGTTGAACTCGGCGCTGTAGACCGTCACGAACTCAACGAGGCCACGATCCAGTTCCCCGTTGCCGTCGTCGGGCGGATCGGCCTCGTCCCGATCGTTCTCATTGTCGTCGAGGACCCCGTTGCGGTTGGCGTCTTCGCCCAGCAGGATCTCCGGCGACCACCCGTTGACCAGCAGCAACTCCTCGACGGTCTCCAGCGGGGCGTTCTTGCATTCGTAGGGGGTCGGCAGAAGCAGGTAGTACTCAGCCTCGGCGCCTTCGGGCGTGGGGTCGCTGTCGCCATCGCGCCAATCGATGACGCCGGCCGCCAGGTCGTCCGTCATCTCCGGCAGCGTCATCAGCGCCTCGAGGGTCGCCGTGTTCACGTTGATCTTCGACGCTTCGTCGACGACGCCATATCGACTCCGGCGGTCATCGTCCGGGTCGGGCCGGAGGATCCAAAAGGCGCCGCCGCCGACCTGGACGGCCTGGGAGGGCATGTCCTGCTCGGACGGCATGCGGCCTTCGAGCCCGGCGACGTGGGCCAGGACGTATTGGATCGCCCCGTGTTCGATGGCGGCGGCCTGTTGTGCGGCGAGCACATTGGCCGACGCGCCGGCCTCGACCCGCATCGCCCGGGCCAGCACCAGCACCATGCCCGCCAGCACCAGCACCAGCCACATCGTGACGATCAGCACCGTCCCGTCGGGGCGGCACCGATGGCGACGCTTGCGGGGCTGCGAATCAGCCTGGGCAGGGCGGGGGGGCATTGGCGGTCTCACTCGTCCCCCTGGGACGTCGGGACGCCGCATGGGATCAGGAACACCTGTGATGTCAGGTAGCCCTCAGCGTCGGGGGGCGACTTCGGAGGGGGCTGGAGTTGGAGCGTCACCTCGACGGCGACGGGCAATGAATCGTTCTGGACGACCGAATCCCACTGGTCCTGCCAATCCCAGCCGTCGAAGTAACGCAGGTCGAACCCGGCCAGGTTGCGACAGAGCGTCTCGATCGGGGCGTCGTCCGTCGCCGAGGCCAGCGGGTTGACGACAACGCGGCGGAGGAGCGTCATGGCCGAACCGTCTGCCGACGGCTCGCAATAGAACTCTATCAGCCTGACATCGCCGACCTGCTCGTCGGATTCCCCCCCGCTGGCTGCGCAATACATCGACACGGAATCCCCGATGCCGCCGGAAACGTCGGCTTCATCCTCGCCGAGAAAGACGCCGGCCAGCACGCCGCGAGGGACCATCGCCGACTGGAAGTCCGCCCGCAAAAGGCTAAGGACGATCTCCGCCCGCCGGACGGGCTCGATGCTCGCTTGCGAACTGCGACGGGCGCGAAAGGCAATTTGCAGCGTGGCGTAAAGAGAGCCCGCCAACACGGCCATCATCGCCAGGGCGACCAGCAACTCCAGCAGAGAAAAGCCGCGCGCATTGGCCGGGCGTCTAGTCATTCAGCGCCTCCTTGCTGACCAGCGTTGTCAGCGTGACGCTGCGCTCCTGGTTGCGGCGAGTCCAGGTCACCTGCACATCCAGTTGGAACAGGCGCGAGTCGTCCCAATCGTCCCGCACGGATGACCATCGATACTCGGGCCAGTCCGGCCCGAAGTCGCCGGTGAGCTGTGAATCGTCGAGATCGCCGGCCGCGACAATTTCCGCCAGCTTGCTCTGGGCCAGCCAGGCGGCCTCGGTCTGTTGGCGGGCATGTCCCGCCGCCGCCAGCGACAGCAGGATCCCGTTGACCACAGCCGGCAGAACAATGGCCACCAGGGCGAGCGTGGCCAGGATCTCGATAAGGGTAAAGGCCCGTCGCCCCCGCCGGACTCCCTGTCGGTGTGACGGGCGATCAGTCATGATCTTGGGCCTGGGCGGATGAGAGGATGCGGAAGGGCTCAGCCGCCGATGGGCAGGCGACGACGAAAACGCTGTCGCGTGAGCCCGTCAGGGTGATGGTCGCCTGGTCGCTTCGGCCGTTGGGGTAGAATTGCACGTAAGACATCTCGCCATCCTGGCTGACGGATTGCAGGTCGACCGATACGGCCTCGGGAAGCTCGAATCGCCGGCCGGGCTCGGTATCGAGGCGAACGAACACGCCCGCTCGCTGCCTGGTCAGCCAATAGGTCTTGGTGTCGGCGCTGAAGTTCAAGCGATAGACGCATCCCTCAGCGGCGGCCTGGGAGCGGGCCATCTTCGTAACGGCCAGGACCTTCGCGGCGGCGTCGGCGGTCTGTCGTCCGCCGGCGAAGTTCCGGAGCGACGGCGCCGCAATGGCCAGCACCGTGGTGATCAAGACCAGAACGGCGATAAGCTCCAGGAGGGTGAATCCCCTGGCCCGTCCGTCATCGCGGGGACCAGTTGTCGATGTCATCGTCGGTGCCGCTTTCTTTGTCGGGCCCGACGGAGTGGAGGTCGTAGCCGTTCGTGTTGTGCTGTCCGGGCTGGCGGTACACGTAGGCGTTCTTCCACGGGTCGGTGGGCACGCCGCGCTTGATATAAGGGCCCATCCATCCGTCGGTATCGGTCGGTTGTTGGACCAGGGCGCCGAGGCCCTCGGCCGTGGTCGGGTATCGTCCGCAGTCCATCTCGAACGCATCCAACGCCACCTCGATGTTCGCGACCTCCGCGAGTGCGGCGGTGACCTTGGCCTGCTCGGATCGTTTGGTGAACTTCGGGACCACCACCGCCGCCAGGGCTGCCAGGATCACCAGCACCAGCAGCAGTTCAATCAGCGTAAAGCCGCCTACCACACGGCCCGGGCGATAGCGCCGGCCGACGAGTTGTTTGATCATAGTGCCATTCATAGTTCGTTCCGCTTATCGAATGTATTCCTGAAGGGTGAACACGGGCAGCAACATCCCGACGACAATGGTCCCGACAATCCCCGCCATGATCAGCAGCAGCGCCGGCTCGGCCAGGGCGACCAGCAACTGCAGTTGCCGATCCAGGTCCGTTTCGTAGACCAGGGCGAGGCGTTTCAGCTCCAGATCCAGCCGGCCGCTTTCTTCAGCCACCGAGATCATCTCCACCACCGAGGGCGGGAACAACCGTTCGCTGGTGGCGAGGCTTTGCGAGAGCGACTTGCCTTCCTGGACCTGCTCGATCGACACCCGCATGGTGTCGGCGAGCGTCTGGTTGCCGATCGCCTCCCGGGCCACGCGCAGCGACGCGACCAACGGCACGCCCGATCCGAGAAGGGTCCCCAGCATTCGGCAGAACCGCACCAGCGCAAACTTGGCCAGCACCCCGCCCAGCACCGGCGTTCGCAGGAGGGCCTTTTCAAGGGCCCGCTTGCCCGAATCGGACTGCAGCGCTCGCCGGCCCAGGATGACGATCAGCGCCACGCCGATGATGATCAGCAGGCCGTAGTCGGTGATCGCCCGGCTGACCGCAACGATCGCTCGTGTCAACGGGGGCAGGGCGGCGCCGAAATCGGCGAAGATGCCCGAAAACCGAGGAATGAAATAGGTCATCAGAAATATGAGAACGCCCGTGGCGAGCACGGCCAGGATGATGGGATAGGCCATGGCCCCCCTGACCTTCGACTTCAGATCGCGCTCGCGCGATCGAAAGTCCGCGATCTGCGCCAGCACCACGTCCAGGAACCCGCCCGTCTCGCCCGCGTGAACCATGGCCACGTGCACCCCGGGGAAGGACTGGGGCCATTTGCTCATCGCCTCGGCCAGAGGCGCCCCGCCCGCGACATCGTCATGAATGGCGGTCCATTGCCTTCTCGCAGCCGGGTTTGATGTCTGGTGACTGAGGATGTGCAGGGCGCGGCTCATGGCGACCCCGGCGGCCAGGAGATTGGCCAGCTCTCGAATGAAGGCCTCGGAGCTGGCCTGCGAGACCCGTCCGGCGGGCCTGGCGCTCGCGCGGCGCTTGGGGGCGACCTCCTGCGGGTCGGCGACGGAGATGGGGACCAGGCCCCGCTGGGCGATCTGATCCAGGGCGGCCGAGCGATTGGCGGCGGGGACGGACCCGGCGGTCTTGGTCCCCTGCGCGTCGACGGCCTCGTAGGTGAACACGGGCATCAGCGGGTGCTCCCGTCCATCCCGCCATTTCCGTTGAATCGTTCATCTTTGGTGACGCGGAGCACCTCCGACAGCGTGGTGCTGCCGCTGCGGACCAGGCGCAGGCCGTCCTCGCGCAGGCTGTTCATGCCTTGGCTGGTCGCCTGGCGGCGAATCTCATCGCTGGAGGTGCGTTCGAGGATCATCGTACGAATGGCTTCATTGACGACCATCATCTCGAAGATGCCCGTCCGTCCGTGATAGCCGGTGTCGAGGCACTGGCGGCATCCCCGTCCGCGGTACAGGATCTCCGGCGCCTGGTCGCCGAATTCCAGGTGCAATGCGTGGGCGTCTTCGGGCTCGAAGGGCTCTTTGCAGTGGATGCAGATCAACCTGACCAGCCGCTGGGCGAGCACGATCTCCAGGGACGAGGCCACCAGGAACGGCTCGATGCCCATGTCGACCAGTCGCGTCAGGGCCCCGGGCGCGTCGTTGGTGTGAAGCGTCGAGAACACCAGGTGCCCCGTCAGCGACGCCTGCACGGCGATGTCGGCCGTCTCGCGGTCGCGAATCTCGCCGACGAGGATTACGTCGGGGTCGTGGCGCAGGATCGATCGCAGGCCCTTGGCGAACGTCAGGCCCGCCTTCGTGGAGACCTGGATCTGATTGATGCCGTGCAGGTGGTATTCGATCGGGTCTTCGATCGTGACGATCTTGCGCTGAATATCGTTGATGCGCGACAGGCCCGCGTACAGCGTCGTCGTCTTGCCGCTGCCGGTCGGACCGGTCACCAGCACGATGCCGTGGGGCAGGGCGAGGATCCGTTCGAACGCCTTGCGGTCGGGCTCGCCCATGCCCAGGTTCTCCAGCCCCAGCAGCGTCGCACTGCGATCCAACAGCCGCAAGACCACCGCTTCCCCGTGCAGCATGGGAATGACCGAGACACGCACGTCGATTTCGCGCGGGCCCACCTTCAACTTGATCCGCCCATCCTGCGGCAGGCGTTTCTCGGCGATATCGAGATGGCTGAGGATCTTCAGCCGCGAGACGATCGCCGGGCGGAACTGCCAGACCTCGGCCGGGACGTTCGCCTCCTGCAGGATGCCGTCCACGCGGTACCGCACGCGGAGGGCATCTTCGAAGGGCTCGAAATGCACATCCGTGGCCCGCCGCTCGATGGCCTCGGTGAGCACCTGGTTGACGAAGGTGATAATGGAGGCATCTTCGGCGGCGTCGGCGAGATTGACATTCTCGTAGGAATCCTCATCGACGACCTGGATGCCCGCATCGGCGGCCTCGGAGACCAGCGACTGCAACGTGTCGGCCCCAACGCCCAGCAGCTCGGTGATGTACTGGCCGATCTCCTGCGACGGGGCCATCGCCAGCCGGACCTCGCATCCGCAGGCCAGGCGCAACTCATCCAGCCCGTTGGTGTCGAACAGATTGCTCGAGACCGCCAGGACGACCCCGTCTTCCTGCGACAGCGGCAGGAGTTGATGGGTCAGCAACAGCCTGGCCGGAAACTGTGCGACAAACTCCTTGGTCGGCGGGTGGGCCGCCAGGTCGACGTAAGGGACATGGAACTCCCGGGCCAGGAACGGCAGCCACTGCTCTTCCGGCAGGTCCGTCGCCGCCGTCAGGGCCCCATCGAGGGGCTTGCCCTGGGTGAGCAAGGCCTCGACGTTTCGGGCAGCCTGTTCGTCCAGCAGGCCCGCGTCCTGCATCTTGACGAGGATAGCGTTCATGTCACTTCAGATCGTTATGTTGTTCGACTGGCGGCCCCCGACCGACGTCACTCTACTCGAGCAGGCCCCACAATACGAGTTGGGCTTCCTGCTTCACGGTGACGACCTCGCGGAGGGCGTCGCGGGCCTCGGCGAGTTCCTTCTGGACCTCGGCCCGAGCCTGGCGAAGGGCTTTCATTGCCGCCTCAAATTCCTCGGCCGTGGCGCCTTCCTTTTCGGTCAGCTCTCGTAGGGCTTGAGTGGCCTTGGCGATCTCCGTCTGCGGTTGATCGCTCGTCCCTTCGGCGCCGCCGCGCCGCATCCGGCCGAAGCGGCCGCCCATACGCGCCTGGAAGGAGAGTGTCGTGACCTTCTCGATCAGGGGCGAGAGGACTTCCCATTCTTCTTCAGTGGCGCCGAGCGATTCTTTGAGTCGTTCAGCCATTCGGGCGCGCCATTCCGCCATGCGTGCGCCGCGGTCGCCGGAACGTCTGCCCCGGCCCTCTTGAGAGAACGCCTCTCCAATGCAGAAAACACCAACCATCGCCAGCACCAGCAGGATCGACAACGTTTTCTTTCGGGTCATGTCAATGCTCCTTTCCAGCGTCGAGTGTCCCGACTTGTTGCACAGATACGTTCTTGTACTAACGCAGGAGCCGGGTGGTCTATTGCCCTTTGAATGGGTTTCCGCAACGGAATGCAAGACACTCATGGCGAAGCGGAAAGCCCAATTCACTTCATGTTCGGTGATTGTAGCGGGCAAGCGGGCCGTCCACAACGGAACTTCGGGGCCGACAGCGAGCAAGTGTTCTTCTGGTAGTGACTTATCAAAACTCGCGAGCCGCCGCTAACGGCCGATCGTCCGCGTCCGCGCGGCAGAAGACACACGAACGATTACTCGCCTTCTATTGATCGCACGGCGGAGGAGACAGGGGATCGGGGGCCATGATTTGTATACAGGCCCAGCCCAGAACATTACGATATCCGAAAGCAGTCCCAGCTCAGCGGCAGAGCATTCACCTTTGTGATGAGGAATCCACTATGCCAAGCCTAAGCATCGGCAACAATCGGGTTAAGTTGACACTCGACGGCCGGACCGGCTTCATCAGAGATATCTTCTCCAAGGAGACGGGCATCCACCACAAGTGCTGCGCCGACGACGGCATTTGGCCGTTCGGCATGCGGCTGGGGGATCGCTACTCGCCCGACATCCTGCGGGTGGAGATCAACGGCTCGGACAAGTGCTCCTCGCAGCGGATGACGCACAAGACCATCACCCGCAAGGGGGCCAAGACGCTCCGCATGCGATACAAGAACATGCTGGCCACGGGCGGGACGCCGTCGGGGATCGACCTGACCGTCGAGATCACGCTGAAGCGCGGGGCTGACTATTTTCTTATCACGGCCGACGTGACCAACGGCAGCGAGTATGGCATCACCAACCTGTACTCCGGCTGGGGCGGACTGGTGGCGGCTGAATCGGCCAAGGACGAGCACCTGGCCGTCCCCGACTGGTCGCTGGGGACGATCTGGGACAATCCGCGCAAGGATTTCCAGCAGCGCGAGACGTTCGGCTATCCGATCTTCGGCAGCCAGGGCTGCATGGTGTCCGGCTGGATGGATCTGTACGGGCCGGAGGGCGGGATCGGCATCGGCTATCTCAACAAGCAGGGCCTGACGATGTTCTTTAACATCCACTCCGAGCCCGCCATCCCCAACCGCCTCGCTCCGCCCAAATCCGAAGGGCTGGCCTTCAACTGGCAACTGTTCAACCTCATCCACGGCAAGGCCAACGAGACGCTCGCCACCGTGGGCGGCACATATCCGCTTGAGCCGGGTCAGCGGTTCAAGACCGACCCGTGGATCCTCGCCCCCCACGCCGGCGACTGGCACCGGATGGCCGACATCTACCGTAGCGAGTACGAACAGCACTTCAAGGGCGACTACCTGACGTGGGAGGATACGCACGAGACGGCGAAGAAGATCGATCTGACGGCCTATTACAGCATGACGATCGATAAGGACGGCACGAAGAAGTTCAAGGACATCCCGCCCGCCTTCGACGCCATCATCAAGCGCTCCGGCGTCGAGCCCGGGAATCTGCTGACGGGCGTTTTGGCGCTGTGGCACAGCCCGCTCAATTGGCCGGACCATTTTCCGCGCGGCATGACGGGCCCCAAGGCTGAAGCCGCCATCGCCGCCTACGAAGCGATGGCGGGCCAGTTGCGGGCCATGGGCGTGGAGGCGATTACGCTGTTCACGCACCTGTTCTACAATCACCGCGACGCCAACGACTACACGCCCGCGGCCGAGACCGGCCACGATCACGAGAATGTCATCTGGTACGAAATCGGCAACAACGCCTGCATGGATACCGACGAGTGGCAGAGCCTGTGGGCCGATCACTACATCCCCGGCTACGCCTCGGTCGATTGCGACGGCGTAATGCTTGACCAGGGCCCCACGCAGTACCTCGTCTGCACGCGCGGCGAGCATCGCCACGGCAACGATGGTCCGGCCATGCTGGGCAGCCACACCGCCGCCACGCTCGAAATAGTCCACGCGTTCCGCAAGGGCTACCCGAAGAAACGCCCGGTCCTGCTGTGGACCGAGTGTGCGTCCGACCTGCCCACGCGTTGGTGCGACATCTGGTCCGGCTGGGACGGCGAGCCCGAGACCGGCCGGCGGGCCATGGAGATCGTCCGGTACACGTTCCCGTACCGCCCGATGTCCTACACGGCCTTCAAGGAGAAGTGGACCGTCGAGGACGTGATGACCTGCACGGTCAACTCACTCCTCGTCGGCGGCTACTACGGCTTCGACGCCGCCGTGCGGTGGCCGCGGGCGCTCGACGAGCCCATCCGCCAATACGTGCGGATTCGCCAGGAGCTTCGCCAGCAGAACGCCCCCGGCTTCCCGCAAGGCTTCAAAGACACCATCGGCCTGACCGTCAGCACCCCCAACCTCGTCGCCAAGGTCTACGCAAATGAGTCTGGCGCAACGATCATCTACTACGCCAAGAAGAACATCCGCAACGCCAAGGTCGCCCTAGACCTCGCCGCCCTGGGCCTCGCCAAGAAGAACAAACGCAGCAAACGCACCTTCCGCGTCAGCCTCAAAACGAACGAGGCCGGATACAAGATCATCAGGTAACACCTCCCGGAGGGAGGCCTGAGAATAGCCCAGCGATTCATCGCTGGGGACAGGGCGACGCATCGCTTGCCGCGTCCCGGCAGGGACGCTTGAAGGCATCGAAGCATTCAACCGTCCCTTCGGGCCTCACGCGCTGGGGTTGCGAATTGGCGAGTCCCGGAGGGACGTCCAGACGTTAGCCGGGCTCGCGGCCGTGAGGCGTGAGCGGAGCGAACGATCGAACGGCAAGGCCCCGGAAAACGGGTGCAAAGGATGGAGAGGCCCGGCGGGCCGATAGAAGCCGACCGGCGGCGCAGAACCCATGCCGAGTGTGGTCCCCTCTGTCGCCCCGCCGGGGCTCTGCGCTATGGTGAGTCCGCCTTCCGGGCCCTCGCCGTTCGAGCATTCGCTACGCTCACGCCTCACGGCGGGCGGGCCCGGCTAACATCTATCGGCCCTACGGGCCTCGTCGTGGTGGCCTGCGCACTTGTTCGGTCGCAGTGCCGGTGATAGGGTGGTTGGCGTGATCTATGTGTTGGCGGTCTTGTTGGTATTGGTCAATGCCGGGTTCCTGGTGATGACGTTGTTCATGTTACCGGGGAACTGGTTGATGGTTGCCGCGACAATGGCGGTGGCTTTGTGGCAGTGGGATGCGGGGATGTTTTCGATCTATCCGCTGATCGCTATCTGCGCGCTGGCGGCAATCGGTGAGGTAGTGGAGTTCTTGACGTCGGCCATCGCCGTCCGCAAGTCGGGCGGCACGCGCAAGGGCAGCATCGGGGCGCTGCTGGGCGGGTTGCCCGGTGGGTTGGTCGGCACGTTGGTGATTCCGATTCCGGTGGTTGGCACGTTGGTCGGTGCGGCTGTCGGCGCGGCGGCGGGCGCGTGTCTGTTCGAGCGACGGTTCGCGAAGCGTCGGCCCGCCGAGTCGGTCCGTAGCGGCGTGGCGGCCGGCGCGGGCGTGCTGATCGGCACGGTCACGAAGTCCGTGATTGGTTGTGTTATCTGGCTTATCATCGCCGTTGCGGCGTTCTGGCCCTGATGGGCAGGATTGCCAACGAACATGCCCACGGTCCCCGTGGGCATGGCGCCGACTTTGAAAGGGCGCACACGATGACACCCGATCTATCCGAAGACGTTCAGATGCAGTTCTTGCGGCCGGGGCAGCTAGAGGCGGCGGCGCGGGAGTTCCCCGTCGTGTACGTTCCGTTCGGGCTGATCGAATGGCACGGCCGACACCTGCCGCTGGGTAACGATGCGCTGAAGGCCCACGGCATCCTGGTCAAGACGGCGGAGCTGGTCGGCGGCGTGGTGTACCCGCCGGTGTTCTTCCACGAGGGGTTCGATCAGGCCATCCTAGTGCCGGTGTTGACGACGCTGTTCGAGAAGCTCAAGGTCACCGGTTTTCGCGTGATCATCGGTGTGTCGGGTCACAACGTGCCCGCGCAGATCGACATGATCAACTCCGCCCTGGCCCCGGTGGTCGCCGACGGCACGGTGGCTGGGATCGGCCTTTGGGAAGTGACCCTCAGCGAGTGTGAGGAATCCGCCACCGACCACGCCGCCAAGTGGGAGACATCGAACATGATGTACTTCTACCCGCACCTGGTGGATATGGCCGAGCTGGGCGACGAGCCGCTGGCCCCGGACATGGGCCCGCCGGACGGCATCGGCGGCCTGGACCCGCGCGAGCACGCCTCGGCCGCCGTCGGCAAACTCAACATCGAACTCGCCTCCACCGCCATCGGACAAAAGGCCTGCGAGTTGCTGGAATCGCTACCGGAGGACTGCCGCGAGTTCAACCTGCCGGCCATGAGTCCCGAGCATTGGTGGTGCGTGTAGGGCGCGTCCTGAAGCTCGCGACGGCTGCCTTCATGATGTCAGCGCCGGGTGGCTGAGGTATTTGGCGAGGAGCTTTCGGATGGCTGGGTCTTCGGGCACGAAGCCCAGGTTCAGGTACGTCTTGATCGCCGGCAGGCGGATGAGCTGAGTTCCCACCATGGCCCGGCGATGGCCGAGCGAGCGCATTCGGCGCAGCGATTCGGCGAGGATCGCCTTGCCCAAGCCTCGGCCCTGGTGGTCGGGCACGGTCGCAAACCAGTGCACCTGGCCCCATCGCACGCCCCGGACCCGTTGGTACCAGGCCGTCGTGGTGGCCACTTCCGTGCCGTCGTCGGTGACGACGAACAGGCATCGCTTGGGCATGGACTTCAGGTCGCCGCCGAAGTCGTTGTTGAAGGTCTCGTCCGTCGCCCAGTCCCACCCGCGCAGCGAGGCGGCCTGCCAGATCCTCACCCACGCTGTGCAGTCTCCGGGCCGGTAGGACCGAATGCGGTAGCCCTCGGCCAGAGGGTAGTCGGGAATGTCGCGAAGGTTCTCGCGGACGGAGATGAACGTCAGGTCCTTCCACTCCTGCAACGTGGCCTGCCTGTGGTATCGGTCCCACCAATCAACAGGAATCTCGTTCATGTCGCTCTACCTTTCGCCTTGCCCGTCAGCTCGTATGCTAATGCCGTTTCCAAAAAGGTTGTATCGTTTTCTCTGTCGCCCCTTCGGGGCTCATTGCCAAAGGGGGCCGACTACCGGGGGCTGGCGCCCCCGGCTATTCACTGACAGCCCTTCGGGCTTGAGAAACAGTCAGTGGGGCAGGCAACTTGTCGCCCACGCGTTCGGAGGGTATAAGCACCCCGTTCCCGTGGGCAATCCGCTGCGGCGGATCCGCCCTACGCAACTAAAGGAGACGAATATGTTCTACATCGCCCAGCATCCCGACACCGGCAACATATGGGATACGTGGCTGTATTTTCGTGAGGGCACGTATTACCTGTACTACCTGGCGGCGGCTGGGGAGCAGTGGGACAACATCTCGATGGCGACCTCGTCGGATGGCGTTCATTGGGACGAGATCGGGCCGGTGCTGTGCAAAGGCGACGGCGTCACGTGGATGGGCACGGGCAGCACGTGGAGGTCGCCCAACTTCGCCAGCGACGGCAAGTTCATCATGAACTTCTCCGAGTGGACGGGCCCGCGGCAGACGATCTTCTTCGCCGACTCGACCGACCTGATTCACTGGACGCGGCTGGGCGACGAGTTGGAGTTCGTCCAGGACGAGCGGTGGTACACGCGCCAGGGCCGATGGGACTGCATCTGGACGATCGCCAAGCCCGACGGCGACGGGTTGTACGGGTACTGGACGGCCACGCCGAGGGAAGAGACCGGCGGACGGTTCGGCTTCGGCCAGTCGCGCGACGGGGTGACGTGGGAAGCGCTGCAGCCGCCGGTGGTCCACGGCATCGGTGAGGGGGAAGTAGGGGCCATCGAGACAATCGGCGGGAAGTACTACATGATGTTCGGCGCGGGCGGGATGTACACGCTTATCGCCGATGAGCCCGAAGGCCCGTTCCACCTCGCCGAGACCAACGCGATGCTCTTGGGCGGGCACACCTACTTCTCGCGGTTCTTCCCCGTTGGCGATGAGATGCTGATCAACCATCATTCGATTCTGCGCGAGGGCCCGGTGCATATGGGATTGCTCAAGCGGGCCGTCGTCGACAGTGAAGGCGTCTTGCGCGTGGCGTGGTGGGGGGGCAACGATGCGCTCAAGGCCGAGAGCGTCGACGTCATCGCGCCGCAAACGGCCCCCGGGCCGGGCGCGGCTATGCTGGGCAATTGCTTTGACCTCCAGCGAGGGCTGGTCCTGGAAGGCGAACTGTCCCTGCCCGTTGCCGATGATGCGGGCTGTGGGCTGTACATTGAGTGCGAGGGCGGCGGGGGCGTGGCGATAGTGTTCGATTCCACCGGAGCGGCCGAGTTAGGGACGATCAATGCCGACGGCAGCGGCTTTGACGTCGAGATAGCTGAAGACCGCAAGATGACTTTCGGCGAGCGGGCGGCGTTTCGCCTGCTCCTGAAGGGCCAACTGCTGGAGGTCTACCTGGGCGACTTCCTGATCGAGTGCTTCTCCCTGCCGCGGGCCGCGACCGGCCGGGTCGGCCTCATCGGCGCCGACGCAGCATCGCTCGACGGCCTCCGGGCCTGGTCGCCGCGGTGAGCGGCCTCAAGCTCGTCTGAAAGAGCGCGAGAATAGGCATTATTCAGCATTTTGGAGGATATTTCTTTTGACACTGTTGCTCGGGTTGATGATAATTAGAGAGTAGGTTCTTGCAGCTATGGGCCCCAATGTGCTGGTGGAGGCCCGCATTTCTCGGGCGGCCTGCAGCCTGGCACTGATGAGAGGAGATGGATAATGCGATTCAAGAACAACAACGCCGCATCTCTGTCGAAGAAACTCGTCGCTTACTCCGTAGCCGCCGGCGCGGTGGCCGCGGGCGCTGCTTCGCCAGCCCAAGGGGCGCTGCAAGTCTTCGATTATCGCGCCGCGCCGCTAAGCGCGAACATGATCGACGCTTACTACCCCCCGGGAAGCCATGACAGCGCCGTGCTGTACATGGACGGCACGTTCAAGCGATCCACGGACGCTGGCGGAATCTACACCTACTACGATCAGGACGGGCTGGTAACCACGCCCATTGACGCCGCCGACAAGACGGCGGATGCGGTCTGGTTCACCTACCACAACTTCAAGTCAGCAGGCAGGAAGGATCCATCGGGCTACACTGGTGTCTTCCTGGGCGCCGGCGACGGCGGCGGCGTGGCCGCCAACCTCGTTGACGGCGTGCTACAAAACGGCTCGGACCTGTATGAGGTCTACAATGGGGGCACGACCTATAACGGGACCGGGCTCGAAGAGACCGAGACTGAGGTCCACAGCGGCTTGAATTATACGTCCGGTGACGCCGTCATAGGGTCCAACGGGGGGGTAAAGAACGAATGGGGGTGGGGAGGCAGTTACAACGATGGCGCCTCCAAAGGCTTCCTGGGCACGGGCTTCGTGGGTTTCTCCTTGCTGGAACCTGACGGCCTCCATTACGGCTGGGTGCAGGTAACCACACACCAGAACCCCACCAGCATGAGCATCCGCGGCTGGGGCTATGAGAGCACGCCCGGGATGGCGGCGGAACTGACCTACGACGTGCCGCCCGCTCCCGGCGATTTCGACATTGACGGCCACATCGATGCGGACGACGTCGACATCCTGTGCGACAACTTGGGCGACGTGGCCTACGATCTGGATGGCGACGGCGACGCCGACGAGGACGACATGATCTTCCTGATCGGGACCCTCGTCGAGTTGCAGGATGGTTCGGGCCGGGTGGGTACCAGGCGCGGCGACTTCAATCTGGACGGCTTTGTCGACGGGACGGACCTGGCGCTGATGAAGACCGCCTTCGGCCAGCCGGGCCAGACCTATGCCGACGGCAACGCCAACTGCGACGACTTCGTCAACGGTACGGACCTGGCGATCCTGAAGACCAACTTCGGCTTCATCGCCGACCCCCCAGGCGGCAGTGTCCCCGAGCCGGTGACGCTGAGCTTGCTGGTCCTGGGAGCAACAGGCCTGGCGGCCAAGCGGCGTCGCAGAAGCTAGCAACCAAACGTTTCAACGCAGACAAGCGGGCGACGGTCATCAGACCGCCGCCCGTTTTCTTTCGCGGGTTGGCTGCTGTGGGCAACGGGCGCTGGCCGTCGTCGCAGGCAGACAGTATTCTTGGGCCCGTCCTGACGTTTGGAGATGCAGTCGCCTATGGCAAGCGGCACGTCAATTCGAACGGTGTTGATCGGCTGGGATTCAGCCAATTGGGACGTCCTGACGCCGCTTCTGGATGCCGGGCAGTTGCCCAACCTCGGCCGGCTCATCGCGCGCGGCGTCATGGGTCGGATGATCACGCGCGGGCCCATCCTCGCGCCGATCGTGTTCACCTCGGTCGCCACGGGCAAGTATGCCGATAAGCACGGCGTGTTGGGGCCCAACGAAGTCGGCGAGGACAAGACGATTCGACCTGTCACGGGCCTGTCCCGTCGAACCAAGGCGTTCTGGGAGATCGCCTCCCAGAACGGCCGGCGGTGTCACGTCGTCAACTTTCCCACCACCGGCCCGGCCGAGGCCGTCAGCGGGTGCTTCGTGAGCCCCGCTTTCTTCAATGTTGTGCCGCCGAGCTATCGCACGCCCTTTGCCGTGCCGGACAAGAGCGTCTGCCCCGAGGAATACGTCGAGAAGCTCAAGGACTGCGTCGTGACCATGGAGGATATCGACGTCGAGACCATGGCGATGTTTGTCCCGCGGCTGAAGGAGCTGGGTCCCGGGGATCCACGGCTAGCGCAGATCGCAGCGGCGGTGGCGCAGAGTCTGTCGGTCCACGCGGTGACGACTTGGCTGATGGAGAATGCGGATTGGGACATCCTGTCGGTCAACTATTCGATGATCGATCACCTTTGGCGGGGGTCTCTCAGGTATCACCCGCCGCGCCCGGACTGGGTCGACGAGCAGGAGTTCGCGATGTTTCGCGAGGTCGCCGCCAGCGCGGTGCGGCTGTGCGACATGCTCCTGGGGCGGCTGGTCCAATTGGCCGGTGACGATGCGGTGGTGTTGGTGTATTCTGCGCGAGGATTCGCCGCCCGCGAGCACCTGCCGCGCGGCGAGCTTTTCGGGCCGTCGTTCTCGCCCGAGTTGGTGTATCGCGGGGACGGCATCTTCGCCATGTGCGCACCGGGCGGACGAGCCGACGAGTTGATCCACCGGGTCGGCAGTCTCGACCTTTGTCCGACCGTGCTGCATCTGGCGGGAGTGGCGTCGGGGGCCGACATGGACGGTCGGGTCCTTTACGATGCCTTCGCCGAGCCGCCGCAACCGATCGAGCCGATCGAATCGTGGGACTCGATGCCGCCGGCGCGAGGCGGGGAGGACCGCCCAGAGGGCCGCCCGCAAGACGACCTGCTGGGCTTTGTGAACCTGTCGACGCCTTGGGCCCAGCAGAAGGCCCGGCAGGTGGCTGTCGAGGGCGCTTGGAATCTGGTGCGGAGTATGCTCGCCGCCGGACGAACGGCTGCGGCGATGCCGCTATTGATCCATCTGTACTACACCAACCCGTTGCAGACAGACCGGTCGGTGCTGGTGGCCGAGGCCTTGTTTCTCGAAGGGCTTGTCCCTGAGGCGATGGAGGTGATGGCGTCGATCGCCGAGGCGTTCCCGTCGTCGCCGACGGGTCAATTCATGGGCGGGATGGTCGCGCTGCATGACGGCCAGGCGTACCAGGCGCTGGACCTGTTCGAACAGGCTAGCCGGACCAATCCGCCGTTTCCACAATTGTACTACTACCTCGGCCAAGCGTATTTGATATCCGACCGTCCGGCCAAGGCGGCCGAGGCCTACCGGCGATCGATCGAACTGGTCGACGCTTTCCCGGCCCGTGTGGGGCTGGCGGACGCGTTGTACCGCATAGGCGATTATGAACAGTCGGCCGAAGCGGCCGCTCGGGCGGCGT
>DRGC01000070.1 GCA_011050235.1 Phycisphaerae bacterium | reverse complement strand
GCCTCCCAGTTGCTCCTCCCGCTCGACGAGGTGCACCTGTCGGCCGTGCCTGGCCAACTCCAGGGCGGCCGCCATGCCCGCCACGCCGCCGCCAATGACCAGTGCGTCGTGGTTGACGGACAAGGTCATGCGCGACAGCGGCTCGAGGCGCAGGGCCTTGGCGACGGCGATTCGGGCCAATTCCTTGGCCTTGGCGGTGGCCTGCTCCGGTTGCTTTTGATGCACCCAGGAGCAGTGCTCGCGGATGTTGGCGAACTCAAACAGGTACGGATTGATGCCCGCCGACTGGAGCGTGTTCTGGAACAACGACTCGTGGGTCCTGGGCGTGCAGGCGCAGACGACCACCCGGTTCAGGCCCTTTTCGGCAATGGTGTCGGCGATGATGCGCTGCGAATCGCGGGCGCAGGCGAACAGGAGCTCTTGGGCGTGGGCGACGCCGGGCAGCGTGCCGGCATACTCAGCGACAGCCGGCACGTCCACGGTGGCGGCGATGTTGATGCCGCACCGGCAGACGAACACGCCAACGCGGGGCGGCTCGGCCTGCACGTCCCGCGCCGGCGGATATTCCGTTTTGGCCCACTGGGGGGGGGTGTCGGCTTGACACGACGCGGCGGCGCTGGCGGCGGCGCTGGCCTGCATGACCGTCTCGGGGATGTCTCGGGGGCCCGTCATCGTGCCGCACACGAAGATCCCCTCGCGGGACGTCATCACCGGGTCGAACGGATCGTCGGTGACGAAGCCCGTCTCGTCCAGGCGGACGTCGAGCGTCTTGGCCAGTTGCCGGGCCGCCTTGCTCGACTGCAGGCCCACCGACAGCACGACCATGTCGAACTCTTCCTCTTTCAGCGGGCCCCCATCGTTCGGGTCGTATCGAATCCGAAGGTTGTCGTTGGCTGGGTTGATCTCCACCGACGAGACCCGCGCGCGGACGAAGCGGGCGCCGTAGTCGTCCTGGGCGCGGTTGATGAACTTGTCAAAGTCCTTGCCCTGGGCGCGGATGTCCATGTTGAAAATGCTGACCTTCACGTCGGGCAGGTGCTCGGCGAGGATGATGGCGTCCTTGGCGGCCTGCATGCAGCAGACGGCCGAACAGAACGGCTGGCCGACCTGCAGGTCGCGTGATCCGATGCATTGCAGGAAGGCGAGGCGCTCGGGCTCCTTCTCGTCCGACGGCCGGGTCACATGGCCCTGCGTGGGGCCCGAAGCGCTGAGCACCCGCTCGAACTCGATGCTCGTCAGCACGTTGGGCGAGGTGCCGTAGCTGTATTCGCCCTTGAGTTTGGCGTCGAACTCCTGCGAGCCGACGGCCAAGATGATGCTGCCGACGTTGAGCTCCAGCGTGGTGTCCTGCTGCTCGTAGTCGATGACCTTTTCCTCGCAGAACTTTTCGCAGATTCGGCACTTGCCCTTGGTCAAGTAGATGCAGTGCTCCTTGGCGATGATGGGCACGGCGGGGATGGCCTGGGGGAAGGGGATGTGGATGCACTTGGTCTTGCTCAATCCCTTGTTGTAGTCATCGGGGATGCGCACAGGGCACTTGCTCATGCAGACGCCGCATCCGGTGCAGCGCGTCTCGTCGACGAACCGCGCCCGCTTGAGCACCTGGACCTGGAAATTGCCCACCTCGCCCTCGATGGATTGCACGTCGGCGTTGGCGATGATATGGATGTTCTGGTTGCCGCCGGCCTCGACGAGCTTGGGGGACAAGATGCACATCGCGCAATCGTTGGTGGGGAACGTCTTGTCCAGTTGGGCCATTCGCCCGCCGATACTGGGGTCCCGTTCCACCAGGAATACCTCGACGCCCATCTCCGCCAGGTCTAGCGACGCTTGAATGCCGGCGATCCCTCCGCCGACGACCATGACTGCTTTATGATCCAACGTGTGCTCCTGTCCGCCCACCCGCTCAGGCCGACTCCGCCGCCAAGGCCGCACGGGCGCGCGACTTCTTGCGACGGACGAAGGCGGTGATCTTCGCCATTTGCTCGGTCCGGTGAAGCCGGGCCTTTTCCTTACTGCGAAAACGTAGCTCTTTGATGAGCCGATCGTGTTTGGCCCCGTTGTAAATCTTCTGTCCGATGCCGGTGCGGATAACGGTGGTGGTGTGGCCGTCGGGCGAGCCGAGCCCGCCGACGGAAATATCGGCAAAGTCGTTGGCGAAGTCCGGACAGGCCATGCACGCCGGGCGGGCCACTTCGTCGACGGCCTCGAACGGCACGTGCAGCACCTCGCCGGAGGCCGTGGTGAGGATGACGTCGTCCTTGATGTTCAGCTTGGCCACATCCCGGATCGCTACGCCGAGCTTCTTCTCCAAGGCGGCGGTGACCTTGGCGTCGAAGGCGAAATTCTCCATGCAGAACAGCCCGATCGTCAGCACGATCGAATCGGCGGGCACGATGTTCAGGACCTGCATCTTGCGCATGGTGTAGATCTGGCAGGGGGTGCCGACCAGCGCGATCCGGTTGAGCTGCAGTTGGCCGATCTTCTTCATCTCGTGGATGGTCGGGCAGTAGGTCGAATAGGCTTTGCCGAACTCGTCGAGATGCTCGACCTCGCCAAAGTGGGTGCCCGCCGCTTCGATCAACTCGTCGGGCTCGCGGGCCAGGAACGGCTGGCGGAGGAACGGGCCGGCCTGCCGCGAGACCAACGCGCCCTGGATGATCCGCTTCTTGAGGGCGTAGCGCAACAGCGAAGTCACCACGCCGCCGTCCGTGCAGACCTCGGCGACCTTCGCTTCGGTCGTGCGGGCCGACGTGATGGTGCGGTAGTTCCCGATGGGCGCCTGCCAGCCGAACTTCTCACGCACTTCGCTGTCCAGCGCCTTGATCTGCGGGCAGATCAGATAGCAGATGCCGCACTTGACGCAACTGTCTTCGCAGACCAAGCGCGGGCCGTCCGTGCGGTCGAAAGACAGGGCGTTCATGTCATCGGCCGAGCAAAACGAGGCGCAGCCGCCGCATCGCCCGCACAACCCGCGGTCGATGACTTCCCGCTGGAGGTCCTGAAAGTTCTTGATGTCTCCGTGATTCGCCAGTTGTTCGGCCATCGAGACGTTCCTATTGCGATACGGTTTCCTTCAAAACAGCGGCGATTCGACCTTCCAGGTCTTCCCGGGACACATCCATCTTCTCGAGGAAACCTTTGACCAGATCGTGCCGCACCACCTGCGAGAACCGGTCCAACTCGTTGATCCGTTCGAACGTCTCAGCCGAGACGCGGTTCTCCTTGACCGCCATGTACCGCAGCACGCGCATGATGTCGGTGAAGTTCACTTTCTGCGGGCAGCGCACGTAACAGCGGTAGCACACCAAACACAGCCAGATCTGCGGCGAGGACAGCACCTCCTCGCGCATCCCGAAGAGAATCTGCCGGATGATCCGGCGACAGTTGTAGTCGCTGTCGACCTCGGTCACCGGGCAGCCCGCGGCGCACGTGCCGCAGGCGAAACATCGCCGGATGTTCTCACCGCCCGGATGCGATGCGATCTCCTCGCGAAAGCCTAGGTCCAGTTGGTCGACCGCCAGTTCGGCGGGGACCGGTTGGTCCGTCGCGGGCGGGGCTGTTTCGGCCTTGGGGGCGGGGTCGTTTGTGTCGTCGGTTTTCTTGGATTTTGCCATCACACGCTCCTGACCGTCAATTCTCAGCGACCGCCAGTTCGTCCTCTCGGAAGGTTGACAGGGGCAGCTCCTCGTCGAGGCTGCGCCCGGCTTCGTAGTCCAGGGCCTGCTGGGCGGCGGCGGAGATCCTCTGATACACCCGTCCCAGCGCAATGCCGTTCGGGCAGGCGGCCTCACACTGACCGCAGGCCACGCACGAGGTCACCACGTGACTAAGGCGCGTCAGGTGGAACAGCAGCTTGTCGGTCGGCAGTCCCAACACGCCCTTCTTGCCCGACCAGTCGAGATATTTGTCCAGCGGGTACTGGAACACCTGCCCGTCGAAAACGCATTGCTTGCAGTAGCAGATCGGGCAGACCGCGCTGCAATTGCGGCAGTTAATGCACAGCTCTTCGATCGTCGCCAGGAAGTCCGACAGGTCCTGGTCGGCCAAGGCCTTCTTGGCCTCTGTGAGCTTGGCGACGGCGTCGGCCCGCCCGTCGCTCTCGGGGGTCTCGTCAAGCTCCATCGCCGCCAGCAGCGCCCGGCCCTTGTCCGTGCCAGCCTGTAGGCCGATCTGCCGGTTGATGTCCTCGCCGATCAATTGAATGGCCACGTCCGCACAGGTGGGCACAGGGAACTGACAGATCCGGCACGCGCCGCGAAGGTCTTCGGGCAAGGTCCCCGCCGCCGCCTGCTTGAGAAAGTCGGCCGTCACCGAACCGTCCTGCGGGCCGGCGGAGACTTTGGCGGCGTAGTCCGGAACCGAATAGGCCCCCCAGCAGTCCACGCCGATGATCAGGAACGGCGCCAGGTCGATCTGCTGGAGCTTGACCAGTTCGACCACAGCGCGGACCTCGCAGGCCCGCAGCACCACGCCGATGGGCGGCGCCTCGGCCGGGCCGTCGGCGGCCTGGTCGGCCGATTCGGCCTGCGTCTGATTCTCGCCCGCTTCAGCCTCGGCCGATTCGTCCGGCTCGTCGGGCGCTTCAGTCTGGTCCGGCGCCTCAGTGTCGTCCGCCAGCGCCTGAGGCGCCAGGACGGCGCACATCTTGGCCAGGATTCGGGCCGAGTTGACGCTGAAAACGGGCGCCAATGGATTGGCGGCGTCGAGCTTGGCCGGGTCTCGCACGAGGGTCTGGACCACGGTCTTCTTGGAGGGAATCTCCTGGGGCGCCAGGATGGCGCTCACCAGCCCTCGCTCGAGTATGGACCGGAGCAATTGCTGAATCGCTCCCACAGGATTACCGTCTTTGACTTCGATTGTAGCCACCGTCATCTCTCCGTCGGTTAGATCGCCCAGGACAAGGCCAGGGGGTTCGGGCCCTTTTCTTTCAGGTCCGCGACCATGTCGCGAATCGTTTCGGCAAAACGGCCGCCTTCGCTGGCGCTGATCCATCGCAACCACACGCGATCCTCGCCCAGCCCGAGCTCCCGAAGGATGGTCTTGAGCACGGCTATCCGCCGCCTGGCCTTGTAGTTGCCGTTGGTGTAGTGACAGTCGCCGGGATGGCAGCCGCCGATCAGGACGCCGTCGCACCCGCCGATCAGGGCGCGGTAGACGTACAACGGGTCCAGCCCCCCGCTGCACATCAGGCGAATGATCCGCAGGTTCGGGGGATATTGCATTCGAGACGTTCCGGCCAGGTCCGCCCCGGCGTAGGAACACCAGTTGCACAGAAACCCGACGATTTTTGGTTCAAACTCTTCAGACATCGCTTCGCTCCATTCTGCTGGGCCGCCTACGACAGGGAGTCGACCGCCACGAGCATTTCCTGCTTGGCGAAGCCGACCTGCGTGGTGGCGGCGTTGGGGCAGATGGCTACACACGCGCCACAGCCCTGACACAACATCTCAATGACCTCGGCGACGGCATGGTCCGGGTCGATCTTGCGGGCGCCGTAGGGACAGGCGCCAACGCACAGCCCGCAAGCGGCGCACAACCGCTGTTTGACCTCGGCGCTTCGACCCTTGGCCTGAACGCTGTCCTTGGCCAGCAGCGTCGCCGCCCGACCGGCCGCCGCCCGCGCCTGCGAAATGGTCTCGCCCACAAACTTCGGGGAGTGGGCCAAACCGCACAGGAATATCCCGTCGGTGGCGAAGTCCACGGGACGCAACTTGATGTGGGCTTCCAGGAAGAACCCGTCCTGATCCAACGGGACCTTAAGGGCCTTGGCGAGCTCTTCGCTGTCCGCCTGCGGCGCGATGCCGGTGCTCAGCACCAGCAGATCGACCGCCAGGCAAATGTCCTCGCCCAAGATAAAATCGTAGGCCTTGACGTAGACCGGCGCGTCTGGCGTCTGGCCGCCAGTGACCTTGGGCTTGTTGTCCGGCTCGTAGCGAACGAACAGGACGCCCTTCTCCCTGGCCTGTTCGTAGTAGGCCTCGCGGAACCCGTAGGTCCGAATGTCGCGATAGAAGATCACGACGTTGGTCTCCGGGCTGATTTCCTTGATCTTCAGGGCGTTCTTGATCGCGTTGGCGCAGCAGACGCGGCTGCAGTACATCCGGTCGTCCTCGCGCGAACCGACGCACTGGATCATGGCGACGGTCTTGGTCTCGGCCAGCGCCGCCTGGGGGTCGTCGGCGTCGAGCTTTTCTTCAAGCTCTTTTTGGGTCAGGACCCGATCGGATTGGCCGTAGAGGTATTCATCCGTGGGGCGCTCGGCGGCGCCGCTGGCCACCACGACCGCCCCGTGCTCGATGACCGTCTCGGACGCCTGACCGTTACACGAGGCCAGCGTCGTCTTGTAGTTGCCCATGTAGCCCGACAGCTCCTTGACGCGCGTGGCCAGATGGACCTGGATCCGGTCACTGGCCTGGACCTGCTCGATCGTTCGGGCCAGCAGTTCCTGCGGGTCGTCGCCGGAGAGTGTAAAGTGCAGCTTGCGCAGGTTGCCGCCGAGGGCGTCTTCCTTCTCGATCAGGTGGAGGTCGAAGCCCTGCTCGGCCAACGACAGCGCCGCGGTCATGCCCGCCAGCCCCCCGCCGACGACCAACGCCTCGTGGCGGATGGCGAAGGAGGCGCTGTGGACCGCCCGGAGCAGACGGGCCTTGGCGACGGCCATGGCGACGAGGCTCTCGGCCTTTTCCGTGGCCCGGGCCTTGTCGGCCATGTGGACCCACGAACAGTGCTCGCGGATGCTGACGAACTCCAGCAGGAAGGGGTTGAGCCCCACCTCGCGAATCGTGTCCTGAAACAGCGCCTCGTGCGTTCGGGGCGTGCAGGAGGCGATCACGACGCGGTTGAGGCGATGCTGCTCGACGGTTTCCTTGATCTTCTGCTGGTTGTCCTGCGAGCAGGTGTACAGGCTGTGCTCGCTGTGGACCACGTTGGGTAGGCCCTTGGCGAACTCGACGACCTGCTCGACGTCGACGACGCCGGAGATGTTGATGCCGCAATGGCAGACAAAGACGCCGACGCGCGGCGGCTCGTCGCTGATGTCGCGTTCGGGCGGATATTCCTTTTCGACCACCAGCGTGCCGCGGGCCTCCGCCAGCAGTTCCGACGCCCGGGCGGCGGCGGCGCTGGCCTGAATGACGGTCTCGGGAATATCCTTCGGCTCGCTGGCCGCCCCGCACACGTAGATGCCCTGGCGGCTGGTGTCCTCGCTGGCGAACGCCTTGGTGTCGACGAAGCGGTATTGGTTCAGCTCCACCCCGGCCGCTTCGGAAAAGGCCTCGATGTTGGCCGGCGGCGTCAGCGCCGTCGACAGCACGACCAGGTCATACCGCTGCGTTTGAAGCTGCCCGGTTTCATCGAGGTAGTTGATCTGCAGATCGTCGCTGTTGTCGGCGGCGTCGACCATGGGCAGGCGGCAGCGCCGGTAGACAACGTTGTACTCGCTCTTTGCCCGCTCGTAGTACCGGTCGAACCCCTTGCCGAAGGCCCGCATGTCCATGAAGTAGATGTCGGTTTCCAGCTCGCCGGGGGCATGCTCCTTGGCGACGATGGCCTCCTTGGTGGCGTGCATGCAGCAGACGGCCGAACAGTACCGGTTGCACTCCAGGTCCCGCGAGCCGACGCACTGAAGGAACGCGATGCGCTGAGGCTCGGTGTGGTCCGACGGGCGGATCAAGTGCCCCTGGTAGGGACCCGAGGCGCTGAGCATCCGCTCGAACTCCGGCGCCGTCACCACATTGGCCAGGCTTTGGTAGTTGTATTCCAGCCGGTTGTCCGGGTAGTACCGATCGTAGCCGGGCGCGACGATCACTGCCCCGACCTTTAGGTTCAATTCCTTCTCGGTCTGCTCGAAATCGATGGCGCCGGCGTCGCAGACGGCTTGGCACGTTTGACACTCGCCGGTCTGGAAGTAGACGCAGTGCTCCTTGTCGATCGCCGGGGTGTTGGGGACGGCCTGGGGGAAGGCCACGCTCACCACCGGGCGGGGGCCCGTGCCCAGATCGAAACGCGACGGCAACATGGTCATGCCGCGGGCGCAGAACTCCTCCGGATGGACGGCCGCGGTCGGACAGATAAACGCGCACGCACCACAGCCCATACAGGCCTCGGATTGTGCGTCGAACGGCGGGGACACGCTGCGGTCCATCCCGCGATTGGCGAAGGCCACGATCGACTTGCCCATCCGCTCGCTGCACATCCGCACACACAGGCCGCACAGGATGCATGTCTCGTTGCGCTTCTTGAGGCGGGTCTCGGTGACGCCCAACTCCTCGGCGATCTGCCGGATCTCGGGCACCTCGGGACATCGCGCCAGCAGCAATTCCAGGACGATCTTGCGGGCCTTGACAACCCGCTCGGTCTCGGTGCGGACCTTCAGGCCCTCCTGGGCGCGGAACACGCAAGCGGTCTGGATGCGGGTGCGGCGTCCGTCGTCGGTCTCCACCAGGCACAGGCGGCAGCCGCCGTAGGGGCTGAGGGCCTTGTGATGGCAGAGGGTGGGGATCTTGACGCCCATATCCTGGGCCGCCTGCAGGACGGTCGTGCCCTGTTCCACCTCGACGGATCGATTGTTAATGGTGAAGGTCACCATACGTCATGTCCTTGTGCGCTGGGAGGCCCCGCCGTACCACTGGCACAGAACGGCGCCGTCGCGCTGATGCTCGAAGGCAAGCTGCACCTGTGGGTGGGCGCCGGCCAGTGTGGCCATCGTCTGCAGCATGTCGCCGAGCGGCTTGATATCCGGATGACTGAGCTGAAAGGTTGCGCTGATCAGCGTCCCCTGGTCGGGGGCGGTGCGGATGTCCAGTTGCCCGCCGGCCTCCCGCGCCGCCTGGGCCAACATCGGCAGGCCCAGGCCCACGCGTTTGGACGGTTTGGTGGTGTAGAACGGATCGAGCGCCTGGCGGGCGGTCTGCTCGTCCATGCCGCAACCATTGTCTTCGATGTCAATTTGCAACCGGTCGTCCTTCGGTTCGTCGATCACACGAATCTCTATGCGGTCGGCGCCCGCTGCCAGGGCGTTTTCGGCCACATCCAGCACGTGAAGGGACAGATCTTCCATGGCGTCAGTTCATCACGGCCCGTCCGCCCTCACCCAACAGGGCCCGGTGCAGTTCCCGAACCGACGGCGCCGCGGCGGTAAAGCCCGTTCGGACGGCCCCGATCTGCTCTAGCGTATGGGCGTCGGAGGACCGAACGGCCGGATAGGCCTTTAACTCGGGGCGTTGGGCGTAGACCTGCGCGACCGAGCGGCGCGGGGAGACCTCGACCGCGTCGATCGCCAAGTTTTCCGGAACAAAGCCCAGTTGGCTGAGAATGCTGAAGCTCTCGCGGTCGACGTGCGAGGCAATCGCCAGGCCGCCCAGGTGGTGGATGCTGTCGACCACGATCTCGACCCGCAGCGCCGTGGCGCCGATAAGCAGCCGGGTGTCCTGGCCGACGATTGCGTCACGCTCGTCGCAGAGCAACTGCTCGCCGAAGAGGTCGGGATTGTTTTCACCGGAAAGGCTCTCGTCGATCAGCCGTTGCATATCTCGCAGGCCCTGCTGCTCGTCGAACAGGGCGAGCACGTGGACTTCTTCTTCTGAGGTCACTTCAATGCCGCCGATCACGGCCAGGCCCTCGCCTCGACCGGCCTGGCGGACGGCTTCGACGTTGCCACTGGCGTTGTGATCACACACGGCTATCAAGTCCAATCCCTTCTGTTTCGCCTGCTGAACCATGGCGCGCGGTCTCATCCGGTCGTCGCCGCATGGTGAGAGGCATGTATGGACGTGCAGGTCGGCCCAGAACGTCTTCATCACGTTGCGCCCGCGACGCCCATGGCGTGCAGGCGGCCGACCAGCTCGAACGCCGGCAGCGAACTGACGAGGATGGGCACGCCCTCCTGCTCGGCTTTCTCGGCCGTCTCGTCCTCGGGCTGGCGGCCGGCGACAAGAATAATCGCCGACAGCTTGACCAGCAGGGCGACGGCCACGATGTTCGGATGCGCGTGCCAGGTCACCCAGACGTTGCCTTCGACGGCGTTGGCCATCACGGCGCTGAGCAGGTCGCTGGCGTAGCCGCCGGTGACCTCGGCGTCGAGCCCGCCGGCGCCCGCCTTCACCGCCAACTCGGCGCGCTGGACCAGGTCGGAAACGTTCATTCGGCCTTCCCCGGCAGGGCGATGGTCGCCGTCAGCCGCGTCCCTTCGCCCACGGCGGAGTCCAGGGACATTTCGTCCGCACATCCCTTGATATTGTGCAGCCCCATCCCGGCGCCGAAGCCGAGCTCGCGGACCCATTCGGCCGCGGTGGAGTAGCCGGGAGTCATGGCCTGCTGGACGTCGGCAATGCCCGGGCCGTGATCGTTCGCTTCGATGGTGATCCGGCCGGCCTCGACCTTGGCCTGGAGTTGGCCGCCCTCGGTGTAGATCACGATGTTCATCTCGGCCTCGTAGGCGATGATGGCGATTCGACGGAGCACTTGCGGGGCCGTGCCCAGCCGGCCTAGGGCCTTTTTCAGGCGGGTCGCCCCCGAGCCGGCCTGGCGGAAATCGTTCCCCACCACGTCGTATCGCAGCATCAGGGTGGTCTGGTCGGCAATGATGTCGTCGAAGACGTGGCTGGCGCGGAAGCGGCGGATTTCCTCTTCCTGATAGCCGATCTCCAGTTTGCGCATCAGTCCGTCGATGATGTCGCCTTTGGTCACCACACCCACCAGCCGATCGTCGTCCCGCTGGAGGACGGGCAAGCGCCCGTAGCCGCACTGGTCCAGCCGGCTGACCAGGCGCACCAGCGGTTCGTCCTCGTAAATCGTCGTCACGTTCTGCGTCATTCGGTCGGCAACCGTCGCGTCTCGCGAGCCGGCGGCCAACCAGTTGATAAAGTCCTCGAGGCTGATGATGCCCACCAGCCGGTCGTCGCAAATAACCGGCGCGCCCGAGATGCGGTTGGACCGCATGACCTCGCGAAGGTCATTCATGGACGTGTCGGGCTCGACGGTCACGACCTGGCCCGTCATCACCTCGCCCACGGTCATCTCGTAGATCAGTTCCTGCGTTCGCGACGGAACAGTGTTGTCCACGATTTAGCGATCCTCCCCCGCTTGGGAGCATCCCGGCAGGCCGAGGCGATACAGGCGGCCACATGCCTCATACATCGGCAGGGCCGTACATAGCACGGGGAGGCCCATCTCCTCAGCCAACGCGAGCGTTTCCGGCAACGGTCGCTTGCCTCGCACGAAACAAACGGCCTTGATCTCGGCGATCTCGGTTGTCCGCACAACTTGCGGATGCGTCAGGCCCGTCAACAGCAGCGCGCCCGACTTGGCGAACGCCAGCACATCGCTGAGCAGGTCCGCACCGCACGCCATCTCGATGGCCAGGTCCAGATTGTCCTGACCGACCAACAGGTCGGCATCGAGCTCACGTTGGATATCTTTGAGAATCACCAGCCGTATCAGACCTCGGCGGCCAATCCGGGCCGCTCAGAACTTGAAGACGTAATTCAGTTTCACCGTGTAGATGTCCTCTGCGCCGGTGGTGGTGGGGAAGGTGACCCACGCTTCGAGGATCATGTTCTTGGCGATCGCGTCGACGACGCCCAACACGCCGTCCAGAGGCGCCTCGTCGGCGTTTTGTCGGCCGAACTCGTAAAGGAAGCCCACGCTCAGCAGCATCTCCTCCTTGTCGTCGATGTGAATGGCGTCGGCCTTCAACTGGAGGTTCCTGTCGAATAACAGGAACGTCCGGTCGATGCCGGCGAAGAAGGCTTCATTGTGCGGCTGGCCGGCGTAGCCGCCGTGCAGGCGGAAGACCTTCAGGTCGACGGAGGTCGCCACATACGGGAATACCGTTCCCTGGTCCGCGCGGTTATCGGAGACGTTGGCGATGCCGATGACGCCCCTCACCCAGTCCGGAAGGATGTCGAAGGCATACTTGGCCTGAAAGGTGGCGTGGGCGTGCGTGTCGTCGGTGGCCTTCCAATCCACGCCGAACTCCAGGCCTTTGAGGAAGCTGGCCTTGAAGCCGATATACTGCTCGGGGTCCTCCCGCGAGATCAGGTTTGTCCAGGTCTGCAGGACGAGCACATTCGGAGGCACGACGTCCGTGGTCGGAATGTTGTTGAGTCCCGACGGACTGGCCCAGGCGACGTGACCGGCGGCCAGCACCACCATCATGCCGGCTAGGACACTACGATACAAACGGGTCCGGTACTTCATGTTCTGTTCTCCTTCTTTGTTCAAGGGATCGACCTTGGTGAGTCGTCGGCGAGCGATAGCCGCGAGTCATTCAACCAGCACCGCATCGAATTTGCAGGATTCTCGACAGACACCGCACTTGATGCAAGCTTCGGTGTCGATGGTTTGGGGTTTCTTGGCCTCGCCGCGGATGATCTGCTCGGGGCAGGCCTTGGTGCACAGCAGACAGCCCTTGCACTTGTCCGGATCGATCCGGTAGGTAATCAGGGCCCGGCAGACGCCGGCGGGACATTTCTTGTCGCGAATGTGCGCCTCGTACTCATCGCGGAAGTGCCGCAACGTGCTGAGCACGGGGTTGGGCGCGGTCCCGCCCAGGGCGCACAGGGACGCATCGCTGACGGCCTCGGCCAGTTCCCCCAGCAGGTCGATGTGCTCCGGTTCGCCTTGGCCGGCGCAGATGTCGGCGAGGATGTCGTGCATCGCGGCAATGCCTTCGCGGCAGGTCGTGCACTTGCCGCAGGATTCGCTTCGCAGGAAGTCCAGGAAGTATCTGGCTATGTCCACCATGCAGGTGTCCTCATCCATCACGATCAGCCCGCCGGAGCCCATGATGGAGCCCACCTCCATCAGCCGTTCGTAGTCGATCGGCAGATCCAACAGAGACTCGGGGATGCAACCTCCCGAAGGCCCGCCGGTCTGAACGGCTTTGAACTGCTTGCCGTCAGGGATGCCGCCGCCGATGTCGAAGACGATCTCCCGCATGGTGATGCCCATGGGCACCTCGACCAGGCCCGTGTTGTTGACCTTCCCGACGACCGAGAAGACCTTCGTGCCCTTGCTGGTGTCGGTCCCCAGCGACGCGTACCACTCGGCGCCGCGGCTGATGATCACCGGCACGTTGGCCCAGGTCTCGACGTTGTTGATGTTCGTCGGCTGTCCCCACAGGCCCGACTGGGCGGGGAACGGCGGCCGGATGCGGGGCTCGGGGGTCCGCCCTTCCAGCGAGGCGATCAGCGAGGTCTCCTCCCCGCAGACGAACGCCCCGGCGCCGCGATGGACGGCCAGGTCGAACGAAAAGCCGCTGCCCAGGATGTCCTCGCCCAACAGGCCATACTCGCGGGCCTGATCGATGGCGATGTGCAACCGTTGCATGGCCAGCGGGTATTCCTCGCGGATGTAGACGTAACCGTTCTTGGCCCCGATGGCATAGGCGCCGATGGCCATCCCCTCCAGGACGGCGTGGGGGTCCGATTCGATAATGCTGCGGTCCATGAAGGCCCCGGGGTCGCCCTCGTCGGCGTTGCAGATGATACACTTGCCATTGCCCTCCGCCTGGCGCGTCAGCCCCCACTTTATGCCCGTGGGAAAACCCGCCCCGCCCCGCCCGCGGAGCCCGGAGGCCTTGACGACCTCGATCACCTCTTCGGACGTCATGCCCGTCAGGACCTTGGCCAGGGCGCGATACCCGTCGCGGGCGATGTATTCGTCAATCTTCTCCGGGTCGATCAGGCCGCGATTGCGCAGCACCACCAGCCGCTGCTTGCGGAAAAAGTCGATGTCGCTGAGCTTGGGGACCACCTCGTCGCCTTCGGGGGGCACATACATCAGCTTTTCGACGGGGCGGCCTTTGATGAGATGCTCCTCGACCAGCAAGGGCACGTCTTCCTCGGTGAGCATCTGGTAGAAGATGCCATCCGGCTGGAAGATCATGATAGGCCCCTGGGCGCAGAAGCCCTGGCATCCGGTCGTGACGACCCGCACTTCATCGTCCAGGCCTCGCTGGCGGATTTCGGCCTCCAGGGCGTCGCGGATCTTAAACGACCGGTTGGACACGCACCCCGTTCCGGCGCAGATCAACAGTTCAGCCCGGTAGGTTTTTGACGCATCCGACGACGCGGTCGTCTCGGCCATGGTTACGATTGCCTCTCGCTGCCGACCGCCAGGGCGAAGTCGCTGACGATCTTGCCGCCCAGGACGTGGTCGGTAAAGATCTGGCGGGTCTTATCCTCGTCCAGATCGACGTATTTCACCGGCGCGTTGTCTTTCAACTCGACGGTCATCATCGGCTCGCGGCTGCACAGCCCGGCGCAACCGGAGGTGGTGAGGATGACGTCGTCGGTCCCCTCTTTCTCGATGACGGCCAGCAGGGCGGTCATGATCTTGCGGGCGCCGGCGGCGATGCCGCAGGTGCCCATGTGCACGGTGACTTTGGCCCGGCCGGCCCCTTCGCGCAGAGTCGTCTGACGCTTCATGCGCTCGGCGATCCGGTCGAGGTCTTCGGGGGTGAGTTTAGCCATCGTCAGCTCCGGCGGTGGTGGTTTCGGCGGCTACCGGCTCGCCCTGATACCGATCGAGGATCTTGGGCAATTTCGCCTGGGTCACCGAGCCGTAAAGGTCCTCGTTGATGGTAATCACCGGCGCCAGTCCACAGCAGCCCAGGCAACGGACCTCTTCGAGGCTGAAGTTCTTGTCCTCGGTCGTGCCGCCGGCGGGAATGGCGAGCGTCCGTTCCAGGGCCTGGAGGATGCGGTGGCCTCCCTTGACGTGGCAGGCGGTGCCCATGCAGACGCGAACGACGTATCGCCCCCGCGGGACCAGGCTGAAGGAGTTGTAGAACGTGGCGATGCCGTAGACCTGGCTGAGGGGCAGCTTCAACGCGTGGGCCACGTGACGCAGGACGTCCTCGGGCAGATAGCGGTAGTGGGCGTTGACATCCTGCAGGACGGAGATGACGGCTGCCCGTTCCGCCTCGTGACGGGTGAGGATCTCCTGGAGCGTCTGGCTGTCCTCCTCGTCCAACTGCACCTGGCCGATCTCGTCCACCTCCTCGAAATGCGCGATGTTCCGAACGGGGCAGTTGGTCGTGCAGGTGCCGCAGCCTGTGCATTTGTCTTCGTCGATGAAGCGGGGACGCTTCTTGACGGTCACCGAGAAGTTGCCCGCCTGGCCGTCTACCTTGTGCAATTGAGCGTTGGTGATGATCTCGATGTTGTGATGGCGGGCGGTGTCGACCAGCTTGGGCGACAGCAGGCACATGGCGCAATCGTTGGTGGGGAAGGTCTTGTCCAACTGGGCCATCGCCCCGCCGATGCTGGGCTGGTCCTCCACGAGGTAGACCTTGAACCCCATCTCGGCCAGATCCAGCGACGCCTGAATGCCGGCCACCCCGGCGCCGAGGACCATCACGGCCCCGATTTTACCATTGGTGCTTTCGGTTGTAATTTGTTCGATCATGGTTCCGCCTGGCAGGCGAGCGGCGCCATCAGGTAACGGCATCCACCATGGCGACTATCTGGTCGGACCGGAAGTTCTTCAGTTCGCAGGAGCTGTTGGGACAGGCCGAGATACACGCGCCGCAGCCCTGGCAGAGGACCTCCTCCACGATGGCGACGCGCTTGCGCTGGTCCATCTTGCGGGCGTCGTAGGAGCAGGCCTTGATGCACAGGCCGCACCCGCTGCAAACCTCCTCGTCGACCCAGGCGACCACCGGCTCGGAGGTGAGGTGGTCATGGGCGAACAGGCTGAGCACCTTGGCCGCGGCGCAGCCGGCTTGGGCGACGGTGTCGGGGATGTCCTTGGGGGCCTGGCAGGCGCCGGCCAAGAAGACGCCGGCGGTGTTTGTCTCCACCGGGCGAAGCTTGACGTGCGCCTCGGCGAAGAACTTGTTCTCGTCGTAACCGATGCGGAGTTTTCGGGCCAGATCCTCCACGCCCGGCGACGGCACGATCGCGCAGGCCAGCACCACCATGTCCGCGGCGATCTCAATCTGCGTGCCCGACAGCGTGTCGGCCCCGCGGACGATCAACTTCTTGCCCCGCGGGTAGACCTTCGAGACCCGTCCTCGCAGGTACACGGCGTCGTCCTCGGTAATCGCCTGCTTGACGAACTCCTCGTAGCGCTTGCCGCCGGCGCGAATGTCCATGTAGAAGACGTAGGCCTGGCCGTCGTGCACGCGATGCTTGAACAGGCGGGCGTGCTTGGCCGTATACATGCAACAGATCTTGGAGCAGTAGGAAATGCCCTTGGAATCATCGCGCGAGCCGACGCACTGGATGAAGACGACCTCCTTGGGCACCTCGCCGTCGGATGGGCGGCGGATTTCGCCGGTGGTCGGCCCGGCGGCCGAGAGCATCCGCTCCAACTGCAGCCCGTCAATGACGTCGGGATATTGGCCGTAGCCGTACTCGCCGTAGACGTCTTTGGACAGCAACTCATAGCCGGTGGCGGCGATGATGGCCCCGACCTTCTCGGTGATCATCTCGTCTTCCTGATCGAAGACGATGGCGTCGGCCTGGCAGAATTTCTGGCAGACCTTGCACTTGCCGGTCTTGTAGTAGCGGCAGCTCTCCTTGTCGATGGTCGCCACGTTGGGGACGGCCTGGGCAAAGGGAATGTAGATGGCCTTGCGCGTGGTCATGCCGCGGTCGAACTCGCTGAGGACCTTGGTGGGGCATTTTTCTATGCATAGCCCGCAGCCCGTGCACTTGCTCTCGTCGACCGAGCGGGCCTTGCGGCGGATGGTCACCTCGAAGTTGCCAACCGAGCCGGTGACCTCCTCGATCTCCGAGTAGGTCAGCAGCGTGATGTTTTCAGCCTGGGCGGCCTCGACGACCTTCGGCGTGAAGATGCAACTGGCGCAGTCCAGCGTGGGGAAAGTTTCGCCCAGTCGGGCCATGTTGCCGCCGATGCATGGGTAGCGGTCCAACAGGAGCACCTCGTGGCCGCCGTTGGCGATGTCCAGAGCGGTCTGGATGCCGGCGATGCCCGCCCCGATGACCAGTGCGCGGCGGGTGATCGACACCTGGGAGACCTCCAGGGCCTCATCGCCCTTGACCTTTTCCAGGATCGTGTGAATGATCTCGATGGCCTTTTGCGTGGCCTGCTCGCGGTCCTCATGCACCCAGGAGCATTGCTCGCGGATATTGGCCATTTCGCACAGGAAGGGGTTCAGCCCGCCCTTGGCCGCGGCGCGGCGGAAGGTGGTCTCGTGCATCTTGGGACTGCAGGAGGCCACCACCAACCGGTCCAGGCGATGGGACTTGATGGTCTCGACGATCATCTCCTGCCCCGGCGTGGAGCAGACGTAGGTGTAATTCGTGGCGAAGACGACGTTGGGCTCTTTGGCGATCTCAGCGGTGACGCGCTCGACGTCCACGGTCTTGGCGATGTTGATGCCGCAATGGCAGATGAACACGCCCACGCGGGGCGCCTGCCGGGCGGATGAGGCGGCGTCGGTGTCGGTAAGCCCATTGGCCGGTTGGGCCGATGCGGTCTCCGTCGAATTGACCAGGGCCTGCTCAGCCGTCATGCCAGTCCTTTCGCCGTCAGCAACTCGTCACAATTCACCAGGGCCCGCCCGATGCCCAGATCGCGCTTCTCCAGGCCCAGCGCCAGGCCGAGCAACTGCGTGAAATAGAAGATGGGGATGTCGCACTCGACGCCGAATTTCTTGCGGATGTCGTCTTGGCGCATGTCCAGATTGGCGTGGCAGAGCGGGCAGGCCACGCTGATGCAGTCGGCGCCGACCTCCCTGGCCATTTGCAGAATCTCGGCGGTGAGCCTCAAGACGATGTCCGTGCGGGTCAGGGCGAAGGTAGCCCCGCAGCATTCGGTCTTGAACGGCCAGTCGATTGTCTCCATGCCGGCCGCCCGCAACAGGTCGTCCATCATCTGTGGGTCTTCGGGGTCGTCCCACTCGGTGACCTTCGGCGGGCGGGTCAGCAGGCAGCCGTAGTAGCAGACCACCTTCAACTGCGGGTCGCACTGCTTGGCCTGCTCGATCTTTTCCAAGCCCACGTCACGAACGAGCACGTCGATCAGGTGGCGCACCTGCATGCCTTCGATCTCGTCGATCGGCATCGTCTCGCTGAGCTGCGCCCGAAGGTCGTCCTTTTCCTCGATGTGTTTTTGGGCAAACTTGAATCGGCTGAAACACGCTGAACAACACACGACGACCTGATCGGCGACGGCTTTGGCCGCCAGGAGATTCTGGGCGGGCAGGGCCGCGGCCAGCAGCTCGTCGGTGCAGTGGGCGGGCGTGGAGCCGCAGCAACTCCAGTCGGGCACTTCGATGAGTTCGACACCCAGCGCTTTGGCGACGGCCTGCGTCGACTCGTCGTAGTCGACGGCCGTGGCATGCAGGGAACAGCCGGGATAATAGGCATATTTCATGGTGTTGGGTTGCCCGCACTCTCATCGGCGGCGGGGGGTTCCGCCGGCTCATGCCTCTGTGCGTTCTTGACGGCCTGAAAGGCCGGACGCGCGGTCTTGCGGCCCTTGAAGGAGGGCCAGAGCTTCAGCCGGCCCCGGAAAAACAGCCTGGGGGCTTTGGTCACGTCCTTGAAAAAGTGAAGCGTCCCGACGTTGAACCGCCCGATCAGTTCCATCTCGAACACTCGGCCGTACTTCTTGATGAGGCGAAGGAACGTTCGATTGAAGAACGGGATCTGCCGAATCGGACTTTTTCGGCCTTGCCGCAGGGCCTCATGACGCAGGGCGTCCATTACAGCCGCCAGGTCTACCTCACGCGGACAGCGCGTGGTGCACGTCTCGCAGGAAGCGCACAACCAGATCGTCCGCGAATCCAGGGCCTCATCCGTCAGGCCCAACTGAAGCATCCGCATCACCTGGTTGGGCGGCAGGTCCATGTCTGCCGCGATCGGACAGCCGGCCGAGCACTTGCCGCACTGATAGCACTGCCGCACATCCTCGCCGCTGAGCCGTTCGATGGTCCGGACAAGGTCCGGGCGGATCTTCTCTTGGTCCAGGACGTACTTCATTCGGTTCCCCTGGGCCTTTGGCAATGACGAGACAGGTTCAATCCCATATGTGGTTCAGCAATCCTTAGCAGTGCAGGTCGTCCGGCGCCGGCGGGCAGAAGAGATTCGTTTGTCGGGAAGGGAGAAGCTTTCGCCATCTGCGCAGCAGACGGCGCTGTGGCGCTTAGGGAATCACTTCGACGTAGCGGGGGTCTATCTCCACAGCCACCGACCGCCCCAGCAGTTCGATGGTCAGGATCAAATAGGACTTTCTGTTCTTCTTCCGTTCGACGATGTAGGTCTCCAGACCTGCCAGGGGTCCGGCCATCACCCGCACGCGCTTGCCCTTTTTCAACCAAGGCCACGGCATGGTCGGGCATGGAGCTTCGACCATCTGGCGAATGCCCTGGACCTGATCGTCCGGTATGGGAATCGCCGAACTGCCATCGCCGACCAGGTACGCCACCCCCCTGGTCCCGGTGACGCGGTCCAGTTGCGCCCACGGTGTGTGAACAAACAGATAGCCGGGGAATAATGGCTTTTCCACCCACTTCTTTCGATCTTTCCACTGGCTGAGGACCTGCCGCGTGGGCAGGAAGCTGGTCATTCCCTTGTCCTGGAGAGCCTGATGGACCACTTTTTCGTGGCGGGACCGGGTGTTGACCGCATACCACTGATAGCTCGTATCAGTTGGTGCGTCGGCTGTGAGAACCTGCTCGACAGTTTCCATCTCAGCGCCCGCCCGGGCCGGTCACTAGACAGCGCCGCCCTGTCACTTACATGACATTAATCAATGTAAGTTCTCTCTTAGCAGCGTGTTAGGCAATCCTTTGCCGCAAATGAACAAGCGCTTCAACTACACATGGTGATGCGATAAAGCCCATTAACGCTTGGCAATGCTCGTGCCAAAGCGAACCTGGGATGCTGACCTGCGGGAGAATCAGTCTAACCAATTGAGAACACGAGCTTTGGCGAGACCCTATCTCGATGTCGCCCCGACGTCAATGATCCCCCTACGAGTTGGCGAGCGTAATGACAGATTGCGCTTCGGCGCACATGTCGTTGGTAACATATGTGAGACAAAGTGATTCAGACTTCGCGCAACGATTCGTTACAGTGTAATAATACTTAACGCGCCGGGGGCCGTTGCACGTCGTGCCGTTCCATCATCTTATAGAGCTTGGGCCTTGAGACGCCTAACAGTTGCGCCGCATGGGTCTTATTTCCGCCTGCCAACTCCAGTGCCTGCAAGAGCGCCCCCCGCTCAACTTGTGAAAGCGTCGGGACACCCCCTTGAGCTGCCAACGACTGCTCGCCGTGACCGTCGAGCGTTCCGGTGATGTCGGTCGGCAGGTCCGATTTCTGGATGACGGAGGCCTTTCCCATCGCAAAGGCGCTCTCGATAACGCTCTCCAGTTCGCGAACGTTGCCGGGCCAGTGGTAACAACTGAGGGCCGCCAGAGCGTCCTTGCTGATGTCGGTGACCGTGCGATGAGAGCTTCGGTTGAATTTCGCGATGAAGTGTCGGGCCAATGCGGGGATGTCGTCCACGCGGCGCCGCAGCGGCGGCAGTTCGATGATGATAACTCCGACACGGTAGTAGATGTCCTGGCGAAACGTGTTGTTGCGTATCGCCTCCTGGACGTTTCGGTTGGTCGAGGCGATCACGCGCACGTCGATAGGGATCTCTTCGGCGCCGCCGACGGGCCGGACCCGCTTTTCCTGGAGAGCGCGGAGCAGCTTGGCCTGAACGCCGTACGGCATTTCGAGGATTTCGTCGAGAAATATCGTCCCGCCCACCGCGGCGCGGAACAGGCCCATCGAATCGGCGGTGGCGCTGGTAAAGGCGCCTTTCCTATGCCCGAAGAGTTCGCTTTCGATCAGGTCCCGTGGCATCGCGGCGCAATTGACCGGCACGAAGGGGCCGTTCGCTCGCCGTCCGTTGTAGTGGATGGCCTTGGCGACGAGTTCCTTGCCCGTTCCGCTTTCGCCGCAGATCAACACGGAGGCATTGGTGTTCCTGGCCGCCTCGATTTTCTCGTAGACCGCTCGCATGCTCGCCCCCCCGATGAGATTGTCAAAGCGATACTTCTCGTGAAGCTCCAGGCGCAGGCGGGATACTTCGCCCTTCAGGCCGGTCAACTCGATCGTCTTGTCGATGATGGTCAGCAGTTCGTCGGTGTCGAACGGTTTGGTGATGTAGTCCGCCGCGCCGTGCTTCATGGCCTCGACGGCGTTCTTGATGCTGCCGTAGCCCGTCATCAGCACGACCTCGATGCCCGGGTCCAACTGCTTTATTTTCCGAAGCAGCGACAGGCCGTCCATGCCCTTCATCTTCAAATCGGTCAGAACGATGTCGACGTTGTCCTGCTGTTGGATGTGGTCCAGCGCCTCCGACGCCGTAGACGCCTCGTGGACGCCAAAGCCTTCGAGACGAAACAGTTTGGCGCAGGTCTCCCGCATGGCGGCATCGTCTTCGACGACGAGAATGTTGGCCGGCCTAGTCACTGGTGGTCACCTCCACGGGTGCCCGCGGCAGAGAGATTGAAACGGTCGTTCCCTGCCCGGGCTGGCTGTCAATATCGATTTGCCCCTCATGCTCCTCAACGATGCGCTGACAAATAGCGAGACCTAACCCGGTGCCTTTGCCTGGCTCCTTGGTTGTGAAGAAGGGATCAAATGCGCGGTCGAGCACGTCGGGCCCCATACCGCACCCGTCGTCTATGATCTGGATCTTGACGGTATCCTCCTGCGACGGGCACCAGGTCGTAATGCGCAGACGCCCACCGTCAGGCATGGCGTCGGCGGCATTGGTCACCAGGTTCAGCAGCACTTGCTGAATCTGGTCGGCGTCGACCGGCGCGAGGGCTCCGTCGCTGGCATACTCGGCCTCCAGGGCGATTCCCTTAAGCACGAGATCATGTTCGATCAGAGCCAGACTCTTCCGGATCAAAACGTTGACGTTCATTCTGGCCCGGACGCCTTCCGACCGCCGAGCGAAGCCCAGGAGGGAATCGATGATGCGTCGGCATCGCTGGGCTTCGGCCGCAATGACGTCCAGATCGGGCAGGCTCCCATCGTCGCCGATCTGACGTCGCACCAGGTGCGTGCGCAACAGGATGGTGGCCAGGGGCGTATTGACCTCGTGGGCGACGCTCGCGGCGATCTGCCCGATCAACACCATCTTTTCTTGCTGGAACAGCTGATCCCTCAGCGCCTTTTGCCCCTGTTCCAGCAGGACCCTTTCCGAAATATCTTGGGTAAGCAGGACCAACCCCAAGTACCGCCCCCCCTGCCCGTGGACGCTGGAGTAATTGCTGAGGCGATAGTGGCCCTTCGGGCAGGCCATTTCCCGCGTGACGGCATATCCTGGTCTCGCTTTTGCCCGCTCGAGGATTTCCGCCACCCGGGCGCGCGCTTGCGGTGGATGGCAGTCCAAAAGGGGCTTGTTCAACAAGTCTTGCGCGGCGACCCCCCAAATCCGCTCGGCACTTTCGTTGCAGAGAGAAATTCTGCCCTCCGCATCCACGAAAACGACTCCCTCGACCATGCTGTCAATGATGGCCCGCAGCTTGTTTCTTTGCTCCTCAGCCTGCTCCTGGGCCATCCGAATCCGGCGATTTCGATCGGCCAGCACTTTGTGTTGCTTCAACAGCTCGGCGGACATCTGGTTGAAGGATTCCACCAGGTCGCCGATCTCGTCCTTGGTGGTCGCCACAACCTGCTCGCCCAGGTCGCCGTCACGAATCTTTCGAGCCGCCTTCGTGAGGCTGCGCACCGGCTGCGTCACCACCCAGGACACCAGTGCCGCCAAGCCGAACGCAATCAGCAGGACCAACGCCGACATGATGACGATCACCCCAGTGAAATGGGCAATGGTGCGATGGATGCGTTTCTCGGTGACCCCCACGTGCACCGCGCCCGCTTTGCCCCTCAGCATCGGGACGGCCACATCGTGGATGAGACCTTCCTCCTCAGTCTCCAGCACCTGCCAGCGCCAGGCATCGTCAGGCTGCGGCACGTTCACACCCGCCAGGTCGCTGGGAAAGCCGTGGGCAAAGGTGTGGGCGAGCACGCGCCCCTTGCGATCCGTCACGTAGGCGTAGGTGACGTCTTCGTCACTATCTTCTAAATCTTGGACGAGCCGCTGCAGGGACACCACCTCCTCGGTCAACACGAGATGCTCGCTACGTGCCGCCAGATGACATGCCAAGTTCTGCCCCTTCGTCAGACATTCCGCCCGTAGCGTCGTCGATAACCGACTGCGAACGAACACGACCACCATGATGTCGAGCAACGCGACCAGGCCGATGCAACAAATCATGATTTTCGTGCGTAAGCTCAGGTGAAACACGGCAGGTTCCTCACGGCTGCGACCGAAACTCCTGGCAGAAGACTTCCATTTGTCGGATGGAGTCGTAGGCACTGTCCTCGATCGTGGTAAACCGGTCGATCAAGACTTTCTTGAGGATCTCGCGGCCCTTGACGTCCTCGTGCATGTTGAGGAAGGCCGACCGCAGCTTCTCCTTCAGGGCAGGCTCGATGTGCGGCGAGACGACCACGGGCGGAATGGCCCACGGCGCCGATCGGTAGATAATCCTGGTCTGGGCCGTCCGCGCCGGTTCCCGGGTGTTGAGGTATTGCCAGATCAGGCTATCCACGGCGGCGGCGTCGACGAACTTCTCGGCCACCGAGTCGATCGAATTGTCGTGGGAGTACGTAAAGATGTATTTCCGGAAGAACGACTCGGGCGTCTCGCCTCGTTGGGCCAGCACATACGCGGGCACCAGCATGCCGGTGTTGGACAGGGGGTCCGAGAAAGCGAATACCTTGCCCCGGAGATCGTCCACGGTCTGAATCGGGCTGTCCTTGTGAACGATGAAGTACGAATAGTATTCAGCTTGTCCGAAGCACACCGGCGCACAGAGAAGCTCCATCCCAAAATCCCGATGGCCTTCGACGTAAGGCCGTGAACAAACGAAGGCCACATCGATCCGCCCCTCTTCGATCAGAAAGTTCACCTCGGCGTAGGTCTTGCGCTGGACCATCTCCACCTCTTGGCCGAGCTTCTCGCCGATATAATCAAAAATGTCCTCGTAAAAAACGAGCGATCTCGATGGCGAGATGATTGCGGCGACGGCGACCTTCAGTTTGTTGGTGGGCTTTGGGAAAGACGCAGGGCTGGCAATGGATGACTTCAGACTGATGCGCTTGGCGGGCTCGAGCCGCTGCCCCCTTGCCAGGAAAACACAGATGCCGCCCAGAACGACGACACCGATGAGGCACAGGCCAATATGCGAGTATCTCCTGACCATCACCTGACCATCACCTGACCATCACCTGACCCAAGGCCGGTCAAAGAGTCATTGACCCACACCAACCAAGGCGCTTCTAGCCAGCCAAAGAAGTGTCTGCGGCGCGCGGTATGCGCCTTCGGCGAATGAAGACGGGCGCCTCCGGCCGCCAGGCACCGTCCTGTAGCATACCTACGCCAGCCGCGAATATCAAGGGCAGAGCCAGCCAAGTAACTGTCCCGACGATTGTGGGACTTTTTTCGGGAATCAAGATATTGCCTTTCCAGCCTTTGACCGATTGCAACCCATCGTGGTCGGAATCAGCGACCACACTTTGGGACAGTTACGTCAGCCAACAAGCTGGTTCGGCTGCCCGCGAGAACAGCTCGCGATTGAGGCACTCATCGTTGAGCTTGTCGTTGAAGCTCTCCACGTAATCGTTTTCCTATGGACTGAGCACCGGGATCATCTTCTCCGACCGAAGCATCTGCGACGCAGGTGCGAAGAACCGGCGCCCGAATCAGTCCCGACCCGCGCCAGAATCGGCGCCGGCAGGCGCCTACAGCCACCTGGAACTGCTAGACGCCGCCAACGCAGTCGCTGCGCTGCCGGCGATTTGCCCTCTTCTTGCCTGGGGCCATTCGTGGCCTGCCTTTTTTTCTTGCACCCGGCGCTTGCGTTGCCACCCCGGCGCGGTAGGATATTCCTTGGCGGTTGAAGGACGCCTTCCGGCCTGCGGAAAGGGTTAAGGCCACCTTCATTCAGGGAATCATTGTTTGGACCTTCTTTTCCGCCCGTGTGTGCAGGCCCCGGGCAGATTGGGAAAGGAAGGTGTCCCGTGTCTAAGTCTCTCCCCCCTCACCCGTCTCTCGAGGCGCTCAAGAAACAGGCTAAGCAGTTAGTCGCTGCGCACAAGTCGGGGGACGCCGCCGCCTGCGAGACGTTGCGGCAGGTGAAGCGCTTCGCCGACGCGTCCGACGCTGAGATTCTGTCGGCCAAAGTGTCGCTGACCGCAGCCCAGTTCGCCCTGGCGATGGACTATGGCTTTGAAAGCTGGGCGGCGCTGAAGGCGCACGTCGAAGCGGCTTCCGGTGAGAAGGTCATGTCGGCGACCGTGTTCGGCTGCGTGACGGCCGAGGACGGCGGGCAGCCAATTGAAGACGCTGAGGTGCGACTTCAGTTGAAGGACGGTTCGGAGATACCGGTGGCCTACGCTTGCGTCCGAACAGCCAGTGACGGGCGCTACGAATGCACGCTGAAATGGACGGGGGCTGATGGGCCTGAACTGTGGCTCCAGTGCAAGCATGCCGCCTACGCCTGCACCGACGGCAAGGAGACCGAGCCGGGCGAGGGGCCTCGCCGACTCCTGCGGATGTGGGATGGGCGGCGACATGAGCTCAACATCGAGCTTCCGCCCGGCTTCACACTCGAGGTGACGGTCGTGGACGAGGACGATGCCTCCGTCGAGGATGCCGAGGTCCGTGTCAACGCGGTGGGTCCGATGTCGACGGGCCAGATTGGCGGGAGTTCTCTTCCGGATCGAGACGGGTACGTGGGGTCGCCCAGGACCGATGCCCAGGGGCGCTGCCGCGTCGAAGGCCTTCCGACGGACCAGCCGCCCGGTTACACCCTCAACGTGGACATCGATCACCCTCGGTTCGGCGTGCAACAGGCCTTGGCCGGTCTTGAGGACTTACCACGAGATGGCTGGGTGGTGCGAGCAGATGTTCAGTTGAAGCGACGTTTCACTCTGACCGGCCGGGCTGTCTGCGAGGAAACCAATCAGCCAATCGAAGGGGCGCGCCTGTTCATCGCTACGTTCAGGGATGATCTGGCAGATGACCAAGTGTGGAGCCCCGAGAATTCCTCCTGCAACGTTGTTTTCACCGGGCCCGATGGTCGATTCGAGGCGCCCGGTCTGGTCGGCAGTCCCCATCGAGTGTTCGTGACCCATGACCATTGCGTCGAGGTCGAGTGGATTCCCGCTGCGATTCCCCAAACTGAGCCGCTCATCATTCGCCTGCAACGAGGCCGACTCATTACCGGCTGCGTGCTCGACCAACGCGGCCGCCCGGTCGGCGGCGCAGAGGTCAAAGCCGGCAGCGCCGAGGACAGTAAAGCCTATAGCAATGAAACGCTGACTGATGAGGCCGGTCGGTTTGAATTGGGGGGCCTGCCTGCAGGCCAGCGGCTATGGGTGACGGCCAAGAAGCAAGACCGCAACGAAGGCTATGGTGAAGTCTATGGTTTTCAAGAGATCGGCCCTGATGAACAAGAGGTGGTCTTCGATGGCCGTGAGATGGTCGAAGTCGAAGGTGTCGTTGTGGACGAGTCCGGTCAGCCAGTGCCTATTCGCATCTTGTGCACTATCTATGGCGGCACTGAGCGGGGGGGAGCATATCTCACTCGCTGCGCCCCCTTGAATGATTGTGGAGCCTTCCGAGCTTTGGCGCCTCCAGACGGAAGCATCGCGTTTCGGCTGGATTCGCGCGAAGACGAAATGCTGTCTCCCTTTCACAATATTGAGCATGTCACGATGTGCGACGGCCGGGCCGACCGTCCCTTGCGGGTCGTGGCCAATCCGTCCAAGGAATTGGCTCTAAGACTTCTCGACGCCACTACAGGCGTACCCGTCTCACAGGCGGAACTAAGTGTGCAGCCCACGGGCCACTATTGGAACTGGTGCTTCAGGGAAATGCCCGATGAGGATGGTCGGGCCATGTTCAGCAAGCTGCCGCCCTGTGACGTCAACGTTCATATTGTCGCGCCTGGGTATGAGGAGCTTTGGAGCGGACCCATCGCATTGCCGCAGGAAGAGGAGATCGTGATTCGGCTGACACCCGAGACCAAGACTAGTGCCACATGAGGCCGGCGCGGCGGTTGCATTCGACGATTCAGGCTTGTCGAACGCAACCGGCGCGGTATAATTCACATGGCGGTTGAAGGCCGCCACCCGGCCTGCGGGAAGAACTGAGTTCACCTTCGACGCTGTGAACGGGACATTGACCTTCTTTTCCGCCTGAGAGTGCAGGCCCCAGGCAAGTCTGGAAAGGAAGGCGCCTCATGACCCCTTCGGCAAGCTCACCGCAGGGCCGCTCTCTGGCCGCCAACCCAAGTCTGCATCAACTCAGAACTCAGGCCAAGGACATCCTCAAGGCCCACCATGCCGGCGACGCATCCTGCTGCGAGATCCTCAGAAAGCTCAGTCGCTTGGCCGCCGCATCCGACGACGACATCCTCGCCACCGAACTCCAACTCAAAGACGCCCAGTTCGCCCTGGCCATGCACTACGGCTTCGAGAGCTGGGCGGCGATGAAGGCGCACGTGCAGGCCGTCGCCAAAGGGAAGATTATGTCAGCCGTGATGTTTGGGCGCGTGACGGCTGAGGATGGCGGGGAGCCGATCGAAGATGCCGAGGTGCGCGTTGAGTCAGTGGACGAGTGGAATGAACCCCTCGCGTTCGCTCGCGTGCAGACGGGCCCCGACGGGCGCTACGAGTGCAATCTGGAATGGTCGGGCGTGAATCGGCCGGAAGTGGCGTGTCAGGTAAGACACGTCGGCTACGCTACCAAAGCGGGCTTCGCAGGAGAAGCGGACGGAACGCGCACCCGCCGCCTTCGAATGCAGGATGGCCATCGACACGAAAAGAACATAACCCTTGAAAGCGGATTCACGTTCGAACTGACGACCGTGGATGAAGACGGCCTGCCTGTCGAAGGCTCAGTCGTCGCCATCGACATCACGGACGAGAACGGCGGGCATGACCCCATCGTCAATGTAATGCAACTACTTACGGGACGCCCCTTTGAATTTGAATGGCCGAGGACCGACGTGAACGGCTTTCACCGTTTCATGGGGGTGCCCTTGATTCAGTCAGCCGTATACGAGATTGACGTCAAGATCGAGCATCCTCAGTATGGTCATGAGACCTTGCGACGGATCGAGTCGCTGCCTCGCGATGGTGCTGTGGCTCGGACGACGGTCGTTCTCCAACGCAGGTCGTCATTGATCGGCCAGGTCGTGTGCGCCGAGACCGGCCAGCCCATCGAAGGGGTCACTGTGTCGGCCTACGCCGAATGCTCACAGCAGGAAGAACTTGCCGGGAAGACGTCGTCCAGGAATCTGGCGACTACAGATTCGGACGGGCGGTTCGAAATCCATGGGCTGATGGATCGCCCGCACAGAGTGACGGCTCGGCACAGTGGGTGGGCCGTCACAATGATCGGCTCCGTGGATGTGCCGCCGTCGGAGCCGCTGGTTGTTCGCATGGAGCGGGGTCGAGTTGTCCGGGGACGCGTACTCGATCGAGCGGGGAAGCGGGCCGTGGGCGCCGTGATTCGCGCCGGAGGTCGGGCCTCTCGGTCCGTTTGGGACGATGCGGTGACAGATGAGGCGGGTCGCTTTGAGATCGGCGGCTTGTCAACGGAAGGGCCCGTCTGGCTGGCGGCCCAACATGAAGGCCCTTATGAGGCGTTCGGATTGGTGAGAGTCGACCCCAACGATGAGCCCCATGTGGTCTTTGACGGTCGGGAGATGGTCGAACTGGACGGCCAGGTCCTGGACGAACGCGGCCAGCCCGTGCCCGCTGGCGTTGAGTGCACCGTCTACGGCGAGACCGATGATGACCTGGACGTGTTTCTTGCGGCGCCGCCCCCTCTGGCCGCTGCGGGTAAGTTTCGGGCTCTACTACCACCCAATGGCGATCTCCTTGTTACGTTGGGCTCGAAGGAAGGCTCTTCCATCTTCCAGTTCTTCAACGCCGAGCACATCACCATGCAGGACGGCCGGCCCAATCGGTCGCTGACGGTCACAGCCATCCCGGGCAACAAACTACGCCTGCGCTTTTTGGACTCCCAGTCGGGCCAGCCCGTTCCGAAAGTGGATGTGACGCTGGCCACCACCGGTCAGCTCTGGTCGTTTGGTGGTTGGCGCGCGAGCTGCGATCAGGATGGCGTGGTTGCCTTCGAACACATGCCTCCTGGCGGCATCAAGCTTCAAACGGTCGCTCCGGGCCACCTGCCCATCGAACAGGAATGCATCACCACGCCAACTGGCGAGGAGATTGTGGTCTATCTGACGCCGAGGACATGACCGCCTCTCAGTTGCGATAGTGGAAATCGACGAAAGGAAAACACATGAAACGGGATGAACGAGCCCTATTGCTGGACTTGAAGCGGGACGACAAGGTCGCCAAGGGCAAGATACGGTTGAAGGTCGTTGATGAATCGGGCGAGCCGGTGGCAGGGGCATTGGTGGGACGACACGCGAGTTGGGACGATCTGCCCCCGGGCTACCCGGGAGAAAGCGGCTTTCACGTTTACGCAATGAGCAATGCCGCCAAGCGAACGGGCAAGCGGGGCGCCGTTCTGTTGCGGCATGAAGATGTCTTTCAACGTGGGCTGCCCAAGGACTTCCCCACAGCACTCGTCGTCATTCACGAGGGCAGGAAGATCGGCGTGATGGGGGCGGTTGTGCCGACAGCCGCCGGCCGATCCGGTCTGCTGACACTGCAGCCGCTTACGCGCGTGTACGGCAAACTGACCAGCACGTCGCTTGCGAAACTGGGCCGCAAGCTCTACTGGACCAGCGCCGACGTTAACATCGGAAGACTTGAGCCCCTCTCCTGCGGTAGTGGCTACCGTCGGTACGATATGCTCGTGCCGCCGGGCAAGTACCTTCTGGGGGTCGACGGCAACGATACCTTCCACGCTTGGAAGAAACTCACCATCAAGCCCGGGCAACGGTCGATCAGGACGGATCTGGACCTGCCGGCCGATCGGCTGGCGCGGCTGTATGGCAAGCGGGCGCCGGAGCTGAAGGGTATTCAGGGGTGGAACAAGTTCGGCCCGACCACGCTGAAGGAGCTTCGGGGCAAGGTCGTGCTGCTGGACTTCTGGGGCTACTGGTGCGGCCCGTGCGTCTACAGCATCCCCAACCTGATGGAGTTGCACGATAAGTATCACGACAAGGGGTTGGAGATCATCGGCATTCATGACAACTCGGTCAAGTCGATGCGGCAACTATCGGCCAAGTGTCGCGAGGTCAAGAAGGAGCTTTGGGGCGGCCGGGACATACCGTTCCGTGTGGCCATCGATGGGGCGACCAAGACCCACATCCCGGGCT
>DRGC01000069.1 GCA_011050235.1 Phycisphaerae bacterium | reverse complement strand
GGGTGAAACGCGAGCGGGATTTGTGGATTGGAAAGATTAGGGGATTTCTTCTTGCCAAGAGAAACCAATCCCTTAATCTTTCAAATCCCCCAATCCCGCTCTCTTCATTTTGAAAAAGGGACGGCATGCCCTGACCTGCACATTGGAGCTATGGGCTGACGCTCTAAGCAGGCAGGTCGATGAAGTCGAGCTGGTCGGTCTCGGTATCGAGGACCGCGACAGACGGTCCCCCGGGGGATCGGGGGTGATGCAGCGAACCGGGGCAGATCACCCGAACGGCTCCCACGCGCTCGTCGCGCCGGCAGTGGGTGTGACCGTGGCAGACGTAGGGGAACTGTTGTCCGTCGATCAGGTCGGCTAGCCGCCTTTCGTGGTGGCCGTGCGTGGCGATCAGGTATTGGCCGGCGGCGAGGGGTATCTCTACTGTCTCGTGCGAGAACTGCACGCCCGCCCGCCGAGCCGCCCGGCCAAGACGGAGCGTGTAGCGGTCCATGTTGCCGGCGACCAGATAGACAGGCAGGCCGCACCGGCCCAGCGCCCGGACCGACTCGTTCGAGCAGATATCCCCACAGTGCACGATCGCCTCGACCTGTCGCTGTTGCAGCAGGGCCAGGGCGTCTTGCAGTTGTCGGGTCCGGCCGTGTGAATCGGAGGCGAGTCCGATCTTCATCCGCAAAACCTCATGCCTCGGGCGCCTCACGCGGCGGTTTGGGCGCCGGGGGCTGATCCTTCGGGCGGTATTTCCGGATGTCCGGATCGTAGATGAGCTTCTTGCCGTGGGCGGTCAGCCACTGATGAAGCCGCTCCCACTGGGCGTAGTTGATGCGGTCGTTGTAGGTCTCGACGCGATTGGGGTAGGTCACGGCGTTGAGGATGATGCCGACGGCCAGCGAAGAGTAGGTCGTGCGGTAGATGGGCGGCGCGTCGGGGCTGCGGGCATTTTCGACCTTCTTGGCCAGGACGATCAGAAAGCTCGGGTCTTCCGGTGGAAACTCCCGCAGCAGGTGCTGGCCCATCGAGAGAACGTGCCGATCATACATCTTGAAGGTCTCGGACCGCGCCAGTTCGACCGCCAGCTCGTTGGCCAGGAACTGTTTCTGCCGATCATCGTCGCACCGGGCCTCCAGCTCGAACAGCAGCCGATCGCAGGCGTGGTCTCGCTCGGGGCTGGCCGGCTCGATCTCGCTGAACTGCGAGCGAAGCCTCATCACCCCGACCGTCACGTCCGAGCGGAACACGTTGAAGGCGGCCTGATCGGCTGCATCTTCTGCACAGCCGGTCAGCACAGCCGCCAGGGCCAACAGGATCAACGTCGTTCTCATCGACCTATACCTTTCCTAATGCAGCCGATCATTGTAACGCCCCCGCGCGCGGGGGCCAGCGATTTGCGGGCGGGTTGTCGTTATTGAAGCGTTCGCAGGGCGGCTGCCGCAAAGGCCACGTCCGGCGGCGTGGTGATCTTGATGTTCCGCGCGTCGCCGGCCACCAGGTGGACCGGATGCCCCGCCTGCTCGACCAGGGCTGCATCGTCGGTGGCCGATCCGCCGGCGGCGTAGGCCTCGATCAGCCAATCGGGGCGAAAGACCTGCGGCGTCTGGGCCTGCCACATGTCCGATCGGTCGACGGTCTCGGCGATCAGTCCGCCGGCCGACCGCTTGAGCGTCTCGCGCACCGCGGAGGCGAGGATGGCCGCCCCGTGCTCCTCGGCGGCGGCGAAGACCGCGTCGATCCACTCGGGGGCCAGGACCGGCCGGGCCGCGTCGTGAATGCAGATCAATTCGGCATTGCCGGTGACGTGGGGCAGGGCGTTGCGGATCGATTCGGACCGATCCGTCCCGCCGATGACGATCGTGACGCCCTCGCCGTCGAGAAACGCACCGTGGCAGGCGATGATCTCGTCGCGATCGCTCTCGGCGACGACCAACAACACCTGGATCACGTCGGGCCGCTGGGAGAACAGACGGACGGCATGGACGAAGACCGGCTGATCGTCGAGGAGTTCGAAGATCTTGTTTCGCCCCGTGCCGAATCGCGCAGAGGCCCCGGCGGCAGGCAGGATGACGGATACGTTGGCCATGGTCGGTCGAGGGTTTGCGTCCGCCGTTATGCTACCGTCTGGGCGGGGGAGGGGCAATGTCGGTGTTGAAAGGTCTTTCCAAAAGCCCCTTTACACACGCCGGCGCGCCAGCTATTATTACCGCCCCTGCTGTGAGTGATTTGATGACACTGAAGGCGACACATCCGACGCGTTCTGCGGCGTCGTGCGACGATTCGTCGCCGGCCGGCTGCGGCCACTGCATGACTCACGGCGATCCCGCCCCCGGCGCGCTGCAGGGCTGGCGTTTGGCCGCCGTCGCCGGCGCAGCGTTTCTGACGCCGGTGATCATGGCCGCTGTCGGTGCCGCCGTGAGCCCGGCCGGGCGCGAGCCGCTGGGCTGCATATTGGGTCTGGCCGTCGGCGCAGTGGCCGGTTGGCTGATCGTGCGGGCCAGACGCCCGGGGGAGCTGGATGCCGAGGAGACGCCATGACAGTTGCCGCTGAGGGAACGGCCAAGCTGCCCGCTTTTCAGCGCGGCGTTCACCCGCCCCAAGGCAAGGTCTTTTCGGCCGACATGCCGATCAAGTCCCTGCCGGCGCCCCCGCAGGTGTTCATGGCGATGCTCCAGCATACCGGCGCGCCCTGCGAGCCGACCGTCAAGAGCAAGGACGAGGTGGCCCTCGGCGACGTGGTCGGCGACTGCGATGCGTTCGTATCGGCGCCGGTGCACGCATCCATCAGCGGCACGGCGGCGATGGCGTCGGTGGCGACGCTGCCCAACGGACGGCATGTTCGCACCGTGCCGATCAAGGCCAACGGTGAGCAGCGGACCGGCGAGGCGATGATCGACGACGTGCTGGGCGGGGAGTGGTCCACCAGGGGCATCGACGCCATTGATCCCGATCAGATCGTCACTGCCACTCGCGACGCGGGCCTGGTCGGGCTGGGCGGGGCGGCGTTCCCCACGCACGTCAAGCTCACCCGCAACGAGAAAACGCCGATCGATACGCTGCTGGTCAACGGCTGCGAGTGCGAGCCGTACCTGACGGCTGACTATCGGTTGATGCTCGAATACCCCGCTCCAGTCCTGGCCGGTGCGCTACTGGCGGCCAAGGCCGTCGGCGCACGCGACGTCCTGATCGCCGTCGAGGACAACAAGCCCATGGCGATCGACACCCTGCGCCGCGCGGTGCGGGGCGGCGAGGTCCGAATCGTCGAGATGAAGACCAAGTACCCCATGGGCGGCGAGAAACAGACGATCCTGTCGGCCTTGGGCCGGCGCGTGCCGACCGGGGGGCTGCCGCTGGACATAGGCGTGGTGGTGGTCAACGTGGGCACGGCCGCGGCGCTGGCGCGGGCGGTGTTGCGGGGCAAGCCCCTGACCCACCGCGTCGTGACGGTGACCGGGCCCGGCATTCACCAGCCGAAGAACCTGCTGGTCCCCATCGGCACGCCCTACCGCGCGTTGATCGATTTCTGCGACGGGCTGACCGAGTCGGCCGGGCGCATCATTGCCGGCGGGCCCATGATGGGCTTTACGCTGGCCAACCTCGACGTGCCGGTCACCAAGGGCACCAGCGGCGTGGTCGTGCTGACCGGCCGGGAGGTCCGACAGGCCGGCGAGACCCAGTGCGTCCGCTGCGGGCGATGCGCGGATGTCTGCCCGCTGAACCTGGTGGCGACGAAGATCGCCCTGGCCGCCCGCAGCAAGGACTGGCTCCTGGCGAAACGATACCACATGGCCGCCTGCATGGAATGCGGGTGCTGCGCCTACGCGTGCCCGGCCAAGATTCCGCTGGTGCAGTTGATCCGCATGGGCAAGGTGCAAATGCCGCGCGAATAGCCGCCCGGCCGACGTTGACAGACGAATGACCGACAAGACCGACAAGCCGACCGCTCCCGCCGGACCGGTGACGCACGTGGCGCCCTCGCCCCACGTGGGCGACCGCTCGATGACCACGCGGCGGATGATGACGGATGTGCTGATCGCGCTGGCCCTGCCGACGATCGCTGCGGCGATTGTCTTTCGCCAGCACCTGCTCTGGCAGTTGCTCGGGTGCGTGGGCGCCGCTGCGGTGACCGAGGCGCTGTTCGCCGCTGCCCGCCGCAAGCCGTGGAGCATCACCGATGGGTCGGCCGTAGTGACCGGCGTGATCCTGGCGCTGTCGCTGCCGTGGAGCTGCCCCTGGTACGTCACCGGCATTGCGGCCGTTGTCGCCGTCGTGCTTGGCAAGATGATTTTCGGCGGACTGGGCCAGAATATCTTCAACCCCGCGATGGTGGGGCGAGCGTTTGTGATGATCGGCTTCGTCGGGGCGATGGGCGCCAAGGCCTACGTCACCTCCGACCCGGCGATTGACGTGCTCACCCAGGCCACACCGATGACGGTCTGGGGGAGCGAGGAGTTTCCCCGCCTCGGCGCGCTGTTTTGGGGGAACACCAACGGGTCGCTGGGCGAGACCAGCGCGATCGCGTGTCTGATCGGCGGGCTGTTTCTGTGCATTCGACGGACGGCGGCGTGGCAGATTCCCGCCGGCGTGCTGCTGTCGGCAAGCGTGATTGCATCGGTGGTCGATCTGTCCAGCGGCGAGACGATGGACGTGCTGAAGCACCTGTTTGGCGGGGCGCTGCTGTTTGGGGCGTTCTTTATCGCCACCGACCCGGTCACCAGTCCGTTGACGCCGAAGGGGAAGTTTATTTTCGGCCTGGGCATCGGTTCGCTGGTGATGCTGCTGCGACTGTTGAGCAACTATCCCGAAGGCGTGATGTTCGCGGTGCTGCTGATGAACGGGCTCGTGCCGCTGATCAACCGCTGGACGATTCCGACCCCCGTTGGCGGGCCCGTGCCCGTCAGGAAGACCTGACCCCCGGACGACGGCGACGATGAAAGACAGCTATCTAGGACAGGCGTGGCTGGTTCTGAGCTTGGCGCTGGTGTTCGGCGCGGCGCTGGCCGGTGTGCAGGCCGGGCTGAGCGGCCGGATCGCCGACAACAAGCTCAATGAGACCTACGACCAGATCCCCTATCTGCTGGACCTGATCGACGACGACGGCAACGTAACCGTTGAGATCACCGTCAAGATCTGGCGGACGCCCGATGATAAGCTCGCCTACCAGGCCGTCGACCCCAACGGCCAAGCCGTTGGCTGGGTGATCAAGGGCGTCGGGCCGGGGTTCCAGGATCGCATCGAGTTGTTGATCGGGCTGGACCCCGAGGCCGAGACGATCACGGGCCTGTTCGTGCTGGATCAGAAAGAAACGCCCGCGCTGGGCAATCGGATTCTGGAAGACTGGTTCCGCGAGCAGTTCGTCGGGAAGGATGCGACCAAGGGTGTCGTGGTGACCCGGGCGTCGCCCGTGGCGGCCGATAACGAGGTGGGTGCGATTTCCGGTGCGACGATCTCGTCGTTGGCTGTCGGCGACATCGTCAACGCGGCGGTCAAGGATTTCCGCGCCCGCAAAGGCGATCTGGAGTTGAAGGACTGATTATGGCCAACGACGGACCAGCGCCGCTGGAGCGGTTCCTCAACGGCATCCTGCCGGAGAACCCCGTCTATCGGCAGCTTCTGGGCATGTGCCCGACGCTGGCGGTGACCGGCAACATGAAGGCGGCGATGACCATGTCGGCGGCGGTAATGTTCGTGATGATCTGCGCGAACCTCATCACCAGTTCGATCCGCCACCTGCTCAAGCCGCACCTGCGGATCCTGGTGTTCGTGCTGACGATCGCCACGTTCGTGACCATCGCCGACCGCGTCTTGGCTGCGTACCTGTATCAGATGAGCAAAGAGCTCGGCCCGTACATTCCGCTCATTATCGTCAACTGCATCATCATCTGCCGCTGCGAGGTGTGCGCGTCGCGACAGGGCCTCGGCGCGGCCGCTTTCGACGCTGTGGGCCAATCGATCGGCTTTGCGCTGGCGCTGGCCAGCATCGCCACGGTCCGCGAGATTCTGGGGGCGGGCACGTGGTTCGGCATCACACTGCTTTCGGAGAGCTGGTGGCCGGTGTGGGGCATCATGGTCCTGCCGCCGGGAGCGTTTATTACGCTGGGCTTCCTGCTGGGCGGGGTGAACTGGTTATCCATGCCGCGCGGAAAGAAGAGCGCCGGCTGCGGGGTGAGGTGACGCGAGATGGAATTAGTTAGCCAACTGGTGCTGATCGCGGTTAGTGCGGCCATCATCAATAACTTCGTGCTGCACTACTTCGTGGGTATCTGTCCGTTCCTGGGCGTGTCGCGCCGGGTGGACATGGCCTTCGGCATGGGCTGTGCGGTGACGTTCGTGATCTCGGTGGCGGCGCTTCTGAGTTGGCTGTGCACGGAGTACATCCTTCGCCCCGGCGCCCCGCTGACCAGTTGGCTGACGGGCAACCCCGAAGCCGACCTGAGCATTCTCAACTATATCGTCTACATTTTCGTGATCGCCTCATCGGTGCAGTTGGTGGAGATGTACCTGCGGAAGTTCTTCCCGCCGCTGTACAAGTCGTTCGGCGTGTTCCTGCCATTGATCACGACCAACTGCGCGATCCTGTTCGCCTGCCTTGAGATCATGAAGCACGTCAGCATCGGCGCCGGGGCGGGCGCGTGGGGCGGCGGCGGCGGCGAGAAATGGGGCCTGGCGGCGGCGATGGTGTTGGCGATCGCCGGCGGCGTGGGCTTTACGATCGCCATCGTGATCATGGCCGGCATCCGCGAGGACCTGGACCACTGCGACGTGCCCAAGCCCCTGCAGGGGGCCGGTATCACGCTGCTGGTGGCCGGCATTTTGGCGCTGGCCTTTATGGGATTCTCCGGCGTCGACAGCAACCTCAAGAAGGCTATCAGCCCCCAGGACCCGCCGGCTGCAACGGCGACCACCCCGGGCGATCCGACGGAGGGTGACCCATCCCCATGACGCTCGTGCTGATCATGCTGGCTGCTGGAACCATGCTGGCCCTGGGTGCGCTGATGGGCTACGTGCTGGGATGGGCGAACAAGGCGTTCCATGTCGTGGTCGACCCCCGTATCGAACAGGTCAACGAAGCCCTACCGGGGGCCAACTGCGGCGGATGCGGATTTGTCGGCTGTGGGGAATACGCCGAGGCCGTCGTCGAAAGCGACACCGCTGTCGATCTGTGCACCGTCGGCGGCGAGAGCTGCGCTGCGGCGCTGGCCGAGATCCTCGGGGTGACGGTCGAGCAGTCCTGGCCGTTCCGACCGGCCGTCCATTGCGGAGCCACCTACGCCGAGCGTCTCAAGCGGAGCGATTACCGCGGCGAGCAGCAGTGCGCGACGGCCAACATCGTCAGCGGCGTGCAGGGGTGCACCTACGGGTGTCTGGGCTTCGGCGACTGCGATCGATCATGCACGTTCGACGCGATCCACACCATCGACGGCCTGGCGACGGTGGACTACGACAAGTGTGTGGGCTGCGGCGCCTGCTCGAAAGTCTGCCCGCGGAACATCATCTCAATGGTGCCGTTCAAGATCGAGCAGATGGTCGTCGTCGCCTGCGCCAACGAGGACTTCGGCAAGGACGTCAAGGGCGTCTGCAAGGTGGGGTGCCTGGGCTGCAAAGCCTGCGCCCGGGCGAGCGATCTGTTCACCTTCACCGACACCAACATTCCCGTCATCGACTACGACAAGTATGACCCGGACCAGATGGACGAGGTCGAGGTCGCATTGGCCAAGTGCCCGATGAAACGCCTGGCCAAGGTCGGCAAGCCTTCGGACAAGGATATCGAAGGGGTCGCCGGGGAAGACGCGCCGGGCGTCGTTCAGGTGGATTTCAAGACGACCGTCGACGATACCGAATGGCACGGCTAGAACAGCCCGCACCGCGCAAGGGGAGGGCCCGCCGCATCGTTGTGTCCATCGTCCGCATCCTCACGGGCGTTTATGTCGTGACGGCGCTGCTGCTTTGGCTGTTCCAGGCGCGGATGATCTACCAGCCCACGCGCGAGATCGAAAGCACCCCCGACGCCGCCGGCCTGCCGTATGAGGACGTGACCTTCACCGCCGCCGACGGCGTGAAACTGACCGGCTGGTACGTCCCCGCCGCCCGTCCGCGAGGCGTGGTGCTGTTTTTCCACGGCAACGGCGGCAATATCAGTCATCGAATCGACACGCTGGCGATCCTGCGTAGCCTGGACCTCAGCACCTTCATCATCGACTACCGCGGCTACGGCCAAAGCGAGGGGCGCCCCAGCGAGAAGGGCACCTACCTTGACGCTGAGGCCGCCTGGGATTATCTGGTCAACACGCGCGGGATCGAGCCGGGCCGGATTGTCCTTTTCGGCCGATCGCTGGGCGGGGTGTTCGCGGCGTATCTGGCCAAGGACCGATCGCCGGCGGGGGTGATCGTCGAATCGGGCCTGACCAGCATGCATGATCTGGCGAGCGAGCTGTTCCCGATGATGCCGGTCCGGACGCTGTCGCGTTTCAAATACCCGACGATCGAGTATCTTCCCCAGGCCGGATGCCCGGTCCTTCTGATGCACAGCCCCGACGATGAGATCATTCCCTACCGTCACGGCCAAAGGCTGTTCGCCGCCGCCGCCGAGCCGAAAGAGTTCATCGAACTGACCGGCGGGCACAACGACGGGTACCTGCTCAGCGGGCGGACGTACACCGAGGGGCTCGACGCATTCTTCCGCCGCTGCCTCGACCGCTAGCGAGGGGTTGTTCGCCAGGTGCCCGAGGTCCGGCGCCGTCGGCGCTCGGCCGAGCGGCCGAACGCGGCTCCGGTCATCGTCCCTGCCAGCATGTTCGGCAGCAGACACATTATGGGCAGCCTGCGGCGAATCTCGGCGACTAGTTGGGTCCACTCCTCTTTGCTCAACGGCCCCAACGGCGTCGGCTGGGTGGATGCAGGCCCGGTTGCGGGCTGTGTAGCAGCGGGCCCCGTTGCGGGTTGGGTCGGCTGGGTCGAGGCGGGCTGAGTGGTGGCTGGGTTGACGTGGGCGTCGATGCCGTCCAGACGGTCGCTCATCCCGGAGAAGCTCCCGGCCCCGCCCATCAGCCCCAGGATCAGCCCGCGAATGATGCCCTGTCGCAGGCCCGTGCTTCGAAATGTCATGAAGATCACCACGGTGACGGATGTCACCATGGATATCATTGGGGCCCCGCGGTAGATGGGCCACAAGTAAAAGCTGGGGATAAAGCCCGCTACGAACGCAATCAGCCCCGCAACGAGGACTGCGCCAAAACGCTTGCGGCGCTTCTGAACTCTTACGTCGCCGGGGGTCCTCATGGAGCGTTCTCGGTCGGGCCGAAGGGCGGGTTGAAGCGGAACCGCTCGCCGAAGCCTTCGGTCATGTGGATCTCGTAGGCCTGTGGCGAGCTGGTGACGACCATCGCCTCGACGCCGGCCGGCAGGAGCGTGTGGCCCGGCCAGCCGAGTACGCTCAAGGCCGTCGCCCACGCGTCGGCGACCATCGCTGTGGGGGCGATGACGGTTACCGACGGGTTCGTGTCAGTCGGGCGCGACGTTCGCGGGTCGATAATGTGGCTGTAGCGCCGGCCGGCGATCGTGAAATTGCGCTCGTAGTTGCCGCTGGTGCACACCGAGCCGTCCTGCAGCGTCACGGTTCCGATTAGCCCGGGCCCGAACGGGTTGCGGACGCCGACGACCCACGGCCCGTCCAGGCGACGCTGGCCGAAGACGCGGACGTCGCCGCCGACATCCACCATCCCGCCGACGCAGCCCGCTTTGCGCAAGGCCTCAATCGCCTTGTCGATCCCGTACCCCTTGGCGATGCCGCCCAGATTGACCCGTGCGCCGTCGATGCTCTTGACGGCGCCGTCGTCGCGCAGCTCGAACTTGTCCCAGCCGCACACGGCGGCCGCGGTGGCGATCTGCTCGTCCGTCGGAAGTTGCTTGGCCTTGCCGGCCGCCACCCACAGGCCGATCACCGGCCCGACCGTCGCGTCGAACGCGCCGTCGCTGGCTTCGGCGATGTGCCTGGCCATCACCATCACCGCCCGCACGTCGGCCGACAGGGGAACGAACTCGCCGGCGGGGGCGCTATTGAGATTGGCGATCTCCGAGCGATCCAGGTGTGAACTCATATGGGCCTCGACCTTGCGAAGCGCGGCCACCGCATTGCGCAGGCCGTTATGGAGGGCCTCGGGCTTGGCGCGGGTCGTGACGGGGTTGAGGGTCGCTACGGTGTTCATGATGTCGTACTGCTGGTCATCGTCGATCCGGTCCGGGCGAAACAGCGCCAGGGCCAGCCCGGCCGCGACGACGACAAACACCGCGATCGCCGGGATGAAATTAACGGCGCGACGACTCATGAAGTGTGCTCCGCCCGCACGATCGAGTGCATCCCGCCGCGCGGCGTGAACTCGCCGGTGACCGTCATGCGGCGGGGCGAGGCGGCGGCGACGAGGTCGTTGAGGATCCGGTTGACGATGTCCTCGTAGAACACGCCCTCGTTGCGGTAGCTCTGCAGGTAGAGCTTGAGGCTCTTGAGTTCGATGCACGCCGCGTCGGCGACGTAGTCGATCGTGATCGTGCCGAAGTCCGGCTGGCCCGTCTTGGGGCAGACCGACGTGAACTCCGGCGCGACGTGCGTGATCGTGTAATCGCGCTGCGGGTGCGGATTGTCGAATGTTTCCAGCTCGGCCATAACTGTCCAATGCTCCCGGCGCCGGCGGAAAACCCCGCCCGCGCCGCCGGCAGCATACAGCGATTGCGTGCAAAGATAAAGGCGTGTACCGTTGGCGGCGTGAGCGACCGACGCGACAAATCGGCTGTGGTGCTGCTGTCGGGCGGGCTGGATTCGGCTACGACATTGGCCGTCGCCGCCGAGGAGGGGTTCATCTGCCACGCGCTGAGTTTCGATTACGGGCAGCGGCACCGGTTCGAGCTGGATTCGGCCGCCCGCGTGGCGGCGGTGATGGGGGCGGCGGCGCATCGGATCATCCACGTGGACCTCTCCCCCGGCGGCGGGTTCGGCCGAAGCGCGCTGACCGACGCCATCGACGTGCCCAAGGACGGCCCCGGCGAGGGCATTCCCGTGACCTACGTGCCGGCCCGCAACACGATCTTCCTGGCGATGGCGCTGGGCTACGCCGAGGTGATCGGCGCGTTCGATATCTTCATCGGCGTCAACGCGGTCGATTACAGCGGCTATCCCGATTGTCGCGGCGAGTTCATCGAGGCCTTCGAGCGGACGGCCAACCTCGCGACAGCCGCTGCGGTTGAGGGGCGTGGGCGCTATACGATCCACGCCCCGCTGATCGCGATGACCAAAGAGCAGATCATCCGCACGGGGCTGGCCCTGGGCGTCGACTACGCCCTGACCCACAGTTGCTACGACCCCGACGACCAAGGCGCCGCATGCGGCCAATGCGACGCCTGCCGCCTCCGCCTAGCCGGCTTCGCCGCCGCCAACACCAACGACCCCGGGGTGTATGGAAGGGGACGCGACAGCTAGGCACGCGCTGTGGTCGCACGAAGAAAGGACAGCAGTTTGAGCCAGTCGGAAGACACGACCTATTTGGCCTACTACGTGGTCTGTTTGATCGATGTACTGGGGCAGAAACAGAAGCTGGCCGCGTGGCCGGAATTGCCGGTATCCGAGGGCGACATGTCCAAGCTAATGGGCTCCATGAAGGAGACGCTTGGTACGGTCGTGACCTTGCGCGAAATGTTCCTTTCGTTTTTCCAGGAGGCGGCCAAGTGCATCAATCCTGACCTTGTTTCGGCGTTGTCAGAGCAAGATCGGGAGCGATACGAACGTTTTGCTGACTGCAACGTTGGCGTCCAATGGTTCTCTGACACATTCGTCTTCTTTTCTGCAATACCTAACCAGTACGGGGACATACGGGTTGGTCCCCTCTACAGGATTCTGATCGCTGCGTGCATGGCCATGGTAGTGTCACTTGCGGGGAAGGTCCCGCTACGAGGCGCGATCACGATTGGTCCAGGAGTGGAAATCGATCAGACGTTCTATGGTCCCGCACTGTCAGAGGCATATCATCTCGAAAGTGAAGTTGCCAAACACCCTCGGATTCTAGTCTCCGATGAAGTGCTCGCCTTCCTGCGCGGTGCGCAACATTTCAGTAAAGACAGTAAGGTATCCGCAGCAACGCAAAGGCTTGCGGCGGCGTCCCATGGGTATATCTGCCAAGATGTTGACGGGTGTTGGATGGTCGATTTCTTGGGAGAATCAGCGCGTGAGTTGTTCACCAAGCACGAAAAAGGCTACGAGGCTGCGCGAGCGGCCCGTAGCTTTGTCCAAGCAGAAGCCGAAAGATTCCGCGAGACTGGCCCGAGCAAGTTGGCACTCCGATACCATCTCGTCCAACAGTACGTCGAATCGCGCTTGGATAACTGGGATCTGGAAGAGGACCAAGCCGGAGCCAGCGCCCTGGACTGATCTGTAGTCTTGGTTGATATCCCCCTCTTCCCAGCACATCAGCCCTACGCCCTGGGCGTCAACTTGTACTGTGGTTGCCCGCCGTTAACGCCGAAGGCGAGAATGCTTGGGAGTTGTTGGCAGTAGACGAAGTAGCTCTGTGTCGGAGTCGCTTCATCGTCGGCAAACAGTGTCCACCACGCGCCATCGTTGCTTGGTCCTTCCCCAGTCATATGTAACACACCGCCTCCAACGGGAACACGATCGCGCGGTCCCCTTAGAATGCATGGCGTCACTCCCCCTTTTTCCGCCAGCGGAACCGCCGCGAAGAATGGCGACCAAGTGCCCGCCCTCGGTCGCACCTCGATCACCCACTGTGCTCCTCTGGCCGTGGATTGATGGACCTTGGCGTAGTACGGCGCAAGATCTCGGACGTTCACTGCGGGCGCGTGTCCTTCAACGGCAGCCTTGACGCGTTCCTTCCAGTCGGGATCGGTGAGGCTGACATAGAGCCTCGTTTTGATCGCGGAGGGAATCAGACTCGATTCGATAGGCCCTGGAAACAAGGCTATTACCGGATAGGTCCCTCCCCGGGTGCGAAGGGCTCGGTCGAGGGCGTATGCAAACTCCTCCTTGCACGACTGGCTCTGGAGGCTGGCCTGCGTCGCGTAGAGTAGCCAGCCGTCGCTCTCTTCTGGCTTCGAAATGAAGCCCTCAATCTGCTCCCAGAGGCGGCGACCGGCAGATATGTTCCAGCGGTCCAACTTGACGGTCAGGCCGTAACGCTGAAGTTCCTGCGCAGTGAAATCGACATCGCCCTGCTTGTTGTCTTCCCAAGCGTACGTCAGCCAGACAGTGGCCATTTGTCGCGCTCCGATTTGCCTGCATGCGGTGATCCGAAGGCATCCCGGACCAGCGTGCTTCGGTTCCACACAGATAGGGTGCATCCACTAGACTAACCCCGCGGGCCAGGTTGAGCAATAGCGAGTGGCTTTCAGGTGCCAGGGAAGCCTAGGAGGGAGGACAAGGGGTCAGGTACCTTTGTGTTCGACGGCATCACTCGCCCTCGGGTCGATAGGCCACAAGTGGAATTGCCTTTGAGATAACGCTGCCCCCAATGACCAACGCTATGTCGGCATTTCCAGACGAAACCAGCTTGTTCAGGTCCGACCAATCATCGTCGTTAGTCGCGAACACATGAACGTATCGAAACAGAACGCTTACTGCGGCCGTCAACTGGTTCTCATTGTGATAGAGCTCATCGATGTCAATGTGACGTTGGGACTTTCCCGATCGATCACGAATGCGAATCCCAGTTGGCGTGGGGTGGTCCTCAATCCAGAACACAACCAGCCTCCCATTCGGGAATAGATCAGCAGAGACTAACTTCGGCGTCTTAAGCGACTCAGGCGTGGCCCTTTTCAACTCCGCAATAACCTGTCTGTCCTCCGGCCAATGCTTCTCATGATTGGCAATGGTTCTCTCAAGCCGTTCCTGGACATCGCGCCCTTTACAGGACGACAGGAGCAAAGCACCTGTAACCAATAGCGCAGCCAGGGCCAATGTCTTTCCAGTCATTCCCGCTCTCACCGTGTCAGTTATTGCCGATGCTTTCTATCGCCTCTGTTATGCACTGCGGGATCGCTATTATGATCTTGGGATCATTCTAGTCGAATGAAAACGGGTCAGGTACCTTCTTGTTTTCGGCCATCGCGTAGCGGCCCCGAACAGGCCCACTCGTGTAAGCAAGGCGAAGGTCCGCCGTGGCGGGTTGCACGGCCTGGGGGCTATTGTTGGCGGACGGTGATGTGGTGGATCATTCCGCGGCCTAGGACCAGGCGGGTTTCCATGATCTGGATGATGAAGGGGCCGGGGTGGCCCTTGCTGATGATGCGGAAGGTTGCGCCGGGGGTGAGGCCCATCTCCGCGAGGCGATGTTTCAGGCGGCGTCCGCCTCGTATGGCGGCCAGTTCGACCGTCTCGCCCGGCTGGGCCATCTGCAGCGGCATGGCGGGCGCATCAGGCTGGGCCGGGGTGGAGGGGGCGGCGTCAGCGTCCTCAACAAAGTCCATGTTCCGATTCCCTCGAACCGTCGTGGGAAAGAAAAACGCGGCCCTCAATGTTCACCTATGTGAACTATTAGGGTCTGCAAGACTAGCAGACACTCCCGGCGACTGCAACGAGGTTCTCGGCGCCTTGGCGGCCGATATGCGGGTGGGTCACTTGACCCCAGCGGCAAGGGCCTGTGCGATTTGGCCGGCCTGGCCGCTGTTTCGCACCAGGTACCAACTGGCCATCGCGACGGTGGGCGAGAGGTAGCGGTTGGGCTTGGCGATGATGTCGGCCAGGGCCGCGTTGGCCCGCGCGTCGCCGTGGGCGCCGAGGGTCAGAGCGGCGTCGACGATGAGTTCGGAGTAGGGGCTGTCCAGCAGGGGGGCCATCGCGTCGCAGACGTCGGGGTTGTCGGACTTCATCACGCCGGCGGCCACCGCGCGAATGGTCGCGCCGCGGGTGGCGCTCAGCAGCCGGTGCAGATGGCGAAGGGCTTCGTCGGTCCCCAGGTCGGCCAGCAGCGTGGCGGCCTGGGCGGCGCGGAAGTGGTCATCGCCCATCCGCTCGGTATCGTCGCGCGCGACGGCGATCACGTGCAGCAGCGCGGGGGCGTAGAAGTCGGCGCGGGTGCTGCGCTGGTCGATGTCTCGGCGGGCGAGGTCCAGAACATAGTCGATCATAATCGGATGGGCCTGGCG
>DRGC01000068.1 GCA_011050235.1 Phycisphaerae bacterium | reverse complement strand
GTGCCCATGACCTGGTTGGCGACGGCATTGGCCACCTGGACGTAGTGCATCCGAGACTCGTCCAGGGCCTGGTTGAGCAGCTTGGTCTCGTCGTCGGTGAGATTGCCCTTGGTCTTCTCGTCCAGGACGGCCAGCATGTCGATGTGATGCTTGGCCAGGTCCAGGTCCAGATACCGCTTCTTGCTGGTGGGGTCCTCGATCGCGCCAAGGGCGAACATCGCCTGCGTCACGAGCGAGCTGACCAGCACCTCGAAGCTCGCGCCGGGAACCTGTCGGCCCTCGCCGGCCGAGCCGCCAGCGGGGGCGTCGGCCTGGGCGTCTTCGGCTTGCTGCTCGGTGAGCTTTTCCTTCTCGGCCTGGGCTTGGGCCTTCCAGTCATCGTCGACGATGATCTTCGGCTTTTCGGGGGTGTCGTTCTTTGGATCGGTCATGGGTCACGCCTTGTCGGTTTGGGTCCAGGTGGGTCGAGCTTTTGTACACCCCGGCCGAGCTGGAATCAACACGTCACCGCTGCATTCTTGCGCTGCAGCGCCGCGGCGACCAGGCCCACGAACATCGGCTGAGGCCGAAGCGGGCGGCTGGTCAGCTCCGGATGGAACTGCGCCGCCAGGAAATACGGATGAACGTCCCGGGGCAGTTCGAGCACCTGCATGATCGGATGCACCGGGTGCCGCCCGGAGAAGACCAGCCCGCCGCTTTCAAGCGTTTCGATGTAGGTCGGGTCGACCTCGTAGCGGTGGCGGAACCGCTGGCGAATCTGCTCGGCCCCTTCGAACAGCTCGGCGATCAGCGTGCCGGGGGTGATCTCGACGTCCTGGCCGCCCAAGCGCATGTTGCCGCCGAGGCCTTCGATCTTCTTCTGCTCCGGCAGAATATCGATCACGGGCGTTTCGCAGTCCGGGCTGAGTTCCGTGCTGTCGGCGTCGGCCAGACCGCACACGTTGCGGGCGTATTCGACGACGGCCATCTGAAAGCCCAGGCAGATGCCCAGGTACGGCAGCTTGTTGCGACGTGCGTAGCCGATACACGCAATCTTGCCGGCCGTGCCGCGCACCCCGAACCCGCCGGGCACGATGATGCCATCGACATCCGCCAACGCCTCGGCCGCCGTCTCGTCGGTGATGTCGGTCGTGTCGATCCAGTCGATGTCCACGGCTACATCGTTGGCCACGCCCGCATGCTCCAACGCCTTGATGATCGACGCGTAACTGTCGCGCAGAGACGTGTACTTGCCCGTGACGCCGATACGGATCCGCCGGTTGTCGCTCTTGAGCAGCCGATCGGCGAAGGTATTCCACAGGCTGACCGCCTTGGCCTCCAGGGCCGAATTGACTCGGCCGCCCAGCCCCAACAACTGCACCACCTCGCTGTCGATGCCGGCCTCGCGCAGGGCGTTGGGCAACAGGTAGATGCTCGGCAGATCGTGCATCGAGAACACCCGCCGGATCGGCACGTTGGAGTAGAGCGACAGCTTCTGGCGGACCTTGTCCAGGACGGGCTCTTCCGCACGGCAGGCGATGATGTCCGGAAGGATGCCGTAGGCCATCAGGCGCTTCATGCCCAACTGGGCGGCCTTGGATTTCTGCTCGCCCAGCGCCGGCGGCGCCAGCACGTACGTCAGCGCCACACACACGACCGACTGCTCGCCCTCCTCGTAGCGAAGCTCGCGGATGGCCTCGATGAAGAACGAGTTCTCGATGTCGCCTACCGTCCCGCCGACCTCGATGAAGACCACGTCGGCGCGGGTCTGCATCGCCAACTCGCGCAGCCGCATCTTCACCTCGCCGGTGACGTGCGGAATCATCTGCACATCTCGGCCGAGAAAGCTGCCCGCGCGTTCCTTGTTCAGCACGGTCGAAAAGATCTGCCCGCTGGTGGCGAAGTTGGCCCGGCCCAGGTCCTGGTCCAGCATGCGCTCGTAGGTACCCAGGTCCATGTCGGTTTCCAAGCCGTCATCCAGCACGAACACTTCGCCGTGGCGAAATGGGTTCAGCGTCCCCGAATCGATGTTCAGGTAGCCTTCCAGCTTGATCGGTGATACCCGCAACCCCTTATCTTTTAGTATCTTAGCGAGTGATGAGGAGAAGATTCCCTTGCCCAGCCCGCTGATGACGGTCCCGAAGATGGCCACGTACTTGACCTTGCCCAGTTGGTAGCCGTCGGGAAGAGGGGTGTAGAACTCGGTTTCGTCGGTGCGATCCTTAACGGAACGCAGAAGATCCATGGCATCGCTCATGGAAACGCACGTTACACGCCCCCCGCCCCCACTTCAACCACCCACCCCACATTTTTCCGCCGACGAGAGGTCGACGATACCATTCGGGCGTTGCACGAGGCGGGGGCGGGCGTAGAATGCTGCCGTCCGGCCGGACCGGCCAGCGTCCAGGAAACGATAGGAGATGGGGCCATGCACTACGAAGAATCGGGGAAGAAACTGCCCGTTCGTCAATTCGATGTCGTTGTCGCCGGGGCCGGCACGGCCGGTGTCGTCGCTGCCGTGGCGGCCGCCCGCACCGGCGCGAAAATTGCGTTGGTGGAGGTCAAGGGATACCCGGGCGGCGTGGTGGTTGAGGGCGGCACGGCGCTGCACAGCTTCTATAACCTGTGGAAGGGCTTTCCCGGCGTCGAGAAGCGGCAGGTCGTCCGGGGCATTGCCCAGGAGATCGTGGACCGTCTGGCCGAGCGGGAGGGCACGAGCGGGCACGCCGAGATGCTCAAGGGCTACGATTACGACTCGGTCTGCACGGCGATCGACACGGAGCTTTACAAGCTCGTCGCCTTCGAGATGCTCGAAGAGGCGGGGGTGCACATCTTCATGAACACGATGCTCACGGGGGCCGTCACAGACGGCTCACAGATCCAGGCCGTGACCGTCGAGAGTCGCTCCGGCCGAGAGGCATTCTTCGCGCCCGCCTTTGTCGACTGCACCGGCTACGGCGACCTCGCCGCCCACGCCGGCGCCGAGTTCACCGAGCCCAACGACTACGCGGTGGCCAACAGTATCGGAGTGGGCGGCGTGAGCATGGAAAAGTACCACGAGTTCCTTACCGCCCACGGCACGGTTACCGAGTACAGCGAAGGGCGGCGCAGCGGCAAGGACGGCCGGATCGTGCGGCTCAGCGGGCATCTCATGCCGTCGGAGTTCACCGCCGGGGCGGGCGCCATCGGCATGGCGGTGGTCACGACCACGGTGCACGACGATTACTTCATGTTCATCAAACTGAATTTCCAGATGCCCACCAGCCCCACCAATCGGGATGAGGCGACCAAGGCCGAGCTCGAGCTGCGCCGCCGCCAGGTCAAGGCGGTCGAGCTGTTCCGCAAGCACGTTCCGGGCTGCGAGAAGGCGTTCATCGCCCGGACGAGCCCGTCGCTGTGCATTCGGCGCGGGCGGCTGATTACGTGCGACTACGACATCAGCCTCGACGACGTGCTGGAGGGGCGTCACTTCGATGATGACGTCATGGCCTACGGGTTCCACGACTGTGCGCCGAGTCTGCAGATCAAGGATGGCGGCACGTACGGCATCCCGCTGGCCAGCCTGCGGGTGACCGGCATCGATAACCTGTTGGTCGCCGGCATGATGATCACCGCCGACCACGACGCCCACATGTCCACGCGGAACACGGTGTGCTGCATGGGCCAGGGCCAGGCCGTCGGAACCGCCGCGGCGCTTTGTGCAAAGCTCGGCTGCGCCACGCGCGACCTGCCCTACCCGCAACTGCGAACCGCCCTCCAGCGCGGCGGCGTCTATTTCGAGAAGTAGAGCATGTTCATAGTTCGTGTAGCGTGGCGTCCCTTGGGGACGCCACGTGGCCTAGCCGAGAGAGGGTTGGAGGGTATTCAAACGTTGCAGGTCGCGGCGGTGGGCCGTAAAATACACCGTCTATCCGGGCGGGCGAATGTCCGCCTGCCCAGGCAATAAGATCGCTGGGAGCCCCACCGTGAGCTCTGATGAGAATCAACCTATGTCAGACACACCGCGCAGCACCGGCCAGCCTCCCCTCTTGGAGAAGTATTTCCGGGCCTTGACCAAGGCCGACGCGTCGGACCTGCATCTCAAGGCCGACAATCCGCCGCACATTCGCACCGCCATGAAGCTCCAAGCGTCCACCGGCGAGGTCTTCAGCAACGAGGATATCCTCGAGATGGCCGAGGAGTTGATGACGCCGTCCCAATCGGCGTTCTTCCACGAACACGGCAACGTCGACCTGGCCTACGAGGTCGAAGGCGGTGACCGTTTTCGAGTCAACATTTTCCGCCAGCGCGGCCGGGTGTCGCTGGCCGTGCGACGCGTCACGCGGAATGTCCCGAGCTTCGAATCGCTCCACCTGCCGCCGGTGATGTCCCGGATCGCCGAGAGTCACCAGGGCCTGGTCCTGCTATCCGGCCCGACCGGCAGCGGCAAGAGCACGACGATCGCGTCGATGCTCCAATACATCAACGAGCGGCGCCACTGCCACATCGTTACGATCGAAGACCCCATCGAATACCTGTTCGTCGACGACAAGGCCCTCATCAGCCAACGCGAAATCGGCATCGACGTGGAGGACTTCCAACAGGCGCTGAAATACCTGATGCGGCAGGACCCCGACGTCGTGCTGATCGGCGAGATGCGCGACGCCGAGACCTTCCAGGCCGGCCTGCAAGCCAGCGAAACGGGGCATCTGGTTTTCGGCACGGTGCACGCGTCCAGCGCGCCGCAGACGATCGGCCGAATCCTGGATCTGTTCCCCATCGACGGCCGCGACCGCGTCCGCCAGTCGCTGGCGTTCAACTTGCGCGCCGTCGTCTGCCAGAAGCTCCTGCCATCCATCGCCGACGACCTCGACCGCGTCCCGGCCGTCGACGTGCTGCTGACCAACCCGTCGGTCCGCCAGTTCATCATGGAAAGCCGCGACGCTGAACTGACCGAGATCATCAAGACGCGCGAGGTCGACGGCATGATCAGCTTCACCAAGAGCCTGCTGGAATTGATCGAAAACGAACTGATCGAACCGAAAGTCGGCTTCGAAGCGGCGCCGAACATCGACGAACTGAAGATGCTGATGAAGGGCATCAAGACGCGCTAGCCGCGCTGCATGGCCAGGAAGGACAGCCCGGGATGACAGCTTTGATGGCGAGCATCGACCCGATGGGGGACTATTTCTCGCCGCTGAAGATCGCTGCGGTGTTTGTCTTGGTGTTGCCCTGGCTGTGGTTCGTGCCGTGGGCTCAGAGAGACGCACGCCGAACACTGACGCCCGAGCAACTGGTGGGCGGACTGCTGCTGGGGGTCGGGGCGATCGGCCTGATCGTGTGGCTGGCCCTGCCGATGTTCGGAGTGGGGCTGGCGATCTTCGCCACCCTGACGATCGGGCCGAGCCTGGGATACCTGATCTATCGCGACGGAAAGGTCCCTGCGCAACACCGCGTGTTGACGATGTCGCACCTGACATCGATGTCGGCTCGAAAAGACGCGCGTAAGATCAAGGTGACGACGCGGCTGAAGGTGTACGATTCCGACGGTCGCCTGGCCGTCGCACCCGACGAGGAGGAGGCCTCCATCGAGGTCAAGCTCGCCTACAACGGCGCCCAGGATCTGCTTTACGACCTTCTATCATTCCGGGCCAGCGAGGCCGACCTGACCCCGGTCGGCCAAGAGGCGAAGCTGCGGTTCCTCGTCGACGGCGCCGTCACGACGCGCCCGTCCCTCGACGGTGCCGATAGCGATCTGATCATCCAGCACATCAAGCTGCTGGCCGGGCTCAACGCGGACCAGCGGCGCAAGCCTCAGCAGGGGCAGATTTCCATCGACCTGGTCAACCAGGCGATCGACCTGATCGTCACCACGGCCGGGACGACCAGCGGGCAGCGGCTGCAGTTTCGCGTGGTGCAGGAATCGATTCAGACACAACTGGACCAGCTCGGCATGTCGGAGGATGTCCAGGAGAAGATCACCGACGCCAATCAGGTCGGTGGCGGGCTCATCATCGTTTCCGCCCCGGCCAGGAACGGCCTGACCAGCACGCTGTACTCGCTGCTTCGTTGTCATGATTCCTTCACGATGCAGTTGACCACGCTGGAGGCCAAGGTCGCCTTCGAGCAGGACAATGTCTCCCAGCACGCCTACGGCAAAGACCCGGCGGCGATGCGGAAACTGCTGGTCTCGTCCCTGCGTCATGAGCCCCACGTGGTCATGATCGACGCATGCAAGGACCCCGAAGCCGCGTCGGTGATCGTCCAGGCCGCTCGCGAACGACTGATCCTTCTGGGCGTCTCGGCCACCGATTCGTTCACCGCCCTGGCCAAGTGGGCCAAGGTCTGCGGCAATGCAACGGAGGCCATGGCGTCGCTCAAGATCGTCCTCGCCCAGGTGCTGGTCCGCAAGCTCTGCACCGAATGTCGCGAGCCCTACCGCCCCGATCCGTCGCTGCTGGCCAAGGCGAACCTCCAGGCCGGAGACATCAAGGAGTTCTACCGCACGCCCACCAAGCCTCGCCTGGACGACAAGGACAAACCCCTGGTCGACCGCGACGGCAACGCCATCCCTTGCCCCGCCTGCCACGGGACGGGCTACTATGGGCGAACGGGCGTCTTCGAGCTGCTCGAGATCACCAACGAGCTGCGCGAGTTGGTGGCCGCCGGCGCGGCGCTGTCGAAGATCAAGGCCGCCTGCCGCAAGAACCAGATGCTCTACCTGCAGGAACAGGCGCTGCAGAAGGTCATCGCGGGCATTTCGAGCGTCCAAGAGGTCATCCGCGTCACCCAGCCCCAATCCAAAGCAAAAGCAAAAGCGAAGAAAGCGTAAGCATCAAGAGGAACCACCATGGTCCCGATCATCCTGGCAACGCTGTTGATTCTGGGCATTGCGTTTTTCTTCACCACGCAAGGCCTGTTCAGCGCCATGATCATGAGTCTGCTGAGCGTGCTGGCCGCGGTAGTGGCGCTGAACTTCTACGAGCCCATCGCGCGGGAGCTCTACAAGGGGCACGCCCTGTATGCCGATGCGATCGTCCTGGCGGCCTTGTTTGGCCTGCCCCTGCTGGCGGCGCGGTTGGTCGTCGACCGACTGATTCGCGGAAACGTGGTTTTCTCCCAATGGACCGACCGGGTCGGCAGCGCCCTGCTCGGCATGCTGGCCGGGACCGTCGTCGTCGGCGTCCTGATGATCGTGCTGCAGATGCTGCCGGGCGACGCGAGCATCCTGGGCTATCGGGCCTTTGACGATTCGCTCAAACCCAAGCAAGGCCTCTGGCCCTTCCAGCCGGATCGGTTCGTTCTGGCCCTCGGCAACAAGCTTTCGGTCGGGTCACTGCGGGGCAAGCGGCCTTACGCGACGCTGCACCGGGACCTGCTTCTTCGGCTGTTTTGCGACCGCAACCGCGCGGGCCTGGGGGGGCGGCGCGACGCCGATCCAGATGCCCTGACCATCATCGGCGCGTACGAGGCGCCCAACGACTCGAGCGCCTACGGCAAGGGGATGCATCAGGCCCCGGCCAATCCGCTGCTCAGCGCCGAGGAGAATAGCCACTCCCGCGTCGTCGTCGTGCGCGTCGCCATCAGCCGCAGCGCCATCGACAAAAAGAGCGGCTGGTGGCGTCTGCCGGCAACGAGTTTTCGCCTGGCCTATCCCGACGGGCGAAACTTCTACCCCGTCGCCTTCCTAACGTTTCCGTGGCATTTCAAGGACACCAGCGGAATGAGCGATGACCAGTTGGCCCAATGGCGGCTGTGGGCGCCCCAGAAAAACGATGCCGGCGCCCTGCTGTTCACCAAGCTGGGCATCGTTCGCCCGCGAGAGAAGTACCGGCGTCTGATCGTGGACTGGGTCTATCGGTTGCCCGCCAAGGCGCCGGTCGACGACGACCAGACCGTCCAGTCGTCCGCGCGCAGCCCGATGTACCTGGCCTTTAGGCGCAGCGTCGAAGTCCCCATGCCCAAGATCAACGTACAAGTTACCCCCAGGCCGCCACTGGAAGAGCCCAAGCCCAAGAAGCCCAAGGATCGCTACACCAGCCACAGGCGTCGCGAGGCGCGTCGTCAGCAGGGCTCCGATTAGTCTCGGCCGGTCACTGGCGTTTGGTGGGCATCTTGCGGCCCAGTCGCTTGGCCTTGTCGCGATGATAGGACGTCCACCGCTCCAGCCACGCCCGCATCGTAATGCCGGGCCGCCGCCAGTGCCCGCCGGTGATCTCCTTCTTCTTCGTGTTGAAGAAGCGGTGCGACCGCAAGTACTCGAACGCCCGCCATCCCATCTTGGACGCCGGATCGTCCTTGCCCCAGAACAGAAAGATCGGCAACTGACGCGCGCTGTCGGTGAAGTGAACATTCTCAAGCAGGTCGATACTGGTGTTGGTGCTGCGGGCAATCAGCATCTGAAAACGCTCCGGATGTCGCAGACCCACGTCGTACATCACAAAGCCGCCCGCCGAAAACCCCGTCAACAGGATCGCTTCGGGGTCGATATTGTACTCAGCGGATAATGTGTCGATCAGGCTGAGAACGACCTTTCGATCTCGCTCGAGATCGCGGCGCCACAGGCGTTTGTACACCGGCAGGATCCCCTGGACGCTATCAAGCTCGGGCGCCGCGAGGATGAACCCATGCCGGTCAGCCAGATACGCCATCTCCCTGACCTGCCGCCGCGGGCCGTCATAGAGGTACGTGCCGTGCAGCGTAATCGCCAGGGGCCAGCTCTCCTCGGGCCTGTACCATGGCGGCACATACAACGTATAGTCGGCCTTAGTGGCCGGGTCGGTCAGGCCCTGCAGCTTCCCTTCCGGCGACGGCGACATCACCGGACAACCAGCCGCGAAGAGCACCAGGCATGTAAGCACAACCGATTGTCGCATCTGCATTCTTTCCGCCGCCTGCGGCAACAGCGACGTTCACGATACTCAACGGCCCCGCCCAATACAATGCGCTGGTGAACTCGTTGGGGGCCCACATCGTATATTAAGTATACTGAGGACCTTGCCGCATCGCCGATTGGGCAATAAGCTCCCTCGCCGGGACGGTCAGACCGTTGGAGTTCTTCATGAGACGCCTTTGGGTATCGATCGCGTTAAGCCTGATCGCTTGGCCCGGCGCCGTCGCGCTGGGCCTCGAGCCGGCCGAGGTGCTGGTCGTCGCCAACGAGAACGTGGCCGATTCGGTTGCGCTGGCCAAGCACTACGCCACCGTGCGCGACATACCGCCCGAGAACATCGCCCTGATCCGCACGACCGGCGGATACTCGATCGCCCGGCCCGACTACGAAAAGGAAATTCTCACACCGATCCGCGCCTTCCTGGCCCGGCGCACAAGTGACACCCCCATTCGTGTGATCTGCCTGATGTGGGGCGTTCCCGTCCGCATCGAACACATGGATCGCCTGCCCCCCCCCGGCCTGCCCCGCTTCTACACCGCCGAGGCCTGGCGGTATCGACAACGTCTGTCGATCGACCGGAAGCTGATGGTCCGGATCGGCAAGCGGTTCCCCAAGACCCCTGTCAAGAAGCTCGAGCCCCTGGCCAAGCTCTTCGACAAACCGTCCCCCACGCCGCCCAGCCGGTCGCCGGCGCTGGCCAAGCTTCGCAAGAACATCGAGATCGAGCTCGCCCAGGCCATCGAGATCGTCGCCGCCCTGACCGACGAGCAGAAACAGCATATCGCCGGCAGACAATTGTTGGGGATGCATCTGGAGCTGTATGGCCTGGAAGGCCTGATCGCCTACGTCGACAAGCACCACCCCGCCGAACTTCCCGATGCGACCGCCTACCGCCAGCCCCTGGCCACGGCCAACGCCAAGATCGCCGAGTTGACGGCCGGTGACGGCCCACAGACCCCCGACCAGGCCCGCACGCTGCTGGCGTGGCATCAACGCGCCAAGGGCGCCCTGGCTACGGCCGCTTACGCCCTCGTGCAGATGGCCCGCACGAGCCTAAAGCGAGGCGACAAGGGCGACGCCTCCGTCGACAGCGAGTTGGCGATGATCGGCGTTGGGGACTATAAAAAAGAGGGCCCGCTGGCGAACCCGCTGCACTTTTTCATCGCCGCCCAGTTGGGCCCCCGCGCCACGGGCGTCATCATGACCTGTCGGATCGACGGGCCGACGGCTGCCGACGCCCGGCGCATCATCGACGATTCGGTCGCCGTCGAACGCCTCGGCCTCGATGGGGTGATCTACGTGGACGCCGGCATGCCGCCGCGCTTTCAGAATAAGGAAGGTGGCGGCTACGTCGAATTTGACCAGGGCCTGCGTTCGCTGGGGGTGATACTGAAGAAAGTGTCCCGTATGAGGCTTGTCATGGACCTCCAGCCAACCGTTTTCCCCGCTGACTCCTGCCCCAATGCCGCCCTCTATGTCGGCTGGTACAGCTTGCAGTCCTACGTGCCCGCCTTCCAATGGGCCCGTGGGGCCGTTGCTTACCACGTCGCCAGCTACGAGGCGATGGACCTGCGGAACCCCAAGTCCAACCAGTGGTGCCCCAAGCTCATCCAAAACGGCGTGGTCGCCACGCTGGGGGCCGTCAACGAGCCGGGCCTGGCGGCCTTCCCCGACCAAAAGCCCTTCTTCCTGATGCTGCTGACGGGCCGGTACACCGTCGCCGAGTGCTACTGGCGAACGACCCGCATGATAAGCTGGCAGATGACGCTGATCGCCGACCCGCTCTACAACCCCTTCAAGGTCAACCCGCACGTTAATCCCAAGTCGCTGAAAACATCGGATCCGCGGACAAAGCTCCTGCCCGACAGCGATTGGCCTCCCCCCTATCGCCCGCCAACAACACAACCGGCGGCGACACAGCCGGCCTCGTCGCGACCGACCACCACCTCCCAACCCACCAACTGACCGCATCCCCAAGGCCGTTGTCACTGATTCAAGACGGTCTCGATGAAGGCGACGGCGTTTTCGGTCGGCACGTCGGGCATGATGGGCTTGGACGGGCCGAGGACGTAGCCGCCCCCTTTGCCGAGTTCGCTGAGGAGCTTGTTCGTCTCGGCGGCGACGTCTTCCGGCGTGCCGTGCGGCAGCATCTGCTGGGTTCCCATCCCGCCGATCAGCACCATCTTCCCGGCCGTCTTCTGCTTGACCTCATAGACGTCCATCGCCTCGGGCTGGAGGGATTCCAGAGCGTCGAGCTTCATCTCCAGCAGGTCGTCGACGAGCGGCGCTACATTGCCGCACATGTGGGCGACCACGGGCAGGCCCTTGGCGTGGACGTGATCGATGACGGTCTTGAGCCGCGGGCCGATGAACTCCTGCCATTTCTCAAGCCCCATGATGGGCCCGCGCTGGCTGCAGTCGTCGCCGCCGTCGATGATGCCTTCGACCTCAATTCGATCGATGATCATGTCGATCAGCTCCAGGCGAAGCTTGAGGTACCCGTCCATCAGGTCGTGGACGAACTGCGGGTGCTCGATCATGTCCATCAGGACGTTTTCCATGCCCCGCATGAAGATCACCCGCTCGAAAAACCCGTAGCACACCCCGCACAGGCGAAACGCATCGGAGGCCTGGTAGTCGCGGGCCAACTGGTCCCAGCCCGCCAGCGACTCCGCCTCGGGCCATTCGTAGCCGTCCAGCGTCGGCTCGGGCAGGGCCACGTCCTCCACGTGCAGGATGTTGCCGCTCTTGTAGACGAAGCCGTACGGGCTTCTCGTCATCCCGTTGGGCAGGCTCACGCCCCCTCCCTCGCCGGTCCAGTGGCCGCCATCAATGAACGTGACCATCCGGTCCCGCCACTCCGCGCCGCCATAATGCCCGTCAAGCCGCTCCTGCACCGACCCGTCGATGCCGATGTAATACGGAACGGGGTGGATCTCCTCGAAACCGAACACCTTCTCTTGAACGATCTCACGCGGGGTCATGAATCACTCCTTTAGGACAGCGGCCGAATGCGTTACTCTACTATCCGGGCCGCGATCGGTCCAGACGCCTCCAGGTGAGGGGACAAACAATGGCTGAGACTGTCACGATCAATCGTGCGCCGGTGTTGACGTTGTGGGGGGCGGTGGTGGCTGAGTGGTTGGGCTTCGACCACGACGCGGCGCTGACGCTGGGCAAGTGCCTCGCCGGGCTGAACGCCCAATCCAAGGGCCGCATGTTGGGCATTTACGGCCCGCCGAAACAGCACGAAGGCGGCGGCCCGCCCAAGAAGGTGGGCCTGGGCGAGGACTTCTGGATCGATCTGTGCGGCCGGGGCCTGCCCTGCCAGCAAACCGATGACGGCCTGCGGGCCGTCGTCAAAGACAAGCCCATCGACCCGACGGCGGTGGAGAAGTACCTGTCCGGCAAGTTCGGCGACGACCTGGGCTGCGTGCGCGACGCAATGGCCGACCTGGCCAGCGCCCTGGAACCCAAAGCCCTAGCCGACCGCGCGTATGAACTCTACGAGCAGTTCCGCCCAGCCATCCCCTCCGGCCGAAAAGGATGGGGCGCCAAGGGCGACCTGGACTTGGACTTGATACGGTCGCTGAGCGGCCTTACGTAAGTTCGTAGCGATCGAGCCGTCAACTCAGGCCCGAGGGGCCGTCTTGCTTAGCCCGGGGCGAAGCCGACGGCGAGCCCTGGGGAACGGAACCGGCCGAAGGGAAAGCCCCAACGGGGCGCCTTGAGGGACCCGATCGCGCAGGCGGCTGGGATGCGATGGCCTCAACGATGGTCTGAAACGCATGGTCGACAAAGCCAAGACACCCTTCACGGGGCTTGCCGCAATGCCGACGATAACCCAGGGCTTGGCCTAACGGCCTACGCCCTGGGCTACGCAAGGGACCCCGTTGGGGCCCAGCAATCAACAAGGCCAGGCAACAACTGGCGAGGTCCCCGCCCCGCCGCGCACAGAAGTGGAACAATGACATCAACAGAGGCCAACTATCGCGTTGTGGCGGCGCTGTTGCGGTCGGATCGGCCGTTGACCTTGGCGGAGGTGGTTGAGGAAACGGGCGCTCGGCGGGCGGCGGTGATGGCGGCGTTGGATAGCCTCGATGAGGCCGGCGACATTCGGGTCGGTGACCTGGTCACCGGTGAGCCGGGGCCGCAGTATGCGTGGAGGGAGTTGGCGGCGGATGACAGCTCCCGCCGCGTTCCCCCGGGGCTCAATAGTGAGCTGGTGAAGCGATTCAACAGCTTCGTCGTCAACGATTACAAGCCGCCCAAGGACAAGAAGCATCTGGTGCTGTTTCAGTGCTCGGTGCGTCGGCCGTTTTCGACCTCGCCGTCGCAGGCATCGATGCGGCGGGCGGTGGCGATGGCGACCGGCTACGACCCGGCCCCGCGGAACGATTTCGCCAAATGCCCGGTCCATGTGGTCGTGCTGGCCAGCCTGGTCGGGCCGGTGCCCTATGACCTGGAGGACCTCTACCCGGCCACGGTCAGCTTCGGCGGCGTGGGACATTTCAGCAACAGCGACTACGCGATCGTCCGGCCGATCCTGGCCGAGCGCATGGCGGCCTACATCAAGGCCAACAAGCGCCGCTACACCAACTACGCCACCTTCACCTCCGGCCGATACGGCGAAGTGATGGCCGACGCAGCAGAGCTAGCGGGCGTCGACATGGCCATCTTCCCCGACCCACAGGGACCGAGGGTTATTCGAATGGGCGACTCCCACCCGCGGCAATACTGGCAGAAGTACTGGATCCAGCTCTGCCTGGAAATCGCCAACTGGCTCGGCCCCGCCGGCAAGCGGGTGGCGATGAAGCGGTTGGGGGATCATGATGTGGAGTTTGCCTAGGGGGACTGCGTGAGGGAAATTGTAGGGTGGGTCCGCCGCGGCGGACTGCACACCGAGACTCGTGGGTGTATTGGTCCCGGCCACCGCTGTGGCCGGGCTTGGGGG
>DRGC01000067.1 GCA_011050235.1 Phycisphaerae bacterium | reverse complement strand
CTTGGATCTCGTCGATGATGAGCAGCGGTGGTCGGATCAGTTCCGCAACCGCCTCCAACTGCGTGCGGGGCGCGTCGTTGCCCAGCGCCGCGCGCAGCCACAGGAACACGTCCATCGCCTTGAGGTACAGTGAGGCTCGCCCCACACTAGAACTGCGGACAACGGCCTGCTGTGCGATCTGGGTCTTGCCAGTCCCTCTCGGGCCGATCAGGGCGATCAGGAAGCCGCCGCCGAGTTGCCCCACCACGCGGTCGCGGGCTCGGGTCCAGGCCTTGACCTCAGCTCCTGTGTCGCGCAGCTCGCGGATCTGGTGGCGCTTCGGGATGTTCGCCCGATGCACGAGCGAGAGCGAGGCGGTCTTGTCGCTCACGTCCAACCCAGGCTGGGTGCGGAACAGATCCATCATGCACTCGGCTACGCTCACGGCGTCTGGTTCGCCTGGGCCTCTCAAGCGAAACTGGAAGAGATCGTGGGCGGCTATGGCCGTCTGCTCGTCCCGCCGGGTGGGTTCCGTCTCGGTCGGCATATCAATCTCTCCAAATGGTTTCATGGCTGCTGTGGATATCACGAGTGTGCGATACGACTTCGGTTGAACCCTTGTGGAACTGGAGGGCGTAAACAAACTCATGCCCGTCTTCGCAGGAAAACGCGAGTTCGATTCGCACACCACGTCCCGCTGGCGGGTAGCGTGGGTCAATTGCCACGCCGTTGCTGTCGATGGTAACGCACCCATTGCGCTGCCCTGGAGAAATACAATCCAGCCGAACAGGATGGATGTTTGAACCGCCGCAGACCGGGCAAGCAAGCAGCGTGGTGTGTTCGCCCGCTTGCTGTACTGGGATTCCAACAATGGCATTGCTCACGGCTCGTCCTCCATTAGATTTGGGATCTTCACCTCGGGCTGCGCGAACTCACGGGCGCGCTTGTCGGCGCGGTGTTGCGGCGTGCCTGCGTTTCCGCCCGCCCTGTTTCTTTCCCACGTGCGGACGGCCGCCATCCAGTCTTTCATCTTGACCTTCCCCACCAGCCACCCGTTGCTCTCGTAGTGAGCCATCCACGCCTCGGGGTCCACGGCGTTCTTGCGTTCCCGGCAGTAGGCCCGGACCTGCTCGACGGTGGGCTGGGCGAAGGTCTTTTTTGGGGCGCGCTTGCTCTGAGATATCTTCTCTTCTGAAGATGAAGATGAAGATGAAGATGAAGATGAAGAGCGTACCTCGTTGCGCGATTCCTGCGCCGGTTCTGCGCTCGTTCTGCGCGCCCGTGCGCGATGTTCTGCGCGGCCCTCTTCGTCGCGCATCATGCGTTTAGAGCAAATGGAGCCGGTTTCTTCGTCTCGAAACACCACTCCGTTGGTCAGCAACTCGTCGATAAACTTGCGCTTACAGGAACACTCGCGTGCTATTTCAGGAATCGTCCAGGGGACACGATTCGTTTCCAGAACGCCACACTTTTCTGACTCGAACATGAGGCACAGCATGTCCACGAACACCCCCCGGGCGGTCGGGCTGCACCGGCGCAGGTTCGGATCCTTGCGCCAGTCACCGGGATAGAACAGGAATGCGGGTCGCCGTGCCATCCGTGGCTCCTCAGTCGGGCTTGGGCTCGCGTGCGGCGGCGAGGAGGGGCATGAGGGCGTCACAAAGCCGCTTTACGTTGTCGCCCAGCGGCGGGCCAAAGTCGTCGAATTCGATCGCGACAGCGAGATCCGCCTGCGCCAAGTCTGCCGCATCCACCAGCCGCTCGACCCGCTTGACGTACGCCGCCGGGTCGGGGATGTCGCGGAGGGCGTTCCAGCACGCGGCAACACGCTCGGCTCGCTCGACCGACATGTGCCCGCACTCACCATCGCCATACTCGTGGAGTTCGCGGATGTGGCCGATGGTGATGTTCTTGTACCCGCTCGCGTCTTTGGTCAATACGGGCGTGTCCTCTAGCGTGCCCACTGTAAATAGCGGGTGTTCCTGATCATCCATCACTGCGCTCCCTTCGCGGCTGCGCCCATCTTCGTCAACTGAGCGTGTAGTTCGACTTGCTCTGCTTTGATCGCAGCAATGCCAGCGTCGAGACGAAGCACGGTTTCCATATTCACGTTCACATCGTCGTCAGCCCCGGTGGCGTTCGGCTTGCCTTCGTCTAGAACCGGGAATGGCACAGGATCCGGCCCCTTCTTCACCACCTTTGCGATCTCCGCCAGCCAGGCGATGTTCGTCTCTTCAACGTCACAGAGTTGATAACCGATGGCCACAAGCACATCGAACACTCCGGTCAAGTTGTTCTTACTGGTTGGTGGCAGCATTTTCTTGAACTTGTCGCGTGTCATGTTTGCGCTCCCTTCGCGGCGGCCTCGGCGGCGGTGCGATACACGCGGATCGCTTCGTGGATACCGTCGAGGAAGTCTTGACTTCGCACCGGCCTGTCGGGGCGACTCAGAAGCGCTTGTTCTGCTGCTTGCAGCCGGTCGATCAGGGCGTCGTACCAGTTGATGGCGGCGCGGGCCTCGTCGGTCGGACAGTGTGAGACAATGGATCGCACAGCGTCCATCAGCGTCATCGACGGCGGTGCGGTCATGGTGTGGCTCCTGTGCATTCCTGCCAGGGCCTCGGTGGGGATCGCCCTGTCTGTGATGATGAGGTTTTCAATCCGTCGCCTGCTCGCGTCTGTCACGTCTGGTCTCCCGGCTCGGCCGCGGCTAGGGCGGCGGTGATTACCTCTTGCCCTTCCCGGCAGTCAGAACGCGGGTCTTGCCAATCAAGACGGATAGCGCCGAACAGTTCACTGCACCGATTCAGCGCCGCCAGCAGCCCCGCGTTCGCGTCGAGCAGGACGCCCACGTCGCGCTTGTAGACCGTGGACTGGTTCAGTGGACCGTCTCGGAGGACAAGGCCCTCGCAGACCTGCTCGTACCTATTGCGAATCTCAGCCATCGTCGGCAGCGGTTGCGGTTCGTTCGTCATTGCGTTGTCTCCAGTATCGCCGCGCGGCCTTGCCGGAACGTCTCCATCCGCTCGATCATCGCCAGTGACCGGCAGCCATGTTCGTACCCCTGCCGGTACGAATCGTGCTCGCACCCGCCGCGGCCGCGCGACAGGCGTCCGTCCATAAACCCGCGGTCGTAGTAGTCGCCGATGGCGTCGCAGCGGCGGGTGAGGTCCATCGTGGGGTCGGGGCTGGGCATCAGGTGGCCCCCCTGGGCATAACAGAGAGCCTCGTCACCGGGCCATCAGGGCATTTACAGAGGTCGGCGTGCTTGTCGCAGATCGCGCAGACTCGCGTCACGACGCCCGTACAACGCCGAAGTGTGGCGACCCGCTCGTCGCGATCCTCACAGAGACACCGGCCGGGAAACTCCTGTTTGCACTTCAAGCAGAGCATCACTCCCCCTCCGCCACGCGCACGCGGATGTAGCCGTAGTTATAACTGACATGGCCGCCTTGAGCTTTGTCCCAATCTCGCGACTGCTGTTGTTCGGTTCGTACTTGTTTCAGGCTTGCGGCCAGAGGCACGCCAGCCCACGCGAACAACACGGTGCCTTCGCTTCGCCTGAATCCAGCGGGCTTGCCATCCATCGTGTGCATGTAGTACGTCTTGTCTTTGCGTTTGCTCATCGCGTCGGCTCCTCACTTGATCCCGGCCGCGTCCATCTCGGAGATCACGTCGTCCATCTCGCCGGGCTTGCAGTCGGTCGTGGTCGTGTTGGTGGTCGGCGGGGCGTCTGGTGCCAATGGCGGTGCGTCGTCATTGATCTTCTCGCGCACGCGAATCGCGTCCTTCGTCTCGCGTCCGAACGGCACTCGCGTTGGGTAGAGCGTGATGCGGTGCCCGATCCAGTCCTTCGCCTCCGACTTGCCAAGCAGGTGCTTGATGCTGTCGGCGTTGGTCGTGTTGCACACAAACTTCTTCTTGGTTTCCTTGAACGCGAGGACGGGCTTGCGCTTCGACTCTTTCGCCCCACGGACGCGCATGTCCTCCCAGCGGGCGTCCGTGACGGTCAGCGTCACGTCCTTCCCCTTGAACTCAACCGCGTTCAGATAGTCCTTCGGGAACATCAGTTCCCCGTCCAGCGTCACTTTGTCGGCCATTGCAAAACTCCTCAGGAATGGTGCGTGTCGTCGTCTCCAGACGCAGATTCAGCACCGATGGTTATTCCAGGATCCTCAATCAACCAATCCGGCGGCTCCAGCAGCACGGGCACGGCCGAGTCCGACCGCCCGGGCCAGTTGCTTGCGCGTTCGCACGCCAGCACCTTGCCGATCAGCCGCTTCGCCTCTCGCTCGCCCTCGCGCAGAAACGCGGGCGACAACTCGAACGGCACCACGTCGTACGGCTCGTCGGCCTCCACGCAGAGCAGCACGAAGCGATCTCGCTTGAACAGCGTGGCGTAGATGTAGGCCTGGACGTGGTAGCCGAAGTCCAGGATGGTCCGCGTGATCGTCCGCTCGTCGCACGACCGGACCTTCTTCAAGTCCACCAGCGGCTCATCCGTCAGCGCATCGACCCGCGCCTTCATCAGCAGGCCGTGCGCCTCGCCGACCACCGACACCTCCGTCGCCTCCATCCGCCCCGTCCACTCTCGCACGAACTGGTGGGCGCGCAGGCTGCGGCTCATCCCGACCAGCTTCTCGTGCTGCACCATCGTCAGGATGTACTTGCCGTCGTTCTCGTCCTTGAACCCGTCCCACTCCGCGCCACGCCGCGCCTTGCCGCGCCAGATCGTGACCGCCTCCATCGCCAGTTCGGGTTCGAGAAACACCGTGTGCAGCGCGCTGCCGAGCGTCATGTCGTCCGTCACCTTCACGGTCGCGATGCCAGCGCGGGCCGCGCGGTAGTGTGCTGGCGACTGTCGCATGGCCTTCAGGATCGACTGGCTGGGCAGATCCCACGCGAGGTACTGCTCAAACGGCACGTGCGGGTACACGCCGGGCGAGGGGGGGGTGGTCATAGTGCGCTCCCGGGGCCGGTATCCTTTGCGTTTGCGATCGGCTCACCCCTGTAGAGATCCTGCGTGTAGAGCGTCTTCCCCTTCACCGCCTCCGCGATCTCCCCCATCGCCTTCACGATCAACCCATGACCCACCGCGTTTGCTATCCCGGCCTTCGTGATCGCGGCTTCGAGGTCGCAGAGTTGCAGGCCGATAAGCACTGATATCTCACGGGTCTTTCGTGCGCGCGAATAGTCGTCCGGGCGATCTTCTTTGATAATCGCGGCACACAACTTGTGCCACCGCGCCTCGAAGGTGTCTCGTGTCATCGCGTAGCTCCTGTCTGCGGCCAGCGCCGCGTAAAGTCGCCGCCCGGTCCGAGCAGCACCAGCGGCGGGTCGTCGCCGTATATCTCGATGGCGAGCTCGCGCGGGTTGGGCCGGTCCTCCATGTCCAACTTGGCGTCCTCGAAGAAATGGCCGTTCGGGCAGTACCACCCGGGCGGCATGGCCTTCGCGCCGGTATCGCGCTCGGCCTCGGTTGCCCCCCAATACTCAAGTTCCTCGACGCACTTGGGGTAGTTGCACTTCACGACGCCACCTGCCGGTGCGAAGTGTCCTCGGCGTCGAGGATCCGGCGGGCGAGGGACTGCATCCGCTCGGCCTCCCATGCCGCGGCGTGGATGCGATCCATCTCGGCGTACAGGGAGGCCTTGACAGATTCAGCGCCGGGGTGTGGCTCCTCCATATCCAACACGGACGCCTGCGCGCACGCGATTCCTCGGATAGCGAGGTTGAGCGCTCGGGCCACTCGCTGCGACACCCGTTCCAACTCCGCCCGCAGATCGTCAATCGTTGCGATCGGTGTCATGGCGTTGCTCCTGTAAAACCCGCGCGCGGCCTACGCAGCCGCGACGGGCGATTACGAAACCCAAAACCCCGCGCCGCGTTTTGCGGCAGCGCGGGGCTGGAGGGAGAGAGAGAAGAAAACGGCGCAGTCGCCCGTCGGCGAACGCAGCGCGCAACCAGCCTTCGGGACGCTGGAATCCCACCCGGCCGTCGCCGCAACTCGCCACCATACGGTGACGCTGCGCCCTTTTTGTGGTCGCTGGCCCATGGCCACGCGCCGGTTGGGGCGGGTCGTGTAATCTGCGCGCTGCTCTGCGCCATGGCTAAGAGAAAACAGAACCCGCGACGGCGGTGGTCCACGCCGACGCGGTGCGTGCATGGCCGCAGTCCGTGCGGCGCTCGATGATGCGAAAGTACCGACCCGCGCGGAGCCCCAAAGCCCGAAGGCCGGTAACGCTCGGTGCGCGGGTCGGCGGAGGAGACTTGCTTGTGTGTGTTCGTCATCCCCCACCGCCAGTCGGTCCAGCCGGATACCACGTCATCTGGCGCGACCCGCGCACCGAGCACACGCGCGCGTCGCCGTTGTGAATCAGTCCCATCTCCCGCAACTCGGGCAGACGCCGACCCGCGACGAAGCGGTCCATGAACCCGCACCGCTTGTCGATCTCGCCCGCGGTCATGCCGGGCGTGGCGCGGACGGCCTCTAGACACGCCGTGCGCTGGCGAGTCGCGTTGCCGCTCGACTCGGCTGTGGCCGCCGCCCGGTGCGACGTTGCGGGGTCGGCGCGGCGGGCACGGGCGTGGGCGCTGAAGAGGGGCGCGTTGCTTGGGACGCCGTAGGTGGTCACTCGCGACCTCCTCGCCCGAACCGGGCGCGCAGCCACGCGGCGATCGCCACGCCCGCCAGTTCGGCTTCTTTCAGTGTGTCCCGTTCCCCGCGCCCAGCGTCCCGCCCGGCGTACCCCGCGCCCGCAGGAGGCTCGTCATCGTCCGGTTCTCTGTAACCAACTGAGCTACGCGCCCGCCCAGGCCCGGAGCCGCCGACCGCGGCTTGGTCGCTGCCAAGATCAATCGGAGCGACCGCGATCGACGTTTCCGGGTCCGGTTGCGGGCTGGGGTTGGCTGCGACCATTGGGGCCTCCGATTGATCCACCCCAAGATACGGCTTTTTGCCCCCCTCGTCAACACCCGTTCTCGGATTTTCGTCGGCGACCGTACCCCGGGACGCGCCTAAACCCAGGCTATCACGCACTTTCGAGAGGGTAAGTTTTTCTTGCGGGGTGAAATAATGGCGGTAGAGGATCTTGCTGACGGCACCGGGATCGCGGTGGCCGGTCACCTTCGCGATCTGCATGGCGCTCCACCCCTCGTGGTCGGCGAACTGAACAAAGCTCTTACGCAGGCTGTTGTAGCCCACCTTTGCCGGCGAGATCCCGGCCTTGCTGCAGTCGATCTTGAACGTCTCCCGCCGTGTGAACGGCGACCAGATCGGATCCTCGGACGCCCGGCCTGACGTGTAGCGGACCAGCGAGTCCATCACCTCCTCGGGCAGCTTGATCCACCGGGCGTGCCCGGTCTTGGAATCGATGGCCCGCAGGGCGATTCCCCCGTGCTCGTGGTCGATGTCGCCGACCCGCAGGCGCCGCGTCTCAGACGCCCGCAGGGCCGAGAACAGCATGAGCTGGTACAGGTCCAGCCGCCTGGTCGCCTGCCCGCCCTGGTCCCGCAGGTGCGCGAAAAGGGCGCGTAGCTCTTCGCGGCTCAAGGGGCGGCTGCCGCTCTCGTAGATGTTGCGAACGAACGTCAGGCCGGCGGACGGATCGACGGGCAGATACCCTTCGTCGTGCAGGAACCGCCCCCACAGCCGGAGCTTCTTGAGGTTGTCGTTGTGGGTGGCGGACTTGCGCCCGGCCCGCACGAGCCGCGTGAGGTGGTCCCGCATGTCGTCCCGGGTCACGTCGGCGGCCACGTTCCATCGATAGTCCACCGCCATGCGGCCGATCAGCCGGACGGTCTGGCCCCGGCGTACGGTCGAGCCGCTGCGCCGCTCCAGCTCGCCGTCGAACGCGGTGAGCAATGTGGGGATGAGCGCCGTCCTGACGACCCCCTGTACGGATTGGGGCTCGGCTGACATCGCCTCATCGGTAGCGTCTAACTCCCGGCAGGTCAAGGAGATACAGGCGGATTCGCCCACCACAAGGGACATCTCGACCCGAACCCGCACAATCTCGCTCCCCGAGCCACCCGCGCGGAGGCTAACAGATTCCGGCCGGGTGTCAATGGGGTGAAAGCCCTATTCGGGGGCGACCGGCGGGGCGTGGCGGGCCGAACCGCTCGATGTCGGATTCACGCCAGAGCTTGACGTGGCCAGTGTCGATGGCGGGCTTGATCCCCAGCTGCGCTGCTCGGTCGTGGACGGTACGAACCGAGATGCCGATCCGGGCGGCGAGCTGGCGGGTTGTGAGTATGTTAGTCATCGGGATGGGGATCTTCCATATCGTCTTGCATCGTGTCTCCAAACTGACGGAACCAGTTTTTTATCTGTTCTCGCGTTGCCAATTTGCCCGGCTTCCATTCGCCCGAGTAATTGAGAATAGACCGCCGGAGACTGTCATCTGCCTCAACGGTATATCGGATGAGAACTTTCATGCGGTTGCTCCTGTACGGCCCTGGCCGTGGGCTCGTTTACTTTCCATAGATCATAAGGTCAATGTGGTTTTCCAATTCCGCGATCGTGAGGAAATGATCCCCGGTCGGTTCCCCGTCCGTGTCTATGACATGGTAAGACTTGCTCTCGCTCGTCAAGTGGGGGAATACGTCCTTATCTCGCAACCATCGCCAATGATGCCCCCTGTACCGCCCTACCTTGCTTGCGGCTTTCTTACTTGCCATTGTCTGTACCCTTTGGGTTGAGGTTGCGTTCGTCATCTACCATATTATACGCACCATCGTGCGGATTGTTGCCTCTTCGCCAAGATTATTCGCAAGATCGTGCAGATTCTCGGACAGGAGCCGAACAGTCTGCCAGTTAGGCCGCTGCTCGTGCGGCCTCCGTACGGCGTGCGGTGCCTGGGCGGGTAGCGTGGGGCTCTGGTGCCATGCGGGCTGGCGTGGCTTAGGGGCGGGCTGAGGCGGTCAGCCTACAATCCGCCATGCTGACACCGCGGGAAGTGACCATCAGGCTAACGGCGGTCAAAGACCTGCCGACCGAGGCTGTCTGGGTCGGGGAGAATGAGCCGCTTCATCAGATATTCCCTGGTCGGTTCTACTCGCGCGCCCAACTCGAAACCGCCGCGGGCCAGCCGCTCGCCCCGGGCGGCAGGGCGTACCCGTGTGGCGACGCGATCGTGTGGCGCGAGCCATGATCTCCCGCCGCGAACTCTTCCGCCGCGCGATCGCGCTGCCGGTGCTGGCGGCGGTGGGTGCGGTGGTTGCGCGCAAGCGGTTGACGAATCGCCGCCTGCCGACGCGGGTGCGATTCCAAAAAGTAATGGCCAGGCCAGTGCGCGAGGGCGGCTACCGCCTTGTCGCCTACTCGCCGGCATCTGCACGCGTCAAGGTCACGACCTTGTGGGTCTCGGGCGGCGGCACCTGCGTCGTGTGCGACTAACCGCACCCACCCGTAGTCAGCCCGCATTGCGTGCACTTGTCCCTGCATCCACTCTGTCGCTCCAGCGGCCCGCCGCACGCGATGCACGCGGTGGGGGGCGAGTCGCCGCCGCCGGGGTCGCCCGGGCAGCGGCCGATACTGGCAGTCCAGTTGAACTCGATCTCAGCCATAGACAGTAGCCGCGTGCTGCCGGGTGCCTCAATAAGGGACCGGTTCGCGGCAATGCCTGGTATGCAGGTTTCGAGTCGAAGTGGAACCGGAACCTCCAACTCCGCCCTTGTGATCGGCAACCCCGGATTGACCACTACTGTCGCCGCCGACTGTCCCGTTTCCGGGTTCATATACCATGCGTGGCTGGCGAGATTATCTCGGGCTGTGCGTGTCGAGACTTCAGGGTTGAATATCGCGGATCGACCCTCGCTTGCGGTCCCGACATAGCCCCCGATGCTGGGATCCCAATGGATCAGGTCAAAGCCCGCCTCTGTCGTAGGGAAAGACGCGTGGATCCTGATACGATACAAGAAGTCTTGCGAGCCCGGGAACTCGCTCGTGAATACCCCGAAGAACCCGCATTGCGAAGGCGGCCCCACAGGCCCCAGCCAAACTCGCAAGTTGACGAGATCAGCGTCGAGCTCCACGAGCGGAAATCGCGGCCTTGGATCCCATTCCAGGTGAAGCAACCCATTGAGCGTCACCAATAGAGAGGGTTCTTCCGGCGACCCGTGCAGACGCGTCCGTGTGCCGCACGTCGCGAGTCGAGGATTCGCGCGCGTTCCTCTATCGCCACAGCACATCGCGTCCGGATCCGGCGGCTGAATGATCGGCCCGTCGCAGCAGCACGGCGCGCCGCCCTCGTCGGTCAACAGCTTGCGGTCGCGAATGACCAGCCGCCGGTCTTTCAGCAGCAGCGCAGGCACGGGTCAAGCGTTGCCCATCCGGTACACCACCGGGTTCGTGATCGTGATGAGCGGGTTGGCGATCAGGTCGTGCAGCGCGTTCTGGTCCACGCCCGCCCAGACCGTCACGGTCGTGATCGTCATCGCGCGGCCGAGCTTCGAGGTGTCGAACACGCCGAGCGGACCAAGCCAGTTGAGCGCGGTGATCGTCCCGCTCTGCCGCCACATGGCTGTCCCGCCGTGCAGGTTGACCGTGCCGAATGCGTTGGTGCCAGCGTTCACGTCCGCACCCCCACCCCACACCGTCAGCGTGGTGGCTCCACGCTCCGTCACCCACGAGCCGCCGCCGATCTCTACCAGCGTCGGGTCGGTCGAACTTGAGTCCGGCATGTTCACCAGCCCGGTCCCACTGATCCGCACGGTAGTGGCGGCGACAGGTGTGTTCACGTCAACGATGCCCGACGCACACTCCACCACCGTCGCGGTGCCGATCGTCTGCAGGACCGTGCGGCGGGTGCCAGGCCCGCTCGATCGAACGAGGTCGCACACGTCGGCGCTGCCGTCGATCGCGTAGAAGAACGTGCCGCCGCCCGCTTTGTTGTCGAAGATCGAATCGGAGTCCGCGCTGATCTCGGCCTTGAACGGCGTGCCGCTGGTCCCCACGTCGGCAACCCACGGGTGCGCCAGGTGCACCTTGCCGAGCCCGTTCGCGCCCAGGCCCGACTTGTCGATGTTGCCGGTGACGTTGGTGGCGCCCTGGACGAAGAAGATGTCGTCACCATCCGTCACGCCCGCCGCGATCGTTGCCGTGTTTTCTACATTGTCACTTGCCATTGCCCCGTCCCCTTGTCTATGTGTCTTTCCTCAGCACTACGGTGATCGCGACCCGCATGGCCGCGCTGTTCTCGGTCGTGGTGCGCACACGCGACCACGGGGCCTTCACGGTGATCTCCGAACTCTGCGCCGCATTGTTCAGCGTTGTGGCGCCGAACCACCCGATGTGATCGTGCGAGTCCTCGATGGTGAACTGCGGGTCCGTACCGCTGTCCGGCGTGCCGCTGACATTCCCGGCCGCGACGACATAGGTGTCGAAATCTTCGTTCGACCACTCGAAGGTTGTGTTGAGTGCGGCGGCGTTCAGGAAGGTTTCTTGTACGGTTTTCGTATTTATCGCCATTGTTCGGATCCTGGTCGGCTTGATGTGGTTGGGGTTGGCGTATAGTGGGACAGGAGGTAATGCCGATGCGATTCTCGACACTGGTTGGTATGGTGTTCGGCCTGCTCTGCGTGGTGGCGTTTGCCGTGTCGGTGGCGTTCTGCTTGGGCACGTGCGCGAAGGTCGGCGACAGCATTGCAAACGCGCCTCCGAGCCCGACAATGGAGCGCATTGACACCACGCCCGATGACCGTGTCGCTAGGCAGTTGGTGATGGAGGTGTTTCAGCAGAGCGGCATACTTGCCCAAATCGGGTCCGAGACAGGGTGGAAGGGGGCGATTGTCCGCGAGGGCTTCTACGACCTGTCGTTCGACGACAAGACGGCCGTCGCTAGCAACGTATGGATCTGGTTCTGCGACGGTTCTTCTCCCTCGCGATCGGTCACGCTCAGGGACGAGCGCACCAACAAGAAGATCGGTAGCTACACACCGGCATACGGGCTCAAGCTGCGATAGTACTGGCGCGGAGATAGTCATTCAGCACCCGCCGTTCCAGAGTCCCCGCCGAGACCAACGCCCGAGCCCTCCGCACCGCCGGGCGCGGCGGGCGGCACGGCCGCATCCCCGCCGCCAGGCTCGCACGGCGCGAACGCGGGCTGCTCGTGAAAGAACCACACCTCTCGCCCGTCCGACCACCTGAAGCCACGCACGCCCGTGCCCGGTGCAACCGATCGCGCGTCGATCTCCAGTGGCGGCCGCTCATCTACCGGCACAACGCCGGGCAGTGGGTGCACGCCGAACTCCGTCTCCTCTTCCAGCGTGTACGTCCACTCGGCTGGCCCGATGACCACCGGGTCGGGCGAGATGATGCGGGCGAAGATGGGTACTGGTATAGCCATTAGAATCCGGGGAACTGCGGCAGGTTTTGCCAGGACTGTAACAGCGACGGCTCCACAACGTACTTGGCCTTCTGCAACATGATCGGGAGCTTCGGTTGAAGCGGTTCGGTGTTGTTTTTCGGGGCCTCGATATCCAGCGTCATGTACGGATCGCGGGTGAACCCAACCGCCGGTACAGAGTTGGGGCGATACGGCAGATCCCCCGGCAGTCGCGGGTTGTCATTGGTGAACGGTGGATACGATCCCGGCAGCGCCGTCAGGAATCGCGTGCCGGTGTCGAGTTCCCAGTTGGCCGCCACCTCGTACTCCGTCGTGCTGATCGCCGAGGCGTCCGCGAACAGGAAGCGATACAGGCCCTGGGGGTTGCCGCCGTCCGGCAACTGGTGGATGTAGTTGTACTGATCGAAGATCTCGCGGAAGGTCGCCGCGCTCGGGCTGGTCAGCTTCCACTTGACGCGATAGACCGGGCGCGGCTCGATGATTCGGTTGAGCGTCCATCCCCACTTCAGGCCCTTGACCTGTAGCCCGCTGACAGGATCCTTATCTATCACCTCTGTCAGTGTCGCGTACGGAATCTCAACGATCTCCTCGCGCACCCCGACCTGATGCAGGAGTTGGTGCGCCGTCATCGGTTCCGGCTCTGGATTTTCGGTGTTGGCGTTGCGGATCTCGGGCGTCGTGTAGGTGATGACAACCGCCGAGCCGCCACTGTCTCCGTGCTGGTCCGCGTCGAAACTGCGCGCGCGACACGGCGGATCCAGCGGGTGCGCCGCGAACCGCGGCGGCATCCTGTTTGCGCCCCAGACGATGTCCTCCGGTCGCACATTCTCTATGTAGATCGTGCGTGTGCGACGACGCGCCCCGGAGTACGCATAACTGAGAGTGCCGCCCGGGTTGCGCAGGTCCAGTTGAGACATCAGGGCACCGCTCCGATCATGCTGCGCGTGCTGCCAATCGCGACGTTGCGGAGCAGCGCGGCTGTGTTCGTCGCCTGCCGCTGCACCGACTCCCGAATGACGCCCACGTCACTCTTGATGTCCGCCGCGATCTTCGTCAGGTTGAATGAAGGAATGTCCGAGTCTGGCTTGGCAGCCACGCGGGCCGTGAAGTCGGTTAGCATCCGCGCAAGCGATGCGGCCAATTCCGCCGCGAAGTCGCGATTGGCTATCGCGTCCAGTTCTTCGCCAGCCCTTCCCACCGCCCTGAAGCGGTCCAGCGCCTCTGCGTTCGTCACGCCACCAAGCGTTGCGCGTGCAAACTTGGTCGTGCCCAAAAGCCCAGCGATCGCGAACAGCCCGCGAGCGCTTACCTCTGTCGCCTTGATCGACACCGCGATGGCCTGCCACACCTCGGCGATGAAGGCTGCGGCGTGCATGAGCCCTTTCCAGATCCCCTCCACAACGGCCGAGATATCCGCGGCGTCACCGAGCCACTTAGCGATTGCGAACACGAACGGAGCAACCCGAAGCGCGAGCTGCTGGCCGAAGCCCGTCATCGCCTCCCGAATATCCAAGATGGCGTCGTTCGCAATCTCGATCTTCTTGGTGTCGATCGCGCTTAGGGCCGTTCCGAACCGCTTGGTTCTTTCCCGCGCATCCTCAAGCGCCTCGCTGCCCGCGTCCAGCAGGTTCTTCAGCGCAACGCCCTCAGAGTCGAATAGCTTGAACGCCAGCCTCACCTTGTCCTTCTGCGAGATGCCCGCCCACGCTTCGACGATCGCCTCGAACTGCTTGTCGAGACCGAGTGCACCGAGCTTCTTGGCGTTGATGCCCATCTCTTTGAGCGCGCCCTGCGCCTCGCCCGTCCCGACCGCCGCCTCCGATATGCGGCGCGTCATACGCTGCAACGCCATGTCGAAGGTGGTCACGTTCACCCCAGCCTTCGCGGCCGCCAGCCGGAACGCGGCCAGCGCCTGGGTCGAGATCCCCAGCTTGGATGCGGTCTTGGCGAGAATGTCGGCGGACGCAAACCCCGCCTTCGTCATTGCGATCAGCTTGACGGCCACGACAGTTGCCATAGCGGTAGCCGCCGCAGCGATCACCGCGAACCCGATCGCCACGCCCTTGGCGAACGAGCGGAACTTCATCGCGAATGTCCGCGTCGTCTTCTGCGCCTTGCCCATCCCCTTCTCGAACTTGCCCGTCGAGGCCGAGAGAATGACTGCCATTTTGGCGACTGTGGTGGCAATATCTACGCCGCTCCCTTCTTGTTGTTGTCGCTGGACGTAAGTCCAGTCGCCGCCAGCGCCGCCAGTGAGATCGCGCCCAACGCTTCGAGCATCAGATCCGACACCGGCCACGGGATCCGTTTCGCCTGCGCCTCGTCGCTCATCTGAATGTCCCGCGACAGTTCGCCACGATCGCGGGCGGCCTTGTCGCGGACGGCTCGGGCGGCGGATGGCCTCCGGGTTGGATCATCGTCGCCGTGCCCTTTCTCGCTATTGCACATGCTGCACATAGTTTGCCGGTTGTTGCTCGTGTTGTCACCACCCCTATTGGTGTTCGCGAGCGCGATGATGTGGTCGATGGTGGCGCGGTCGCGATACCAGCCCGGCCCCTTGTATTGGTGCACGTTTAGCCCGCATCGTTGGCAGATATAGTCGTCCGACACGAACACAGCCAAGGGGTTTAGCCGTTCGCTCTCCACTCCGCGTTCGCGTGCGCGGCGGGCATGCCTCCCCCTGGCGTCCTTCGCGCGGCTCTCCTCTGGGTGCTCGTCGCGCCACTTACGCGCGCGCTTGCTAATCACTGCCGCGTTCTTCTCATAGTAGTTGCGATCACGCGCATGTGCGAGTTGCGGATTCGCCGCACGACGGTTACGCTGGTACTCTGTCGCAGCCTCTTGGTTCGCTCTATAGTAGTTGCGATAACACTGTTTCGCCTTGTCCGGATTCTCCTCAAACCACTTCCTGTTGGCGGCGCGTACCTTGTCCAGATTCTCCTCGCGGTACTTGCGAGCGCGAGCTCGCAGTATTGCGCGGTTCGCCTCGCGGTACTTGCGATTACACTCCGTCACTGTCTCGCGGTTCTTCTCGCGCCAGTCACGCTTCTGCTGCCGAGCCTTCTCTGGGTTCATAGTTGTCGCCATCAGCTACCAGGCCCCGCTTTCATCGCTCTGAAGATCGCGCCGACCTTCTTGTCCAGTTCCTCCGCGGTTGGCACTCTCGCTGGCCTGTCGAACTTCGGCATGAAGTCCGCGGCCTTGTACGGCTGCGGCCGTCGCTTCGCGTCGCGGTTGACGTTTGCCATCATCGCGAGCACCTGCGCGGTGTGCAGCCACTCCGCCTCGCTGCCCCACGGCTCCAGCTTGTAGAACTCCATCCACCCCGCGTACTCCCGGCTCGTCATCCGCCGCTCCATCTCGGCGACGGTCTTGTACCCCAAGTGCGACGCTAGGCGGTAGCTGAAACGGCACTCGGGGCGTCGGAGTTTTCCGATATGTCCCCGGCGCCATCGCCAGAGATACCGGACACAGCCAGCGCCGCCATTGAGATCGCGTCAATCACCTCGGGCAGCATCCCCTCAACGGCCTGGCGATCCTCGTCGGTATCGTTGAAGATGCGTGTGCCGTCATGCTCGCACGAGCACGCCAGCACAACGTCGATCTGGAACGGCGCGAGGTCCGCCGCCGACAACAGTTCGCCCTCGCCCTTGGCCGACGCGGCCTGCATGATCCGCGCCCGCAGGCCGAGCAGCATGGACCGTACCCACACGGACGGCACGCCGCTCGGCATGTCTGCGACGGCCTGTATCTCGCCGTCCTGCGCCGCCGTCACGAAGGCGCGCTTGTCGTATCCAGTCCCTAAGCTGGCGGGCATTGCGGCCCTCCTTATTTATGCGTCGTCCCACGTGCCGGTTACTTCGCTGGTCAGTTTGATGGTCCACGTTGCCGTGTTCGCGTCTTCGTGCGGGAACCCCATACTCAGGTCCGTCACGAAGCCGTCGCAGATAAACGCCTTGCCGCCCGACCGCGGCGTGATGGTCCATGTCTCGGTAGCGTTCGAGAGCATCGGCGGCAACGCCGCACCACTCGCAACGCTCTCGTCGAACTTCACGGTCACGGCCAGCTCGCCGGGGTCGTACAGCGCGCCCGCTACGAACTCACGCGCGTTCGTGCTGTCGTTGGTGGTGATGTCGATCGCGGGCCGTCCCCAGCCTGACCACGACAAGTCGATCACGTTCACGTCCGCCGAACTGACCGACCCTGATATCACCAGCCCGGTTCCGATTGTAATGGCCATCCCGAATCCCCTTTACGACGTTGACTCCGCCCACCAGATGTCGAACGTCATGGTCCGCACGAACACCGGACGATCGCTTCCGTCGTCCGGCCCGTCCTTGCTATCGCTTTGCCCCTGCAACGTGATACTTTTCACGTCCACCGTTTTCGCCGTCTCGCCGAACGTCGCGTCGCCCGTGTTGCCGTCGAGCAGAATCCGCACGGTCTTGGCCGTGTCGTTCAGTTCCTCGTACGTCCGCGCCTCTACCTCGATGTCGTAGGTGTACATGGCCAGCCCGGCCTTACCGTCGTTCGTAGTGACGTGCTGCGTGTCGGTCAGGTCCACGATCAGCATCGGGTACGTCGGGCTCTCGCGCGACGGGCGGCCGATGAAGATGCGGTCGCTGACCTTGCCGGACACGCCCGAGTCCTGCTCCAGTTCGTAGATGAGTGCGCGGGTGAGGCTCATGCCGCACGCCCCGCACGCTTGGCAGCCTTGGCCGCAATCTTGTTCGCTTCCTTCACAAACTCCTTGCGCGCTCGCCGCAGAATTGCAGCCTTGATACGCCCCCGGTTCTGCTCGAACGCCGGTCCAAGGAACGGGAACGCACGCGAGTGGCTTGTGCCCTTCTCGACCAAGTGCGAGTAGCGCGACGGGCGGCGGGTGCGAACTGAACGAGCGCCAACGCGCACGAGCGTATCGCCCTGCCGTACCCTGGCACCGATCACCGCAAACACGCCGTGTTTACCGATGCCGGTCTTGATACCGATGGAGCGCGACAGCGCGCCGGTTGATTCGCCAGCACCCAGCGATAGCGGACCCGGCCCCTGCGCCTTCTTCGCCCGCGATGTCAGAACATTGGTGCGAGACTTTGCGTTCTTCTTCGCCGCCTTGCTGACGATCGACGCGCCCTCGCGGATCGCCGGGCGCATCACGCGGCGGCGACTGGCGATCGACATCTCCTCCAGCGCAGCGATCACGTCCTTTATCCCGACGAGTTCCATTGGGCCGGCAAGTCCGCCAGCGGTGCTGGTAGTCAGCGTGCTCACGACGCCACCTCCTCGCACAGCAGGATGATCTCGTGATTGATCTCGTCCACGTGCACGACCTGCGTGATGTGCATGACCCGCGAGTTGAACGTGAGCCGCATACCGGCGGTGAACCCAGACCGATACCGCATCCGAACCTCGAACGTACCGACGAACACACGCGCGCCGCCGATCTCAGTCTCGCTGCCGCCGGTCGGCGTGATCGACGCGCGGCGGAATCCGCTCGACCCCGCAGGCCACAAGGCCCAGGTCTCCAGCGGGTCGGCGTAGTCGTCGCGCGCGACCGTCACGCTCTCGACCTTGACCACGTGCCGCAGTGTCCCGGCCCGGATCGCCACTACACTTCCCCTACCCGAATGCCCCACAGCAGCGCGTCAACAGCCTTCGGCACCTCTGCCGTGATCGTGCCGATAACAACCGCCTCGCGGTTCTCGTACCAATGGCCCAGCAGCATCAGCATCGCGAGCCGCGCGTCGGCCGGTACGTCGTCAATGTCGCCGTAGCCAGCCACGTACCGCACCGTCACCGCGTTCGGCTGGCTGCGCGTGGTCGGCAGCGTCACGTTGAACGCCAGTTCGATCACGCCCGGCTTCAGTCCGGTCTGCACGACGTAGTTGCTCGCTGCCCACGTCTGGGTCGTGCCGTCGCCATCCACGTACTTGATCGACGTGACGGACGACAGCGGCGCTAGCGGCCACTCGGTCAGCCGCATGGGGAAGGTTGGCCACGCAGGCATCGACCAGTCATACGTCGCATTGATGAACTTGAGCCGCGTGAACATCTCGGCGTGCGCGCGCGCCGCAGCAATCAGACCACGGATATACACGTCGTCCGCAGTGTCGTCGTAGTTCAGATGCTTCTTCGCATCCGCCAGCGACACCGGCTCGTCGGTTGCGGCTGTGACGAGAGTAATCATTATGGGATCTGCGCGCCAGAGGTAAAGAGTTTTAGCGTGATGACCGTTGCGCTCGTGCCGACGCCGAGAATCGTGCGGTAGTCGCCCGCGATGACATCGGCATCAGGTGCTACCCCGCCCGCCGTAGTCGAAACGCAGTACACCTCCCCGACCACCACCGTGCCGCCGATCGTGATCTGGCCGGACGCCTGGTACTTGACCGGCTGGCCCGTCAGCGATCCGTGCAACGCGACACCCACGCTGTCAGCGCTCGCGGCCGCGTCGGCGTCGGCCAGCTTCAACTTGCCGCTGTCCGTGCTGTCCGCATACAGCGGCTGCCCGGCCGTGATGGTCGCGCCCGCCGTGCCGGTCCCGGTCGTGCCGTCCACCCGAAGGACGTTCGCGACCGTGATGGTGATGTCTGCCATCGGTCAGTTCCCCATTCAGTAAGACCCGGCGCGGTTTTCCCGCCGCGCCGGGGTTGAACTACATTGGACAGGCCGTGACGCTGAACGTGAAGGTGGCGTCGCTGTCCGCGTCCACCTGCACCCACGCCACGCGCCATTCGTCCCCGATGAGGTTCCGAACCAAGCCAGCGCCCAGCGCCGTGCCCGACTCGTACCCGGCCTCGATCCTCGCCGACGTGATCTTCTCCACGAACTGCTTCGCGCCGCCGTCGCCGAGCACCTGAGTGAAGTGGACCACCTGGTGCCACGTTGCCCCCACCCCGTCGTCGATGCGGGTTTCAACCGACACGTCGAGCAGATCGCCCACGTCGGTTGCCGCCGCAGTCACGTCCAGCACGAACACAAAGCCGTTCAGCGGTATGCCCATGCCGACCGCCGAGCCCGTCGTGTCGATCGCACCCGCGGCCGTCGTGGTCGCGGCTTGGAGCGTGGTGGTGTCGCGAATCTGTTTTGACTTCGTACCCACAGATCACCCCCCTTACGCGGCTGCCGTGATGAGAGCCCCGCGTTCCAGCGGGATGTAGAGACAGTGCCAGATGCCGTGGCCGGTAGCGACGTTCGCTTCCGAACCCAGCACCCCGATCGTGACCCCTGAATCAGCACCATCGACCACAATCGGAGAGGCGCACCGAGCCGTCCCGAGCGACAGCACGTCCGCTGCGTTCCCGGTCAGGCCAAGGATTGTCTCGTCCGCTTCGCCGTCCACCTGTGTGATAGCGCAGATGTTCATGGCTCCAGCCGCAGTCGTTGAGGACTGCACAATGAAGTCCGCAGCCGCACCCATCGTCGTATCGATCTGCAACCAGAGGCCCACGATCAGGCACTTGCCCACCGATGGGGTGAAGATCGGAACCAGCGACGCCGCCGGCTGGAACGATTCGGTGACTTCCCTTGCCGCGCCCCACGGGGTTTGCACCAAGTTCTGATCGGCCGCCACCGCAAGGCCGTGCGAGATGTCGAGACCCGCCTCGTCGTCGCCCGCCGCGACCGTGATCGGGCCGAGGAAGTTGACGTTGGAAGCGGAGTCGATTGCGGCGAACGGATCGGTGTTATCGTCCACCAGCCGAATGTGAATGTTCGGACCAACGAACCCCGTGTCCGCCGAGAGCAGCGACATCGCTACGCCGACCGCAGCCTCGCGCTGAATGAAGTACCCATCGTGAATACGCATCAGCGTATTGGCCGTGCTCAAAGAACTGAACACCGCCGTCGATCCAGCGGAGTCCACGTTGAAGTTTTCGAGGATGCCGCGGTCTGTGCCTGTCGGCTGGAAGCACGCAACCGCCTGGTCGCCAGAGCCCTCGCCGATGTGGGTGTAGTTGTTGATGTGCCAACGGTCGCCGGTGATCGTCCAGACCAGCGCGGCCTCGACCGCTCCCGTGTCGCGCGTCTCACCGTTCGTGAACGAGAAGTCGTCGCCCGATACCGTCATCATCGACGTGCAGTTGTCGACGGTGTTGGACACGAGCATGTTGTCGATGCTCACGTTGGCCGCCGATACCGTGATCGTCGCGGCCGCGTTGGTGCCGAGTGTGAACGTCGGACGATCGCTGCCTTCGCCGAGACACTTGATGGTCACCCCGTCCACGTCGATCGCAACCGGGGCCGCGGTTGTGATCGTTTCCGCGTGATTCTCCATCACGTAGATGATGTCGCCTTGATTCGCGGTCGTGAGACCGACAGCGTAATCGAGAGTGGCCACGGGGTTGCTGGGGTTGTTGCCTCGTCCGGCCGAGTCTGTGCCCGAGACCGAATCGACAAACACCCGATTGCCGGTTGAGATGCCCATGTTTTCGATTGAGAACATGCCGCCGCTGTGCTTGCCGACGAACAGTTCCGTGCGTGCTCTTCGTGCCATTTCCTTGCATTCCTTCCTGTGTTGAACGCGCCCGCCCCACGATTGAGGCGGGCACTCCAGGGTTCAGAGTTACGCGATCGCCGTCACGGTGATCGCCTGCGGATAACGCGGTTCGTACAGCATCAGGTTGCACGCGCATACCTGGGCCGCGTTCGATGCGTCCTGTGTGATGGCGCCGCCAAGGAACACAAACCCGTTGGCCGTGTCCATCAGCGTGAAGTCGAAGTCCAGCAAGAGCAGTCCGACCTCCTCCGCAGATGTCGCGTCGCCCGACACCAGCGCGTCGGCCGTCTGGGTCGAGCGCGTGAATATCTCGGTGCTCAACAGGTTCGTTGCGGCCTGCTTCGTCCAGTACTCCGATATCACGTCGTAGTCCTTGACGTTGCCACCCGAGATGGTGTCCGCCTGCCGCACTGTGAAGTTCCAGTCGTCCGCGGCTGTACCGGCGGGCGAGTTGAAGATCACCAGCGCACGTCTGTAGTTGCGCACGTCGATGTAATCAAGCACCCGGTCGGTGTCGATGTCAATCGTGCCCACGCCGGTCCAGTCAATCACCTGGATTTGTTCTACGATCTTTCCCATGATTACGCCCTCGTCGCCAGTGTCACGAACGGTGACAGTGTTTTGGTTGACCCGCCGTTGAACGGGGTGATCTTCGACGCTAGCCACGGCTGCCCATCCACAGCGAACACGAAGCGGAACACCGATTCGAGGTAGTCGAATCGCAGGTGCATCGACATCGCTGTGTCGATTCCACCCCTGACGCCCGTGAGGTACGCCTGGAGATCGGCGAGGATGATGTCCCCGACCGTCCCGACCGTCTTGCAGAACTCAGACACCACGACCGGACGGCCCTTCAGCCGAGCGTTCGGAGTGTCCGTGATCCCGCCCGCGGGCAGGTAGACCGGCACGCCGCCGGTGCCAACGTCCGCCGCCAACTGCTCAAGCTGCGGCTCGCAATCCTGGTTGATGAACCAGACCGCATTGCCGCGCGCGTTCGCGTGACACCGCGACCACATCTTGTCGATGTTCTCCTTGACGATCGTGGCGGTGCCCTGCGCGCCACCAGCCGTTTCCTTCGCAACACTCACGGTCGAGGCGTGGCCGATGATGCCCACCGGCTTGCCCACGCCGTCGCCAGCCAGGATCGAGTTTCCCACAAGGAAGTTGATCTCAGTCGTGGCCGCGCGGGTCAGCCACTGGGTCAGCGCCGGACCGGATGCGTTGAGCAACTTGTCCGTCGCGTACACCAGCACCGCCAACTGCTGCGGCTCGATCTTGACCTGGCGCAGCTTCGGCTTGCTCTTTGTGACCTGTGCCGCTTCGGCGATCCAGTAGCCCTGGATGCCGCCCCAACGGCTACCCGTCGCTCTGCTCGTCTCAGCGTTGGCCGGGAACGTCAGCGACTCACCGGTCACCGTGAACTGGTCCGTGCGCGCGAGCATGTTGTCCGGCTCGCGGTTCATCCCGTCCCAGATGGTGGTCGAGAACTCGGGTGGGAGCAGGAAGCCGCCGTCCGAGCCCGTGCCCTGCGACAGTCCAGAGACCGCTGCACCGATCTGCAGCCGGTGGTCCATGTCCTGCCCAGCGTTGGGCGAGTACGCGGACTTCACCGCCGTCGCGAAGTCGCCCAGCCCGACGAAGCCCAGCTTGGGATCGTCTGCCAGTCGCTCTCGCACGCCCGTGATGTCGCCCGCCTTCAGGTCGTCGAGACCCGATGCGTCGATGTGGAGGTCGGCACCGGCCGGTACCCTCCGCCCTTGTGATTCCTTCAGGGTCGCAGCCCCGGCCGCCACCTTGTCAGACAGGTCGGCGCGATTCAACAGCGCCTTCTGGTCGGCAAGCTTGGCGTCAAACTGCGACTGCTCGTCCTCGGTGAGGATCCTGTCCTCACCCTCGGCCGTGGCCTGGATGGCCTCAGCCTCTGCGTGCGCGCACACAGCGCGCTCGCGCAATTCTTGGGATGTCATGTGAAATGCCCCAATGCCGCGCCAGTCCCGACATGTCGGGACTGGTCTTACTCGAAGCTCGGCAGGCCGCTTGGTCGCTCAGGACCGCCAACCCGCTCTAAGCCCGACTCTCTCGCGGTCTCTCAGGGCCGCCAGCGCCGGGGCACTAAGCCCGTCAGGCTAGTTTACTATTCCTGACGAGCAAGTTCGTAATGCGGCCGAAGCCGCCGTACCAAGTATAGGCGCGCGCGTCGCCGGTTTCAAGCGTCCGCAGAGCGGTTCAGCGATGCTGGCGAGAGTTGTACAGCACGCTCCCGTCACCGCGCTGTGTCACACACCCTCGATGGTCAACCGTGCCAGCCCTCGTGTGGTTCGACAGAACAGTCTGACCACACCCGTAGCAATAGCGATCGCCAGGATAGGAGACCTCCATCCGACGACAGCGTTCGCATTTCTTCAGCTTGGCTTTGGGCATGCCAGATTATACCCCGCCCAACCGCAGCCGGTTCCGGTTCGACTGCTGCTGGCGACGGTCGTTCTGCCGCGCCCGTGCCAGCCCGCGCGCCGCGTCGATCGTGTCCTCGAAGGAGCGCACGTGGTCGATCAGCCCCGCAGCCAGCGCGTCCTTCGCGAGCAGTACGCGCCCGTCGAGCGCCCGGATGTCCGCCGGGTCCAGACCGCGGGCGTTGGCTACTGAGTTCACGAACGTCGCACCAAAGGCGTCGATGATCCCTTGGAAGTACGCCAGTTGCTCGTCGGTGATCTCGGTCCCCTCACCGCCCGCCGCCTTCATACTGGCGCCGTCGCTCGTCAGGTGGTGCGCCACGATCCCCTCTTTCTCGAACTGGCCGGACGTATCCTCGATTGACATGATGGTGCCGATCGACCCGACCAGCGCGGAGGCGTTGGCGGACACGTTGCCGATCCCAGCCATCGCGCCGACCCAGAACGCCGCCGACGCGCCCACGTCGTCGAAGTGTGTCAGCACCGGCTTGGCCGCAACAGCAGCCGCGATGTCGTCCGCTAGTTCCTGGTTGCCCGCCGCGGTCCCACCGGGCGAGTCGATAAGCAGCACGATTGCCTCGACGGCCGGATCCTTCGTGGCCGAACGTACCGCGTCGCGCACCGCCAGTGTACTCGTACCACCCATTGAACTGACGCCCTTGGACATGAATCCAACGATGCCGATGACGGCGACACCCGCCACAGTCTGGGTCCGCGCTTCGCCCTCGTCCTCCTCCTCTATGTCGGCCACCGCCAGCGTGCCGCCCGCCTTGAAGACTGCGACGGCCCGGTCCATCCAGCCCCACTCCACCAGCCACGGCCCCATGTGCAGGTGCCCGCATCTATTCCGATCCATTGTCGTGTCTCCTGAATATAAGGCAGCACAGTGACCGTGCTCGGCTATCCACCGTCTCGCTGTTCCACAATTCCAACTCGCTACCCACGGTGGCATTGGTGAACGCGATGCGAATACGCTGCGATGCCGCGTCAGCGTGCCACTCGGCAAACGAGTTGATCGCGTCGCGGTCGGCTACACCCCCGAACCGCCCCGTCTCGATGTCCGCCACCTTCCCGCACTCCGCCGCTACCATGCCCTTGTGACGAAGGTAGAACGCAGTCACCGCGTTGCCGAACGCCGTCGCGTCGCCCGCGTGCTTCGTCGCCAGACGCCGCATCGCCTTCACTTCCTTGCCGATTATGCGCGCGAACGTGTCCTCGAACAGCGCGAACGTCGCGGCCCGGTCCTGTGCGCCGTCCTCATCCTCGTCCGGTTCCTCGCCCGGTGGCGGTTGCGGCGGGTCGAACGGGGGTGGCACCGGCTCCTCGGGCTCGTCGTCCTCGTCCTCCACGGCCTTCAGCGTGCTCAGAATGTAGTGCTTGCCACCCAGATCGTCGTCGAGCGCGTTGCGATTCTCCTGCGCCCGCCACTCGTCGATCGTCAGCACGCCATTCATAAGCTGGATCTGATTCGCCGCGGCACGCTCTGATGGCTTACCACGTAGCAACCCGTCCACCAGATGCTCTGCAAAGAACCGCGTGTCGGCCGAGCGTGCGAACAGCTTGCGGGCGATCTCTTGCTCCCACCGCACCAGCCAAGGCTGCAGCGTATCGGTTACATATTCCAAAGACTGTTCGATGATGTTGCTGAACGTCGCGCGCAGCAGATGCTGGATCTTGTGCGGTGGCATACGGAACAGCCGGGCGATGTCCTCGACCGTGTACTGGCCCGCCTCGATCATCTGCGCCTTCTTGGGGTCGATCGAGAACGTCGTCAGCGTTGAGCCGGGGTCCAATACCGCGAGCCCCTGCCGATCGCCGCCCATCCCGAACGTCCTGGCCCACGCGGCGCGCATCGTCTTCTTGTCGTCATGGCTCACCATCTTGGGCGGCGTGTACGCAGCGCCCGGCATGGCCCCATTCCTGAAGAACTCGCCGCGGTATTCCTGCTGCCCGAGCCCGAT